>JBGASF010000071.1:0-39535 GCA_044229835.1 Polyangia bacterium | reverse complement strand
CAGCTACCTGGTGCGCCGCCTGCTCGGGCAAGACACCGCGCGCCAGCGCATGCCGCTGACGCTGAACGCCGACACCGCCAACGAGCGCAACCGCCCGCTCACGCCCGACGAGATGTACGCCCTGATGAGCTGGATCAACTGCTTGCTGCCGGGTGACGGGCCCTACGCCGCCATCCACTACGACTGCCCCGAGAACCAGGGCAATAACGGAGGCTGGTGATGCGACGCCTCGCGACCGTGATCCTCATGCTGGCCGCCGGCTGCACTGGCGCCGGCGCCCCCGCGGGCGGCCCCGAGGCCGGCCGCATGTTCGAGAGCGAGGTCGTGCCGGTGCTGCAGCGCGACTGCGGCACCTCGGCCTGCCACGCCGCCAACGACACCCAGTTCGAGACCCTGAACAAGGCCTACTTCGCCTTCCCGGTCGACGCCGAGGGCAAGCTGCGTGGGGCCAGCCGGATCGCGGCCGCACGCAAGCGCGCCGAGGAGAAGCTGTCGGGCGCCGGGGCGCGCTTCGCCGAGTTCATCCGCAAGCCGCTCGACGAGTCGCTGGGCGGCCTGGCGCACCGCGGCGGCAGCCAGTATCGCAGCATGCGCGACGCCGGTCTCGACGTGCTGATGGCATGGGCCGAGATGGCCAAGCCGGCTGTCGACGCCGAGCTGCCCGCGCTGGCCCGGCGCTACGCCGAGGTCATCCAGCCGGTGATGCTCAAGAAGGGCTGCATGCGCGGCAACTGTCACGGCGCCGGGTCGTCGAACTTCCTGGCCTTCGACCCCGGCGTGGTCGGCGAGTTCGACAGCCACGCCGTGCTCCAGAACTACAAGAAGGTGGTGCTGTTCCTGAACCTCGAGGGCCCCGACGCCCTGCTGTCGCGCCTCATCCGCAAGAACATCCCGCAGGCGCAGGGCGGGATCTTCCACCGCGGCGGCAACAACTTCTTCAACCCCGGCGCCAACCCCCCCGATCCCGACCTGAAGGTCCTGGTCGACTTCGTGCACGAGGCGCGCGAGGTGCTGGGCGAGGCCGACACCGGCACCGCCACCGGCGTGGTCTTCGTGGCCACCGACGCGACGCCGCGCGCCATCACCGACATCGCGGCCTGGCAGCCCGGCGGCGATGTCTATCTGCTGTCGCCGCCGACCCCCGCCGGCAGCTTGACCAACCTGACCGCGGCGCACCACAGCGGCCCCGCCGACATCCGCGATGCCGCGGTGTCGTACGACGGCCAGCGCGTGGCCTTCGCCATGCGCAAGGACGCCACCGACTGCCTCAACCTGTATGTGATGAACCTCGACGGCAGCGGCCTCATCCAGGTGACCAAGGACACGGGCACGCTGCCGAGCGGGGTCAAGGTCTCCAGCGTGGAGCCGGTGTGGGGCCCCGACGATCGGCTGTACTTCGTGTCGACGCGCGCCGGGCAGCTCAGCGCCCTGGGGGTGCCGGTGTCCAATATCTGGCGCGCCGACCCCGTGGCCGGCGGCGGCCACCTGCTCCAGGCCACCTTCTCGCGCGACGCCGAGCTGGCGCCGGCGTTCCGCTTCTTCAACGTGCCCGGCAAGGCGCGGCCCGAGCAGCGCACCCTCGATCTCACCTTCACCGCGTTCCGCAACGTGGGCGCCAAGCGCCAGGCGCCGCTGATGCGGGTGCCGCCCGACTTCCGCGCCGATTACCACCCGCACTACGGCACCCAGAACCCGCAGGTCCAGATGTACACCCAGCTCAGCCAGCTGCCCGATCACCGCGAGATCATCGTGATGATGGACGAGCGCAACGTCTGGGAGGGCGGCGCACTGGGCATCATCGATCGCAACCTCGGCCCGGTCATCAAGGACGGCCTCACCACCGCGGTGCTGTCCTACGTGGAGAGCTCGCAGCGCGTGATGGAGGCCGGCCGCGAGGTCGCGCACCAGGGCGTGTCGCCGAGCGGCTACTTCCGCGATCCGGTGGCGATGCCCGATGGCACAGTGGTGGTCAGCCACGCCCCGGCGCGCCTCGACCTGTCCGATCGCCTGGCCCGCCCCGACACTGCGCTGTACCGGGTCACGCTGCAGGAGCTGGCGCCCAACACCGTGCGCATCGGGCGCAAGGAGCTGCTGGTCGACGTCCCTGGCAAGGTCGAGACCGATCCAGCGCCGGTGCTGAAGCGTCGCCGCGAGGAGATCGGAGACCCCAAGGAGCACCTCGAGAACGGCAAGGACTGGGGCGAGGTGCTGAACTTCGACCTGGCGGTGGCGCTGCGCGTGGCGGCCGAGGACAGCCCCTCGGGTGACAAGGACTTCGACACCGCCGCGGCGGGCATCCGTGGCGTGCGCTATGTCGAGGAGCTGCCGCTGGCCCCGGCCGACTATCCGGGCTGGCCCGACACCAGCAGGAACCGCATCGGTCGCGGCAAGCATGGCATGCGCCGCATCATCGCCGAGCTGCCCGCCACCAGCGATCGCTCGGTCTATGTCGGCCTGCCCGCGGTGGTGCCGTTCTACTACCAGGGCATCGACGACACTGGGATGTCGACCTTCACCTTCGACCAGTGGTTCTTCGTGCTGCCCGGCGAGATCCTCAAGCAGGTCACCCGGCGCGAGGTCTGGAACAACCGCTGCAGCGCCTGCCATGGCTCGAAGAGCGGCATCCCGGGCGACACCGTCAGCACCCCCGACGTGCTGACCCAGGCCTCGCGCGTGGCCGCCAACTATGACCCCACGACGCGCACTGATCTGCCTCCGGTCAAGGTCGGCATCGAGCCGGCCGACCGCCTGGAGGTCGACTTCGAGCGCGACGTACAGCCCATCCTCGGCGCCAAGTGCGCCACCTCCGGCTGCCACGTCGCTGGCGGGCGCGCGCCCGATCTCGGCAAGCGCGCCGGCGCCGCCGGCTTCTCGGGCGCCTACGAGGCGCTGACCGCCCCCGGCACCGCGTCAGGCAACGGCTTCGCCTATGTCGACGCCATGAGCGCCAGCGCGCGCACCAGCTACCTCAGCGAGGTGCTGACCGGCAGGGAGCAGGGCGCGCCGCGCGGCTTCGACTCCGAGGGCTGCGGCGCGCCAGGCCGGCTGTCGCTGGCCGAGCTCAAGACCCTGATGCGCTGGATGGATCTCGGCGCCAGCTACCTCGGCATCGGGACCAAGGACAAGCCGGCGCTGCCGGTCTATTGAGGAGCAATCCCACCATGAAGCGTTGGCGCTGGCTCGTGACGATCGCGCTCGGCCTCGGCGGCTGTGTCGAGGTGCCCCAGGACAAGCCCGCGCCGGTGGGCGGTGAGTGGCACAACCTGGCCCCGGTGCCGAACCCCAACAAGGCGCTGGCCCGGCAGCCGCTGCGCGGCCACCCCTTCGCGGTCACCCTGAGCAAGGACGGCCACACCGCCTTCGTGGCCCTGCGCGGCAACGAGACCGAGCCGCAGGATCAGATCGTGGTGCTCGACGTGGATAGCCGGACCACCCTGGGCCAGCTCCAGGTCGGGGCGCGCCCGGTGGCGGTGGTGCTGCGCCCGCAGGGCGACTTCGCCGTCGTGCTGTCGGAGTTCTCGCCCTTCGCGGCGGTCATCGACGTGGCCCGGCGCACCGTGGTCGGCAAGCTGGAGGTCGGCTTCTACGCGCAGGACGCGGTGTTCAGCGCTGACGGCGGCCGCATGTGGCTGACCTCGCGCGCCGAGGACGCCGTGGTCGAGTTTCAGCTCGGCGCCGGCGCCGGCGGGCTGACGGCGACCCGCGTGCGCAGCGCGCCCTGCGGCAGCAACCCCGACGGCATCGGCCTCAGCCCCGACGGGTCGAAACTATACGCCACCGACGCCGGCGGCATGGGCGTGCACAGCTATGACGTCGCCACCCTGACCGAGCAGACCTTCATCTTCCTCAACGCCCCGGTATTCGACGTCGAGCCGATGGGCAAGTGGGTGGTGGCGCTGACCCTGAACGGCACCAACGGGCTGCCCTGCGAGACCGACGGCGACTACCCCGGCGCCCAGGGCGACGGCATCTTCGAGAAGATCACCGACCGCACCTGCACCCGCGGCTTCGCCGATCTGCAGAACGAGATCGCCTTCATCGATCCCGCCACCGACACCGTCGCCATCCGCTACACCTCGGACAGCGCCTACGCCTCGGAGGCCGACCGCGAGGGCGACTTCCCGCTGGAGCTCCTCAAGGTGGTGGGCTCGAACCCGCAGCGCATCGTCGTCCAGTCGGCCACCCAGGCCTACGTCATCATGAGCACCAGCTTCGAGCTGGTGCGGCTCGACCTCGACGGCAGCTCGCCGCCGCTGATGACGATGGAGAAGGTCGCCGACACCGGCTTCTTCCCGCGCGGCCTGGCGGTGACCCCCGACGGCAAGCTGGCGCTGACCGCCAACAAGCTGAGCGAGGACGTCTCGTTCATCGACCTCGCTACCCGCACGCGCAAGGACGTCGTGGTCGGCAACGCCACACCGCGCTTCCCGGCCACCAGCGCCGAGACCGGCGAGTTCATGTTCCACACCTCGCGCTTCGCATCCGACGGCGACATGTCGTGCACGCACTGCCACCCCAACGTCGAGAACGACGGCAAGGGCTGGAACGTCGACGTGGCGCGCGCCTATGGGCGGCGCTCGGCGATGATGATGCGCGACCTGTTCGAGACCAAGCCGCTGCTCATCGAGGGCGTCTTCGACGAGTACAACTTCAACCTCGAGATGGAGGGCATCTCGCTGCGCGCCGACTTCCACGACAACTCGTACACGCTGCAGGTGCAGCGTCGCAATGAGTTCTACCGCAAGGTCTCGCGCGAGCTCCTGGGTCGCGAGATCGACTTCAACCAGATGGCCGAGCACATCGGCGACTTCCTGGTCTCGGAGCCGCGCCTGTTGCCGTCGCCGTTCGACAAGACCACGCCCGAGGTCGAACGTGGCAAGGCGCTGTTCTTCCGCGCCGACGTCGGCTGCGCGGCCTGCCACCCGGAGCCGACCTTCGCCAGCAAGGAGAACTTTCGCGGCGTGACCTCGCTGGGGCGCTTCGATCTGCCCCGGCGTGATCTCGACCCCGACATCTCGACCAAGTTCATCGAGAACGCGCGCGACGGCTTCTTCAACGCCAACACCCTGCGCGGCCTGTGGGACCGCAAGGGCGCCCTGTTCCACGACGGTCGCGCGCGCACCATCCGCGAGACGCTGCTGACCCCGGGGCACGTCTGCCTGCAGCCCGGCGAGCGCGCCTTCAACGAGGCGGGCGGCCAGGTCGACACCAACGGCGGGATCTCGCAGCTGACCTGCAGCCAGCTCGACGACCTGGTGGCGTTCCTGAAGACCATCGACTGACTGGTGCACCCGCTGCGGCAGTTTTGGGTCTGGCGCCGCCGCGCCAGTGCTGCGACGCTGCGGCCATGGCGACGCAGCGGCTCATCTTCCTGAGTGACCTCCACATCGGCACCGGGGCGCGCACCAACTGGTATCAGCCGGCGCTGCACGAGCCGCTGCTGCTGGCGGCGCTGGACTGGGTGTGCGCGCAGGCGGCCGGGATCGCCGAGCTGGTCGTGCTGGGCGACTGCTTCGATCAGTGGACCTACCCGCCCGACGTCCGGCCGCCGTCGATCGCGGACATCGTGGCGCAGAACCCGCGCGTGCTGGGGCCGGGCGGCGCGCTGGCGCGGGTGCTGACGGCGCTGGATGGGCGCGTCACCTACCTGAACGGCAACCACGACATGCTGGCCAGCGCGGCGGACATCGCGGCCATCAGCGACGCCGCGGGGCGGTCGATGCGGGTGGTGACCGACTTTCCTTACCTGCCTGCGGCGGGGCAGGGCCAGGTCGCGTGCGCGCACGGGCAGCAGTTCTCGATCTTGAACGCGGGCGACTGGGGGGCGATGCCCGCGAGCGGGCTGCCGGTGGGCTACTTCATCACGCGGGTGGCGGCGCTGTGGTCCGAGCAGCACCTGCAGCCGGGACAGACCGTGGCCGACATCGCGGGCGCCGCCGAGCCGACCGGGTGGCCGGTCGAGAAGGACGCCCTGGTCACCCTGGTCAGCAGCGTCATCGAGCGCAAGCTGGGGCTGGCCGAGCTGGCGCTGGGCACGCTGCTCGACGCCACCGGGCAGACCGACGCGCTGCCGGTGGTGATGCCCGACGGCAGCACCATGACGGTGGGCCAGGCGCGCGGCCCGCTGTACGACAACCTGTACGACCGCTACAAGAACGCCAAGCTGTTCCCCGGCGCGGCCTACGGCGACGAGCCGGCGTTCCATGCCCTGGTGGGCACCGATCTGCGCAACTCGATCGATCACTTCGCGCACGAGCTCGGCAAGCGGCACCGCGTCGTGGTCATGGGCCACACCCATGTCGACGAGGACGCGCCGTACCGGCCGCTGCTGGGGCGCGACTCGGTGTATGCCAACAGCGGCTTTGGCTGCCCGGCGGGACCCGACATGCAGCGCGAGCACCAGCCCTTGCGGCCCACCTTCGTCGAGGTCCAAGTCGATGACGTCGCGCGCCAGCTGACCGTGCTGGTGTGGATGGTGCTGCCGGGCCCGGTGCCGGTGGTCGTCCCCGCGCCGCTGGCTCCGCAGAAGATCGGGTTCTAGCGCGGGCTGGGCTACACTGCGGGCCGGGGCTCTCGTGGGTCGCAGCGGCGCAGACTTTCGTGGCACGGAACGCTTCCAGGTCCTCGGCAAGATCGGGGCGGGCGGCATGGGCGTGGTCTACGAGGCGCGTGACGCCGAGACCGGGCGGCGCGTCGCGCTGAAGACGCTGACCCACCTCGATGGCCAGGCGCTGATGCGCTTCAAGACCGAGTTCCGCGCCCTGGCCGACCTCAACCACCCCAACCTGGTGTCCCTGGGCGAGCTGGTCGAGACCGACGGCGACTGGTTCTTCACCATGGAGTTCGTCCCCGGCGTCGACTTCATGCGCCACGTCTGCGACGTCGAGGGCGCCGCGCACGACACCCTGCGCGACTCGGCGCCATCCGACGAGGTCTCGGCCACCGAGGTCACCATGCAGGCCTCGCCGCTGCGCAAGCCGTGGGCGGGCGACGCGCCGCCGCACCTGTTCGACGAGACCCGGCTGCGCTCGGCGCTGGTGCAGCTGGCGCGCGGCCTGTGCGTGCTGCACGCGGCCGGCAAGGTGCATCGCGACATCAAGCCGGCCAACATCCGGGTCACCCCGGAGGGCCAGGTCGTCATCCTCGATTTCGGGCTGGTCTCCGACCTCAAGATGGACGACCGCTCGACCGAGGGTCACATCGTGGGCACGGCGTCGTACATGGCGCCCGAGCAGGCGGCCTCGGCGCGGGTCGGGCCCGAGGCCGACTGGTACTCGGTGGGCGTGCTGCTGTACGAGGCGCTGGTCGGCCGGCTGCCCTACGTGGGGTCACGGCTGCAGGTCATCACCGACAAGCAGAAGTTCCTGCCGCCGCGGCCGCGCGCCAGCACGCCGTCGGTGCCGCGTGATCTCGACAACCTGTGCGGCGCGCTGCTGGCGCTGGATCCGCGCGCGCGGCCGACCGGGCGCGAGGTGCTGGCGCGCCTGGGCGCCAGCGAGACCGGCGAGCCCGCGCTGGCCTCGGCGTCCAGCTCGCACGTGCCGCCCTTCGTGGGCCGGCGCGACGAGCTCGCCACCCTGGCGGCGGCCTTCGAGGCCACCCGCACCGGCGACCCGGTGGCGGTGCTGATCGAGGGCGACTCCGGCGTCGGCAAGAGCGCGCTGGCGCGCCAGTTCCTCGACGAGCTGCAGAGCGCCGAGCCGCGCGTGGTGGTGCTGGCGGGGCGCTGCTACGAGCGCGAGTCGGTGCCCTACAAGGCCTTCGACGGCGTGGTCGACGCGCTGAGCCGCTACATGCTGCGCCTGGACGGCGAGGCGGCGGGCGCGCTGCTGCCGCGCCAGGCCAGCCTGATGGCGCAGGTCTTCCCGGTGCTGCGCCGCCTCAAGGCCTTCACGGTGGCCGAGCAGCCGCAGGCGCGGCCCGATCCGCCCGAGCTGCGCTCGCGCCTGTTCGCGGCGGTGCGCGAGATGCTGGGGCGACTGGCCGATCGCTGCCCGCTGGTCATCGCGATCGCCGACCTGCAGTGGGCCGACCAGGACAGCCGGACCTTGCTCACCGAGGTGCTGCGCCAGCCCGACGCGCCGGCGCTGCTGCTGCTGGCGACCGCGCGCACCGAGGGCGCCGATCAGGCCGCGTCGATCGATCCAGGGCGCGTGCGCCGGGTCCAGCTGGCGCCCCTGCAGGCCGAGGAGGCGCGCCAGCTGGCGGAGCGGCTGCTGGCGCGCACGCCGCACAGTGCCGACACCAGCGCGGCCGACATCGCGCGCGAGGCCGCCGGCCACCCGCTGTTCATCGACGAGCTGGTGCGCTTCGCCCGCGCCGGTGGCGTGCAGGGCGCCGGCCTGCGCCTCGACGAGGCGCTGCGCGCGCGCGTGGCCGCGCTGCCCTCGGAGGCGCGCGTGCTGGTCGAGATCGCGGCCATGGCGGGCGGCCCCTTGCGCCAGACCATCGCGGCGCGCGCGGCGGCGCTCAGCCCGACCGCGTTCGCGGGGGCGCTGGCCATGCTGCGCGCCGAGCGCCTGATCCGCACCAGCGGCGTGCGCGGCGTCGACACCATCGAGCCCTACCACGACCGCATCCGCGAGGCCGTCACCACGCAGCTCGGCGACGCCACGCGCAAGAGCCACCAGAACGAGCTGGCGGTGGCGCTGGAGGGCGGCGACGTGCCGCCGGATCCCGAGATGCTGGCCGCGCACTGGCTGGGCGCCGGCGAGCCCGAGCGCGCCACCACCTGGTTCCTGCGCGCGGCCCAGGCCGCCGACGTCGCGCTGGCCTTCGATCGCTCCGCGCGCCTGTATCGCACCGCGCTGGGGCTGATGGCCGAGGGCCACCCCGAGCGGCGCAGCCTGACGGTGCGGCTGGGCGACGCCCTGGTCAACGCCGGTCGCGGCCGCGACGCCGCCGACGCCTTCCTGGCCGCGACCACGGGCGCCTCGGCGGCCGAGATGCTGGATCTGCGCCGCAAGGCGGCCGAGCAGCTGCTCAAGGCCGGCCACGTCAAGGACGGCGTGGCCACGCTGCGCGACGTGCTCGATCAGGTCGGCATCGACTATCCGTCGACGCCGCGCAGCGCGCTGCTCAGCTTCGTGATGACGCGGGTGCGCCTGCGCCTGCGTGGCCTCGGCTTCCGCGAGCGCGACGAGAGCCAGCTGTCACCCGAGCTGCTGACCAAGATCGACGCCTGCTGGGGCGCCGCCGGCGGCTTCGCGGTGGTCGACACCGTGCTGGGCGCGGCGCTGCAGGGGCTGCACCTCCGCCTGGCGCTGGAGGCCGGCGAGCCGTACCGGATCTCGCGCGCGCTGGCGCTGGAGGGCGGCTTCCTGTTCGTGCTGGCGCCGGGGCGGCGCAAGTATGCCCGCGCGGTCATCGACCAGGCCCAGGAGATGGCCAACCGCCTGGGCCACCCGCACGCGCTGGCGATGGCGGTCGCGGCGGCGGGCGTGGCCGCGTACCACATCGGCAAGTTCCGCGACTCCATGCAGCTCATGGATCGCGCCGACGGGATCTTCCGCGACGGCTGCCCGGGGTCACCGTGGGAGCGCGCCATGTGCGAGCTGTTCGTGGCCATCGATCGCTTCTACCTCGGGGAGATCCGCGAGCTCGGCGTGCGCAGCTCGCGCGTGGTCGCCGAGGCCGACGAGCGCGGCGACCTGTTCCAGTCCGACACCGTGCGCGTGCAGGGGCTGTGCGTGGTCGGGCTGGCGCAGGACCGGCCACTGGAGGTCGATGACACGCTGACCGCGGCCATCGATCGCTGGCCCAACGGCGGCTATGTGCACGACTGCGCGGGGCCGTTCCTGCAGACCCGGGTGCGCCTGTATGTCGAGGACGGCCCCGGGGCCCGCGTGGCCAGCCAGGAGCTGTGGCGGCGCGCCGAGGCCGCCGGGCTGCTGCACAACCAGCACCAGCGCCTCGAGGTGGTGCACATCCAGGGCGCGGCGGCGCTGGCGGCCGCGCTGTCGGACAGCTCGCCGCGCGCGCTGCTCGGCGAGGCGGCCCGGGCGGCGCGCAAGATCGAGGGCCAGCACATGGACTGGGCGCGCCCGCTGGCGGGCCTCTTGCGCGCGGGGATCGCGGCGCAGGGCGGCAAGGTCGAGCAGGCGGCCAAGCTCCTGGCCGAGGCCGAGCGCGGCCTGGAGGCCGCCGAGATGGCGCTGTATGCCGCGGCGGCGCGGCGGCGGCGCGGCCAGCTGCTCGGTGGTGACGAGGGGCGCGCCCTGGTCGCGGCGGCCGATCAGTGGATGCGCGCGCAGGACATCGCCAACCCGGCGCGCATGACCGCGATGCTGGCGCCCGGCTTTCGCGGCTGAGCCGGGGCGTCTTTGCGTCGCGGCGTGGCGCCGCGCTACAGCGGCGCCTTGGGCGGATTCTCGAGCTCGTTCTGCAGGGCGTCGCGCAGCCCGGGGTCCATCAGCTCGCGGTAGATCCGCTCGATCAGCATGCCGGCGCCCATCCACAGCGGGAAGATGTAGAACGACGTCATGTTGAGCACATTGCCAGCGTCGAGATACTCCCAGATGGCATAGCCAGTGATCTGCTTCAGCGCGAGTCCGGTGGTGCACTCGAAGAACATGATGAGCAGGCCATACAGCGGCGCGCGCAGCCACCACGGCCACTTGAACACGCCGAGGCGATAGACCTGCTCGATGGTCAGCGCCGGCAGGGCATAGACCGGGATCATCCACAGCGACGACTGCCCGAACAGCACCTTCAGCGGCGTGTACCAGGGCCCGCTCAGGCCGAGGCGGGGATCGACCTGCCAGTCGAACTGGAACAGATACTTGATGATGGGAATCTCGCGCCCCGCACGCGCGGTCGGATACAGCCCGACCTCGAGCGCGATCCCCAGCACCGCATACAGGGTGAAGCGGAACAGGAGGAAGAGGATCTTGAGCTTGAGATCGCGCGGCCGATCCGAGTGCGCGATGTACTTCGGCGTGCCGTAGAGCGCCATGGCGGTGCGCCAGCCTAACACGCGCCTTCGCGAGGGCCGTAGTTCCGCCCGACGCCTGGCGCGCCGAGCGCGAAGATCGGGTAGGGTCTCGGCGATGCGGCGCTGCCTGTGGTTCGCGGTCCTGGTGCTGGGGTGCCGGAAGGCGCCGCGGGGAGGCCCCGCGCCCGCCGCGTTCGCCCCTGACACCGGGGGGAGCGCGGCGCCGGCGTACGCGTCGTTCGCCGAGGTGGCGGCGGCGGGCAAGGCGGCGCAGGGCAAGGTGGCGGTGCTCGAGCTGCGCCGGGTCGTGGTGCGCCCGGCCGAGCTGGTGGCGGTGCCGTGCCCGGGGCACTTCAATGATCTGGTGTTCCTGGGCTTCACTGCGGAGCAGCGCGGGCTGGTGCGGGCGCTGCCCATCGACGAGGACGGCTACCCTGACCGGGCGCCCGCGGACGCCGACGGCGGGCTGGCGGGGTGTGCGCGGGTGCTGGTGCGGGTGGAGTCTGTGGGGGCGCCGGGGTTTCACAGCGTGCCCAACGCCGAGGGTGAGCTGGAGGTGCGGGTCGACAGCGGCACCGTGATCGATGCCCGCGCGCTGGAGTTCCCCGGGCTGACGGCGCAGGCGGCGCCGGCACCACCGGCGGGGGCGGACTATGGCGATGTCGACGAGATCGGGCTGGCCGGCGCGGCGGTGAATGGGCGGATCGCGGAGCTGTCGGCGCGCCTGGAGGCCTATGCCGGGCTGCTGTCGCTGCGGCCGTGTGGTCACCCCGGTGTCATCAACCTGCGACCGGCGCCGGGTGCGCCGCCGCCCGCGCCGCACCGTGACTGCCGGCCCTGGCGCTTCCGCATCGGGTACTCGGACTTCATCATGGATGCGCGCCAGCTGAAGTTCCATGCCGATGGGCTGCCGTGAGCGGTAGGCTGGACGGGATGGTGACCCAGGAGCGGGACCGTGGCGGGTGACGACGAGGCGGCGGAGGCGCTGGCGCCGGGCGACCTCATCGTCACCACCGAGGTCGGCAGCGTGGCGGGGCGCCATGCGCTGGTGCCGCCGTTCAGGCTGCGGGTGACGAGCGGCGCGGATGCCGGCAAGGTGGTCACGGCGCGGACCACGCGGCTGGTGATCGGGACGCACGAGAGCGCCGACGTGGTGCTGACCGATCGCACGGTGTCGCGCTTTCACTCCGAGCTCTTCCTGCGCGACGGCCGCGTCATGGTGCGCGATCTCGGCAGTCGCAATGGCACCGTGGTCAATGGTGTCAGCGTGGTCGAGGCCTTCGTGCGCCCGGGCATGACGCTGACCCTGGGCAAGAGCGAGCTCGGGTTCGATCTGGGGGCGGACAAGATCCAGATCCCGCTGGCCGAGCGCGATGTCTTTGGCTCGTTGGTGGGCGGGTCGATGGCGATGCGGGCGGCGTTCGCGCTGCTGGAGCGCGCGGCGGCCAGCGAGGCCACCGTGCTGCTGGGCGGCGAGACCGGGACCGGCAAGGAGGCCGCGGCGGAGTCGATCCATGACGCCGGCGCGCGCTCGGGCGGGCCCTTCGTGGTGGTGGACTGTGGCGCGGTGCCGCCCGAGCTGATGGAGAGCGAGCTGTTCGGGCACGAGCGCGGCGCCTTCACCGGCGCGGTGGCGCCGCGCGCGGGCGCCTTCGAGGTCGCCGCCGGGGGCACGGTGTTCCTCGACGAGATCGGCGAGCTCGGGCTGGAGCTGCAGCCGAAGCTCCTGCGCGCGCTGGAGAAGCGCGAGTTCAAGCGGGTCGGCAGCGCCAAGTGGCAGCCCACCGACGTGCGCGTCATCGCGGCGACCCATCGCAACCTGCGCGAGGAGGTCAACGCCAAGACCTTCCGGGCCGACCTGTATTACCGGCTGGCGGTGCTGGAGGTGCGGCTGCCGGCGCTGCGCGAGCGCCGCGAGGATGTGCCCGCGCTGGTCGAGCACCTGCTGACCGGGCTGGGTGCGGCCGAGCGGCCCGAGGCGGCCCTCCTGCGCACGCCGGAGTGCCGGGCCGACATGGCGCGCCACGCCTGGCCGGGCAACGTGCGCGAGCTGCGCAACTATGTCGAGCGCTGCCTGGCCTTCCAGGCCCCGGCGCCGCTGACCGAGGCCGCCGGCGCGGCCGGGGGCGCGAGCGCCGCGCTGGCCGAGCCGGATGTCGCGGCGGATCTGCCGCTGCGCGAGGCGCGTGACGGCTGGACGCGCGACTTCGAGCGGCGCTACCTGGCGGCGCTGCTGGCGCGCCACGCCAACAACGTGACCGCGGCGGCCCGGGCGGCGGGCGTGGATCGCAAGTATCTGTACCGCCTGCTGTGGAAGCACGATCTGCGCTGAGGCGGTGTGAGGCGGGGCCGAGGCGGCTGTGGACCCGGGGACCACGCGGTGTGGACCTGGAGACCACGCCGGGGCCACGGATGGCCCGTTTTGCGGCGGTTTTGCGCTGGTACGGCGGTTGCTGAAGGTGGCTGCGTCCCTGCTGGGACGGAGGCTGCCATGATGAAGAAGCTGGGGTTCGTGCTGGTGGTGGGTGTGCTGGTGGTGGGCGTGTCGGTGGTGCATGCGGACGACGCCAAGAAGGCCGAGGCGCAGGCCAAGATCGACGAGGCCAAGGCCAAGGGCTGCACCGGGGTGCAGAAGTATCTGCAGGCGCAGGCCAAGGCCTGCCCGGACGAGGCGGCGGCGGCCAAGCCGATCGTGTGCTCGGCCGCGGAGTACGCCAAGATGCAGGCGCTCAACGTGAGCTGCGCGGAGAAGCTGAAGGCCAAAGCAACGGCCACGGCGGCGGCGGCGGGCGCGGGCAAGACCGCGGGCAGCCCGACCACGGCGCCGGCCACGCCGGCCGCCGACGCGCCGCCGGTCGCGGCCGGGGACAAGAACAGCTGCAAGGCGCTCGACCCCGTCGATGGCAGCGTGATCGCGCAGGAGACCACCGCCAAGCCGGGCGAGTGCATGAAGAAGCTGAAGGAGACCGTCACCAGGCTGAAGTGCCCGGCGGCCAAGAAGTTCAAGTACAACTTCGTGCGCGGCGGCGGCAAGCCGATGTTCCAGCTGGTCATCTGCAAGTAGCGGCCAGCGGCGACGGCTCGAGGGTAACATCCCCGGGGATGGTCCTGGCTCCCGGCGCGCGCCTCGGTCCCTACCAGATCTCGAGCCAGCTGGGCTCGGGCGGCATGGGCGTGGCGTATCGCGCGCATGACCCGCGGCTGCGCCGGGACGTCGCCATCAAGGTGCTGCTGGTGCCGGCGCCGGAGCTGGCGCTGCGCTTCGAGCGCGAGGCCCGCGCGGCCGGCATGCTCAGCCACCCCAACGTGGTCGCGGTGTTCGACGTCGGCCAGCACGACGGCGCGCCCTACGTGGTGTCGGAGCTGCTGGAGGGCGAGACCCTGCGCGCGCGGCTCGGGCGCGGCGCGCTGCCGGTGCGCGAGGCGCTACAGGTCGCGGTGGCGGTGGCGCGCGGGCTGGCGGCCGCGCACGAGAAGGGGATCGTGCACCGCGATCTCAAGCCCGAGAACGTGTTCCTGACCCAGGACAAGCAGGTCAAGATCCTCGACTTCGGCATCGCCAAGCTGACCCGCGACGAGGGCAGCGCGTCCAGCCCCGAAGGGGACAGCACGCTGTCCTTGGCCACCGAGGCCGGCGCCATCCTGGGCACCGCCGACTACATGGCGCCCGAGCAGGCGCGCGGCGTCGCGGTCGATCATCGCGCCGACCTGTTCGCGCTCGGCGTGCTGCTGTACGAGATGGTGGCGGGCAAGCGGCCGTTCGGCGGCGCGTCGCGGCTGGATCGCATGATGGCGATCGTGAAGGACGCGCCCGCCGAGCTGCCCGCCGAGGTGGCGGCGCTGGCGCCGCCCGGGCTGCAGGCGCTGCTGACGCGCTGCCTGGCCAAGGAGCCCGGGGAGCGCTACCAGTCGGCGCGTGATCTGGCGTTCCAGCTGGAGACGCTGCCGACGACGGTCGGGAAGCAGGTGACTCAGGAGGCCCGGCCGAGGCGCTGGTGGGTGGCGGGGGTGGTGGGCGCGGTGGTCCTGGCGGGCGCGGCGGCGTGGTGGTTGACGCGCGACCCGAGCACGAGACCGAGCACGAGCACGAGCACGAGCACGAGCACGAGACCGAGCACGAACACGAGCACGAGTCCGAGCACGCTCGCGAGTTCGACGGCCCCCCTCTTCAAGCGCCTGACCTTCCGCAGCGGCTCACTCTCGGCCGCGCGCTTCGCCCCCGACGGCCACAGCGTCGTCTACGGCGCCGCCTGGGGCGCCGACCCGCTGCGCCTGCACACCACCAGCACCGACGGCCCGTCGTCACGCACCCTCGAGCTGCCGCCCGGCGATCTCTTCGCCATCTCGCGCACCGGTGAGCTGGCCGTCGCGCTGGCCCGGCGTCGCTACTGGTGGGCCGGCGAGGGCACCCTGGCACGCGCCCCCCTGGTCGGTGGCGCGCCGCGCTCCATCCTCGAGCAGGTGCAGGCCGCCGACTGGGCCACCGACGGCGACAGCCTGGCGGTCGCGCGCCGCGTCGACGGTCGCTTCCGCATCGAGTATCCCATCGGCAACATCCTCCATGAGACCGACGGCTGGGTCAGCCAGCTGCGCATCTCGCCCGACGGCCTGCGCGTGGCCTTCCTGGATCACCCGTTCGTGAACGACGATCGCGGCAACCTCGCGGTGGTCGATCTCGCCGGCAAGCGGCGCGTGCTGTCGTCCGACTGGGGCACCCTGCAGGGGCTGGCCTGGCGCGACGCTGGTGAGATCTGGTTCAGCGCGGCCCAGGGTGGCGCCCCGCTCGCCGTGTATGCGGTCACGCTCGAGGCCAAGCAGCGCCTGGTGCTGCGCGGCGCCGGCGCGCTGCGCCTGCTCGACGTCGCCCCCGACGGCCGCGCCCTGGTCTCCAGCGACGCCGGGCGCGCGGTCCTGATCGCCCAGTCGCCCGACGACCGCCAGCCGCGCGACCTCAGCTGGCTCGACCTCTCGGTCATCGCCGACCTGTCGCTCGACGGCAAGCTGGCCCTCATCAGCGAGCAGTCCTCCGCCGCGCCGACCGCCTATGCCGCGCTACTGCGCCCGATGGACGGCGGGCCGCCGGTCGATCTCGGCGCCGGCGGCGCCATCGCGCTGTCACCCGACGGGCAGTGGGTGGTCGGCCTGGTCGAGGGCGCCGGCGACCGCGGCGAGCTGGTGCTGTGGCCGACCGGCCCCGGCCAGCGCCGCACCATCTCGCAGCCCGGCCTCGACTACACCGAGGCGCGCTTCTTCCCCGACTCGCAGCAGCTGCTGGTGCTGGCCGCCGAGGCCGGCCGGAAGCGCCGCTTCTACCGCCAGCCGCTCGACGGCAGCGCCGCGCCGACGCCGCTGACGCGCGAGGGCGACTTCTCCAGCGGCTTTGCGTCCCCCGACGGCACCCAGCTGGCCACCATGGAGGGCGACCACGCGCTGTGGCTGTTCCCCCTCGTCGCCGGGGGCGGGGACGGCAGGCGCGTGCTCGAGCTCGACGACGAGGTGCTGGCGGGCTGGACCGACGATCGCAACATGGTGTGGACCTGGCGCCGCGGCGAGCGCCCGGCGCAGGTCTTCCGCGTCAGCATCAGCACCGGCAAGCGCTACCCGTGGCGCAGCCTCGACCCGCCCGATCCCGCCGGCCTGGTCGAGGTCAGCCGCTTCCGCGCCACCCCCGACGGCCGCGCCCACGCCTACACCTACTTCCGCATGCTCTCGAACCTGTACCTGGTCGAGGGGCTGCGCTAGCCACCCAGCCGAGTCACGGTCCGCGCGCGAGCGTGACGTCCAGGAAGACGCGGTCGCCCTGCACGAAGCGCACGGGCTGCGCGGTGGTCGCGAGCCAGTCGTAGAAGTGCCGGTGCGCGGCGTACTCGCGCGCGTCGAGCTCGACGCCCGCGGCGCCCACGCTGGCCAGCGTGACGCTGGAGTCGCGCGGCCAGCCTCGCCAGACCTCGAGCAAGATGTCGTCGATGCGGCCGAGCACGCGCAGCGCCGACACCGTGCCGGGCTGACACGCGCCCGCCGGCGGCGGTGGCGCGGGCGGGGGCAGCGCACCCGCCGGGCAGCTCGCGCGCGTGACCAGGAAGCGGCGGCCCTGATCCTCGATCAGCGTCGTGGTGGCCTTACGCTGGTCGAACGCCGGAAGACTCGCGATGAACGTCGCTGGCAGCGGCTGCAACCGGGGCACCGCGTGGGTGCCCAGGATCCCGACGCGCGCGAGCGGCCGGTCTGCGCCGAGCGGCCACGGCACGATGTGCAGCGGCTGGCTGGCCCCGACCTGCAGCCGACGGCGGACCTGGGCCTCGAGCCCGCGCGCAACGGCCTCCAGCCCAAGGCCGAGGCCGCTCGTGGTCGAGGCGAACAGCTGCTGGGTCCCGGCGCACTGCAGTCGCACGTTGGCCGGCGGGCGCGGCAGCTCCGCGGGCGCGGCCGCGCGGGCGTCCTGCGCCTCGGCGAAGCGTCGCAGCAACGCGACGATGCTGGCGCGCGGCAAGCTGCCGCGCTGGTCGAGGCCCCCCGGCCCCCACAGCCGTGTGGTGCCGTCGCCGCGGAGCCATAGCCGGTCGCCGCCGGGGCGCTGATACTCGAGGAACATGGCGAGCTCGCCGCCCGCCGGCCACACCGGCTCGCGCACCGCACAGCCGCCGCTGCTGTCCGGCAGCGCCGCCGGCGTCGCACCGCGCGCGCCCTGGGCGTCGCGGGTCGCCTTGCGGCAGCCGCCCAGCGTGAGCGCGGCGATCAGGCAGGTGAGGGGAGCGAGCGCAGCTATGGCCACGCACGATGGACACCGGGGCTGGGCGTCTTGTTTCCGCCCCGGGGCGGCAGACGGTGGCAGCGCCGACGCGGCGCCCGGGTCAGGGCCGCGAGCGCAGGATCATGTTGGCACACTGCCCGACCAGGTGGCCGTTGTTGTCATTGGCCAGGGCGACGCAGGTGTCACCGGTGGTCACGGTCAGGGCCAGCGCCGCGGTCCACGCGGTGGCGCCGGCGGGCAGCTTCATCAGGGAGTAGTTGTTGCCGGTGCTCACCGTCGGGCGCGCGATCATCCAGCCGTTGTTCATGCTGTCGAACGCGATGTTGCTGACCCGCGGCGAGTTGACGTCGCCGCGATTCAGGTTGGTCATCTCGACCCAGGTCGTGGTCCCGGCGGGCAGCTTGTAGACGCCGGCCAGGGTGGTGCCGGCGTTGTTGACGGTGTACAGGTTGCCCGCCCCGTCGAAGGTCATGCTGAGGACGTTGCCCGGGTTGCCGGTGCCCAGCATGGTCCAGGCGCCCGCGCCGCCGGTCAGCACCTTCACGCCGTCCTGGTCGCCGACATAGACGTCACTGCCGCGAATCGCAGTCGCGCGGACCGCGCGGTTGGCGCCGGTGCCGAGGTCGGTCCAGGCGCCGGCGCCGCCGGTCAGCTTCGACAGCCCGGCATTGATGGCGAAGCCGACGTACAGGTTGCCGCCGGTGTCGATGGCCAGGGTGGCGAAGTTGCACGCGGTGATGTTGGCGCCGGTGAGGCCGGTGCCGATGGTGCCCCAGGTCGTGGTGCCGACCGGCCGCTTGTAGACGCCGGGCGTGCCGCTGCAGCCGGCGTTGGTGTACAGGTTGCCCGCGCTGTCGCGCACGATGCTCGACGGCGAGTTGGAGACCAGGCCGTTGGCGCTGCTTCCGATGACGGTGGGCGCCGTCGCGCCGGCCGCCAGCTGGTTCACCGTGGTGGTGTGGCCGTAGCAGATCCCGGCCGGGTCGCAGGTGATGTGGTAGCCGAGCTGACCGGTCAGGGTGTCGAAGGCGGACACCGTGAGCGGGCCACCCGTGGCGGCGTCCACCATCACGGTGGCGTCGACGCCCGTGCTGCCATCGCCGGTCACCGCGCCGTCGACCACGACGTTGCCACCGTCGTCGTCGTCATCGCCGCCCGAACCGCCACAACCCGCAAGCAGTCCGGCCGCCAGCAGCACACACGAATACCCACCCATCTTGCTCATGGTGAATCCCCCCCCACCGCGACTCTGGGCCCAACCGGTCGGCGTGTCGAGTCAGATCAGCCCACGACCTCGTCGCAGATCACGGTGAAGCGGTCCAGCGTGCTGGGGCCGAAGCTGGTCGAGATGGCGACGTCGGCGGCGTCGCGGCCGCGCGCGATGAGGATGCGACCGATGCGGGCCTCGTTGTTGCGCGGGTCGAAGATGTGCCACTCGCCGCCCAGGTAGGCCTCGAACCAGCCCGCGAAGTCCATGGTGCCGTAGGGGCCCGGGATGCCGATGTCGCCCAGGTAGCCGGTGCAGTAGCGCGCCGGGATGTTCATGGCGCGGCACAGCGCGATGGCCAGGTGAGCGAAGTCGCGGCACACGCCGCGCTTGCTCTCGAAGACGTCCCACGCGGTCTTGGTCGAGCTGGCGTGCTCGTAGCCGAAGGTGATGTGCTTGTGCACGAAGTCGCAGATCTTCTGCACCCGCTCCCAGCCGGTCGGGGTCGGGCCGAACAGCTTCCAGGCCGCGTCGAGGAAGCGGTCGGTCTCGCAGTAGCGGCTGCCGAGCAGGAACACCAGGGTGTCCTCGGGCAGCGCCTCGACCGGGAACTGCAGCGCGCCCGGGTTGACCGGATCGGCGGCGCCGTTGTCGTTGATGATGGCGTCCGAGAAGATGCGCAGCTGCCCCTTGGGCGCCACCATGCGGCTGCACCAGTTGCCGAAGCCGTCGCGGTAGGCGCTGATGCGCACCGCCGGGCTGGTCAGCATGTGATCGGGACGCACCAGATCCGACGACCGCGAGTAGTGCACGTTCAGCATCAGCACCATCGGGGTCGGCTGGGGCAGGGTGTAGCAAAGCTCGTAGCCGACGCGGATCTGCATGGTGGGTGGCTTCCTTCTACACCTTGTACCGGGCTGGCGGGAAAGTCTGGACGTCTGGCGTATCGTGCCGCCGCGCCAGGTGGTACAGCGGGCGGGTCGTGGAGGTCCTGAGGATGCGCGCAACATGTTTCGGGATGATGCTGGCGGTGCTGTCGCTGGCGGCGGCGTGCAGCAAGAAGCAGCCCACGCTGCGGCATCCCCGGTGTGCGCTGGTGATGCCGCCCCAGGTCGTGGAGGAGTTCACGCCGGGCTGGCGGCTGGCGGAGCCCAAGGCCGACGACCTCCCCGGGGTGTGCACGCTGGAGTCGGAGGACGGCTCGCCGCGCGCGATGGTGATGCTGGCGTGTAGCCCCGAGCTGACCCAGGCGCGCTTCGAGGCCGGCGATCAGTCGATGCTGGAGCTCCTGAATGGCGACACCCTGGTGCCGGTGCAGGGCCTGGGGCGGGCGGCGCGGCGTGGCGAACACGACCTCCTGGTGCTCGACGACAACACCAGCTGTGTGATGGCGCTGACCACCATCGGCACCGAGGTCGCCCCCTTGCAGGGGCTGGCCGAAGAGGTCGTGCTGCGCCTCAACAAGCGGACGGCGCGCTGAGCGGCGAGCAATGCGAGGATCAGTTGTTCCGATGGCTGAGCCGGCCACGTGGCCGGCCGCCGCGGAGTCGCGGCGTGGGCGGAGTGGGGCCCCGCTGGGCTTTGCCCAGTGGGGCGAGGGCGCCCAGCCCTCGTTGTGATCGACTGACCCCAGGCTCATTCATGTGAGAGAGCGAAGCTCGACCACATGAAGTGAGCCCGAGGTCAGCGGGTGACGACGAGGACGACGTTCAGGATCAGGAAGGCGATGGCGAAGAACCAGACGCTGGCCTTGTCGAGCTTCTGCGAGGCGGCCTCCTTGCCGGAGGTGAACAGGCGCAGCGACACCGTGGACTCGACCACGGACAGGAAGATGAAGCCGATGCCGAGGGCGTTGATCTTGTCGGCCAGGGTCATGACCTGGGTGTCGGGCAGCGACTGCGTCACCACGTAGGCGCTGGCCATGGCGGCGAACAGCGCGCCGACGCCCAGGCCGAAGCGCGGGTCGAGATCGGTCGGCTTGATGAACATCGCCAGCAGCGCGACCAGGGTGGCCAGCCAGCCGCCCCAGAACAGCTTGATGTAGTAGCCCAGGCCCATGCGCTTGAGCGGCAGCTTGAAGGACATGCGCGAGTAGTTCGACTTGGCGTTCGGCCCCAGCGAGATGTCGCCGTAGTTGGTGGTGTAGGTGTGGGTGTCGACCGCGACCTGGGCCTTCTGCACCATCCAGCCCGGCGCCTTGACGTTGGGATCGGCGACGCTGTTGGCGGCGTCGGCCACGAACTTGACCTCGTGGTCCTCGTGGTCGGCGTCCTCGATCTGGATGGTCAGGGTGTGGTTGTCGAGCGGGAAGTGGGTGACGTCGAAGAAGTGGGTGATGGTCGCCAGCACGCGCACCGCGGCGTAGTGCACATCGCCCTCGAGCGTCTCGGTGATCTCGCCGGCTTTCTCCTCGATGCGGCCACCGACGATCTCGAAGCTCTCCAGCGGCTTGACGTGGTCGCCCTTCCAGCGGAACCAGATCCAGAACGTCGCGGTGTAGGCGTTGTTCTTGATGTCGATGGAGTGGATCTGGTTGAGGTAGATCCCGACCGTGACCTCGGTCAGCGGGATGTCCTCCTCGGGGGCGTCGGCGGCGGCGGCGCCGTCGGCGGCGGGGGGGACGGCGGCGCCATCGGCGGCGGCGCCGTCGGCGGCGGCCGCGGCGGGCGTGGCCTCCGGGGCGGCGGCGCCCGGTGCGGGCTTGCCCGGGGGCGGCGCCTTGTCGGCTTTGTCCATCTTGGCGGGCGCCTCGGCGGCGGCGCCGGTGCGTGTGCCACGGACGAAGAGGAAGCAGGCGACCCCCAGCAGGGGCAGAACGATGGCGAGGCGGGCTCTCATGGGGCCGCAAGATAAGGCAACTGCGGCGGTGCGGTCCAGCGGCAGCGCCGGAACAACCTCCCCGGGCCGCGGGTTCCCCTGGACATGCCTGCCAGAAAGCGCCCGTTTCATCGCGGTTTCGGCGTCGCGCTGGCGCTGGTGAGCGGCCTGGCCGTGCCGGGCTGTGCGCGGCGCGGTCCCCGGCTGGCGGGTGGTGCGGACGCCGCCGCCGTCCTTCCGGCACCGGCGGCCGACGCTGGTGGCGTCCCCGTCGCGCTGACCGTCGTCAGCTACAACATGCTGTGGAAGCGCGCCGGCAGCACGGCCAGCATGGCGGCGCTGCGCGCGGCGGGGGCGGACATCGCGGTGCTGCAGGAGATGACCCCGGCCTGGGAGCGCGCGCTGCGCGCGGGGCTCGGCGACCTGTATCCACACATGCGCTTCAACGCCGCGCGCGCGGGTGGGGTCGCGGTGCTGTCGCGCTGGCCGCTCGACGAGCCGCGGCTGCTGCCGGCGCCGCGCTGGTTCCCGGCGCTGCGCGTGCTGGCGCGGACGCCGGACGGTCCGGTGCAGGTGGTGGCGCTGCACCTGCGTCCGCCGCGCCTGGACCGCACGCGCCCGCTGCAGGTCCTGGCCGAGATCGCGGCGGCCCGGCGCGCCGAGGTCGAGGCCTACTGGAAGGCGCTGGATCCTGCGCTGCCGACGCTGATCGCGGGCGACTTCAACGAGACCGCGGGCGACAGCGCGGTGCGCTTCCTGGGCGCACAGGGGCTGACCAGCGCGCTGACCGACCCCGCGGTGGCGACCTGGCGCGGCGACGGCAGCCAGCCTGGGCTCGGGGTGCAGTTCGATCATGTGCTGTTCGACCGCCACTTCGCCGCCGTCTCGGCGCGAGTCATCGACGGCGGCGACAGCGATCACGTGCCTCTGGTGGCCGCGCTGGCGCGGGTCGCGGCGCAGCCCTGACGCGCCTGCCTCGGTGTCACCCCGGAGCGTCGCCGGTCGCTCGCTTCACCAGGTCAGCCCCGTGAAGGCGAAGCCGACCCGCAGCGTGAGCCGGATGGTGACGTGGCTCGGGTGCGGCGGGAAGCGCCAGCCCTCGACCGACGCCTTCACGCAGGCGCGCAGGCTGTCGGGCAGCTCGACGACGTCGTCGTTGCTGGCGGTGACCGCGCGCGTGGCGCCGCTGGCGGTGGCCTCCAGCTCGAGCTTCAGGTGGCCGGCGGCCCGGCCCTGGCCCTCCCGCGCGAGGACGCGCTGGTAGCAGTGGCGCAGCTCCAGGGCGTGCTGGTCGGCGATCCGCCGCGCCAGCGCGCGGTCGTCCTCGGGCGCCTCGGGCGGCGCCTTGCCCGCGGTCGCTGCCTCGAAGGCGGCCAGCTCGGCGCTGGCGTCGGCGCCGGGTGCCAGCTGCGGGTGCTGCACGAGGCCACGGTAGGCGGCGCGCACGGCGTCCTCGACCGCCGCCTCGTGGGTGCGCTCGGCCTCGTGGCGCAGCACGCGGGCGTACGTCAGCACGGTCGTCGCGGCGCGCTGCTGCAGCGCGGGGTCGCCCCAGCCGTCGGCGGCCGCCAGCAGCGCGGCGACGCGGGTCGTGAGGTCGTCGAAGCGGCGTGCGGCGAGGGCCTCGGCGAGGCGGCCCTCGTGGGCATGCGCTTGCACGCCCGGGGCGAGCGCCGGCTGCGCCAGCAGCTCCTGGAGGCACTCCGCGGCTGCGGCGCGCTTGCCGGTCTCGGTCAGCGCATCGCACAGCTCGAGCGTGTGCTGCAGGCTGGCCTCGGTGCCGGCCGCGTCGAGGCCGCGCAGCGCGGCGAGCTGCTGGCTCACCGGCAGGTCGCTCCAGGCCAGCAGCTGGCTCAGCTCCTTCATCAGCGCGGGATCGCGGCGACCGCGCGCCGCCGCCACCAGGGTCTGCGCCGCGCCGCCGTAGTCAGCCTCGGCGGCCAGCCCCCAGGCGCGGAAGTACAGCGCCTCGCTGTTGCCGGCGTCGGCCAGCGCGCGGGTCGCGGCCGCGGCCTGGCGCCAGCCGCTGTGGCCCTGCGCCATCACGATCCAGGCCAGCTGGAGCTGGTAGTCGTCGTGGTGCGACGACTTCGGGTTGCCCGCGAGCAGCCTCTCGTACAGGTCGGCGGCGGCCTGGCCGTCGCCGATGTCGAACAGCGCGCTGGCCAGCATCGCCGTCGTGGTCTCGGCCGCCCCCGGGGCGTCGGCGCCGACCTCGGTCAGGACCTTGCTGGCCTCGATGCGCAGGTTCTGGGCCGCGGGCCAGGGCGTCTCGGCCGCGTCCAGCTTCGCCGCCTCGTCGAGCAGCGCACGCGCCAGCCACTCGGCGGCGGCGGTGCGGGCCTTGGCCTTGGCCTGCTGGAACCCCAGGCGCAGCGCGGCGACGTCCGCTGCCTTGCCCCTGGGCAGCGGCCACTGGGGGGCGATGTGCAGCCCGCTGCCGGTGCGGTCTGGCCGCAACGCCAGCGCCGCCAGCTCGAGCCCCTCGAGCGTCAGCTGCAGCGTGCGCGCCTGCGTCGCGACCACGAAGTTCTCCGCGGGCATCTCGACGCTGCGCTGCCTGGGCGTCGTGCTGCCGCCCGCCCTGGGTCCGCAGCCGGCGAGCAGCAGCAGCCCCAGCCCCAGCATGAGCCTCTTCATGTGTCCCCCGTGCGTGGCTCTCAGTCGATGATGGGCAGGAAGCCGCGCACCACGATGACGCGATCGACGCCGCTGCTCCAGGTCGAGAAGAAGAAGTCGCCGGTGTCGGGATCGCGGTAGGCGCCCTCGGCGCCGGTCAGGCCGGTGAGGAAGCTGCGGCGGGTCGCCAGCACCGGGTTGCCGCTGGCGTCGCTCTCGTAGGTGGCGATGGAGTTGGCGCTCCACTCCGACACCAGCAGCGAGTCGGCGCTGAAGTTGGGGCTGCCCGCCTTGACGTAGGTGAAGCCCTCGGGGCCGCCGGTCAACGCCATGGCCGGCGTCGCGGCGGTGATGTCGAAGGTGCCGCTGGTGTCGGGCGACAGCGTGAGCGTGTACCACTCGCCGCCCGGCCACGACACCAGCTTGAGCGCACCCGCGCCGCCGAAGCCGGTGGGCACGAAGTTCATGCCACCCGGCGACGACGCGACCCCGAGCGCCGAGAGGTCGACGATCTTCGTCGTGCTGCCGCCCGCCGCCACCATGCCGAGCTGGTTGGAGGGATAGCGGGCCAGGAACAGCGCCCCGGTCGGCCCGAACACCACGCCGCCGTCGTTGTAGGCGGCGTCGAACGGCAGCGCGGTCGCGCTGCCCGAGAAGCCCCCGATGTGGCCGCGGCCGTCACGCCGCACCGTGATCGCATACAGCTTCCCGGTGATGTCGTTGGCCTCGCCGCCGATGAGGAGCTGGCTCTGACAGCTGCCCGGGCGCAGCGTCAGCCCCCCATACTTCTGCGGCGGCACCCCGGGCACCGCGCCGAGGTCGAAGCAGCTGTAGCGCGCGGCATAGAAGGGATCGATGACCACGCCGAGCGCCGCGCAGCTGGCGGGGTTGGGCAGGGTGGTGTCGCCCGGGCAGGCGATGGCGGCGTCGGCCCCGGGGGCGCCATCGCTGCTGGCCGCGGCGTCACTGCCGACGCCGGCGTCGGAGCCGCCTGCGCCGGCGTCGGGCTCGGGGCCCGCCGAGCCGGGGCCACACGAGGCGGCGGTCGCCGCCAGCACCAGGAGCCCGCACCACGCCCGCATCCGCATCCAGGCAGAGTAGCAAGCCCCGGCCCCGGGCGGGTCGGCGTCGCCGCGGGGCCGACCCGCGACTTACTCTTTACAGCGTAAGTTTTACGGTGTACATATTTCGAATGCCGCGCAGCCCGCTGCAGGACAGTGACATCGCCGGTTTTCGCCGCCAGGCGGCGGACGCGGCCATGCACCTGTTCGCGGAGCAGGGCTACCAGGCGGTCACCATGCGCGCGCTGGGGGCCGCGCTGGGCGTCAGCGCGATGACGGCGTACCGCTACATGACCGGCAAGGAGGAGCTGTTCGCGCTGGTGCGCGCCGAGGCCTTCCGCCGCTTCGCCGACCGGCTGGAGGAGGCGCTGGCACGGGGGCCGCGCGGCCGGGCCAGCGCCAGCGCCGCCGACGAGGCGCGCGCGCGGCTGGATCGCCTCAAGCACGCCTACATCGCCTTCGCGGTCGAGCAGCCCGACGCCTACCGCATCATGTTCGAGCTGCGCCAGCCCGCGGGCGCCGACTCACCCGAGCTGGCGGGCGAGAGCAAGCGCGCTTTCGCGGCGCTGCATCGCACCGTGGCCGAGGCGGTCGCCGAGGGCGTGCTGCACGGCGATCCGCTGACGGTGGCGCACCTGCTGTGGGCCAGCACGCATGGTCTGGTGTCGCTGCACCTGGCCGGCAAGCTGGCGATGGGACGCTCGCTGGCGCAGTTGGCCGCGGTCGAGCACGAGCTGCGGGCGTTCCAGGATCCATCGACCGCGCCGACCGCGCCGGCCGCGCCGTCACGCCGCGCGCCGCGCAAGCCGAGCACGAGCACGAGCACGAGCACGAACACGAGCACGAGACCGACGACAAGGAGCACGCGATCATGAGGCTGGGTACGTCATACAAGCAGCACCCCGAGGCGGTGCGTGGACCCTGGGATGTCATCGTCATCGGCTCGGGCCTGGGCGGCCTGACCACCGCCGGGCTGCTGGCGCGCCACAAGGGCAAGCGCGTCCTCGTCCTCGAGCGCCACTACACCGCGGGCGGCTTCACCCACGTGTTCACCCGGCCCGGCTTCGACTGGGACGTCGGCGTGCACTACATCGGCGACGTGCACCGCGAGCGCTCGATGCTGCGGCGCACCTTCGATCACCTCAGCGACGGCGAGCTGGCGTGGGCCGACATGGGCAAGGTCTACGACACCATCATCATCGGCAACGATCGCTACGAGCTGCCCGCGGGGCGCAAGGCCTTCCGCGAGGCCATGGTGGGCTACTTCCCGTCGCGCGCGCAGGAGATCGACACCTATCTCGCGCGCATCCACGCCACCGTCAAGAAGACGCTGCCGTTCTTCGGCGAGAAGCTGCTGCCCAGCCCGCTCGCCAAGCTGGTCGGCCCGCTGCTGCGCTGGCCCGCCATGCGTGAGGCCCGGCGCACGGTCAAGGACGTGATGGCCGAGATCACCAGCGATCCGCGCCTGACCGCGGTGCTGACCGGGCAGTATGGCGACTACGGGCTGCCCCCCGGCCAGGCCAGCTTCTTCATGCACGCGCTGCTGGTCGAGCACTACCTGCCCGGCGCCGCCTATCCGGTCGGCGGCTCGGGGCGCATCGCCGAGACCATGATGCCGGGCATCGAGGCCAGCGGCGGCCAGGTCGTCACCAGCGCCGAGGTCGCCGAGATCCTGATCGAGCGCGGCCGCGCCGTCGGCGTCAAGCTGGCCGATGGCGCCGAGGTGCGCGCTCCGGTGGTGGTCAGCGACGCCGGCTGGGCCCTGACCTGGAACAAGCTGGTCGCGCCCGAGCACTCCGCCAGGGCCGGCATCCAGACCCGGCTGCCCGGCGTCGAGCCGTCGTTCGCGCACCTGTCGCTGTACGTCGGCCTGGATCGCGACGCCCAGCAGCTGGGCCTCACGCCGTCGAACCTGTGGGTCTACCCGGACCAGGACCACGACCGCAACGTGGCGCGCTACACCGACGATCCCAGCGCGCCGCTGCCGGTGGCCTACATGTCCTTCCCGTCGGCCAAGGACCCCGACTTCGCGCGCCGCCATCCCGGCAAGGCCACCATCGAGGTCATCGGGGTGGCGCCGTGGAAGTGGTTCTCGCGCTGGCAGGACTCGCGCTGGCACAAGCGCGGCGCCGACTACGA
This sequence comes from Polyangia bacterium, assembly GCA_044229835.1. Classification (GTDB taxonomy): domain Bacteria; phylum Myxococcota_A; class Polyangia; order Haliangiales; family JADYYK01; genus JADYYK01. The sequence continues at coordinate 12,008 of JBGASF010000071.1, read as the reverse complement.
CCAGTTCAAGGCCGAGCTGGCCGGGCGCCTGCGCGCCGAGCTCCTGCGCCAGTGCCCGCAGGTCGAGCCGCACATCGTGCACGCCGAGCTATCGACCCCGCTGTCGACGCGCCACTTCGCCGGCCACCCGCAGGGCGAGATCTACGGCCTGGCGCACACGCCGTCCCGCTTCGAGGTGCGCTCGCTGCGCCCCGGCACCGCCATCCCCGGCCTGTACCTGACCGGGGCCGACATCTGCACCGCCGGCATCGGCGGCGCGCTGATGGGCGGCATGCTGACCGCGTCGCTGCTCGCCCGCAAGAACATGATCAGCGCCGTCCTCAAGGCCAAGGTCACGCCGCGCCCCAGCAAGCCCCATCCGCAGTCCGAACCCGCCGCCGCCTAGCCCGTCCCCACGGCCGGTCGCCCCCCCTCCGACCATTGCCTGTCGCCCCTCTCCGACCATTGCCTGTCGCCTGTGACCTGTTACCTGTTCCCTGTCACCTGTTCGTCCGTCATCCGTCAATCCAGGATGATCCACTCCAGCGTCACCACCGCGCGCGCCTTGCCGACCCGCGCGATCACCCCGCCGCCGAGATCGTGGAACTTGCTGTAGCGCTGCACCAGCTTGCGCTTGCCGGGCTTGCCGGTGGCGGCGTCGGTGAAGGTCAGCCAGGCCTCGCTGACCTGGTAGCGCGTGACGTTGACGATCTGCAGGTCGACCAGCTTCTGCCCGTGCGCGATGGGCGCGCCGCGGCTGCCCGACTCGATCTTCCAGCGCAGCGCGCCGGCGGCCAGATCGGCGCGCATCAGGTGCTCGCCGTCCTTGATGAACCAGTCGGTCTTCGACCCCGGCACCGGCTCCAGCCAGGCCACCTGGCTGGTCTCGGCGACCTGGGCCAGGTGCTTGCCGGTGTGGGCGTCGAGCAGCTCGAGACCGACCACGCCGTGCAGCAGCACGCGACCAGGCGCGATCTCGAAGCCCTGCATGGCGAAGCCGCTGGTGTCCTCCTGCCACAGCAGCTTGCCGGTGCCGAGGTCGTAGCCGCTGAGCACGTCGTGGTAGCGCTCGTCGGCGGGCCGCGCCGCCGGCTCGAAGCGGCGCCACGAGAACACCAGCACGCCGTCGGTCAGCAGCGAGAACGGCATCCACTCGTGCTCGCGCGCCTGCAGGTCGATGCGCAGGCGCACCGCCGCGCTGGCCTTCTCGCGCACCACCAGGTGGCCGGCCTCGATGACGACCTCGTCGATCGCGGTCGCGGTCGCGTGCGCGGGTGTCCCGGCGCGCAGCGCGGGGGGCGCGGCGCCCTTCAGCCGGCGGATCTTGCCGCTGCCCAGGTCGACCTCGAACTGCACCCGCTCCAGGCCGCGCGCGCTGGCCGTTGCCGCGGCGCCGCCCAGCAGCCCCAGCCCCAGCCCCAGCCCCAGGACCACGAGCGCGAGCGCAGGATCTCTCGGTGTGATCTGCCGCACCTTCAGTCTCCCTTCATCTACTGGTAGCTTGGCCGCAAAGGAGGTTCGCCATGGCCATCAAACAGTTGAACCCTTACTTGAACTTCAACGGTGACGGAGCCCAGGCCATCGCGCTGTACGAGCGCGCCCTGGGCGCCAAGGCCATCAACGTGCAGCGCTTCGGCGACGCCCCCGGCATGAGCACACCCGAGAACAAGGACCGCATCCTGCACGCCCGGCTGGAGGTCGGCCCCGCGATGTTCATGCTCAGCGACACCCGCCCCGGGCAGACGCTGCCCCCGGGCGGCAACACCCACCTGTGCCTCGACTTCACCGACGCCGCCGAGATGGCGCAGAAGTTCGACGCGCTGGCGGTGGGCGGCAAGGTCACCATGCCGCTGGCCGACACCTTCTGGGGCGCGCGCTTCGGCACCCTCGAGGACGCCCACGGCATCCAGTGGATGTTCAACTGCGACCTGAAGAAGGGCTGACAGGCCCAGCCTACGGCCCGGCGACCTGCAGCGGATTGCTGCCGGCCTTGCCCGACAGCACCACGAAGCTGCCGCTCCACACCCCCCACGACGACGACTGCACCCCGTGCTGCGCGCTGGCGTTGTAGCTGGGCTGGCCGGGCCGCGCCTCGACCAGCACGGTGCCGCCGCGCGCGAAGTCGATCAGGCCGGCGTGCACCGCGGCGGTGCACACCGAGGAGTCGTCGGTGTACAGGCCACTGCCCCACAGCGAGCCGGCGCTGCCCGCGGCCGAGCACTCGACCAGCAGCGGGCCGGTGCCCGCGGCCAGGCTGGCGAAGTCGTCGCCCCAGCCGATCGAGGTCGCGGCGCTGCCGCGCGCGCTGCTCAGCGGGCCCGCGCTGACGACCACGAAGCTGCCCCGCCAGGCCGCCCAGCTGCCCGAGGTGACGCCGTTCTTGGTGGTGCCGGCATAGCTCTGCTCGGGCGGGCGGATCTCGATCACGATCGCGGCGCCGACCCCGGGCGCCAGCACGCCGGCATGCTGGGCGGCGCTGCAGATCGACGAGTCGTCGGTGTACACCCCGTTGCCCCACACGCTGCCCAGGCGCCCGCGCGCGGGGCAGTCGACGCTGAAGCGGGCGCCGTTGCGACCGCGCGCCGCCTGCGCGTTGGCCTTCCAGCCGGTGCCCAGCTTGGGCAGCGTGGCGGCGGAGACCGGGCGCGGCCGGACGCGCACGATGCTGCGCGCGCTGGCGAGGGCCGGCGCCAGGGCCGACAGGGTGACAGCAAGGGCGGGAGCGGCGAGATGGTGCCAGCGCATGGCCAGTTGTACGCCCCGGGGCGAGGTTCGATCCGCCGCCAGGGGGCCCCCAGCTGGTAAGCTGCGGGGGTGGCGGACAAGCCGAAGCGGGCATCGAGGTGGGCGTGGCTGCTGGTGATTCCCGTGGCGGGGGCGGTGGTCGGCTACATCCTGTTCAAGCAGTGGTGGGACAAGCGCCGGGCGCTCAACGACAAGGGCACCATCTCCAGCACGGTGCGCCTGGATGACGGCACCATGGTCGCGGTGGAGTCGGTGGTCATCACCGACCGCCACAAGGACACCACCACCGATCAGTGGGTCGACACCGAGGAGACCTTCTGGCGGCTGCGCTCGTGGAACCCACAGAACAACCAGGTGCTGGCGCGCAAGCTGATCGGCAACATGGCGGAGTGCGTGGCCGCCAGGGCAGCGCGGCTGTGGTGTCGCTGGGACGACACCGTGCGCCTGCTCGACGCCAAGCTCGAGGTCAAGGGCGAGGTCCACAAGGCGCGCGCCGAGCGGCTGCAGGTCGACACCGAGGGCCGCCTGATCACGATGGGCGCCGATGGCACGCCGCAGCGCTACGACCCGCTGACCATGCAGGTCAGCGGCGGCACCGCGGTGGCCAAGGCCGCGCCGACCCGCGGCAGCGGCGGGCTGTCGCCGATGATCCAGGTCGGCGGCGCGCTGTACGAGCTGTCGGTCAAGCCCGGGCAGCTGCGCGCCGTCCTGCACCGGGTCAAGGGCAGCAGGTCGAAGTACCTGCAGCCCCAGCAGAGCTTCCTGGCCGATGGCTTCCTGACCGACGACAGCGGCAAGCCGGGGGCCGGGCTGGCGCTGGCCGACGGCTTCTTCCTGGTGCACCACGACAACGTCGACGCCGACACGCCGCACAAGCTGTCGCGGCTGAACCTGGACGGCAAGGTGATCTGGACCGCCCCGGTGCCCGAGCTGGTGCGCCAGGGCGCGCTCGACAAGGATGGCGTGGTGCTGACCGGCGAGCGCTGGTCGGTCAAGCTGGCGCTGAAGGACGGCCGCAAGCTGTGGCAGAACGAGCTGAATTGAGCGGCGGCGCGGGCGCGGGGGGCGGCGCAGGCGAGGCTGCCGGCGGGGTGACGGCGCGGCTGGCGCTGGCGGCGGACTTCGCGGGCGCCGAGGTGCTGGTCGAGGACGCTGGCGACGCGGCCGCGGCGTGGCAGCAGCTGGAGCGGCTGCTGGGCGCTGACGCCGATGCCGATGCCGACGAGCGCACCTGGATGGCCTGGGTCGAGGTCGCCGGCGACGCCGTGCTGGTCAGGGCAGAGTCCGGCACCTGGTCGATCTGGGCCCCCGCGGGCAGCGACCCCGACGACGTCGCCATGGCCGCGCGGCGGGTGCACGGCCGCCTCGGCGTGCAGCACGAGGGCTGGGATCTCGATCGCTAGCTGACGTGGCGCGGACCCGGGCGCAGACCTAGCGCTCGGGCGACACCATGCCGACGCGGATGGCATAGCGCACCAGGCCAGCGACGTCGTGGATGCCGAGGCGCTCCATGATCTGGCTGCGGTGCGCCTCCACGGTCTTGACGCTGAGCTCGAGCAGCGTGGCGATCTCCTTGGAGGCCTTGCCCTCGGCGACCAGCTGCAGCACTTCACGTTGACGCGGTGTCAAGACGTCGGCGCCGTCGGCGGCGCCGCCGGGGCCGCGGCCCAGGAAGCCGTCGACCACGTGGCGCGAGATGGCCGGACTCAGGTAGGTCTCCTGGCGCGACACCGCGCGCAGCGCGACCGGCAGCTCCTCGGCGGCGGCGTCCTTGAGCAGGTAGCCGGCGGCGCCGCTGCGCAGGGCCTGGGCCACGTGCGACGGCGTGCTGTGCATCGACAGGATGATGACGCGCGTGCGCGGGCAGCTGCGCGCCAGCTGGGCCGCCACGTCGAGGCCGTTCAGCCCCGGCATGGTGATGTCGAGCAGCGCGACGTCGGGCTTCTCGGCCTCGGCCAGCGTCAGGGCCTCGCGGCCGTCGCCGGCCTCGAGCACCTCGCGCACCTCGGGGATGGCCTGCAGCAGCGCCCGGATGCCGGCTCGGACCAGCGCATGATCATCTGCCAGCAGGATCCGCAACGCCGCCTCCCAGGGCGGATGATAACCCTGGGCTGGCGGGGACGGGGAGACTTGCGCTGACGTGGGTGCCGGCGCCGGGGCGCGAGGTCAGGGTGAAGCTGCCGCCCAGGCCGCGCACGCGCTCGCGCATCGCGATGAGGCCGAAGTGGGCCGACCCGCTGCTGCCCGTGCCGGTGCCGGCGCTGCTGCTGGTGCCTGCGTCGGCGCCGATGCCGGTGCTGGCGCCGGGGGCCGCGGGATCGAAGCCGCGCCCGTCGTCGTCGACATCGATGAGCAGCCGATCGCCGTCGCGCCGCAGGCTGACCTTGATGTGCCGCGCGGCGGCGTGGCGCAGCACGTTGGTGACCGACTCCTGGACCACGCGGAAGGCGGCGGTCTCCAGCGCCAGCGGCAGGCGCGGCGCGCCCTCGGCCAGCGCGGGGGAGCTGGCGTCGAGCTCGACCTCGACGGTGCCCTGGGTGGCCGCCTCCAGGTAGGCGCGCACCGCGGGCAACAGGCCGGCCTCGTCGAGCAGCGTCGGCGACAGATCGAGCGAAAGCTTGCGCACCCGGGTGATGAGCTGGCTGGTCAGCTCGATGGCGTCGCCCAGCGGGTTGGCGTCGCCCGCGCCGGCCGCGCCGCCGCCGGCGCGCGCCGCCAGCTGCATGCGCAGCTTGAGCGCGGTCAGCACCTGGCCCATCTCGTCGTGCAGCTCGCGGGCGAGGTGGCGGCGCTCCTCCTCCTGGGTGTCGGCCAGGCGGCGGTGCAGCTGGCCGAGCTCGCGGTAGGCCTCGCCGAGCTCGCGCTGTTTGCGCTGGCGCTCGTCCTCGGCCATGGCCAGCGCGGCCAGATCGGCCAGCGAGGCGGCGAAGCTGGTGGCGGCGCGCGACCACGGCCGCGGCGCCCCGACGTGCTCGTGGCAGACCACGCCGACGATGCGCTCGCGAAAGCGGATGGGCGCGTCGAGCATCGAGGCGATCCCGCGCGGCCCCAGGTAGTCCGGCACCAGCTCGCGCGTGCTGGGATCGACCGCGGCGTGCTCGACGGCCAGGCCGCGCCCCGCCGACAGCGCGCCGACGTAGGTCGGATACTGCCGCATGTGCAGAGGCGGGCAGGCCTCGGTGGCGGCGGGCGGGCGCTGGTGCAGCCGGGCACAGCGCAAGAGGTTGCCGTCGTCCTCGAACAGCCAGATGCTGACGCGCGCGACGTCGAGCCCGCGCGCGCCGGCCTCGGTCAGCCGTCGCCAGGCATCGTCGAGGGTGGCGCCGGCCGGCGTCGGATCGCGCGCCAGCTCGAGCAGCACCGCCCCGAGCACGCGCTGCTCGGCGTCGGCTGCCTGCTGCGCGGCATATTGCGCCTCCACGGTGGCGACGATGCGCTGCATGACCACCGCCAGCGCCGCCGCGAAGGCCACGAAGGTCGCCACCGCGCGCACCCAGGTCACCATCAGGCGCGGGTCCATCATGCTGAGGTGCATGTCGACCTGGCGCGCTCTCGTCAGCCACCCGACCAGCAAGAGACCGGCCGCCGCCAGCACCAGGTAGGCCAGCGCCACGGTGCGCCCGAACCACACCGCCAGCAGCGCGCACAGCGTGGCCAGCGCGATGGTGATGCCGGGCGTCATGCCGGTGTAGGCGCTGATCGCCAGCGCTCCGATCAGGCCGCCCAGCGCAGGGCCGGCGGCGCGCACCGCGACCGGCCAGCCGCGCGCCAGCCGGCACGCCACCGTGATCGCGGTGGCGAAGGCGACCCCCGCGAAGGCGTAGTCGAGGCGCGGCGGCGGCCGCAGCGCGGTCATGAAGGTCAGCGCCACCAGCAGCGCGACCGCGATCATGGTCAGCAAGGTGTCGAGCACCCGGACGCGCCAGTGGTGTGCGGGATCGGGACCGGCCACGAACACCATGCTACAGGTGCCAGCGGCTCAAGGGGTGGCGGCGGGCAAGAGGACGCGGAAGCGGGTGCCGCCGCTGGGGGGGCTGCCGACCTCGATCTCGCCGTGCATCGCGTGCACCAGCTGCAGGGTGATGGCCAGGCCGAGGCCGACACCATGGCTGCGCCCGGTGGCCAGCGGTCGGAACAGGCGCTCGGCGACCTCGGCGTTGAGGCCGGGGCCATCGTCCTGGATCTCGAGCGCGACCAGCTGTCCGTGCTGGCTCAGCGAGACCACGACGTGGCCGTCGCGACGGCCGGTGCCCTCGAACGCGGCGATGGCGTTGAGGATGAGGTTGAGCGCGATCTGGGTCAGCGCGGTGGCGCTGCCGACGACCGGGGTGACGTCGTCGAGGCGGCGGCGCAGCTCGACGTCGCCCTTGCTGCAGTACTGGGCCAGGCTGAGCGCGCGCTCGATGGCGCGGCGGACCTCGATGGCGCCGGTCGGCGGCGGCGCCGCGCGCACGAACGAGACCACGTCGCCGACCACGCCGGCCATGTGATCGGCGGCCTCCTGCGCGCCGATCAGGTGGCGCCGGGCGTCGTCGAGCGCCTTCGGTGACGCCGGCTGATCGTCCTTGAGCTCGACGAAGAGCTGCCGCGCCAGCACCGACAGGTGCGCGAACATCGCGGTCAAGGTGTTGTTGACCTCGTGCGCCAGGCCGGCGGCGAGCACGCCGGCGACCTGGATGCGCTCCTCGCTGTCGGGGCCAGCCGCGGTCGGCCGGGGGCCGGAGGCGCCGCTGCTGCCGCGTGGTCCGCCGCCGTGGCCACTGTCGCCGCTCGAGCCGGCCGCCCACCACTTGTGACTGCTGCGGTCCATGTTCTGGGGTCCTTTTTTGATGTGTGCGAGCAAGCTGCCCGCACGGTTCAACATGCAGCTTTTGCGCGGGCGGCGGCATCGGGGCGAACCCCGGGGCGGGGGAGGGGAAACCCCTAGGCTAGATGGTGTGTAAACTGGCGAGATGCGTGGATGGCAGTGGGGCTGGGTCGTGGGGGGGCTCGCGCTGGCGGGTGTGGCGGTGGCGGCGCCAGTTGCGCCGGGGGGCAAGGTGGCGCCCGCGCCGAAGTCGCCGACGTCGCCCGGCAAGCTGGGCACCAAGGGCAAGGTCGCGCCCGAGCCAGCACCGTCCAAGGTGATGCAGCGCGCGGTGGCGGCCTTCGACCAGGGCGACTTCGAGTCGGCGTCGATCGAGCTCTCCAAGGTGATCAGCGGCGACAGCGCCGACGCGCCGCAGGTGGTGATGCACGCCGAGCTGTACCAGGCGCGCGCGCTGACGCGGCTCGGCCTGGGCAGCGCGGCGCTGCTGATGTTCGACAAGATCATCGCGGCGGGGCCGGCTCATGTGCACCACGCCGAGCTGGCACGCTGGCTCGGCGAGCTGGCCGACCAGTCGATCGGGCCGTCGGACGCCACGCACCGGCTGTCGAGGCTGGGGCCCGGGGCGCTGGATGCCCCGGGTCTGGCTGCGACGCGCGCGCGGCGGCTGCTCCAGGTCGCGCGCGAGGCCCTGGGCAGCAACGACTTCACCGGGGCGGCGACGCTGCTTGCCCGGGTGCCCAGCGGTGCGCCCGAGTGGGGACAGGCCCAGCTCGAGCTGGCCACCGTGCTGTTCAGGCAGGGCGAGCCGGAGCGGGCGGCGGCGCTGCTGGAGACCCTGGCGCAGGGCCAGCCCGAGCCGCTGCGCACGCGGGCGCTGTGGAACCTCGGCGTGGTGCTCGACTTCGGGCAGCCGGCCAGGGCGGCCGAGGCCTACGAGCGCATCGCGCCGGGGCCGCAGTGGGCGGCGGCGCAGCTCGCGGCGTCGCTGGCGCGACTGCGCGCCGGGGCCGGCCTGGCCGGGGTCGAGGTTACCGGGCTGGTCGGGCTGCGCCTGGATGGCGACCCTGGCCTGCTGCATCTGCTGATCTATGTCGACTACTGCCAGCGGCGCGCGAAGAGCCGGCCGCTCGTGGGCATCGCAGCGCGGCGCGCGACGCTGGGCCACGACATCGCGCAGCTCCTGAGCGCCCTCCCTGATGATGACGCCGAGCTGTTGCGGGTGGCGCGCGGCACCATCGCGCCCAGGCCGAGGACGGCGGCCTCGTTCACCGATCTCGAGCGTGTGCTGGCTGCGCTGCTGAGGTCGCCGCGGGGACGCGACGTGCTGGCGCGCCTGATGGAAGTGGAGCGCGAGGCCGCGGCCTGGCAGGCGCTGGATCCGGCCTACCGGACCACGCAGGTCGCGGCCGAGGCGCTGGAGGCCCTGTCCATCAATCGCGCGCTGAGCGAGGCGATGGCCGGCAGGTGGCTGCGCGATCAGCTCGAGCGGCTCGGCGAGGCGCTGAAGCAGTTCGAGCCCGGCAAGGCCCGGCTCGGCGTGGTCGAGGTGGTGCCGGGCAAGCCGGTGCCGGCCGGCAAGACCGGCCTCAGGGTGACCGCGGCGGCCTGCGGTCCCAAAGGCCTGGCCCCCTGACCACGCGCGCGGGAGTACCATCGCTGCATGGCTGAAGCTGCGCGCGACCAGGGGCTGCTGGGGCCGGACTCGGTGGCCTGGAAGGTGATCGGGCACCCGGCGGCGACCGGGATCGGTGGCCTGCGCACCTTGATGATCGAGGCGCTGCACCCGCTGGCCATCGCCGGCGTGGCGCAGCACAGCGCCTACCAGCAAAAGCCACTGGAGCGCCTGCAGCGCACCTACTACTACGTGGTCGCGACGGTGTTCGGCGACAGCGCGACCGCGCACGCGGCGGCGCAGCGGGTGCGCGCGGTGCACAAGCGGGTGCGCGGCATCGATCCGGTGACCGGCGCGGCCTACAGCGCCGACGATCCCGACACCCAGGTCTGGGTCCACACCGTGCAGTGGTACTCGTACCTGGTGGCCTACCGCCGCTTCGTCGAGCGGCTCAGCGCCGAGGACGAGGATCGCTACATGGCAGAGGGCGTGCGCATCGCGACCCTGGTCGGCACCCCGGCCGAGCGCGTGCCGGCCACGGTGGCGGCGGCGCGGGCCTACTTCGCGTCGGTGCGGCCGCGCCTGTGCGTGTCGGACGGCGCGCGCGCCGCCATCGATCTGGTGCTGCACGGGCGCTTCAGCCTCGAGGTCGCGCACATCTACTTCCTGGTCCGCTTCATGGCCAGCGCGGCGCTGGCGACCATGCCGCGCGATCTGCGCAAGCTGGCGGGGATCGATCGCCCGCGCGAGGCCGACGCGCTGGCGGTGACCGCGGTGCGCCCGCTGCTGGCGGCGCTGACGCTGCCGTGGGTGCGCGGCAACGAGTGGATCGTGGTCGGCAAGGACGCCCAGCGCGTGCGCGAGCGCGCGCAGCAGGTGCTGGGGCGCCGCGCCGGCTGAGGCTGGGGCCCGCGCGGGTGAGCGCGGCCGCGCGCGTCAGCTGCGGCGCAGCTTGAGGGCGAGGTGGCTGCGCGACAGCCTGACCGTCCCGGCGGGGGTCAGGCCGGCGCCGCGCGCGGCCGCGGTGAAGTCGGCCTCGGGCAGCACGTCCTCGCGGTGCACCAGCCAGAGCAGCCCGCCGCCGGTGCGCAGGCGCGCCGCCAGCGCCGGGACGCGGGTCAGATCGGAGCGGTGCTCGACGCCCAGGAAGGCGACGTCCAGGGTGCCCTCGGGGTCGAGGTCGGGGACGCGCTCGCCGAGCTCGCGCTCGAGCTCGGGGTCGAGCACCGCGAGCAGCGCGACCTTGCTGCCGCGCTTGACGCCGAGCTCGTCGAGCAGGCCCGAGCCCTGCTCCTCGATGAGGCGCTTCCACTCCACGGCGTGGCGCCCCAGGTGCAGCACGACCTCGCCGTGCTCGCGCGTGGTCAGGGACAGCTGGCCGCTGTGGGCGTCGACCTCGATGGCCTCGATGTCGCTGTAGGGGATGTGCAGGTGAAAGTCGCTGCCGTGGCGGCCGGTGCGATCGGTGCGGAAGCGCAGCTCGTCCTCGCCGAGGACGGCCGAGCCGTTGCGCAGGTCGCGCGGGTTCTTGCTCTGCTGCAGCTTGCAGCCGGTCTCGCGCGGGGCCGGCTTTCTGCCCTTGCGCTGCGACTGGTACGGACTGTCGGGGACTCGCGAACCCATGGCCCCGAGGCTACCCGAAATCGGGGCCGGCGCTCAGGTCTTGACGTTGGGCTCGCGCATCAGGAAGGGCGAGGTGACCTGGAAGTCGACCGCGCGCTCGCGGCCGTCGATGCGCAGGGTGACCGAGAGCGTGAAGTGCATGCCCATGGTGTTCCACGGGTTGCCGCCGCCGATGGCGGTCCAGTTGGGCGCGGTGAGGTCGAAGCTGGCGCGCAGCTCCTGCGCGGGCGACAGCGTGCGATCCCAGGGAACGTAGCGGTTGTCGCTGGCCGACCACTGCTGCGGGTTGCGCGCCTGAAGCTGCGACAGCTCGCGCTTGCTGCCGTCCTCGTTCAGGCGGACGCTGACGACCTCGATGTGCGCCGGGGTGTCGCCCGCGCTGGCGCGCAGGAGCAGCTGCACGCGCGACTGCTCGCAGGCGGCCTCGGCGGCGTCGGACTTGCTGACGCCGAGGGCGCGCTTGGCCTTGGCCTTGCCGACGCCGTCGGAGATGTCGGCGGTCTGGCAGTCGTCGGCGACCACGGCGGACAGGATCGAGGCCTCGACGGTGACCTCGTGGGCGGCCGGGCTGGGCGAGGCCGTCGGCGTGGTGCCAGGCGGGCCGGACTGGCGGTCGACCCGGCTGCAGCTGGTGGCGAGCAGCGCGAGGGCCAGGGTTCCGAGGGCGGGGCGCAGCAGCGTCATGGTGGTGATGATACGCATGATCGAGGGCAGGCGATCTCGCGCGGCGGGGCCTACATGTGAGGCCGGGCGGTCGGTGGCGGAAGGTATCGGGTATAGTGGCGCAGTGACGGCCACCGGGCGGTTCGCACAGCGTGTCGCCGAGCGGCTGCAGACGCTGGATGGGCTGCTCGACCTGGCCGACCAGCAGCTGGCGCGTGTGCGTGAGGTCGCGGCGCTGCCTGCGGATCACGCCGAGGTGCTGGGGCGCGCGGTCGCGCAGGCGGCCGAGCTGGCGGCCGAGCTGGCGGCCGAGGTGGTGGCGGCGGCCGAGGCCCAGGGGCTGGCGCCTGCGTGGGCGGATCGCGCGGGCCTGCTGGCGCTGGCCGAGCACATCGAGCGCCGCGCGATCGAGCGCGAGCAGGCCGCTCCGCGGGCGCGCCTGCGTGCGCTGGCGGGGCTGCTGGAGCGCGGGACGATCAGCCATCGCACCAGCCGGCGGCGCGACGAGCTGGGGCGGGTGCGCAAGGCCGCGGTGGACGAGCTGCGCGCGCGTGCGGAGGTAGGGGCGGGAGCGGG
>JBGASF010000070.1:0-40129 GCA_044229835.1 Polyangia bacterium | reverse complement strand
AATGAGGTTCTGCAGGGCATGGCCGCCACCGCGTGACCAGAAGCGAAAGTGGTGGACGTCGACCCACAGTGCGGCCCGACAGCCAGGGACCTCGCAGCAGCCGTGCGCACGTCGCAGCGCCGCGGCCCGACGTGCCGGCGGGATCCTGCGCGACACTGGCGCATCCGGCTGGTGCAACGCGACCACCGAGGCGTCACACAGCGCGACCTCGAGCAGCTTGGGGTCGATGTCGAAGACCTTGCCGCCGCCGTCCTGGGTCACACGTTCGCAGCGCGCGCAGACCCCGATGGCGATCTGGTAGCTCGGCGTCCCCGGCTTGCGGTCGGCACCGGCAGCCGCCAGACGCAGCAGCTGGTCCATGAAGGTGTCGTCATCGAGCGTCGCGCCGGCCTGCTTGTGCATGATCTTGCGCACCTCGCACAGCAGCGCCTGCGTCGCCGGCGTCAGCTCGAAGTGCACCAGCCGCCGAGCCTCGGCAGGATCTGGCTCGTCACCGGGCAGGGCCCCGGGCTCCAGCCCAGCAACTTGTCGTTCGATCTCCCTGACACTCGACGCACCCACGTGGGCGAGCCAGACCGCCTCGTTGGCAGCCGTCATCACGCGCGACAGCTCGCGCACCGCCGAGTAGCTGATGCCGCCCGCCGCCAGAGCCTCGCAGGTCAGCGGCAGGTCGGCCAGCGCCTCGACCACCCGCACCCGCTCGTACGCCATGCGCGCCGACAGCCCGAGCCGCGCCTCGGCGTATTCGTGAAACGACCCGAACCCGAGGGCCTCGGCGACACCCAGCCGTCTGGCCTCCAGCAGCGCCGCCATCTCCTCGGCCTCGACGCCCCGTCGCCGCCGCACCACCGCCCTGACCCTGTCGTCGGCCCGCTGCAGAAGCTCCGCTCGCACCATCACCGTCCTCCAGCTCGCTTGCGCACCTCCTCCGTAGCACGAGGTTTTTCGGCCTCATCGCAGCCCCGCCACGCCACGCAGTGGCGTCGCAAACCGTCGCGAAGCCCCCGCCTTGGTCCCGTAGCGCAGGCGCGAAGCTGTGCGCTCTCAGGCGCATTCCAGCTTCGCCCTGAGCCCGCCGACCTTGAGCACCTGTTATTTGTGTCAAGTCAAATCCACACAAAAATACGACAGTCTCACATCATGGCAGCCAGCGCGCCTCCCCACTGCGCCGTCGCAGAGGCCACGCCAGGCGGAGCGGCGATGAGCGGGCCCCCTGTCGGCTGAGCGGTACTCCAGGGCAGCTCGGCCGACGATCCCGTCGCGAGTAGATCTCACTGTGGAAGGCCCGGCCAGGGCGTCGAATACACCGCGAGGATCCTGAACGGCCCCGGCTCCGAGTTCTTGAAGGTGCCGGCCTCCAGCAACCGGTGTGCCTGCTCGAACGACGCCAGCAGGCAGTGCTGGTTGGTGGGCACCTCCTCCGCCAGTGAGTTGCATGACAGCGGCGAGCACTCAGGGCTGTTGCCGTTCTGAAAGGTCGTGACGTCGTAGCCCTCCAGCGCCTTCTCCGCCGGAACCACCACATTGGACGCCAACGACATCCTGGCCTCGAGGGGCGACCAGATGGCTGGCCTCCGGGCATCACGGTCGTCGAACTCGAACTCGTGGACCTCGTAGTAGAACAGCTTGGTCTCGGACAGCGCGATGCCGTCCGCGCGCGCCACCTCCTGCAGCAGCGCGGGCGAATCGAACAGCCAGTGGCCGTTGTGCTTCCAGTGCTCGAGGAAGTCCCCGAAGCACGCCGACTCGCAGGCGCTGACCGAGTAGATGTCCACCACCTGTGGCGCCTTCAACCACTCGGCCCGGGTGCTGACGCGCTTGGCCATGTAGCCTGCCGGAATCATCGCCCCGCCAGGCTAGCACCGCCGCGTCCGCACGACCGCCCTCGCCTGCCCGGGCGACTTCGGCTAGCCTCTGGCCCAGATGCCGCCGCTTCGCCTCCGTCACCTCGCAGTCGCCTGCGCCTCTCTCATCGCGGCCAGCGCGGCTGGTTGCAAGTCGGGCCGGCCGGCGCGCTCGCGCGGGGTCTCCAACCTCGACGAGCGCCCGCTCATCACCAGCAGCTTCAGCGAGACCTTCGATCGCCCGCTCAGCCAGAGCGACTGGAACGACACCTCGACCGGGTCCTATCGCGTCGAGAACGGCACCCTGCGCATCAAGGGCGCCTACAACCACCCGCTGTGGCTGCTCAAGCGGCTGCCGCGCGACGTCCAGATCGACCTCGACATCACCTCACACGACGCCGCCGGCGACCTCAAGGTCGAGTTCTTCGGCGACGGCGTCTCGTTCGCCCCCGACAAGGGCCAGTACACCTCGTCGGGCTATGTCGCCATCTTCGGCGGCTGGCACAACACCACCTCGACCCTGGTGCGCCAGTTCGAGCACGACCCCAACCGCCGCGAGCGCACCGACGTCCGCGTTGTCCCCGGCCAGACCTACCACTGGACCATCAAGCGCGAGGGCACCAAGGTCAGCTGGGCCATCGACAACGCACCCTTCCTGGAGATCCAGGACCCGCAGCCGCTCTACGGCACCAGCCACTGGTTCTTCGGCTTCGACAACTGGGAGGTCGACACCACCGTCGACAACCTGCGCATCAGCGCCCTGGCCCCCAGCGCCCCCGCCCTGCCGGTCGAGGACCCCGCCACCGCCGGTCGGTGACGCGCGTCAACCCCTGAATCATTCCGCCGCCGAAGCCCGAGCCTTGACCCCGAAACCGGGCTAAGATGTGCCGGCGCTCCGTGGAGCAGTTCGGCAAATACCAGCTTCTACGACGGATCGGCGCCGGTGGCATGGCGGAGGTCTTCCTCGCCCGCTCGGCGGTCGCGCAGGGGCTCGCCAAGCTCGTCGTCATCAAGAAGATCCATCCGGCCTTCGCGCGCTCGAAGCACTTCCTCACCATGTTCGTGGACGAGGCCAAGATCGCCCTCAGCCTCAACCACCCCAACATCGTGCAGGTGTTCGACTTCGGCCAGGTCTCGGGCGACTGCTTCCTGACCATGGAGTACGTCGAGGGGCTCGACGTGCTGCGCCTGATGCAGTCGGCCCAGAGCCTGAAGAAACGCATCCCCTACGGCCTGGCCGCCTATGTGGTGCAGCAGATGGCCAAGGGCCTCGACTACGCGCACCGCAAGACCGACGAGTATGGCGAGGCGCTGTCGATCGTGCACCGCGACGTGTCGCCGCAGAACCTGCTGGTGTCCTGGGACGGCGCGGTCAAGATCGTGGACTTCGGCATCGCCCGCGCGCGTGACGTCCACGAGGACGAGGGCGTGGTCAAGGGCAAGTTCGCCTACATGTCGCCCGAGCAGGCCGCCGGCCGCCCGGTCGACCGCCGCAGTGACATCTTCTCGGCCGGGATCGTCCTCTACGAGCTGGCCACCGGCAAGCCGCTGTTCTCGCACCTGCGCGGCACCGCGGCGCTGGAGGCGGTCAAGTCGGGCGCCTTCGCGCGCCCGCGCGAGGCCGACCCGCAGCTGCCCGCCGACCTCGAGGAGATCATCCTCAAGGCGCTGGCCTACCACGTCGACGACCGCTACCAGACCGCGCGCGACATGCAGCAGGCGCTGCTGCGCTTCTTCTACCAGGTCGCCATCGAGAGCGATCTGGCCATGGACTCGGGCGCGCTTGCGGCGTTCGCGTCGCAGGTCGTGCCCATGGAGCAGCGCAAGCCGGTGGCCTCACAGCTGGCCAGCGAGGGCACCATGGTGCCGCTGGGGCCGCCGGGCACCGCGCGCGGGCGGCCCGGCGCGGCCGCGGGGCGCCCGCAGTCGCGCATCGATCCGACCCCGGCGGCGACCGCCAAGGCGACCCCCGGCGTGGTCCCACGCGCGACCCCCGGCGGCACCCCGGTGGCCCGGCCAGCGGGCACCCCAGCCCCGACCCCCGCCCCGACGCCGTCGCCGCGTGACGGCTTCATCCGCAGCGGCACCTCGGTGGTGCCCGACTCGGATCCTGGCCGGCCGCCGCGCCGCGCCAGCGGCAGCGGCAGCGCCCCCGCGCTGACCCCGGCGCCGACGCCGACCCCGGGCCGCTACGGCGAGGACTCCAGCGAGCTGCACGCCAGCGGTCGCGAGGTCGTGCTCGATCTGCGCGAGCGCAAGCACGTGCTGGTGGTCGAGGGGCGCATCGTGGGCGCGTCGTCGCGCTCGGCGCTGGCGGACTTCCTGCACATCGCCGACGACATCGCCTACAAGCTCGACGCCTTCTGCGATCACATCGACGACACCGGCTTCACCTACCTGCTCGGCATCCCGGTCGCAGGCGAGGACGACGCCGGCCGCGCGGTGCGCCTGGCGCGCGCGCTGGAGGAGGCCGCCACCGGGATCGCACGCGATCACCTGTCGGCCCCGATGGCGCTGGCCATCGGCGTGCAGCGCGGCCTGGCCCTGGTCACGCGCGGCAGCAAGGACGCCTTCGAGTACCAGCTCATCGGCGCCACCGCGTCGATCGCGCGCCGCCTGGCCGCGGAGGCCAAGCCCAGCGAGGTGCTGCTCGGCGGCGGCGCCTACCGCGTGTGTCGCAACGAGTGGAACTTCGATGACCTCGGCGAGATCGATCTGCCCGAGGACAACGAGACCTCGCCCGGCGGGGCCGCGCTGGTGGGCGGCCTCGACGACGACGGCGCCCCGGTGCGGCGCGCCAAGGTGTACCGGCTGCGCGGCCCCAAGGATCGGCTGGAGCGCATGGCGGGCGGTCCGGCGCCGACCACGCGCATCGTCGGCCGCGAGCTCGAGCTGCGCGCCATCCGCGACCTGTACCGCCAGACCATCGTCAGCCGCGAGGCCCACCACGTCCTCATCGTGGGCGACGCCGGCGTCGGCAAGCGCACGCTGATCGCCGAGTTCCTGCGCGGGATCGCCGGCACCGACCACGTCGTGGTGCGCGCCCGCGCGCGCAGCTCGGCCAGCGACATCCCGTATGCGGTCACCGCCGATCTGGCGCGTGACGTCCTCGGCCTCGGCGAGCGCGTCGAGCCGCGAGAGATCCGCCAGCGTCTGGAGCTGTCGGCCGAGCTCTTGTGGCCCGGGCAGACGCACTCGCCCGAGGTGCGCGGCGTCATCGACACCTTCGCCATCCTGCTCGGCGTCGAGGGCGGCACCCAGCCCGGCACCGACCCGCGCGCCGGCCGCGCCGACGTCGACCCCGGCGAGTGGCGCCACCGCGTGCAGCGCGCGCTGCGCAAGCTGCAGGAGCGCCTGGCCAACGATCGCCCGCTGATCGTCGTCATCGAGGACTTCCACTGGGCCGACAGCCAGTCCTGGGAGCTGTTCCACGACATGGTGCGCGACCGCGCGCGCGCCCCGGTGTTCGGCCTGGGCACCTTCCGCGCCGACGAGCGCAGCGATCTGCTCAACCGCTCGGCGCAGCTGGTCATCGAGCTCGGCGACCTCGGCCCGCGCGAGCGCGAGGAGCTGGTGCTGGCGCGCTTCGGCTCGACCCCGGGTGGCACCGCGCCCGGCGACGAGGAGGCCGCCGAGCTGGCGCGAGAGATCCTGTCCAAGACCGGCGGCAACCCGCTGTTCATCCGCGAGTGCATCGAGTCACTGCTGGAGCGCGGCGTGCTGGCGCCGGTGCCCAGCCAGGGCACCGACTCCGGCGCCGGAGCCGCCGCGGCCAGCGCCCAGCCGCGCCTCAAGTGGGTCAAGCGCGACGCCCCCATCCAGGTCCCGACCAGCGTCGAGGCCCTGGTGGCCACCCGCCTGGATCGCCTGCCCCCGGCCGAAAAGGAGGCCCTCGCGCACGCCTCGGTGTGGGGCCCGAGCTTCGCCGCCACCGACGTCTCGGTGCTGCTCGGCCGCGACGCCGCCGACGCCCTCGACAAGCTGACCACGCGCGGCCTGCTCGAGAAGGTCGCCCCTGGCCCCGCCGGGGTGCCGCTCGAGGGCGCCTACCGCTTCCGCAACGAGATGACCATGGAGGTCGCCTATGGCGGCCTGCCCGCGGCCGCGCGCCGCGAGCTGCACCGCGCCGCCGCCGAGCGCCTGCAGAAGTCGCGCGCGTACCGCCGCGGCCCCGACGACGCCGAGATCGCGCGCCACCTGGCGCTGGCCGGCGAGGCCATCGCGGCGTCGCGCGCCTTCGTGACCGCGGGCCTGTACGCCCGCGACGTCTCGGGCGCCGCGCTGGCGCTGCGCCACTTCACGCGCGCGCTCGAGCTGCTGCCCGCCGAGGCCGCGCACGCCACCCAGCGCTTCGAGATCCACGCCGAGCGCGAGACCCTGCTGCGCGCGCTGGGCCGCCGCCCGGCGCAGCTGCGCGAGGTCCACGCCATGCGCAAGGCGGCCACCGCGGCGCCGCCGGGCCCCGCGTCCGACCGCATGCTGGCGCAGGCGCTGACCCGGCTGGCGCGCTTCTACCTCGAGGTCGGCCGCGCCCCGCAGGCGCGCCGCGCCCTGGTGCAGGCGCTGGAGACCGCGCGCCGCGCCGGCGACAAGCTGGTCGAGTCCGAGGCGCTGCGCCTGGAGGCCCAGCTGCTCAAGCAGATCGGCCGCAACGCCGAGGCGCTGGCGCTGTGCCGCCAGGCCCTGGCGCTGTGCGGCGAGGATCGCCCCGGGCTGCTCCAGCGCGGCATGATCCTGAACTCGCTGGGCACCGTGCACATGCACATGGGCCAGCCGCGCGAGGCCATCGCGGCCTACGCCGAGGCGCTGGTGATCTACCGCCGTCTGGGCGTGCGCCGCATGGAGGCGGCCACGCTGAACAACATGGGGATCGTGTCATCGTCGCTGGGCGAGTTCGAGGAGGCGCTGGCGCACTACAAGCGCTCGCTGAAGATCGATCAGGAGCTGGGCGACCGGCTGGCCCTGGGCATCAAGCTGTCCAACATCGGGCAGTGCTACCTCGACCTCGGCGACGACGACAAGGCGCAGCGCTACCTGGGCAAGGCGCTGTCGCTGGCCGGCCAGCTGGGCGACTCCAGCGGCGCCACCGACGCCATGATCTCGCTGGGCCAGGTGCACTTGAAGCGCGGTGACACCCGGGCCTCGCGCGAGATGCTGGAGAAGGGCCTGGCCGAGGCCATCGCCGGGCGCAACCGCTACCAGGAGATCCGCGCCCTGGTCTACCTGGCCTTCTGTGACGTGGCCCCGGGCGGCCGCGCCGAGGGCGCCCTGGAGTACGCGCGCTCGGCGGCGCGGCTGGCGCGCGACGCCGTCATCCCGCAGGGCGAGGTCTATGCCATGGCCGCCGAGGCGCTGGCGCTGGCGCAGACCGGCAAGGTCGGCGACGCCGTCGACCGCGCCACCGCGGCGGTCGCGGTCATCGACGGCGGCCGCGAGGTCGAGGGCGTCGAGGAGATCTTCCACATCTGCGGCCGCATGCTGCGCGAGGCCGGCCGCCTCGACGAGGCCCGCCGCATGATCGGGCGCGCCTATGCCGAGGTGCGCTCCAAGGCGCGGCGCATCCGTGACACCGCGTGGCGCGGCCGCTATCTCGGCTCGCTGCCCGCGCGCGACATCATCCAGGATCACCGAGCGCTGGGCGGCGAGCTCGCCGCGGACCTCGGGCACGTGCTGGGGCAGGAGGTGCCGGGCGGGGGCACACCTGCCGGCGCGAGCCCCAAGTCCGGTCCGGAGCGCTCGTGAGGCCCACATCGGCAAGCCAACCCGCACCCCCGAGGTCCACGTGAGCGAACCCGCACCCGAACGGCCGTTCGACCTGGACCAGGCGCTGGGCACCCTGGGCACGCGCAACCGCGCGCTCATCCTGCCCCACGACAACCCGGATCCCGACGCCATGGCGGCGGCCTTCGCGCTGGGCGCGCTGCTGCGCCACGCGCGCGGGATCGACTCGGTGGTCGCCTATGGCGGCTATGTCGGGCGCGCCGAGAACCGCGCCATGGTGCGCGCGCTGCACCTGCCGCTGACGCCCATCGACGAGGTCGACCTGGGCGACTTCCCCATCATCGCGCTGGTCGACACCCAGCCCGAGACCGGCAACAACTCGCTGCCGCCGGGCCACCGCATCGACATCGTGGTCGATCACCACCCGCCGCGCAGCGCCTCGGCGCGCGCGCCCTGGTGTGACGTGCGCGAGGGCATGGGCGCGTCGTCGACCATCACCTACAAGTACCTGGTCGAGAAGCAGGTCCCGCTCGACAGCAGCCTGGCCACGGCGCTGTTCTACGCCCTGAAGTCCGAGACCCGCGATCTCGGCCGCGAGTCGACCAGCAACGAGGCCGAGGCCTACGCCGACCTGGTGCTGCAGGCCGATCACAAGCTGATGTACGAGATCACGCACCCCCGCGTGCGCCGCGAGCACTTCGTGGCCCAGAGCCGCGCCCTGCGCGCCGCCATGATGCTGGGGCCGCTGATGGTGGTGAACCTCGGCGAGCTCGACTATCCCGATCTGGTGGCCGAGATCGCCGATCTCATGCTGCGCTACGAGAGCGCGCACTGGGTCGTGGTCATGGGCCGCTTCCACGGCCGGGCCTACATGTCCCTGCGCACCGACATCGAGGACGGCGGCGCCGGCCACCTGATGCGCCGCGTGGTCGGGGCCAAGGGCGCCGCCGGCGGCCACGGCATGATCGCGGGCGGCCGCATGTTCCAGCGCGTCGAGGACGACGACACCTTGAACAGCGTGTTCGACGACGTGGTCGACCGCTTCGTCAAGGAGCTGGCCATCACGGACGCCCAGCCGCGGTCGCTGCTGCAGCCCGGCGATGGGTGAGCACGTGAGCTCGTGCTCGTGCTCGTGCTCGTGCTCGTGCTCGTGCTCGTGCTCGTGAGGCCGCTGGCGACACTCCCCCGCACCACCCTGCGCCAGGTCGCCGCGGTGATGACCGACGTCGACGGCACCCTGACCACGGGCGGCAAGCTCCTGGCGTCGACCTACACGGCCATCGAGCGTCTGGCCGCGGCCGGCATCCCGGTCATCCCGGTCACCGGGCGCACCGCGGGCTGGGCCGACGCCTGGGTGCGCACCTGGCCGGTGGCCGCCGTCGTCGCCGAGAATGGCGGCGTCACCCTGCTGCCCCCGCGCCGCGCCGGCGGCGCCTGGCGCCGCCTGTATGCCCGCCCGGTCGCCGGGCTGGCCGCCGACAAGCGCCGCCTGCTCGACGCCGCGCGCGCGGTCGCCCGCGCGGTGCCCGGCGCCCGGCTGTCGTCCGACTCGCGCTACGCCGAGGTCGACCTGGCCATCGACTGGAACGAGGAGGTCCACCTCGGCCCCGCCGCCGCCGGCGCCATCGAGGCCATCCTGCGCGGGCGCGGCCTCAGCGCGGTGCGCTCGTCGGTGCACGTCAACTACTGGGTCGGGCGCTGGAACAAGCTGACCGCGTGCCGCCGCGTCGCGCGCGCCCTGAGCATCCCCGCGGCGCGCTGGCTGTTCATCGGCGACTCGCTCAACGACGAGCCGCTGTTCGCCGGCGCCCCGCTCGCGGTCGGCGTCGCCAACGTGCGCGACATCCTGCCCCAGCTGGCGACCCCACCGGCCTGGGTCACCCGCGCCCGCGAGGGCCACGGCTTCGAGGAGCTCGCGCGCGCGCTGCTGGCCGCGCGGCGCCGCCCGGCGCTATAGTCGCTCCCCCAAAGGAGCTCCGATGCCGCCCAAGACGCTGTGCCCCATCACCCGCGCCGACTTCCTCGCCAAGGCCGAGCCGCTCAAGATCGACATCGCCGGCCACGTGGTCATCGCCGATCCCCGCGAGTTCTCCACCGGCAGCTTCGGCTGGTACGTCAACTCCAAGGCCCCGGTCACCATCGACGGCAAGACCGTCAGCGTCCAGATCGGCATGAACCTCATCGTCGTCGGCTCCAAGGATCTGGCCGGCGGCAAGGACAAGGACGCCAAGGAGCCGCCCAAGGAGGGCTGAGCCGTCCTCCGTTCGAGCGGACAGAATTTCGTCTTGACGGAATTTCCGTTATCGTGGATATTCTGTCCATCGATGGACACCGCAGCGAAAGAGCCCCTCCTGACGCCTCCGTGTCAGCCCTGCTGTCCCTGCGTGGGCCCGAGTCCCCCGGTCTGCTGAAGCCCTGGCAGCCCGACCTCGAGCCCACGCCCCCCGGGACGTGGGCTGTTTCATTTTCGGACGCGGCGCGCTGCTCGACGTCGCACAAGGAGCGCTCGATGCACCCCAGAGTACGGACCTTCGTCAGCATCGCCTTCGCGGCCCTGGCCACCATCACCTCGGCGGCCCTGCTGGTCGGCTGCAGCAAGAAGGGCGCCGCGGTCTCGGCCAATGGCAGCGCCACCATCCTCAACGTCTCCTACGATCCCACCCGCGAGCTGTACGAGGCCTTCAACCAGAGCTTCGCCGCCGAGTGGGCGCGCAGCCACCCGGGCGCCAAGCTGACCGTCAACCAGTCGCACGGCGGCTCGGGCAAGCAGGCGCGCAGCGTGATCGACGGCATCCAGGCCGACGTGGTCACGCTGGCGCTGGCCTATGACATCGACGCCATCGCCAAGAGCGGGCTCATCGCCGCCGACTGGCAGGCCCGCCTGCCGCACAACTCGTCGCCCTACACCTCGACCATCGTGTTCCTGGTGCGCAACGGCAACCCCAGGCAGATCAAGGACTGGGACGACCTGGCCCGCCCCGGCATCTCGGTCATCACGCCCAACCCCAAGACCTCGGGCGGCGCACGCTGGAACTACCTGGCTGCGTGGGGCTTCGAGCTGGAGCGCTCGGGCGATCCCGCCAAGGCGAAGGCGCTGGTCAAGGCGATCTACAAGAACGTCGAGGTGCTCGACTCCGGCGCGCGCGGCAGCACCACCACCTTCGTCGAGCGCAAGATCGGCGACGTGCTGATCGCCTGGGAGAACGAGGCCCTGCTGGCCACCAGCCGGCTCGACAAGACGCTGCAGATCGTCGTGCCCTCGGCCAGCATCCTGGCCGAGCCCCCGGTCGCGGTGGTCGACAAGGTGGTCGACAAGCGCGGCACCCGCGCGGTCGCCGAGGCCTACCTGGCCTTCCTGTACACCGAGGCCGGCCAGGAGCTGGCGGCGCAGAACTTCTACCGCCCGCGCGATCCCACCGTGGCCGCGCGCCACGCCGCCAGCTTCCCGGCCCTCAAGCTGTTCACCATCGCCGACCGCTTCGGCGGCTGGACCAAGGCGCAGGCCGAGCACTTCGCCGACGATGGCGTCTACGACGAGCTGACCGGCAACTGATGAGCGCCGTCGCCAGCAGCCCCACGGCTCGCCCGCGCCGCCCGCGCAAGAGCGCGCTGCCCGGCTTCGGCCTGTCGATGGGCATCACGCTGGCGTACCTGTCGCTGCTGGTGCTGATCCCGCTATCGACCGTCGTGCTCAAGACGTCGACCCTGACCTGGGCGCGCTTCTGGCACGTGGTCACCAGCGCGCGCGCGCTGAACGCCTACTGGGTCTCGCTGACGACGTCGCTGGCAGCGGCCGCGGTCAACGTGGTCTTCGGCCTGGCGACCGCCTGGGTGCTGGTGCGCTACCGCTTCCGGGGCCGCACCATCCTGGACGCGCTGATCGATCTGCCCTTCGCGCTGCCCACGGCGGTCAGCGGCATCGCGCTGACCGCCCTGTATGGCCCCACCGGCTGGCTGGGGCGACCGCTGAAGGCGCTCGGCATCGAGGTCGCGTACACCCAGCTCGGCATCATCGTGGCGCTGACCTTCGTGACCCTGCCCTTCGTGGTGCGCACCGTGCAGCCCATCCTGGAGGAGCTCGACGGCAGCATGGAGGAGGCCGCGGCCACCCTGGGGGCGTCGCGCTGGGTCACCTTCCGGCGCGTCATCCTGCCCAACCTGACGCCGGCGCTGCTGACCGGCTTCGCGCTGTCGTTCGCGCGCGCCCTGGGCGAGTACGGCTCGGTGGTCTTCATCTCGGGCAACAAGCCGAGCACGACCATCGCGCCGCTGCTGATCATGGCCAAGCTGGAGCAGTTCGACTACGCCGACGCCACCGCGATCGCGCTGGTCATGCTGGTGGTGTCGTTCACCCTGCTGTTCGCCATCAACCGGCTGCAGGCCTGGTCACGCCGGAGGCTCGGCCATGGCTAGCGACGCGCAGGCCGGCCGCGCCACCCGCGATCCCGCGTGGGTGAAGTGGACCCTGATCGGGGTGGTGGTGCTGTTCCTGACCGTCATCCTGATCATGCCCATCGCGGTGGTCTTCACCGAGGCGCTCAAGAAGGGTGTCGGGGTGTACTGGGCCGCGCTGAGCCAGCGCGAGGCCTTGTCGGCCATCAAGCTGACCCTGCTGGCGGCGGCCATCGCGGTGCCGCTCAACGCGCTGTTCGGCCTCGCCGCGGCGTGGGCCATCAGCAAGTTCGACTTCCGCGGCAAGAACCTGCTGATCACGCTGATCGACCTGCCGGTGGCGGTGTCGCCGGTCATCGCCGGCATGATCTTCGTGCTGCTGTTTGGCCTGAACGGCCTGCTGGGCCCGTTCCTGTTCGAGCGCGACATCCAGATCATCTTCGCGGTGCCGGGCATCGTCCTGGCGACCACGTTCGTGACCTTCCCCTTCGTGGCCCGCGAGCTCATCCCGTTCATGCAGTCGCAGGGTCGTGACGAGGAGGAGGCCGCCATCACGCTGGGCGCCAGCGGCTGGCAGGTGTTCTGGAAGGTCACGCTGCCCAACGTGAAGTGGGGCCTCCTGTACGGGATCATCCTGTGCAACGCCCGCGCGATGGGCGAGTTCGGCGCGGTCTCGGTGGTGTCGGGCCACATCCGCGGCCAGACCAACACGGTGCCGCTGCATGTCGAGATCCTGTACAGCGAGTTTCACTTCGCCGCCGCCTTCGCGGTGTCGTCGTTGCTGCTGGCGATCGCGCTGGTGACCCTGGTGGTCAAGCGCCTCGTCGAGTGGCGAGTGGAGCGCCAGCGCACCGCGGGCGGCGCCGCTTCACTGTCTTGACCTGATCGCCCGCCAGAAGAAGGAGCTCCAAGGATGCGTGCATCACCGCCACGCGGGCGCCGCCGTGCGTTCGCGCTCGCCCTCAGCAGCAGCCTCACCCTGTCGATCGTGGCCCACGCACAGGCCCCGGCCCCGACGCCGGAGCCCGAGGCCGCACCGGCTCCGGCTGCGGAGCCCGCCCCCGAGCCGACACCCGCACCAGCGCCAGCGCCGGCCCTCGACCCCGCCTCGCTGACCGCCACCATCGATGCCCGCATCGCCGCCGCCGCCGCCGCCGCCGCCGCCGCGTCCGCCGCCAAACCCAGCGCCGGCTACAAGGACGGCTTCTTCATCTCCAGCGCCGACGGCAAGTCCAAGCTCAAGCTCGGCGCCTACACCCACGCCGACGCGCGCTTCCTGCTCGGCGACGGCACCGGCGACACCCTGGTGCTGCGCCGCGTGCGCCCGACCTTCGACGGCACCGTGGCCGGGCGCTGGGACTTCAAGTTCCTGCCCGACTTCGGCCAGGGTCGCACCGTCATCCAGGACGCCTATGTCGACGCCCACTTCAGCGAGCTCATCCGCGTGCGCATCGGCAAGCTCAAGCAGCCCTTCGGCCTGGGCCGCCTGCAGTCCGCCACCGCGCTGACCTTCGTCGAGCGTGGCCACCCCACCAACCTGGCCCCCAACCGCGACCTCGGCGTGCAGCTGCACGGCGAGGTCGGCAAGGGCCTGGTGCAGTACCAGGCCGGCGTCTTCGCGGGCGTCCCCGACGGCGGCAGCAGCGACGGCGACAGTGACGAGGACAAGGACGTCGCCCTGCGCGTCTTCAGCCATCCCCTCATCAGGGCCTTCCCGCGCCTCGGTGGCCTCGGCCTCGGCGGCGCCGTCACCTACGGCAAGCGCACCGGCACGCCCGCCGCGCCGCAGGTGGCGCCCTACAAGAGCGCCAGCACGGCCAGCTTCTTCAGCTACGCGGCCGGCACCACCGCCGACACCGCGGTGGTCGCCTCGGGCGGCCACCTGCGCGCCACCGGCCAGGGCTACCTCTATCACGGCCCGTTCAGCCTGCTCGGCGAGTTCGTGTGGTCACGCCAGGCGCTGACGCGCGCCGGCGTGGAGAAGCAGCTCGCCCACCGCGCCTGGGGCGTCGAGGTCAGCTACGTGCTGACGGGCGAGAAGACCTCGTTCAAGGGCATCACTCCGCGCACCGTGTTCGATCCCGAGGCCGGCACCTTCGGCGCCTTCGAGGTCGCGGCGCGCTACAACGAGACCCGCATCGCTCGCGACGCCTTCGACGACGGCTTCGCCGATCTCGCGCGCTCGGCCCGCCGCGCCCGCGCCTTCGCGGTCGCCGCCAGCTGGACCGCCGCGGCCGCCTGCAAGCTGGTCGTCAGCTTCGAGCG
This sequence comes from Polyangia bacterium, assembly GCA_044229835.1. Taxonomy (GTDB): domain Bacteria; phylum Myxococcota_A; class Polyangia; order Haliangiales; family JADYYK01; genus JADYYK01. Next base: position 25,907 of record JBGASF010000070.1, on the reverse strand, counting down.
CACCGACTTCCGCGGCGGCGCCCCCGCTGGCGCCGATCGCCCCGCCGAGAACCTGCTCGCGACGCGCGTGCAGTCGGTCTTCTAGCGCGGGTAGATGATGAGGTTGTGGTAGCGCGCCGGGCTGCTGCTCGGGTTCGCGTAGGTGTGCGGCTGGTCGGCCGGGAAGTGGATGGTGTCGCCCGCCGCCAGCTCGTGCACGGCGTCGCCGACCTGCATCTGGCACACGCCCGCGATCACGGTGAGGACCTCGCGCGTCCCGGCGGCGTGCGGCTCCGAGACGTGGCTGGCGCGCGCCGCCAGGCTGAGCTCGTACAGCTCGACCAGCCGCCCGGCGCCCGCCGGCATCAGCGGGCGGCTCTCGAACTTGCCGTCCGCCGAGCGCAGCACCTGGGTCTCGGCGCGCCGCAGGAGGCCCACCCCATCGCGGGTGTCACCGATCAGCTCCGCGAACGGGATGCCGAAGCCGACCGCGATCTTCCACAGCACCCCCAGCGACGGGTTCGACTTCGAGGTCTCGATCTGCGACAGCGCGGCGCGGCTGACGCCCGAGGCCTCGGCCAGCTCGTCGAGCGACATGCCACGCTGGTGGCGCCTGGCGCGCATGTTCGCGGCGACCCGGCGGCCCAGCTCGGCTGCGCCGACCTCGTCACCGGGATGCTTCGGCGTGCGCCGGGGCTTGTCTGCTGCGGGCTTGGCCTTCGTGGTCGTGGCCCTGGCCTTCGTCGTCATGGTCGACGCCGTCTTATCACGGTCCACCTGAATCTGCTGGGCTGCGCCCGCCGCTGGTGGTCTGATGGCGGCATGAGCTCGGCGCTGCTGATCGCGGCTGTGACCGCCGCCATCAAGGTCGCGACGCCGGCGCCAGCGTCGCCGCACCCGCGGGTCAGCATCGCGGCCGTCCCGGCCTGGGTCGACGTCATCGCGCTCGACCCGGGCGCCGCCGGCCCGACCAGCGCCGAGGGCGGCCACTTCACCGAGCTCAGCGATCACCAGACCCACGTCGACCCCGGCGACGGCCAGGTGGTGCGCTTCGCCCGCGAGGTCGAGCGCGTGGTCACCGCCAGCGGCATCGACGCCGCAGCCCGCGTCGAGCTGCTCTTCGACCCCGAGTACCAGCGCCTCGAGCTCGTGCACCTGCACGTCGTGCGCGCCGGCCAGGTCATCGACGCGCTGCGCCTCGGCGAGCTCAAGGTCCTGCAGCGCGAGAGCGACCTCGAGCGCCAGATCTACGACGGCCGCCTCTCGGTGGTCGCCTTCGTGCCCGACGTGCGCGTGGGTGACCGCATCGACGTGGCCTACACCGTGCGCGGCGACAACCCGGTGCTGGCGGGCCACTTCGAGGACAACGTCGACCTGTCACCGCGGCGCCCGATCGGCCGCCTGCGCGAGCGCTTCCTGATCCCGCAGTCGCGCCACGTCGAGGTGCGCACCCACGAGGACGCCCCGGCCCCCACGGTGACCGAGCGCGGACCGCTGCGCGAGTACGTCTGGGATCTCGCCCACGCCGGGGACGACGGCGACCCGGGCGGCGCCACCCCCAGCGGCCCGTGGGCGCAGCTCGGCGAGTTCGCCAGCTGGGACGAGGTCATCCACTGGGCGCTGCCGATGTACCAGGCGGTCGCCGGCGGCGGCGTGCTGGCCAAGGTCGCCGAGTGGCGCAAGCTGCCTACCCGCGAGGCCCAGGTCGCGGCCGCCGTGCGCTTCGTGCAGGACGAGGTGCGCTACCTCGGCTTCGAGATGGGGCCGGGCTCGCACCAGCCCCGCCCGCCCGAGCAGACGCTGGAGCGCCGCTTCGGCGACTGCAAGGACAAGTCGCTGCTGCTGGCCACCGCGCTGCGCGAGCTCGGCGTGCCCGCTGCGCCCGCGCTGGTTGCGCCCGACTGGGGCGCCCGCCTCGACGGCCTGCGCGCGTCGCCCTACGCCTTCGATCACGTCATCGTGCGCGCCGAGCTCGACGGCCAGGTGCTGTGGATCGATCCCACCCTGACCTACCAGCGCGGCCCGCTGGCGCAGCTGACCCCGCCCTACCAGCGCGCCCTGGTCGTCGATCCCGACCAGCACACCCTGATCGCCATCCCGCCCGCGCCGCGCGACGGCAGCCCCGATGTCGCCGTGAAGGAGCGCTACATCCAGGCCTCCGACGACATGAGCGTCGCGGTCGAGATCGACACCGTGTATCGCCGCGGCGCCGCCGACGTCCTGCGCGCCGCCCTGGCCGCCAGCAACCACGACACCCTGGCCGAGCAGTGGCGCCAGCGCCGCGCCGACCGCGAGCCCACCCTGGTCCTGGTCGGCGGCATGAAGTTCGAGGACGACGAGGCCGGAAACATCGTCACCACCCACGAGCGCTACCGCATCCCTCAGTTCTGGAAGGACGGCGATCACGACTTCGCGGTCGGCGTCATCATCGACGCCCTGGAGGCCATCGCACCGGGCCCGCGCCGCACGCCGCTCTCCATCCAGTACCCGGTCGACATCGTGTTCGACAGCATCATCCAGGTACCCGAGCGCCACACCTGGAAGCGCGGCGGCAAGACCCAGTCGAGCACCATCATCAGCCCGGCGTTCCGCCTCGACGCCGAGATCAAGGCCGAGCGCACGCTGCGCGCCCTGCACCACCACTTCCACTTCCAGACCACCAGCGCCGAGGTCGCGGTGGCCCAGCTCGAGGAGCACCGCGTGGCGATCGAGCGCGCCCGCGGCTGGCTCTATCACGGCGTGCACCAGGTGCTGCCCAGCGAGAAGGGTGACGACGACGGCCAGGGCGCCGGCGGCAAGTTCAACCGGCTGCTCATCCTGGCCGGGGTGATGGTGGTGATGGTGCTCGGGATCTTGCTGCTGACGCGGCGGCGCCGGCTGCGCGTCGGGGTGGCGGCCGCGCCGGGACGCTGGCAAGCCCCGCCCGCGCGCAAGCCGAAGCCGGACTGGGCCCCCGGCGAGTCCCCGGCGACCGCGGTGGCGCTGGCGGCGGGGGCCGATCCGGCCCAGCTGGTGCGTGACCGCAAGTGCAGCTGCGGCGAGGCGCTGGACGCCAGCGCGCCCGAGACGTCGACCTTGTCCCTGGGCGGTCGCGAGCTGTCGGTGCTGCGCGCGCCGTGCACGGTGTGCAGCAAGCGCGCGGCGATCTACTACTACACCAGCGGAGCCTGAACCGAACCGGACAGCACTCCTCGAAGCTGCGCCTCGAGGGGGCTGAGTGCCAGAGGCGGGACTCGAACCCGCACATCCTTTCGGATAAAGGATTTTGAAACCTTCGCGGCTACCAATTACGCCACTCTGGCGGCCCCGAGAGGATACGGAATTCGCGCGATCATTCAAGTCGCGCCGCCACGAAGCCGATTCAGCCTGAAATACGCCGTTTTCGGCTGACACGCCGCGGCAATCCAGCGCATCATCTCGATCATGGCTGACTCCAGCGACGACGTGCCCGGCTACCAGCTGCTCGACAAGGAGGGCAAGCCGACGCGCGATCGGCCCTGGATCTTCCGCACCTACGCCGGCCACTCCAGCCCGCGCGCGTCCAACCAGCTGTACCGCGGCAACCTGGCCAAGGGGCAGACCGGGCTGTCGATCGCGTTCGATCTGCCGACCCAGTGCGGCTACGACTCCGACCACGCCATCGCGCGCCCCGAGGTCGGCAAGGTCGGCGTCCCGGTCAACTCGCTCGACGACATGCACGTGCTGTTCGAGGGCATCCCGCTCGAGCAGATGAACACCTCGATGACCATCAACTCGACGTCGATGTGGCTGCTGGCGATGTACGTCGCCCTGGCGCGCGAGCGCGGCGAGGACGTGCGCAAGCTGACCGGCACCACGCAGAACGACATCGTCAAGGAGTACCTGGCGCGCGGGACGTACATCTTCCCGCCCGACGCCAGCTTCCGCCTCATCGCCGAGATGTACGAGTACTGCCTCGAGCACGTGCCGGAGTGGAACGCTTCGAACGTGTGCAGCTACCACCTGCAGGAGGCCGGCGCGACCCCGGTGGAGGAGCTGGCCTTCGCGCTGTCGACCGCCATCGGCGTGCTCGACACCGTGCGCCAGCGCGGCCGCGTGCCGGCGGCCGACTTCGCGCGCCTGTACGGCCGCATCAGCTTCTTCGTCAACGCGGGCATCCGCTTCGTCGAGGAGACCTGCAAGATGCGCGCGTTCACCGAGCTGTGGGACGAGCTCGGCAAGGCGCGCTATGGCGTGACCGACGACAAGCAGCGCCGGTTTCGCTACGGCGTGCAGGTCAACTCGCTGGGGCTGACCGAGAACCAGCCCGAGAACAACGCCTGGCGGATCTTGCTGGAGACGCTGGGCGTGACGCTGAGCCGCGACGCCCGCTGTCGCGCCCTGCAGCTGCCGGCCTGGAACGAGGCGCTGTCCTTGCCGCGGCCGTGGGATCAGCAGTGGGCGCTGCGCCTGCAGCAGATCCTGGCGCTGGAGACCGACCTGCTCGAGTACCCCGACCTGCTGGCCGGCAGCCCGGTCATCGCCGCCAAGGTGGCCGCGCTGAAGGCCGAGGCCTGGCGCGAGATCACCCACATCCTCGACATGGGCGGCGTCAAGGCGGCCATCGACTCGGGCTACATGAAGTCGCGCCTGGTGCGCTCGATGGCCGAGCGCATGCGCAAGATCAACACCGGCGAGCTGACCGTGGTCGGCGTCAACAAGTACACCGAGGGGCTGCCGTCGCCGCTGCTGGGTGGCAGCGACGGGGGCATCTTCAAGGCCGACAGCCACGCCGGTGACGAGGCGCTGGCGGCGCTGGCGGCGACGCGCGCCAAGCGTGACCCGGCGCGCGTCAAGGCCGCGCTGGCGGCGCTGACCGCGGCGGCGCGCGGCGACGGCAACCTGATGGAGCCGTCGATCGAGTGCGCCCTGGCGCGCGTGACCACCGGCGAGTGGGCCGACACCCTGCGCCAGGTCTTCGGCGAGTACCGCCCGCACACCGGCGTCGACGGCCAGAAGCTGGGCCTCGAGAACGACCGCGTCGCCGCGCTGCGGGCGCGCCTGGGGCGGCTGACCGAGAAGCTGGGCCGGCGCCCGCGCCTGCTGGTGGGCAAGCCCGGCCTCGACGGCCACTCCAACGGCGCCGAGGTCATCGCGGTGTCGGCGCGCCACGTCGGCTTCGACGTGGTGTATTCGGGCATCCGCCTGACGCCCGACGAGATCGTGCAATCTGCAGTGGCCGAGGGCGCCGACGTCATCGGGGCGTCGATCCTGTCGGGCTCGCACCTCGAGCTGGCCGAGCAGATCATGGCCGGCCTGCGCGCGGCCGGCGCCGGCGAGCGCATCCAGCTGGTCATGGGCGGCATCATCCCGCCCGGTGACTTCGAGGCGCTGAAGGCGCGCGGGGTGCGGCGCGTGTTCACTCCGGCCGACTTCGGGCTGGTCGAGGTGATGGAGAAGATCGCCGATCTCATCGAGGAAAGGGCCGCGCGCGGGTGACCGCGCCCGACGTCGCGGCGGAGGCAGAGGTCCGGGCGCTGTGTCAGCGCGCCCTGGCCCACCACACGCTGTCGGTGTCGGATCTGATCGCGGTGTTCGAGGATGCCCGCGAGGGCGCGGCGGCGCGGCGGCGCCAGGTGCTGCGCCTGCTCGACGCCGAGCCCGGGCGCCGTCACGGCCTCATCTATGGCGTCACCGGCACCCCGGGCAGCGGCAAGTCGACGCTGCTCGGCCGCCTGGCGCTGGCGCTGGCCGACGCGCGCCCGCTCAGCATCGCCATCCTGGCCGTGGATCCCTCCAGTCCGCTGTCCGGCGGCGCGCTGCTGGGCGACCGCGTGCGGGTGCGCTTCCCGCCCGACCGCCCCCAGCTCTTCTTCCGCAGCCAGGCCAGCGAGACCCAGCTCGGCGGCCTGGCGCCCGACAGCTTCCAGGTCTGCCGCCTGCTGACCCGCCTGTTCGACCTGGTCTTCGTCGAGACGGTGGGGATCGGACAGTCGGAGCTCGACGTGCGCTACCTCAGCGACCGCATGTACCTGGTGCTGGCGCCGCTCGGCGGTGACGAGGTCCAGCTGCTCAAGGCCGGCGTGATGGAGGTGCCCGACGCCATCGTGGTCTCCAAGGCCGACGAGACGGTGGCGGCGCGGCGCCTGCTGTCGGCGCTGGCCACCGCGCTGCCGCTGGGCCGCCTGATGGGCGCGGCGCTGCCCCCGGTGTTCTCGACCAGCGCCCGCACCGGCGCGGGGATCGACGCCCTGGCCGCCGACGTGCTGGCCGCGCGCGACCGCCTCGGCGCCAGCGACCTCGGCCCCAAGGAGCTGCACTTCTTCCGGCGCTGGGTGCGCGACGAGTGGGGCCGCGAGGGCGAGCGCGCCCTGGCGGCGCAGAGCCGCGGCCTGGAGGGCTTCCTCGAGCAGAGCGGCGACCTCGACAGCGCCGAGGAGCGCTTCAGCGAGCGCATGAGGCGCCGCGCGCCGCCCGAGGGCTGACCCGGTGGGCGCGGCTGACCTCGACCCGTCGTCGCTCGAGCGCGTCGCTGGCTGGCTGCTGGCCGCGCGCCGCGTCCTCGTGATCACCGGCGCCGGCGTCTCGGCCGACTCCGGGCTGCCGACCTACCGCGGCATCGGCGGCCTCTATGAGGACAGCGCCACCGAGGACGGCATGCCCATCGAGGAGGCGCTGTCGGGGCCCATGCTGCGGCGCCGCCCCGAGCTGACCTGGCGCCACATCGCCGCGGTCGAGCGCGCCTGTCGCGGCGCGCGCCCGAACCGCGCCCACCAGGTGCTGGCCGCGCTGGAGCAGCGCCTGCCCGCGCTGTGGGTGCTGACCCAGAACGTCGACGGCCTGCACCGCGCCGCCGGCACCCGGAAGCTGATCGAGATCCACGGCACAGTGCATGACCTCGTGTGCACCGGCTGTGGCGCGCGCCGCCGCGTGCCCGACTTCGACGGCCTCAGCATCCCGCCGCACTGCCCGCAGTGCGACGCCCTGGTGCGCCCCGACGTCGTGCTGTTCGGCGAGTGGCTGCCCCCCGCGGCCTACCAGCAGCTGGAGCTGGAGAGCGCGCGCGGCTTCGACCTGGTCATCAGCGCCGGCACCACCAGCGGCTTCCCGTACATCGCCGCCCCGGTGCTGGCCGCCCGCCGCGCTGGCCACCCCACCGTCGAGATCAACCCCGGCGACACCGAGGTCTCGGCCGCCTGCACGGTCCGCCTGCGCAGCGGCGCCGCAGCCGCCTTCGACGCGCTGTGGAGCCTGGTCGAAGCCCGCCTGCCTGCGCCCGGCTGAGCGGCGCGCTCACAGCCAGCGCCGGAGCTCGCGCGCGATCCGGGCCTGGACGACCTCGACGCTGCCCAGCCGCCTGACATAGGCCAGCGGGAAGCTGCTCACCTGCGAGGCCACGGCGCGGCGCGCGGGGTCACCGTCGCGCGCCCACAGGGCCAGGACCGCGGCGTCCGGCAGCGCCGCCAGCGCATGCAGGCGGCCGGTCTCCTGGGCCTGGTTGCTGGCGACCTCGGCCGACGCCGCCGCCGCCAGCCCGGGCGCCAGCTCGGCCTGCACCGCGCCGGGCAGGTCGGCCCACAGCGCGCCCGAGACCATGAGGCGCGGGCTGCCGGGCAGCCGCTGCGCCAGCCGCACGTACTCGGTCGCGCGGCCCAGGCGTCGCACCGCGTCGAGCACCCAGGGGTAGCTCCAGACCGCCTCGTCGAGGTCGGCGAACAGCGGCGCCAGGGGCTGCCCGGGCTCCAGCCAGGCCAGCTCGAGCTTGAACCAGAGCAGGTCGTCGACGTGCTCGCGCTGCCCCGCCAGCACGGTGCGCGCCAGCCCCGGCTCCAGCCGGTACAGCGCCACGTCACGCACCGTCTCGGGCGCGCGGTGCAGGAGCGCGGGCAGCAGCGGGACCACCTCGGCCGAGGTCAGCGCGTACACCAGGCTGGCCAGACACTGCCAGGGCGGCGCCTCGCACACGCTGGCGTCCCGGCGCGCGTCCCCGGCGCCGGGCAGCACCTCCAGCAGCCAGGCGGTGAGCGCGGCGACCACGGCAGCGCGCTCGGCCTCGGGCAGGAAGCTCTGGAACGACGCCAGCCACTGCGCCAGCTCGAGGTGCTGGTCGGGCGGCGGGCGGCGCGCCGCGATGAGCTCGTCCCGCATGCGCGGCGGCAGCGAGCCCGGCTGTCCCAGCGCGCCGGCCTCCAGGGCACCGCGCTGGCGCAGCGCGCTCAGGCGCTGGTCCCACTCGGCCTCGGGGAGCTCGGCGGCCGCGACCGCCATCCACCATGGGCTCGAGCCCAGCTGCTTGCCCTCGGGCACCTCGGTCATCAGGCGGGCCAGGCGCAGGCGCAGCGCGGGCTCGGCCAGCCCCGGCACCAGCTCGCGCAGCAGGTGGTTGCGGGCGTCGAGCTGCTCGGGCAGGCGGGCCAGCAGCTCCTCCACCAGCGCGGCCTGGCGGCCCGGCGCGGCCCGGCGCGTGACCTGCGCCAGCAGCTCGAGCGACCCGCGCCGCGCCACCTCGAGCGTGACCTCGACGAGCTCCTCCCGCGCGCCCTCGGCGGCGTCGAGCAGCGCAGCCAGCCGCCTGACCCACAGGCTGGGTTCGAGCAGCGTGGGGCGCGCCTCCAGCTCGCGCTGCAGCCGGGCCTGCCGCGCCGCCACCGGCACGAGCTCCTCCCAGCCGGCGCAGCGCCAGATGGGCACCTCGACGCGCGCGAGCCAGCCGTCCAGCGTGCTGCGCGCCAGCTCGGCGTCGCGCCGCAGCAGGTGAGACAGCATGGCCACCGACCACGGACTGCCCAGGCGCAGGCGGCGGTGGCTCTCCGGGCCGTGGCCCTCGACCCAGCCCACCAGCGCGGTCGCCAGCGGCCGCACCAGGTCGGCCGGCAGCCGCGGGGCCAGCGCCGGCAGCGCGCCGAGCACGCGCTGCGACAGCTCGTACCAGAAGGGATAGCGCTCGGTGACCCCGCTGTGCGCGTCGTGGCTGCGCACCAGCTCGAGGACGCGCTCGCCCCAGGCCCGCGCCGACGCCTGCGCGACGGCGCCGGCGTCGTCACGCTCGGCCAGCTCGCGCAGCGTGGTGGTCAGCGTCGGCCGCGCCAGCGCGGCCGACAGGAGGTCCGCCCAGGCGGCCTCGCGCTGCGCGGGCGCGAGCAGCGGGACCAGGCGCAGCTGACACGACAGGTCTCGCGCGGGATCGGGTGGCCCCACCACTACCGCGGGGGGCGTCTCCGCCTGCAGCCGCTGCAGCGCCGGCTGCGCCGCCGCCGGGACCCCGCCACAGGCAGCGGCGACCTCGACCACGGCCTCGGCCCAGGGCGCCCCCGGCCGCTGCGCCTCGCGCGCCACGGTCGCGAACGGATAGGGCCAGCCCGCCGCGCGCGCCAGCCACGCGCCGGCGCGCTCGCCACAGCCGGCGTCGCCGCTGCGCTGGCCGAGCAGCGCCCACGCCCGCGCCAGCTCGAGCCGGGGGTCGGTGCTGCCGTACCAGTCGTCCCAGTACAGCTCGGCGTCGGGCACCGCGGACAGCATGGCGTCGGCCTCGTCGAGCAGCCTGCGCGCGTCGTCCGGCTCGACGTGGCGCGAGCGCTGCACGCGATCCTCGAGCAGCTCCTGCTCGTGCTCGGCGGCCTCGCTGTAGGGCAGCGCCAGCAGCTGCTGCTGCAGCTCGCCGCGCCACGGCTGTGGCAAGCGCCCGATGGCGAGGCCCAGCACCTCGACCGAGGTCGCGCCCGCGCGCTGCCCAGCCACCCAGGCCGCGGCCTCCACTGTGTCGCCCAGCGCCAGCAGGCGCTCGGCGATGGCCCACAGCGGCCACTGGCGCGACGTCCCCGGGGTCGCCGACGCGCACAGCGTGCGCACGCCGTCGTCCGACAGCGCCGGCAGCACGGCGGCGACCGCCTGCCGATGCTCCCAGCCATCGAGCGCCCCCAGGCCGCGCAGGGTGTCACGCTCCGAGCGCACCCCGTGGCTGAGCAGCGCGGGCCGCAGCTCGTCGTCGATGGCGACCTCCTGCCCGTCGATCACCAGCTGGTGCAGCTGCATCGCCAGCTCGTCGGCCAGCGCCGCGGCGCGCTCGGCCCCGGGCGCGGCGCGCTGGGTGCGGGCCCGCGCCACCCGCCAGGCCGCCGCCAGATCGTCGCGAAACCCGGCGTCACCCTCCAGCCGGCGGTGCGCCGCCGCCCACTCCGGCCCCGGCAGCGCCAGCAGCGCCGCCTCGCCCGCGGCCCCGGCGCGCCCGAGGTGCGTGGCGAGCCAGCGCACGAAGTACGCCGGCGGCGCCACCTGCTGCCCGCGCCAGCGCGCCTCCGCCGCCAACCCGAGCGCGACGAAGCGCGCTTCGACCTCGGCGCGCCGCTCCGCCGTCAACCGCTCGGCAAAGAAGGCCCCCAGGCGCGGATGGGCCAGCACGACACCTCCGCTGCTGCGCACGACGAAGCGCCCCAGCGGGGCCAGCGCCCGCTGTAGCGTGTCCGCCTCGCCCTCCCCCACCAGGGCCGACAGCGCCCGATCATCGAGCGGCCCCGCCGCGCACGCCAGCACCGCCAGCAGCTGCTCGGTCAGCGCCCCCAGCGCGACACCGGTCGCGGCCCACGCCTGCTCCTGCTGGGTCCACCAGGCCGCGAACACACCGGCGAGCCCGCTGCCGAGGTGGCCCTCCGCCTGCAGCGCCACCAGCAGCGGATCGCCCCCGGTGTCCTCCAACACCCGCGTCAGCGCGTCCCCCTGCACCCGCCCGCCGAGCAGCGCCCCGACCTCGGCCCGCCCCAGCGGCGGCAGCGCCAGCACCTCGGCGGCCGCCTGCCAGCCCAGCTGCGCCGTCCATCCGCGCGCGTCGCGGTCGACCCGCTCGCGCGCCGATACCACCAACCCGAGCCCCGGCGGTCGCTGCAGCGCGCGCAGCTCGTCGAGCAGCTCCCCATCCAGCCCCTCGTCGACCCCATCTATCACCACCAGCACCGGCGCCCCCGGCGTCGCCCCCGCCGCCAGCGTGGTCCAGTGCCCGGTGGCCCCGCGCAGCGCCGCCAGCCGATCGGTCAGCGCCCGCGCCACCGCCACGCCGCGCGCGGTCTCGAAGCGCAGGCTGACCGGCACCCACGCCACGGCATCCCCGCAAGCCTCCCGCGCCACCGCCCACTGGTACAAGAGCGCCGACTTGCCCCGCCCCGCCTCCGCACACAGCAGCAGTCGCCCCCCCTGCACCCGCGCCCGCGCCCAGAACTCATCCAGCCGCGCCAGCTCCGCAGCCCGCCCCACGAAGGCCCGCGCCGCATACTCACGGGCGAACGCATGCACCCCAGGATCCCGCACCCCGCGTGACAGCTCCACCACCCGACTCTACCCGTCCCCCTCGCCCTCGTCCTCCCTCGCCCTCGCCGTCAGTCTCATCCCGTGCTCGTGCTCGTGCTCGTCCTCGTGCTCGTGCTCGTGCTCGTGCTCGTCCTCGTGCTCGTGCTCGTGCTCGTGCTCGTGCTCGTGCTCGTGCTGGTGCTGGTGCTCGTGCTCGTGCTCGGCCTCGTGCTCGTGCTCGTCCTCGTGCTCGTGCTGGTGCTCGTCCTCGTCCTCGTCCTCCTCCCGCCTGGCCCGGCGCCGCGCCCCTGCTACCCTTGTGCAGTCGTGCCGCTGACCATCCCCGCCCACCAGATCGCCGTGCTGCCGCTGCTGGGCAATCGCGCGGCGCTGCCCGCGGGCGCGCTGCTGCTGGGCACCGCGCTGCCCGATCTGTCGTTCGTCTTCGGCGGCCCCGCCCTCAACCTGCACGCGCACGGCGCGCTCGGGCCGCTGGTGATGGCGCCCACGCTCGGGCTCGCGCTCTACCTGTGGGGCGCGCACATGCTGGCGCCGACCCTGGCGACCGCCCTGCCCGCCACTGGTCGGCTCCCGCTGGCGCGCCTGTGCCAGCCCCCACCTGCGACGCGCCTCGGCGCCGGCAGCCTGGCCCTGGCCACGCTGGCGCTGCTCATCGGCGCCTACTCGCACCTGGCGCTCGACGGCTTCACCCACGGCAACATGTGGCCCGCGCGCGTGGCCTACCCGGGCGTCGCGCTGGCCGCCTTCGGCCTCGAGCTGCCGCTGTCGAAGGCGCTGCAGCTCGGCCTGTCGGCCCTCGCCAGCGTCTGGGTCCTGATCTATTTCGGGCGTGCGCTGTACCGCGCCGCGCCGGTGGCCGAAGACCCGGCCTGGCGCGCGCAGCTCCGCGGCCTGGTCCTCACCGGCCTGGCCGGCGCCGGCCTCGGCTTCGCGCTCTTCGTCACCCTCGCGGGCTGGCCACACGGCAGCGTCGCGATGCAGCGCGCGCTGGGCTCACCCGCGCTCGCGGGCGCCTTCCTCGGCGTCAGCGCCGTCTGTCTGCCCCGAGCCCTGCAGCGCGCACGAAGTTCTCCATCAGCCGCTTCCCCGCTGGCAGCTTGTGCCACTGCCGCTCGGGATGAAACTGCACGCCCCACACCGGCAGCTCCTGGTGTCGCATCGCCTGCACCCGCGACGCCCCGCCCGTCATCAGCACCTTGAAGCCGCGCGGCAGGCGCCGCACCTCCTCACGGTGGCTCTGCTCGAACTTGCCGCTCGGCACGCCGCGCAGCAGCACGTCGTCACAGGCCGCCGCGAGCTCGAACACGCCCTTCTCGCTCGGCAGCCCCTGATAGCTCGGCTTCAGCCCGGCGCGCAGCCGCGGCGGCGCCGCGCCCCCCAGCAGCCCGACCTGGCCCCCGAAGGCCATCGCCACCAGCTGGTGCCCGCCGCAGATCCCCAGCACCGGGACCTCGCCCTCGGCCGCCGCCACGATGGCCGCGCGCGCACCCTCCAGCGCCTCGGCGTCATAGCCCCACCATGGCGTGCCCTGCGGCCCCACCACCAGGGCGTCGGCGCCGACCACATCGGCCGGCGTCGTGCGCGCGAAGTGCACGATGTCGACCTCGACGTCGGGCACCAGCGCGCGCACCCGCTTCGCGATCAGCCGGCAGCCCTCCAGCGTGGCGGCGTCCTGGTTGGCATTGATGATGACGACGCGCGCCACGCCGACCTCCGCTCCCTGCCGGGCTCCTACGCCGCGACCCCGCGCGCGCTGGCCTGCGACCCCGGCGCCTGCACCCGGATCACCATCTTGCCCTTGTGCTTGTTCTGCGCCATCAGCTCGTGCGCCAGCGCGGTCTCCGCGAACGGGAACACCTCGTCGAGCACCGGGCGGATCTTCTTCTCCAGGATCAGCCGGTTGGCGCGCTCGGCCTGGTAGGCGTTGGCGAAGTGCGAGCCCAGGATCGACTTCTGCCGCATCCACAGGTAGCGCACGTCGAAGTCGAGCTCGTAGCCCGAGGTGGCGCCGCAGATGACCACCTTGCCGAACTTCTTGGCCACCAGCACCGAGGTGTAGAAGGTGTCGGCGCCGACGTGCTCGAACACGATGTCGACGTCCTTGCCGCCGGTCAGGCGCCGGATCTCGGCGCCGAAGCGCCGGCCCTCGGTCAGGCGCCGCTTGGCGTCGGCGGCGTCGCCGTGCACCGGCTGCTTGAGGTTGAACTGCGAGCGCTCGATCACCATCTTGACGCCCAGCTCGTTGACCAGGCCGGCCTTGTCCTTGGTCGACACCACCGCGATGGGGTTGGCGCCGTACAGCTGGCAGATCTGCACCGCGAAGATGCCGAGGCCGCCGGCGGCGCCCCACACCAGCACGTTGTCGCCGGCCTGCACCTGGGCCTGCCCGACCAGCATGCGATACGCGGTGAAGAAGGTCAGGCCGTACGACGCCGCCTCCTCCCAGCTGAGGTGCTTCGGTTTCGGAAGCAGCTGCTGCGCCTGCACCTTGGTGAACTGCGCGAACGAGCCCCAGCTGGTCTCGTAGCCCCAGATCTTCTGCTGCTCGCAGGCCATCGGATCGAGGCCGTTGCACTCCGGGCACTCGCCGCAGCTCTGGTTGCAGTGCACGATGACCTCGTCGCCGACCTTCCAGCGCCGCACCTCGCGCCCGACCTTCCACACGATCCCCGAGGCGTCCGACCCCGCGATGTGCATCGGCTCGCTGTGCATCTTGAACACCGACACCGGCGCGCCGCGGGTGGCCCACACCCCGTTGAAGTTGACGCCGGCCGCCATCACCAGCACCAGGACGTCGTGCGCCCCCAGCTCGGGGATCTCGACGTCCTCGATCTGCATCGCCTTCATGGGATCGCCCTCGCGATCCTTGCGGATCACGACGGCCTTCATGGTCTCGGGCAGCGCGCCCAGGGTCTCGGGGACGGTGCCCAGCTCGAGCGTCTTCATGGCGTCAATCTCCAGTGTCGATTCAATGGCTCGGTTCGACCAGCTCGACCAGCACGCCGCCGAACGCCTTGGGATGCAAGAATGCCACGCGATGGCCGCGCAGCCCGGGCCGCGGCTTCTTGTCGATCAGCGGCACGCCCGCCGCCTCCAGCCGCGCCAGCGTGCCCTCGATGTCGTCGACCTCGAAGGCGATGTGGTGCAGCGCCTCGCCGCGCTTCTCCAGGAACTTCTCCAGCCCGACGTTGCCGGGCGTCGGTGTGATGAGCTCGATGGCGCTGTCGCCGCAGTGGAACATGCAGGCCTCGGTCTTCTGCGGCACCACGGTGTCCCGATCGGTGGCCTCGATGCCGAGCAGCTTGCTGTAGTCCTCGATCGACTTGTCGAGGCCGCCGACACAGATGGCGATGTGATCGATCTTCTTGATGTTGAGCACGACGTCTCCTACTCGCCCGACAGCAGGCGCTTGGCGATGACCTCGTACTGGATCTCGCTGGTGCCCTCGAAGACCTTGAACAGTCGCCCGTCACGCCAGTAGCGCTGCACCGGGTACTCCTTGGAGTAGCCGTAGCCGCCGTAGATCTGCAGCGCCTCCGAGGTGACGCGCTCGGCCATGTCGGCCGCGAAGGCCTTGGCCATGCCGGCCTCGAGGTCGGCGCGCCGGCCCGAGTCCTTGGCGCGCGCGGCGTGGTAGGTCAGCTGGCGGGCGGCCTCGATCTCGGTCGCCATGTGCGCCAGCTTGTGCTTGATGATCTGGAACTCGCTGATGGCCTTGCCGAACTGGAAGCGCTCCTTGGAGTAGCGCAGCGCGGCGTCGAACGAGGCCTGGGCCACGCCGACCGCGCGCGCCGCGGTCTGGATGCGCGCCGACTCGTAGGTGACCATGAGCTGGCGGAAGCCCTTGCCGGTGACGCCGCCGAGCACGGCGTCCTCGGGCACCAGGTGATCCTCGAACATCACGTTCCACGACTTGAGGCCGTGGTAGCCGATGGCCGGGATGTAGTCGCCCGCCATGGTCGGCGGGACGAAGCCGTCGCCGGGCTCCTTGTCGACCAGCAGGATCGACAGCGAGTCGTGCTTCTTGGGCGCCTCGGGGTTGGTCTTGGCCAGCACCGTCAGCATGTGGGCGCGGTTGGCCATGGTGCACCACGACTTGGCGCCGGTCAGCTTCCAGTTGCCGGCGACCTTCTCGGCGCGCAGCGCGACCGAGGCGGTGTCGGAGCCGACGTCGGGCTCGGTGAAGGCCGCCGCGGTCAGGCAGGCGCCGCTGGCGATGCGCGGCAGGTACTTCTTCTTCTGCTCCTCGGTGCCGTGGGCCAGGATCAGCGTCGACGCGATGAGCAGGCGGGTGCCCACCGAGCCGACCGACAGCCAGCCGCGCGACAGCTCCTCGGTCATGATGGCCAGGCAGGTGTGGTCCATCGCCGACCCGCCGTACTCCTCGGGCAGGGTCAGGCCGAAGTAGCCCAGCTCGGCCATCTTGCGGATGACCTCCATCGGGATCTCTTTGGCCTGCGAGTCGAGGTGGTCCGCGATGGGCACCACCTCGCGCTGGGTGAAGTCGCGCACGCTCTCGCGCAGCGCCAGATGCTCCTCGGTCAACGTGACGTTGTCACCCATTGCGCAGTCCCGGCTCCTTTCCCGAAAAAGCGAAAGGCGCGGTCTCCCGCGCCCTCGCCACGTGCTCCGGCTGTGTCCGACAGATGCTCGAGCCGTGCATGGTTCGAGAATTTACGATTCAGTCCCCCTCGCCGTCAAGGCGGACATTCTCAAACCTTCGACTTCTCTTGCATTTCTCGCGACGCAGCGCGTCGTTTCAGACTCGAGAACTAGCCGACCGGCGGCTCAGGGGTCTCGGGCGTCTCGGGCGTCTCGGGCGTCTCGGGCGTCTCCGGCGTCTCCGGCGACGGGCTCGGCGTCGCGGTCGGAGACGGCATCGGCGCCGCCTTCTTGCTGCTACCGCCGCATCCACCGGCGACCGCCACGAACGACACCACCAGAGCGAACATCAGGGACAGCTTCTTCATCGGTTCTCCTCCATCACGCACGCGCATCGAGAACGCGCGGGGTGAGAGAGCAACGCCCGTCACACCACGCCGCTTACGTTCGTGTATCGAATGTTACACCGGCCCCGGATAGGTCTCCTTCGGCTGCGCCGAAGGGGCCTACGGGTTGGCCGGCTCCTCGGTGCCGCCGCCCTCGAGATCGCCGTCGCCGACATCGCCGTCGCCATCACCATCCGTGGTGTCCGGCTCGGGGCTCGGCTCGGGCTGCTTGACCTCGGTGGCCTTCGGCGTGGTCGCCTTCTTCGGCGTGCTCGAACCGCAGCCCAGCGCGCTCAGCCCCATGGCCAGCGCCAGCATCATGATCGACTTCTTCATCTGCATCCCTCCGTCAGCGTGTGGATCGTGTGTGGCCTGGTCGAGCGCGCGACCCGGTCTCGCGCACGCCGACATTTACCCTGAAACGCGGCCCGCACGCACGCGCTTACAAATCGGCTGCAGACAGCCCGTTGCGATCGGCCACCTTGCGCAGCAGGGCGCGCAGCCGACCGCCGCGATCGAGCGCGTGCGGCAGCAGCAGGTTGGGCTGTGCGCGCAGGCGCACGTCGAAGCCGCCCTTCGAGACCTCGATCGCGACCACCTCGTCGAAGTGGATCGGCTCGCGTCCGTCGACCGCGAAACCGCGCTCGTACAACAGCACGACCCGGCGCCGTTCCGCCGTCTTCTTCCAGTACCCCTCGACCAGGCCGATCCCGAGGCCGGCTCCCACGGGCTCCTTGGCCAGCACTGACAGCCCGCCCGCGGCCGCCAGCGCGGCCACCGCGAGACCGCCCACGCGGCTCCACATCCCGACCCGCTCGTACAGCGGTGGGCCCAGCCGTCCGATCACGCGCCCCAGCGTGGGCGGCGCAGCCTCACGGTACGGGCTCACCCGAGCTCGCGCGCACCGAGGTGTTCGAGCAGCGCCACCAGCGTCAGCGCATCGGGCACGTCATCGAGCGCGGCTCGCGCGCTGAGGGTGCGATTCATGAGGTCCAGCGTGTGGCTGGCCACGCGAAAGCGCAACGTGGCGTCGAGCGGCAAACTCTGGCGCCCCACCGCGATGGCGTCGGGCAGGACCACGACCTGGCCAAACGAGAGTCGGTGGCCAGCGGCGCGGCGCTCCAGCAGGCGTGGCAGCAGACGCTCGCGAGCCTGCCGGCGCAGCGTGCGCTGGACGACGCCACCGTGGTCGAGCCCGCGCGGCAGCGCGATGGTCGCGCCGCCCTGCGTGGTGATGCGCCAGCGTCCGCTGTCGAGATCCAGCGCGGCCACGCTGTCCCAGGTCACCGGCGGGTGGCCCACGATCTCGAAGCCGTGCTCGTACAGTGTCACCGCCACGCGCATGTCGACCAGGGTGAAGACAACATACAGCAGCGCCGCCATCAGCAGCGGCACCCCGACCACCAGCATGGCGCCGACCAGGAAGCCCAGCCCCACCATGCGGGTCAGCCAGTTCGACGCCATGGTGTTGGCCACCGCCAGCAGCACGATGGCGAACGCCATCACCACCATGGCCAGCGCCAGACGCCCCATGCGCAGCGGCCGCTCGAAGCGCTCGAGCACCGCCCCCAGCGCGGGCGGCGAGGCCTGTCGATACGGCGCCACGGCGAGGCCGCCCCGCTAGCCCAGCGACGCCAGCAGCCCCTCGAGCTCGCCGCGGGCGTGGCCGTCGCCCGCCTTGGTGGCCGCGGCGATGCCGGCCTCGACGACCGCACGCGCGTCAGCAGTGCGCCCGACGGCCTGCAACATGTTGGCATGGTGTAAATACTGCGGCACGTACGCGGGGTGGTCGGCCTGCAGCGCGGCGAACACCTCCAGCGCCTCGGCGTTGCGCTGCTGGTTCTTGAGCTCCAGCGCCAGGCCATAGCGCGGGAACGGCTCCTTGGGGTTCAGCGCGATGAACTTCTGCAGCTGCTCGACGCTGGGCATCAGGCCACACTCGCGCGCGGCGCCGCCTCGGGCGCGTCCAGCCACCCGGCCAGCTCCTGGTTCAGGCGCTCGGCGAACTCGTAGCACAGCCCGTGGGTACCGCCCTCGATCTCGGTCAGCCGGGCGCCCGGGATGCCGGCGTGCAGCGCACGCGTGAGCCGCGGCGGGATCAGGCGATCCTTGGTGCCCAGCATGACGTGCACCGGCAGTGTCGCCAGCTGCGGCAGCCGGGCGCGGGTGTCGTGCGCCATCACCGCCGCGACCTGGCCCATGAAGCCGTGCAGCGCGAAGCCATACTCCATCGAGCGCTCGAACTGGCGCTTCAGGAACTCGCGCTCGCGCTCCAGGTAGGCCTTCGACACCACCAGCGGCATCATGAACTTCAGGATCAACATGGGGTCGACCGCGGGCGCCGCGACCTCGGGGCCGTCCGCGCTGGCGGGCCCGGTGCCCGCCTCGGCCGCGCTGGCCATCATCTTGAACATGGTGCCGAGATCGGGCCGGCCCTGCGCCCTGGCGCCCTCCTCGGCGGTGCGCTCGATCTCGCTGTCGGGCGCGGCGTAGGTGGCCAGCAGGGTCAGCGACTTGACCCGCGCCGGCGCCGCCAGCGCCAGCTCCTGCGCGATCATGCCGCCCATCGAGATGCCGACCACGTGGACCCGGTCGAGCCCCAGGTGATCGAGCAGCGCCAGCGCGTCGTCGGCCATCTCGGCGGTGCGATAGCGCCCGCGCGGCTTCTCGGTGCGCCCGATGCCCCGGTTGTCGAAGCGGATGACGTCACGCTTCTCGGCCAGCACCGGCGCGGTCAGATCCCAGGCATCCAGCGTGGTCCCGAGGCCCATCACCAGCAGCACCGGGTCGACCCCCTGGGGCCCGCTGCGCTCGTAGTACAGCTCGATGGGCCGGTCTCCGCGCGTCTTGACTGTCGGCATCGCTGAAGTCTAGCCGAAATGCCTGCGCGTGGTCGTGCTCGTGCTCGTGCTCGTGCTCGTGCTCGTGCTCGTGCTCGTGCTCGTGCTCGTGCTCGTGCTCCTCCCCCGCCCTGCCACGGCCCGCATCCCGGTTTGCTACAATGCCTCCGTGTCCGGTGACACCCCGCAGGGGAACCAACCCGCCCCCACCGGGACCGTGGCGCTGGTCTTCACCGACGTCGAGGGCTCGACCCAGCTGTGGGACCGCGCGCCCGACGTCATGCGCAGCGCGCTCGACGTGCACGACGCCGTCATGCGCGCGGGCATCGAGCGCCACCATGGCTACGAGGTCAAGACCGAAGGCGACGCCTTCATGGTCGCGTTCGCCAGCGCCGGCGCCGCGGTGGCCTGGTGCCTGGACACCCAGCGCGCGCTGCTCGAGGCGCCCTGGCCCGAGGCGCTGGCCAGCCACACCGGCGAGCGTCCGCCCGAGCGCGGCGCGCCGTGGCGGGGCCTGGCGGTGCGCATGGGGATCCACGTCGGCGATCCCGATTGTCGGCCCAGCCCGCTGACCGGGCGCATGGACTACTTCGGCCCCACCGTGAACCGCGCCGCCCGGGTCGCCTCTGCCGGACATGGCGGACAGGTGCTGGCTTCGCATGCCGTGCAGGTCATGACCGGGGGCACCTGGATCGACCTCGGCGTGCATCGCCTCAAGGGGCTGACCGAGCCCGAGCGGCTGTGGCAGCTGCCGCCTCCCGGCCTCGAGGGGCGCCGCTTCCCCGCGGTCAAGACCGAGCGCGTGCGCCGCGGCAACGTGTCTGCCGCGCCGGGCTCGTTCCTGGGGCGGCGCGGCGAGCTGGGCGCGCTGGGCGACGCCCTGGCCAGCGCGCGGCTGGTCACGTTGACCGGCCCGGGCGGCGCTGGCAAGACGCGCCTGGCGCGCGAGCTGGCGTGGCGGCAGCTCGACGTCCTGGGCGGCGCCGGCGGCGTGTGGTGGGTCGACCTCAGCGACGTCGAGCCGGGCAGCGGCGCGGCCGGCGCGGCGGCGGCGCTGGCGGCGGCGCTCGGGGTGCCGCTGACCGCCAACGTGGGCGCGCTCGACGCCGCACAGGCAGTCGCGCACGCGCTGGCCGCACGCGGCGCCACGCTGGCGGTGTGCGACAACTTCGATCGCCTGGTCGCCATCGCACCCGACACCGTGGCGCGCTGGCTGGAGGCCGCCCCCGAGGCGCGCTTCCTGGTCACCTCGCGCGAGCGGCTCGGCGTCGGCGGCGAGCACGTCGTCGAGCTGACCCCGCTCAGCCCCGAGGCCGGGGCCGAGCTGTTCCTGGAGCGCGCCAAGGCGGCATCGCCAGCGTTCCGCGCTGGCGACGCCGAGCGCGCCGCCGCGCTCGAGATCTCGACCCGGCTCGACGGCCTGCCGCTGGCGCTGGAGCTGGCCGCGGCGCGCACCCGCGTGCTGTCGCCGATGCAGATCCTGACCCGCCTGGAGCGCCGCTTCGAGCTGCTCGGTGGCGCGCGCGGCGGGCGCCACGCCACCCTGCGCGCCAGCATCGACGGCTCGTGGGAGCTGCTCGGCCCGGCGGAGCGCGCGGCGATGGCGCAGTGCGCGGTGTTCCGCGGCGACTTCACGCTGGAGGCGGCCGAGGCGGTGCTGGTGCTGCCCGATGGGGCCTGGGCGCTGGGCGCGATCGAGGCACTGCGCGACAAGTCCCTGCTGGCGCCGGCCATCGGCGGCAACCAGGGCGGCGCGCCGCGCTTTCGGCTGCTCGAGAGCCTGCACGCTTACGCCAGCGAGCGCCTGGCCGAGGCCAGCAGCGATAGCGCCGACCCCGCCGCCGCCAGCGCCGCGGCGGGCGCGGTGCTGCGCCACGCCGACCACCACGTCGGCCTCGGCGAGGCGCTGGCGGCGCGCGTGCGCGGGGCCGGCGGCGCCGACGCGCTGGTCGAGCTGGCCGCCGACGCCGACCAGCTCGCCGCGGTGTGCGAGCGCAGCCAGCTGCCCGCCGCCCTGCGCGTGCGCGCCGCGCTGGCGCTCGACGCACTGCTGGCGGTGCGCGGACCGGTCGAGCTGGAGCACCGCCTGCTCGACGCCGCGGTGGCCAGCGCGGAGAGCGCGACGCCACCCGACCTGGTGCTGCTGGCGCGCACCCTGCTGGCGCGCGCCCGGGCCCGCGTCGCGCGCGGCGAGCTGGGCGCCGCGGAGGCCGACCTCGCGCGCGCGCTGCCGCTGGTCGAGGCCGAGCCCGCCAGTCCAGCCTCCCACCTGCTGCAATCTCACATCTGCTGCGTGCGCGGCACGGTCACGCGCACCCTGGGCCGCCCGGCCGAGGCCGCCGGCTGGCTGCAGCGCGCGCTCGAGCTCGCCGGCGTGCCCGAGCTGGCGGTGGACCCTGCACGCGGTGCCGACGCCGACCAGGACAGCCAGGGCGACGACGAGGCCGGCGCCAACGCCCTCGACGCCCTGGCCGCGCTGGAGCAGGATCGCAGCGAGCTCGGCATCGCCAAGCAGCTGGCCGCACGCGCCATCAGGCGGGTCGCGCGCCTCGGCGATCGCCGCACCGAGGGGCGCCTGCGCCAGAACCTGGCCGGGCTGTACCAGGACTCCGGCGAGCTGCCCGCGGCGCGCACGCTCTACGAGGAGGCGCTGGTCCTGGTGCGCGCCGTAGGCGATGTCCGCCTCGAGGGCATCGTGCTCGCCAACATGGGCAACCTGTGCGGCGACGAGGGCCGCGCCGCCGACGCCCGCGCGCGTCTGGCCGAGGCGCTGGAGCTTCTGGCCCAGGTCGGCGACCGCCGCTTCCTCGGCCACGCGCACATGTACCTCGGCCTGGTCGAGCTGTGGTCGGGCAGCACCGGCAGCGCGCTGCTCGAGCGCGCGCGCGAGCTGCATCGCGCCGTCGGCGCGCGCCGCTTCGCCGCGCTGGATCGCGGCTACCTGGCGCTGGGCCGGCTGCTCGTCGGCGGCGCCGCCGCGGCGGCCGACGCGGTCAGCGAGCTGGCCGCCACCGCGGAGGAGCTTTGCGAGCTCGACGACCGCGGCCTGGGCGCCTACTTCTCCGCGGCCGCCGGCGCCGCCGCGCGTCGCGCGGCCGACGCTGACGCCGCCGCCGTCCACCACACCCGCGCCGCCGCCCTGGCCGCGTCCCTGGCCGCGCCACCGACCTGGCTGCCCGCCGCGCTGGCCGCGCTGGCCGGCGCCGGCGCGCCGGCGGTCCCCGTCAACACCCACCAGCGCCTGGCCTTCATGCTGTGAAGCACGCCTGCGGGGACACTTTCAACTTGCGCCTTGGGCCCCGGCAGCCAATCGTAAGCCTGTGCAGCGGCCGTTCCAGACCTTCGTCGGCGTCGACCTCGGTGGAGCCAAGGGCAAGACCACCGCGCTGGCGCGCCTGGAGGCGACCCCGACCGGGGTGCGCGTGGTCGAGGCCTCGGTGCGCGGCCCGGCCGGCACGCCCTGGTACGACGACCCGCTGCTGGGCTACCTGCGCGCGCTGCCCGCGGGCACCGCGGTCGGCATCGACGCCCCGCTGACGCTGACCGCGTGCGTGCGCTGCCAGCTGCCGGTGTGCCCCGGCATCCCGGCCTGCGTCGATCCCACCGTGGTCTGGTTCCGCACCGTGGGCGACGTCCTGGCCGCGCCGCCCGAGTCGGAGCGCAGCGTGACCGCGCCGACCTGGAAGAAGCCGCTGACCACGCCCTACACCCAGCGCGCCACCGAGATCATCCTGCATCGCGAGCACGGCATCCTGCCGCGCGAGACCCTGGGCCAGGGCATGGGCCCGCTGACCGCGCGCGCGCGCCACCTCACGCGCGCGCTGGCCGATCGCTTCGTGCTGGGCGACAACCTGCTCGAGGTCTACCCCAAGGCCACCGTGCACAACCTGTTCGGGGCCCGCGCCGCGCGCCGCTACAAGCGCGAGGTCGACACCTGGCAGACCCGCGCCGAGCTGCTGGAGGCGCTGTCGGACGAGCTGGAGTTCGCGGTCTGGCGCGAGGGCTGCCTGCAGTCGGACCACATCTTCGACGCCGTGCTGTGCGCCTACACCACCTATCTGTGGGCGCGCGACGGCTGGCAGATCCCGACCCAGCACCAGGCCATCGCCGACGCCGACGGCTGGATCTGGTTCCCACCGCTGGCCCGCCGCGCCGCCGAGGCGCCGCCGCCCGAGGGCCAGGCCGATGCCGAGCGCGACGCCGACGCCAGCGTGGCCGACACCGGCACCGCACCCTAGGCGCCACCGCGCGCACGCACGCGGCCCGCGCGCCCGGCGTCACTCGTCGAGCTCGACGTTCCAGTACAGGTAGTCGCGCCAGGAGTCGGGCGCCGTCTTCAGCCCCAGCGTGATGGTCAGCGTGGGCAGCCACACCGGCTTGCCGGGCTGGCGATACAGCCGCATGCCGGCCTGCTCGGGCGTGCGCCCGCCCTTGCGCCGGTTGCAGTCCACGCAGCAGGTCACGATGTTGGTCCACTCGGTCTTGCCGCCCTGCGAGCGCGGCACCACGTGGTCGTACGTGATCTCCGACGGCTCGGGCACGCGGCGGCAATACTGACAGGTCGACTCGTCCCGCGCGAACAGGTTCTTGCGCGAGAAGCTGATGGCCGGCTGCTTGCGCCGCACGAAGCGCAGCAGGCGCACCACCGACGGCATGTGGATCTTCATCGACACCGAACGCACGTGCTGATCGTAGTGCGCGATCAGCTCGACCTTGCCCAGCCACAGCAGCGAGATGGCACGACGCCACGAGATGACCTTGAGCGGCTCGTAGGTGCTGTTGAGGAGAAGCGTTCGTTCCATGGCCTAGTCAAAAAGAAGAAAAAGAAAGAACCGGACAGTTGACCGTCTCCCTGCGGGAGACGATCAACTGCGCGTCCCTCCGACCAGTGACACCGGGGGCTTGTCAGGCGGCCGCGCAGCCGCCTCTTCCTTGTCGTCGTCCTTCTTGTTGCGAGGCGGCCGGATCTCCTCGGCGCCTCGCTCGCGGATGAACTCCAGGAACGTGATCGCGGTGGGCAGATCGATGGCCGGGATGCTGTCGATGAGCTCGCGCGCCTGGCGGCGCAGCGCCTCGCCGGGGGCCTCGCCGGTGGCGGCCACCGGGCGCACCAGCGGCTCCTCGAGCTCCTTGGGCGCCTCGACCCGGCCCCAGGGCGGCGGCACGGTGGCGGAGATGCCCTTCTCGGTCAGCCACTCCTGCATCTGGTAGCGCAGCAGCTCCGAGCGGTAGCTGAACCAGCGCTCGCGCTCGACCGGGTAGCTCAGCAGCACGTTCTTGAAGCGGCGGAAGGCGCCCTTGCCGTCGATCGAGATGACCAGCCGCTCGCGCAGCGCCGGCTCGGTCACCGAGGCCACGAAGTGCTCCATCCAGCGGTACTGCTCGCGCGAGGAGGCGGCGTCGATGCGCAGGAAATCCGTCGGACTGGCGGACACCTCGCCGCGCTTGATGGGGGCGTCCGGTTCACCATCGATGATGGTGACCACACCGCCGCTACGCAGGTCGAGCCAGCTCTCGGTGTCTGGAGCGTTGCGCTCGAACGCAGTCTCCAGGTCTTCCCACCGGATCGGTACCGCTCTCATGTGCTCGCTCTCCTTGGGGCCGCCCGCCCGGAGAGGGCAGACGACACATCCCTCCAAGCTTATAAGCCTGCGTCCCGCTTGGCAAGGCAGGCCACCCCGGGGGGGCTCGGGCTTGACAGGCGGCCAAGGCCGGGTAAGGTGTGCGCTTCGTTCAGTCAACAGCTCTATCCGGAGGCACCGTGGCTCGCGTCACCGTCGAAGATTGCCTGGAAAAGATCCCGAATCGCTTTGCGCTGGTCGTCCTTGGCGCCGAGCGCTCGCGCCAGCTGGCCAAGGGTGCCCGCCCGCTGATCGCATGCGACAACAAGCCCGCGGTGACCGCGCTGCGCGAGATCGCCGATGGCCACGTCTTCTTCAACGAGGACGTGCCCGCGATGGTCGAGGTCTACCTGCAGGAGCTGCGGCTGCGCGGCGCCCGCGTGCCGCACACCTCGCTCGGCGACTGAGCCCTCCCGGAGCGAATCCGCTCCGGTATTTCCGTCAGTAAGTTGCCCCCCGCCGCATCCCTCCGTACCAAGGAAGGATGAACGGTAGACTCGGTGGTGGGCGCCTCGGGCGCGGAGAGTTTGCGCGTCTCGCCTATGTCCTCGGTCGCCGGCAGCTGTCCGGCACCCTCATCATCCACGAACGCAGCCTGGAGCACCGCGTCGTCATCCGACGCGGCTACCTGACGTCGATCCACGTCGCCGGCCACTTCGCGCCGCTGGGGCGCATGCTGCGCGATCAGGGCGCCATCACCAGCGACGAGCTCAAGCAGTCGCTGGAGCAGCTGGCCGGCAGCCCCGCGCTGCAGGGCCGCGTGCTGACCGGCATGGGCGCGGTGTCGCCCGACGCCGTGCGCGTCGCGCTGGAGCGCCAGGCCGTGGAGCGCCTGGAGCGCCTGGCCGCCATGCCCGAGGCACAGTTCGTGCTCCGCGAGCCGGTGTCGGCCGACCTGGGCGCCCGCGGCGGGGTGCCGATGGCGCTGGCGCCGTGGGCGTGGGCGCACCTGCGCGCGCGCTTCGCGGCCGATCCGCGCGCGGCGCGCCGGCAGTGCCTGGCGCTGGCCCGCGAGGAGGTCCGCCTGGAGGCGGCGCTGGCCCCCGGGCTGGTCGAGGGCGCCAGCGCGCTGGAGCGCCGGCTGGTGGGGTTGCTGGCCGACGCCGGAGGGCCGGTCAGGTTCGATCAGCTGGGCGCCACCGCGGTGGGCGCAGCGGCGGAGGAGCTGCTGGCGGCGATCGCGGCGCTGGCGACGGTGGGCGCGATGGTGCCGGATCGCAGTG
>JBGASF010000006.1:0-116279 GCA_044229835.1 Polyangia bacterium | reverse complement strand
ACCCGCGCACGCTGCTCCGCGACGGTGGCGTCCTCGTCGTCAACACCGCCGTCGGTCTCCTCGGCGAGGGCGGCTCGGCGCTCATCGGGGCAACGCTCCTCAATCTTCTCGGGCTGATCGTCGAGGACCAGATCGTCGCAGCGGTGGCCGCCGCGACCGTGCCGACCGGACGGCTCGACATCTGCTTCGCCAACGCCGGCATTCCCGTCACCGTGCTCGACACCAGCGAGGAGGCGCTGAAACGCGGCCTCGGCGTGCTGGAAGGCACGTATGAGTCGATGGTCAAGCGCGGCCGCCTCTCGCCCGAGGACAAGGCGAAGCGCATGAGCCTGATCAAGGGCACGGTGAACTACGGCGATCTCGGCGAGGCCGAGGTGATTGGCGGCGAGGCGGTTCGGGTCCATCGTGATCTGGTACTGCTTGACGTAGCCTCCCACCGACGCGACCTCGGCCACGCCGGGCACGCTGCCCAGCGCATAGCGCAGGGTGTAGTCCTGGAACGCGCGCAGATCGGCCAGGCTGCGCTTGCCGCTCTTGTCGACCAGGGCGTACTGGAAGACCCAGCCGATCCCGGTGGCGTCGGGCCCGATGGTCGGGGTCACCCCCTCGGGCAGCCGCGCCTTGAGCGCGTTCATGTACTCGAGCACGCGGCTGCGCGCCCAGTACACGTCGGTGCCCTCCTCGAAGACGACGTAGATGAACGACATCCCGAACATCGAGAAGCCGCGCACGTCGGTCACCTTGGGCGCCGACACCAGCGCCGACACGATGGGATAGGTGACCTGATCCTCGACCAGCGTCGGGCTGCGCCCCATCCACTCGGTGAAGACGATGACCTGCGGATCCGACAGGTCGGGGATGGCGTCGAGCTTGATGCGGCTGATCGAGAAGGCCGCCGCCAGCGCGGCGAAGCCGACGCCCAGGAAGACCAGGAAGCGGTTCTTGGCACAGAACTCGATGATGCGCTCGACCATGGCGGGCCTACTTCCACGGCCGCGGGATGGCGGCGCGGCAGTCGGCCTCCATGCTGCCCATGCCGCGGTGCACGTCGCAGGCGCGGCACTGCTGGTACTTGTCGGGGAAGCGCTGCTTGTCGATGTCGCGATCGCACACCGACGGCGCCGCCGCCGGGCCGGGCGCCCCCGCGCCGCCCGCGCTGCCAAAGCCCTGGATGGCGGCGCGCAGGCGGCTCTCGGAGTCGATCAGGAAGTTGGCCGTGGTGACCACGGTCTCGCCGGCGCTGAGGCCCTTGCGCACCGCGACCTTGTCGCCCTGGCGCGCGCCGATCTCGACCAGGCGCGGCTCGAAGCGGCCGCCGTCCAGCGCGACGAAGACGTACTGGTGGTCGCCGGTGTCGACCAGGGCGTCGGTCGGGATGACCAGGGCGCTGGCGCCGGGCGCTGCCAGGTGGACCTCGCCATACAGGCCCGGGCGCAGGCGGCCGTCCTTGTTGTCGACCTCGAGGCGCGCGCGCATGGTGCGCGTGCTGGGGTCGAGCGTCGGGTACAGGAACGACACCTTGGCCGGGAACAGCTCGCCCGGGTAGCTCGGGAAGTTGACCGTGGCGCTCTGCCCGACGTGGACGCGGTCGAGCTCGTACTCGTAGATGTCGGCCATGACCCAGACCCGCGACAGATCGGCCAGCTCGTACAGCTCGGTGCCGGGCTGCACGTAGAGGCCCAGCGCGGCGCCGCGGCGCGTGATGGTGCCGGCGGCGGGCGCGACCACGTCGACGGTGCGCACCGGTTCGCCGGTGCGCTCGATGGTCTTGATGGTGGCCTCGCTGAGGCCGAGGATGCGCAGGCGACCGCGCGCGGCCTCGGCCAGCCCCGCGGTCATGTGGCCGGTGCGCGGCGGCGCCGCGGCCCCGCTGGCGTCCCAGCGCAGCGCGGCCAGGAGCTCCTGCTGCGGCGGCAACAGCTCGGGGCTGTAGATCGAGGCCAGCACCTGGCCGCGCTTGACCCGCATGCCGGTCTCGGATGCCGGCAGGCGCTCGATCCAGCCCGAGAAGCGCGCGTGCACCAGCGACAGCCCCTTCTCGATGGGCGCCACGAAGCCGACGGTGTCGAGCTGCGACGACAGCACCTCCTGGCTCACCGTCGCGGTGCGCATGCCCATCAGCTGGATGCGCTCGGGGCTGAGCTGCACCGTGGTCAGGCCGGGCACCGGCGGGGCCCCGGCGCCTGCGTCGGAGCCGGCGTTGGCGGCGACCTCGGGCGACACCGGCGCGATCTCGACCAGGTCCATGTGACAGATCGGGCAGCTGCCAGGGTGATCCTGGATCACCGCCGGGTGCATCGGGCACGAGTAGCGGTGGCTGCTGGCCGAGGCCTCGCCCGCGAAGGCGCCCAGGTAGTAGGCGCCCGACAGCGCGGCGACGCCGGCCATCAGCGCCACCAGGCTCCAGCGCACGATCCCCATCGCGCGCACGCCGGTGGGCGGCGCCTCGACACCCTCGGGCAGCGGCTCGTCGTGATGGTCGGTGGTGGGCGCGCTCATGGCGTGGCTCCTTGCGGCGGGGTTCCCAGCGCCCGGTCGAGATCGACCAGGGCGGCGGCGAGGCGGATCCGGCTGCGCTCCAGCTCCAGCGTGACGTCGCGGCTGCGCGCCAGCTCGGTGCCGACCTGGCTGCGCGCGGCGCGCCGGGTCACGAAGGTCACCGCCCCGATGCTGACGCCGAGCGCGACCACGACCAGCAGCGCGAACGACACGAAGACGACGGTGCGCAGCCTCACTGGGGCACCGTGATGGTGGCGGGCAGCTGGGCCAGGGACAGCTTGGCCTCGAGCATGACCTCGTCGGGCCGCCCCGGGGTGCCGAGCTCCTCGGTGAAGAAGCTGGCCAGGGTGTGCACCACGCGCACGCGCACCTCGCCGGCGCCGGCCGCGGGCATGCGGAGGGTGCTGCTGCTGGTCTGGCGTGGGCCGATGCGGGTGTCGGGGCCCAGCCTGGTGGCGCGATAGAACGGCACCGGCTGGCCGCCGTCGTCGGTCAGGGTGCGGCCAAACTCCTTGCGCGAGGTCGACATGATGACGAGGCTCTTGTCGAACACGGTGGTCTGCAAGGCCAGGCGGCGCTCGGGCAGCCCGGCGGGCACGAAGTGGCCGGCGCCGCGGTTGACGAGGTCGATGGTGAGGACCAGCTCGGCGCCCTCGCGCCTGGCCGTCAGCGTCAGCCCCAGCGCGCCCTGGCGCAGCTGGCCGCTGCGACCGAGGAAGCCATGGTGAGGCACGTCGTCACGCGGCGGCGAGCCGACCGCGACCTCGGCGGTGTCACCGGGCATGTGGCAGGCCTGGCACACGATCCCCTCGGCGGCGTAGGGGCCGGCCTTCCAGTCGCTGTACTCGGTGAAGATCGGCAGCGTGGTGCCGCCGGCGTCACGCGACAGGAGGTGGCAGGCCGCGCACAGCTCGCCCTCGCGATGCAGCGGCGAGCAGCCCATGCGGTGAAAGTAGTGGTCCTTGACGTCGCACAGCGGGCCGTAGCGGATCATGTCGTCGGTGGCCAGCTCGACCTCGGCGCGCAGGACCCCGGCGGCCACGGTGACCTTGCGCAGGGTGTGGCAGGCGTCGCAGGTCACGCCCTCGCGTGCGGCGGGGGCGCTGGCGCCCAGACGGCCGGCCAGCGGCAGGTGGCAGCCGTCGCAGCCGGGGTCGCCGGAGGCCTTGCGCGAGGCCTGGTACAGCGCCGAGCTGGCCGCCCGCGAGTGACCGCTACCTTGCCACTCTGTCAACATCTTCTCGTGACATTCGCCGCAGCGGATCGACGTGTGCAGCGACGCCTTGGTGATCTTCACGCCGCCATCGCCCGCCGCGGGGGCGGCCATGGTCGGCGACGGGGCCGGCTTGCGACGCGACTTGCCACAGCCGGCGGCCGCGAGCGCGGCGACCGGCAGCAGCAGCCTCGCCAGCGCGGCTACTTGTAGCGACCGTATGGCGTCCCGTCCTTGCGCAGGTGCGGCTGGGCCGCGGGCTTGGCGACCTCGAGCTTGGCGGTGGTGGTGCCGCCCACGGTGACGGTGACCTCGGTGCGGACCTCCTTGCCGTCGCCGCCGTAGGCCACCAGCGGGTAGGTCCCGGGCGGCACGCCGGCCATCGTGAAGCTGCCGTCCTTGCCGGTGACGGCCCAGAACGGCCCGTCGACCACGACCACCTTGGCCACCATCTCGGGGTGGATGTTGCAGTACACGTCGACCACGCCGACACGCTTGAGCTGCACCGTCTTGCTGGTGCCGCTCTTGTACAGGCCGAGGTCGAAGCGCGCCGCGCGCGACACCGAGAAGACGTTGTGGAAGACCTTGTCCTGGTTCGGGAACTCGACCACGCTGCCCTTGGGTACCACGGTCAGGCCGGGCGCGAAGGCCTTGTTGACCTGCTTGATCTGCGCCGCCGGCTCGGGCCCGGGTGGCGGCGCCTTGACGCCGATCAGCGAGACCACGACGCCGGCCCCCTTGGCGCCGCCCTTGAACGTCACCGTGCCGGTGACCGCGCCGGTCCTGGCCACCGACTTGGACCACGCCAGCTGCACGCCGACGCCGGTGCCGACGGCGACCAGTCCCGCCGCCGCCAGGACGCCGGCCACGACTGCCATCATGCGACTCTTGCGACTCATGCGGTTGCTCGACATCGGATTGCCACCTAGAACTTGACGACCATCGAGGTCGTGAAGACGTCATTGTCGAACTGCGGGAGCGCCCCCAGCTCGCGATTCAGCGTGTACTCGGCCTTGACCACGACCTTGTCCTCGATCTCGACCCGCAGCCCGCCGGTCGCACGCATGAGGTGTGACTCGTAGGCGAAGCTGGCGCCACTCAGGTGCACGGCGTCGCGCCAGTCGACGCGGGCATAGGGCACCAGCATGTTGGTGACGTGGTAGGCCAGCAGGCCATAGGCGCCCTGGTAGGTCAGGCACGGTGCCGCGGCGCATTCGGCGGTGACCGCGGGGTCGTCCTTGCCTGGCGCCTTGCCCTTGACGTACTCGCCGGTGAACTCGAGGTCGCGCAGCTCGACGTGCAGGTCACCGCCGAGGTGCCACTGGTAGATGTCGTTCGCGGGCTGCAGGTCCTGCGCCCCCAGCGCGCCCGAGGCACCCAGCTCGATGCCGCCGCTCTTCAGGGGCAGCCGGTACGACAGCCGCAGCGCCGCCGTCTTCATGTCGTTGCTGTCGATCTCGTTGGAGAACGGGAACGTCTCGCTGAAGTGGCTGCCATTCGTGATCGCGAGGTTGGCCACCACGCGGTCGTCCAGGAAGCGCCCGCGCAGCTTGAGCCCCAGCGGGCGCCCGCAGGTGTAGCGGCAGATCAGGGACGGCGTCACGCCGGTGCGGTCGGGTGCGTCCTGCGAGCGGTACTCGAAGCCGACCACGCTGTCGAACTTGCCCACGAACAGGCTGAGCGGGAACGCCTTCACCGGCGTCATCCACTCCAGGTAGGCCAGCTTGACGTCGAGGAAGTCGCCCACCGAGTCGCCCGCGCTGTTCGAGGGATCGCGCTCACGAGGGACGAAGTCGACGCTGGCGTTCAGGGTGGCGCGCTTGCCGATGGCGCCGAACAGCGCCAGGTTCAGCGTGTTCACGATGAACGAGGCCTCGCCGCCGCTGTTGACCGAGTCGAAGGTCAGCGCGCGCGACTCGCCGGTGTCGGCGGGCTCGCCGCGGGAGTTGATGGCGGTCGACAGCGGATCGCCCAGGAAGACCCAGGTGCCGGCGACCTTGCCGGCGTAGCCGGGGTAGACCGCGTTGCCGAGGTCGGTGCGTGTGCCGGCGCCGTCGCCGCCGGTGGCGAAGAAGCCGAAATCGAGGTAGCCGGTGACGCGGCCCAGGGCCGGCATCACGCTGTCGAGGCGCCCCTCGTTGTAGGCGGCGTCGTCCTCCAGCTGGCCGACCTTGTCGGTCAGCTCCTGGTTCTGGCGCTCGACCTCGTCGAGGCGGCGCTCCAGTCGCTCCAGGGTGTCGGCGCTGCTGGGGCCGGCCGGCGAGGGCTCGGGGGAAGCCTCGGGCGACGGCTCGGGCGCCGGCGTCGGCGCGGGGCTGGGCTGCGCGGCCGCCGAAGCCGACGCCAGCACGAGGACCCAGGCGAGATGGCGGCAGGTCATGTCAGAACGGGGAGGCCGGGGGCACGGTCGGCTGCGCGACCACGGCGGGGTCGACGCTGCCGGTGAGCGACTCCATGAAGGCGACCAGATCGTCGATCTCCTGCGGGGTCAGGTTGAGGGGCACGATGCGGGCGTCCTTCACGCCGGGGGCGGCGCCGGCGCTGTGCACGCCGCCGCGGTTGTAGTGCTCGACGACCTCGCGCAGGGTGGCCAGCTGGCCGCTGTGCATGTACGGCGCGGTCAGCGCGACGTCGCGCAGCGAGGGCGTCTTCCAGGTCCCCTTGAGGGCGTCGCTCAGCGTGGTCACGTAGTGCCGGATGCGGCCGCCACACTCGGTCGGGTGCGCGGCGGCGTAGGCGGCGTCGCCGTGCATGGCGACGTTGGCCACGCACTCGGCGTCGTCGCTCCACTTCGAGTCGCGGCGGAACTTGTTGTTCTTCAGCTTGCGCGCGCCGTCGCGGAAGCCCCAGGGCAGGCAGTTGGCCGGGTCGGCCACCGTGCAGTCGCAGGGCAGCCCGGCGGCGCACTCGGCCTCGGTGGGGACGTACATGCCCGACTGCGGCACTCCGATGTTGTGAAAGTCGTTGTCAGTCAGGAGACTGCCACTGTGGCACTCCGCGCAGATCCCCTTGCCGACGAACAACCGGGCGCCGCGCTGGGCGCTGGCGCTGAGGTCGCTGGACTCGAAGCCCGAGGTGACCCAGCGATCGAACGGCGCGTTCCTGCTGAGCAGGGTGAACTCGTAGGCCGCGATGGCCTTGGCGAAGTTGACGTAGATCCGGTTGATGGTGGCCTGATCGGCCGCGTCCATGCAGTCGAAGGCGTCATGGAAGGGCTGCCCGGCGCCGTTCCACTCGCACGTGGTGGTGCTGCCTGGCTTGCCCTCCAGGGGGAAGCGCGGCAGGCACAGGGTGTCGGCGCCCGAGGTCACGGTGCGGCAGCTGGCCGGGCACGCGGCCGCCTCCAGCTTGCACTGGCCGTCGGCCTCCAGGCGGGCCTGCTGCGCGGCCACGCTGTCGAGCTCCGCGGGCAGCGGATAGTCGGCGCCGAACACCGCGGTGTACTCGGCGCGATAGGCGTCGGCGATGCGCCACGCCGCGCGCAGGCGGGTGCCGTTCATCGACACCGGGCTCTCGGCCACCGCGACGATCTGCGCCCACAGGGTGTCGACGCGGCCGTTCCAGTACACCAGGTCGAGGTAGCCGGCGTTCACGGTCTGCTGGCCGTTGACGTCATAGGCGCCGGCGCCGAACGAGACCGCGTGGCCGAGCGGCGCCATGGTGATGTCACTGCCCGAGGCGGTGACGTCGTGACAGGTGTTGCACGAGGCGTTGATGGGCTGGCCGGCGGCGGCGCGGCCGGCGGTGGTCATGGGCCGACTCAGCATGTCGACCAGGGTCGCCTTGCCGGAAAAGTTGGCGTCGAAGTAGAACTTCTTGCCCAGCGCGATGGCGGCCTCGTTGCCGACATACTTGTTGGAGGTGTCAGGCGCGGGCGCGGCGGGATTCGCCAGCTTGGTCAGCGCCGCCTTGGGCAGCGGCAGCTCCTCCTCGGAGCCACACCCCGCCAGCAGCAGAACACCTGCGGCAGCGGCCGCAGCCCAGCGTCGGAGCTCGAGATAAGCCATGGTTGGTGCTCCCCACCATTAGCTTACCTCGGAGAGGGCCATCTTCGTCAACGTCATGATGACCGTCAGCGCGATGCGGCGGTGAAGATCGCCTTCGCCATCAGGCTGGGCTCGCCGGCGGCGCGGCGGGTGTAGAGCTCGGCGCGCTGCTTGCGGATGGCCGCGTCGCCGGGCGCCGCCGCATGCGCCCACTCGGCCAGCTGGCAGGCCAGCGCCAGGTCGCTGTCGGCCACGGCCAGGGCGCGGTCGATCAGCGCCCCGGCGCCTCCTGCGAGGCTGGCCACCTCGGCCGCCAGCGCGCGCTCGCCCGGCGGCTTGAGGTGCGCGGGATCACCATCCCACCAGCCGCCATACAGCCGCCACAGCGCGCGCACGATGAAGGTGGGGTCGTCGTACACCGGGCGCAGATAGGGCCGCTCCAGCAGGGCGGCGGGCGCGCGCACCTCGGCCAGCACGGTGTCCAGGCTGGCGCCGGCGTTCATCTGCGCGAGCACCTGCTCGTGCAGCGACTCCAGCAGCGCCGCGGTCTCGGTCAGCGCCTGGTGCACCCGCGCGGCGCCCTCGATGGGCGGGCCGTGGCCGGGCAGCAGCAGCTCGGCGCCCAGCGCCGCCATGGTGCGCAGCGCGATGGCCCACTCGCGCGGGTAGCGCTGCACCTTCTGCGGATTGCCGCAGTTGGGCACTGCCCAGATGAAGAGATCGCCAGTCACGACGGTCTTGTGGTCCGGCAGCCAGACCCAGGTGTGATCGTCGGTCTCGCCGCGGGCGTGGTGCAGCTCGGCGCGAATGCCGCCGAACTCGAGGGTCAGGTGATCGCGATAGACCTCGTCGGGATAGCGATAGTCGGTCGGCCAGGTGAACCCGGGCAGTCCGAACTGGCGCGCGTTGATGGCGCCATTCCAGCCCGCGGTCAGCTTGTAGCGATCGAAGCGCGCCGGCACGTCGCAGTGCGCGATGACGTGCGGCGCCGGCCCCGGCTCGCCCGCGAAGGCCGAGATGCCCATCACGTGATCGACGTGGCCGTGGGTGTAGACCACCTTGCGCAGCGCGCGCTGGCTCCAGCCGCGCACCGCGCCATGGATGTGCGCCGCGGCCATCGGTCCGCCGACGTCGATCAGGGCCAGCCCGTCGGGGGTGTCGAGCGCGGTGACGTTGCCGAAGCTGGCCACGAAGCTGAGGCCGGGGCGGTACTCCTCCAGCGCCATGCCGACGGCGCCGAACAAGGGGTGGGGCGCCGCCGCGCGGCCGCCGGCACCCGCGCCGTCGCCTTGCCAGAGTCGCTCCGAGAGATCGCGCAGAGTGCCGGTGGCCGCCATGCGGCGATGGTACCAGCAGGCTGGGGGGTGGCGCCTGGGCCTATCGTTGTTACACTCCTCATCACCATGCGCTCCGTCGTCCTCGCTCTCGTGCTCGCTGCTGCGCTGCCCTTCGCGGGTGGCGCCGGTGGCGTGGCGGGTGCGCGGCCGGCGCGTGACCTGCGCGCCGACGGGCAGGCGCGCATCTCGGCGGCCGAGCTCGAGGCGGCGGCCAGCCCGGCGCGGCGCACCGAGTCGCGCCTCACCCGCCTGACGCTGGAGCGGGCCCCGCAGCACCCGGCGGCTCCGGCCTCGGCGGCGATGCCCGTGCTGGTCCCGCCCGGCGACTTCATCCTCCTGGTGGCGGCGCCGCACGCGCCCACCCACCAGCGCGCGCACCAGAGCTCGCGGACTCCACGCGGTCCTCCGCTTTCGGCCTGAACAGCGGCCGAAACAGCAGACGACCTCAGCGAACGGAGTCAGACATGAAGCGTGTCAATGACGCGCGGGCCAAGGCTCGCGCCAAC
This sequence comes from Polyangia bacterium, assembly GCA_044229835.1. Lineage (GTDB taxonomy): Bacteria > Myxococcota_A > Polyangia > Haliangiales > JADYYK01 > JADYYK01. Next base: position 106,738 of record JBGASF010000006.1, on the reverse strand, counting down.
GAGAATGATCCATTGCCGGACCTCATCCAGTGGGTGGCCGCGCACGGCCTGGCGCCGCGCATCCGCGTCAGCGACATCGACGCCCAGCGCCTCGACAGCCTGCTCGCCAGCGGGCGGCCGGGGCGCGATCCGGAGGCAGTGGCCTGGCTGGCGGCCGAGCTCGGCCGCGCCGAGGTGGTGCCGGCGGCGGCGCTGCCGGCCGACGTGGTGTGCATGAACGCGCGGGTGCGCTACCTCGACGAGGACTCGGGCGTGGTGCGCGACGTGCTGCTGGTGTATCCCGGCGACGCCGACGCGCCGGCCGGGCGGGTCTCGGTGCTCAGCCCGGTGGGCAGCGCGCTGCTCGGGCTGTCGGTGGGGCAGGGGATCTCGTGGCCGATGCCGCACGGGCGCACGCGGCGCCTGCGCGTGGTCGCGGTGCTGGCGCAGCCGGCGGTGACGCCATGAGCGAGCCCGAGCCCGAGCGCGAACCCGAGCCTGACGCCGCGCCCGGCGACGCCGCCGCCGACAAGCCCGACAACAGCTTCGCATACAAGCATGGCGACAAGCTGATCGCCGTCGGCATCCTGGCCCTGCTCTGTCTGCTGCTGTACTTCAACGCCTGACGAAGGCGGCCACCACGTCCCCGAGCTCCTCGCCCGCATCCTCCTGCAAGAAGTGACCGGCGTCCTTCAGCGTCGTGTGGGGCTGCCCCTTGGCCCCGGGGATGCGGGCCTGGAGCACGCGGTCGGCGCCGCGCGTGATGGGATCGCCGTCGCCGAACGCGGTCAGGAAGGGGCGCTCGAAGCGCTCCAGCCCCTGCCAGGCGGCCAGGTTGGCGGGCACCGCGGGATCGTCGGGCGCGATGGGGACCAGCAGCGGGAACCTGCGCGCGCCAGCCTTGTACGACTCGTCGGGGAAGGGCGCCTCGTAGGCGGCGCGCACGGCGTCGCTGAGCGGGCGCTTGCTGGCGCTCTGCAGGATGAAGCCGATGGGCAGCTCGGGGGTGTCCTGCGAGAAGCGGCGCCAGGCCAGGAAGGCGTCCTGCGGCGGGCGATCCGCGGTGGGCAGGAAGGTGTTGGCGGCGACCACGCGGGCGAAGCGCTCGGGGTGCTCGCCCACGATGCGCAGGCCGATGAGGCCACCCCAGTCCTGACACAGCAGCGTGACGTCGGTCAGGCCCTGGGCCTGGATGAAGGCCCACATCCAGTCGACGTGGCGCTGGTAGGTGTAGTCGTCCTGCGCCGCCGGCTTGTCGGAGCGCCCGAACCCGGGCAGATCGGGCGCCACCGCGCGCAGCCCGGCCGCGACCACGCGGGCGATCACCTTGCGATACAGGAACGACCACGACGGCTCGCCGTGCAGCATCAGGACGACCGGGGCGTCGCGCGGGCCCTCGTCGACGAAGTGCATGCGCAGGGTGCCGCCGTCAGCGTCCCCGGTGGGCACCTCCTGGTAGTGCGGCGCGAACGGGTAGCCGGGCAGGTCGGTGAAGCGAGCGTCGGGCGTGCGTAGACACTTCATCGGGGACTCACCTTGCGCTTGGGGGGCGGCGCGGACAGGGACGTTGGCAATCCGAGACAGGCAGTCTCGATGGTGGCAATCGCGGCGGCCAGTGTGCCGGTGGCGCGGGCGACCTTGGCCTGCCGGGCCCAGCGCCGCCAGTCGGTCAGCACGGTCTCGTGCTTGCCCGAGGCGGTGTGCTCCTGGCGCGACAGCACGAGCAGGCTGGCCTCGAGCTGCTTGGCCGCGGCGCGGGTGGCCTTGTCGGGGCGCAGCTCGCCGGCGGCCTCGACCGCGGTCAGCAGCGCGCGCGCGGCGGCCGGCACGCGCGCGCTGGCGGCCTCGCGCCAGCCGGCATCGCCGACCACGCGCAGCAACGCCGGCCACAGCGCGCGCTCGACGAAGCTGACCTTGCCGCCCACCAGCTTGACCACCAGCACGTCGGCGTGGTCCTCGAGGGCGTTGGCCAGGTTGAAGATGGCGTTGCCGGCCGGGTGCGCCCACCAGCTGCCCTTGACCGGCTCGCCCGCGACCAGGGTGACCAGATCGGGCAGCGGCGGCGATGCCGTCAGCGTCATGACGCCGTGTCGCGCCAGCGCGGCCAGGCAGCGGTCGAGGGTCAAGGCCACGGTCAGAAGTGCGCGCTGCGCATCTCGGTGAACGGGCTCAGGTAGACCTTGCCGCCCGCCGCCACCAGCTTGACCGGCATCCACTGGGCGAGCACCGAGATGCGCTGGTCGTCGCCCGGCTCGGGCGCGATGAGGGGCATCACGCGGACGTCGATGATCTGCCAGCCCTGTGCGGCGTCATCGGCGGTGCCGACGGCGTCGACGGGCTGGGTCAGGCCGTCCATGCTGGCCAGCCGGTCGGCGTAGCTGCCGCCGATCTCGATCGAGCGCGCCGAGCGGATCTCGAGCATGCAGCGCGGCGGCACCAGGCAGTCCAGGGTGCGCGCGACGAAGCCCATCAGCGCCGGTGCCGCAGCCGCCAGCGCCGCCGGGTCACTGACGCTGCGCTCTCCATCGTAGGCGGCCAGCGCGCCGGTGGCGGTCCACTCCACTGGGTGGTCGCCGAAGGCCTTGGCATGCGCCGCATCCCAGGCCACCAGGCCGGTACGCAGGAACTTGCCGCCCTTCTCGAGCACCAGCTCGACCGCGACGCCGACTGCGGCCGTCGTGGGCTTGTTCAGCACACCCGCCTCGTTGACCCAGTGGTCGACCGGGACCTTGCACAGGGGGCCGGGCTCACAGTCGACCTTGCGGATGTCGGCCGTGGGGTCGGGGCCCTGCAACGCGGGGTCAAAGGGCTGGCCCAGCAACGCCTTGACCATCTCGCCGCCGACGCCCAGCGCCCAGGCCGAGGCCGCGACGTCACGCGGATCCACGCCGAGCGGAGTGAACTCGAACAGGCCGCTGATGCCGCAGTCGCTGATCCCGGCGCTGGACGTGCCGGTGAGCAGGATCTGAGCGCGCGCTCGCGGGGGGGCGCTGGTCAGGTCCTTGGCCAGCTTGCGGGCATCTGCGTTGGTGAGGTTCTTGGACGCCCAGGCGTCGATCCTGGCCGGCCACTCGCCGTAGGGCGCGCCCTTGATGGCCTCGTCGATGCGGCCACGGTCGCACAGCAGCGCGACGCCGGCCTTGAACGACTGCCCTTTCTTGCCGCAGCCCGAAGCTGCGACGGCGAGGGAGAGGGTGACGGTGAGGGTGACGCCGATCCCGATACCGATGGCCTTGGTCATGGGACGACGAGCTTATCAAAGCGTGTGCCACGGGCGCAGGCTCGATGATTTCGGGACTTGCGCGGGTAGCGACGTCACCTCGGCACGCCGGTGACGACGAGCGGTCGTCTCGGTTCAGCGCGCCGTGCCGGGCGGGGGCTTGCTGCTGTCGTCGCCGCCGCCTGCGCCGCCGCCCGCCTTCATCTTGTCGCCGATCTGATCCGACATCACCTCGGGATCGGCGATGCCGGCGAAGTTCCCCGCCGACACCACGACGCCCGCCGCCGCCGCGACGTCGGCCACGAAGTTGACGCAGTTCCAGCCCCAGAAGTCGTACTTCGGCGGGCCGCCCTTCAGCTTCAGCGCGCGCGCCTGCGCGGCCTCGAACTGCGCCTTGGTGATGGCGATCTCCTCCATGCGCACGCCGGCGCCGACCTGATCCTTGTCGACCTCGACCTTGCCCGCGACGCCCCCCGGCACCATCGCGCCCACGCCCGCGCCGTTCTTGGGGTGGAAACCATAGACGTGATCCTGGCCCGGCCCTTCGAGGCCGATGAAGGCGTGGCCGAGGTCGCCGGGGCCCTGCGCGAAGCGCGCCCGCGCATACAGCACGACCTTGTAGTCGCCCTTGGCATCGATCCCCGGCGCCTGCGGCAGCTGGTCCGCCTTGCCCGCCAGCAGCGCGGTCACGGTGGCGTTGCCGAACAGCTGGTGCGCCCGCGCGACGTCGGCCTCATCCGGCGCCCGCCCCTGCGCCACCGCCGCCTTCAGCCGCGCCATCACATCCGCCGGCCGGTCCTGCTCCGGCTCCTGCTTGCGCGGCGGCTCCGCTTCCGCGGGCGCGTCCATGGGCGGCTTTTCGCGAGACAGAACGTCGTGCACACCCAATCTTCACGCGCCGCCCGGCGTCCCGCAAGTCGACGATCCCGCCCCCGAAAAGCTTCCCCGCTGCGCCCTCGGCTCAGATCTTCTCGAGCACCCGCCGCGTCCGCGCGTCCTCGCTGGCATTCCCGGTGTTCACCGTGCTCGCCGGCTCGAACAGCACCACCTCGCACTCACGCTCCGCCACCGGCCGATGCTCGACCCCATGCGGCACCACGATGAGCTCCCCCGGCCCCAGCACCACCACCCGGTCGCGAAACTCCATGCTGAGCTGCCCCGACACCACCAGGAACAGCTCGTCCTCCACCTCATGATGGTGCCAGGTGAACTCCCCCAGCAGCTTCACCACCTTGACCTGCTGCCCATTGAGCTCCGCCACCACCCGCGGATGCCAGTGGTCCATAAACGTCGCCAGCTTCTCGGCCAGATTCACGCGCTGCATGCGCGAGATGATAGCGCCTGATCAGGTCAGGCAGCGCGTGGCAGGACCGGCGTCTCCGCTGCGAGGCAGCCTGCGGTCACTGCTTGCAGGCGGGGTTGTGCGCCAGCGCGCAGGCCTGGCGCATCAGCGCCCGGAAGCGCTCCTTCTCCTCGGGGTGGTTGGCGCGCAGATCGACGGCCTGCTGGAAGCACGCCGCCCCGGAGCCCTGGCGGCAGGCGCGCTCGAGGAGCGAACGCGCGCGCGCCGGATCGCTGGGTAGCGTCGGGCCACCTCGACGCAGCAGCGCCGCGAGGTCGAGGCAGGCGTCGTGCAGCCCGGCGTCGCAAGCCTCGCCAAAACGCGCGGCCGCCGCGGGCAGCTCGGGTGGCGTCGCCTCCTGGTGCATGACCCCCGCCGCGCGACAGCCTTCGGCGTCGCCACCGTCGCACGCCTCCAGGAACCTGCTCAGCGCCTCGACCAGGTCCCGCTTGCCGCCGTCGCCGTTGCGCAGGGCGAACCCGAGGTTGGCGCAGGCGATGGGCAGGCCCTGATCACAGCCTTGGCGGTAGAAGGCTCGCGCACGCACCAGGTCGACGCGGCCACCCTGGCCCTTGGCCAGCATCGCGCCAAGGTCGACGCAGGCTTCTGGGTAGCTCGGCTTGCAGGCCGTCTCCAGGGCCGCGCGCGCACCGCGCAGGTCGCGCTGACCACCCTCACCCTCGAGCAGCGCCCAGCCCAGGTGGTGGCAGCCCATGCTGTCGCCTTCGGCGCAGGCCGCCTCCAGCGCGCGTCGCCCGCGCGCTGGGTCCTTCGCGACGCCGCGGCCATTGAGCAGCATCACCCCGACCGCGGTGCAGCCCTGCACCATCTGCAGCTGGCAAGCTCGGTCGAACGCAGCGTGGGCTTGCGCATGATCGGTCACCTCGGTGTCGTGGTCGCGCAGCAGGCCCAGCTCGAAGCAGGCCGACGCCACGTCGCGCTGGCACAGCAGCTCGTAGGCCGCCGCCGCCGCCGTGATGCGCCCCGCGTCACGCAGCTCCTGGGCGGTCGCCATGCACTCGTCATCGCTGCGCACGCACGCCGGCTCGCTGAGCGGCGCCGGCACCTCGGCTGTCGGCCCACGCGGCTTGCTGCGCGGTCGGTGCCGACACCCCACCGCGAGCGCAACCACGACGACGAGGCTCGCGGCACCACCGCGACCCACCCACTGGTTTCTTCGGTACGAGTTCATGCGGGGGTCTTCGCGCCTTCGGTCAGCTTGTTGCGCACTGACCGAAAAGCGCCGCAGTTCTCTGGTTCTCAGCCGATCTGGCCCAGGCTGGGCCACCCAGGTCCCAGCGCATCCGCCGTCGCGCCGACCGTCGACGCTTCAGCTGAAACGCCCTGCGGGGCCGCAGCTGGGTCAGTTCTTGATGCCGGGGAGGTTCTTCCAGAACTCGGGGCGGCTCTCGGTCTGGACCTGGTAGCGCAGGCCGAGGCCGAGCAGCGGGCGCACCATCGCGAGGTCGTCGTCGTGGAGGTACTGGACGCGGTAGAGGCGATGCTCGCCGCCGCGTAGGCAATGCATCCGCCCCATGAGGCCCCCACTTTCGGCGTCCCCCAGGGAACCGCCTGCGCTCGCGAAGACTCCTAGCGACGCCGGTTCGCGCGCGCCGCAACTTCGGCGAGCCGCCGTCGATGAGGAGTCCATGCGCCATCTCCCCGCCGCCATCGTCTTGGCCGTCAGCACGCTGTCGTCCCTGGCCTGCCAGAAGGACGAGCCAGTCCCCAGGAACCTTCGCATCGGCGTCCTCATGTGGGACTTCGACGACGCCGTTCACACCCGTGATCCGGCCGCCCGCGACAGGGTCGTGCGGACGCTGACGCACCTGGGTCCCGACGCGGTCGCAGCCCTGGCCCAACTCCTCGACTATCCAGATCCGGTCTCGGTCAGCGCCACCCTGGCCATCCTGACCGCGCCCGGCCGCGAGGAGGCGCTCGAACTCGCTGTGCTGGAGGCGCTGGCCCACGCACCGCCGCCCACGCGGAGCGCCGTACCGCCTCGAGCAGCTCGGTCCTGCGGCAGTGCGGCCGCGGTCGCCGCCACCTGGCTCGGCTGCCTCCGGGGTCGCGACGCCCTGGCCCGACTGGAGAGCCTCCTCGATCACCCCCACATCGACGTCCGCGCCGGAGCCATCGACGGTCTGAAGTGCATGCGCGATCTCCGCGCCGTCCCCGCGCTGCTCGAGGTCCTGCGCCGCCCAGCGACGGTGGTGCCGCGGCCCTTCAACGCTGCCAATGCCGCGGTCGAGTCTCCCGTCGACCCGACCATGCCCCAGGACACCCTGCAACGGCGCTCCGCCCTGGTGATCGACCAGATCGCCGGCACCGCCTTCGAGGGCTGCGTCCCGCAGATCGAGTCCTGGCTGGCCCGGCACCCCGAGCTGCTCCGGCCCCACTCGAGCGATCGGCCGCCCCATGCCAGCGAGTAGCCAGCCAGCGGGTCACGACGTGCAGGCCGACCTGTCGCCAGCGCAGCGCTCCGAGGCGCTTCGTCGGCGAAGGCGCTGGGCGATTGCCATCGCCGGGCTCTGGTCGATCACTCTCGTAGCGCTTGGCCTGGCCTCATGCGAGAGGCGCGCCTCGCAGGAGGCCTCGCCTGCGCTGAGAGCCCGTCTGCTCGTCGACGACATCGAAGAGGCGGTGCGAGCCAGCGACCAGCGCGCGATCGACGACGGCATGCTGAAGTTGACCAGGCTCGGCACTCGCGCCGTCGCCACCCTTGGTTTTCTGCTCGATAGCCCCGACCCGCGTGTGGTCGAAGCCGGTGTCGAGCTGCTCAGCGCGCGAGGACGGGAGGCTGCGCTCGCAGCCGTCGTGGAAGATGCCGTTGCTGCCCTCCCCCCCACACAAACCGCGGTGGGCCCGGGACTGAGCCGCCTTGTGCGACTTGGCACCCGCGCCGTTCCCTACCTCCCCGGCCTGCTCAGCCCCCGCCTTCCTGCAGACTCACGGAGCCAGCTGGTGATGTTCGCCGCGAGGTACCCCGGCCAAGGCAGCGCAGATGTCGTCGAGAAGGGGCTGCTCGATCAGTCGCCCGCAGTGCGCGCGGCCGCAGCGTCGGCACTGGGAGCCCTGCGCCCACCGAACGCCCTCGAACGGCTCCGGACCCTGCTGAAAGCCTCCACCCCTGCGGAACGAGGTGGCGCCATCTCTGGACTCAGGGGCCTCGAAGACCCCGCGGCGGTCGAGGATCTCCTCGAGGTACTGAAGCAACCCGACCAGACGATTCCGTGGGGCGACAACAACAAGCCCATCAGGAGCGTCACGCTCCATGACGAGGCCGCGCTGGCCATCGACGAACTGACGAAGATGCCCTTCAACGGCCACGTCCTGCTGATCCAGGAGTGGCTGGATAGACGACGGTGACATCGTGAGCAACCCGAGAGCCGACGTAGTCTACGGCCGACGGCGAGCGAGGTGGAAGCCTGCGACTGCGCTCCTCGTGGTTCTGGCCGCCTCCTGGTCGACTGACTTCCTGGTTCGATGGCCCTAAGAAGCGAGCATTGCTGGCGCTACCCCTGCATCATCTTCTGGAACTTGTCGGTCAACACCTGGTCCCCATTCAGCCGCTGGCTCCACATGTTCGCCAATGGCGCATATGCCGCCATGTCCAATCCATGGCTGGCCAGCGCGGACATCGGGTCGCCGGTCTGCATCGCCTTCAGCAATCCGACGTAGTCGCTCAGCCGCGAGATCTTCTCGTTCGGGAACACAATCGGGTCGTCGGCGGGGACGCTGGCCAGCACCGGCTTGCCGGCCAGTGACGGGGTCGACCTCGCGCGGCGGTCGGCGATGTCCTTGTCGAGGTCGGCCTTGGAGACCTGCTTGCCGAGGGGGACGACGACGTCGGTGGGGAAGAGGAGCTGCTCGCGGATCTTGAGGGCCAGCACGCGGGCCAGGGCGGCCTCGGTGTTGTCGGCGCCGGCGGTGGCGGCGAGGGCGGCCCATGCGGCCTTCAGGCCCTCCTTGGCGGGGGCCTCGTTGTCCCAGTCGAAGCGGGCCTCGGCGGCGACCAGCTTGACGCGCCACAGGGGCCACTCGGTCTGGCTGACACCGAGACCCTGGTCGGCGGCCTGCTGGGCGCCCAGGGGATCACTGGCCTCGAGTAGCTTCCAGCCGTGGGTCTCGCGGCGCAGGCTGCGCAGCGGCTTGACCGGATAAGGGTCGTTTCGGCGCGCGCGATCCAGGGTCTCCTCGAACTCCTTCTTGTTGTCGGGGAGCGGATTGACCTGCACGGCGCGCTCGGCGTAGGGCACGGCTTCGGGGGCCCTTCTTTGCGCCAAAAGGGCGCGCGCCATGTGGTGCACCCCGCAGCTGAAGAACGTCGCGTCGTTGCCGGCGGCCTGGATCAGCTGGTTCGCGATTGGCTCGGCCTGCTTCGACAAGCCCGCGCCGTTGAGGCTGGTGGCATATGCGTGCAGCTGGCTCGGGTCGAAGCGGCCGCCGGCCAGCTCGTAGGCCTTGCCGTAGGCCTCGGCGGCGATCTCGTCGTCCTCCAGGAACCAGGCCGCGCCGCCCAGGGCCAGCCACTGCTCGGCGCCGGTGAAGTACATCGAGGCATAGCGGTAGGCGGCCACGCCCTCGGCGTACTTCTGCGCCTCCAGCAGCGCCTGCCCCGCGATCATCGGGCCGGCCTTGCGGTCGATCTTGGAGAAGCACACCACGGCATCCAGCAGCGCGCCCTGGCGGCCGTACACGATGCCCAGATTCTTCAGCAGCGCCGCGTTGCCTGAATCGATGGCGTCACACCAGCGCAGACACTTGATAGCCTGTACATACTCGCCGCGCTGCAGGTGGACCATGCCGCGCTGCGAGCAGGCCTGCCACTCGAACGGGATCTCGGCGCCCAGGCCCGACGACTCCCACAGCGGCTTGAGCTCCGCCAGCCGGGCCTGGCGCCACTCGCGGCTGGTGGGCGGGAAGGCCTTCACCAGCGCCTCGTAGGCCAGCTCCTTCTTGCCGAGCTCGAACAGGCGGCGCGCCAGCGCGATCCAGGGCACCGCGTTGCCCGGCGTCGCCGTGGTCGCGACCCAGTGCACGTCCAGCGCCTGCGCCGCGGGCAGGCAGCGGTCCGCGATCTCCGACCACGCGATCCCCGCCCCGGCCCCGAAGGCGCGCAGGCAGCGCTCCATCAGGAAGCGCGCCTCGTGCACGCGCGCCGGGTCGTCCTTCAGATCCAGCGCGCGCCGGTGCTCGAAGCCGACACGCTCGTCGCCGCGCAGCGACTGTCCGACCCGCCGCAGCCCGTCGACCAGCGGCGCCATGCCCGACGGCCCGCCGCTCCTGTCCTCGATCTGCAGCGCGCGCTCCAGGCGCAGCACCCACTGGTCGAGCACCCAGTAGTCGACCGCGGGGCTGGCCGCCGCGCGCTCGATGCACTCCAGCAGCGGGCGCGTCCAGCCATCGGCCAGCGACGACTTGGCCACCACCGCCAGCGCCTCGGTCGCGATCTGCCGGTAGCCGCTGGCCAGGACGTTGGGCGCGCCCGTGGTCGCCGCCAGGTAGCGGCACAGCGACTCGCCGAGCAGGTACAGCGCGCGCGCCCCGGTGGTCGGATCCTCGGCGTCCATCGCGCCCAGCAGCTGCGGCCAGTCGTTGGCCAGGAGGTCCGCGGTCTCCTGGTCGGCCTCGACGCGGCCGCCGAAGAAGGCGTCGATGGGCGCCGCCACCTCGGGCCCCAGCGCCACCCGCAGGGGCTGCATCCACTCCTTGTCGAACGGCGTCTCCGGCCCGGCCTGGCCCAGCAGCAGCGCCTTGGCGACCACCTCGCTGCCCGCGATGCCGGGCACGAAGTCGGCGGCGTCGCGCGCCATCAGCCGCGCCATGCGCAGCGCACCTGCGTCCAGGCGCGCCTTCAGCACCGCCTCCCACTCGGCCACGGGGCGCACCGCGGCCAGGCGCAAGAGCCGGTTGATCTCCGACTCCCACCTTCCTTGTGGCGCGCGCAAGGCGGCAATCCACAGCTGCTCCAGCCCCTTGTCGAGATTGCCATTCAGGAAATAGGCCCGTGCGCCCGCCAGTCGCGCCGCCGGGGCACCCACGATGTCGGCGCCGACGTAGTGCGCCCACGCGATCTGCGCCAGGTCCGGCTTGCCCAGCGCGATCAGCGCGTGGATCAGCATCGCGACGTCGCTCGAGTTCTCGACCTTCCCCCGTCCGAAGCCGTGCACCACGCGGCCGGGATCGCGCCGGTGGTGGCCCTCGCGCGCGTAGGCCGTCCCGGGCAGCTCGGGATCGGTCAGCCAGTCGTCGAACGTGCGCCCGATGTCCTTGCGGTCCCCGAGATCCGGCAGCACGCGCCGGTAAGTCTCGATGGCGTCCTCCAGCCGGCCGACGTCCATGTAGGCGTTGGCGACCTTGATCTGCGCCATGCCGATGGTGGCCAGCATCTGGTCGGTGATCTCGTGGCCGCTGTCACGCCAGGCCGGGTAGAAGCGCCAGCGCGTCTGCGTGATGTCGATGAAGGCCTCGCCGGGGCGCCCGATGGCGCGCGAGGCGCGCATGCAGTTCTGGTAGCTCTTCTCGAACAGCGGCGACACCCGCACCGCGCGGTCGAAGTAGCGCCAGGCCTCCTCGTGCCGGCCGGCCTCCATCAGGTTGATGCCGTAGTTGTCGAGCGCCCACGGGTTCGACGGCAGGAGCTGCGAGGCGATGCCCTGGTGGCGCAGCGCGCCCTCTTCACCCACGTCCTTGCCGTGCATGCTGAGGTGCGGCTTGCCCCACTGCGGGGCCACCGCGATGACCTGGCGGATGAAGTTGCGATCCTGGGCCTCGCCCTTCTCGCTCAGCAGGCGGAAGAACTCGTTGCGCAGCCCGACCGGGTTGTCGGGCTCGAGCTGCATCACGCGCTGCTCCAGCGCGGCCTCCCAGGGCCCGTTCATCTCGGCGCACACCAGGCGCAGCGCCGGCACCGCCAGCGTGGTCAGCCCGGTGCCCAGCGCGAGCACGCGGGCCTCGTCCTCGGCTTGCACCGCCTCCAGGATCTGGTCCAGCACGCCCACGACCTCGAGGAACATGCGCGTGGTGAAGGGCTCGATGGGGCGCGGCGCCGGCCCCAGGTCGCGCGCGGCCAGCCACTGCTGCAAGCACAGGGTCAGCGCGTCCGACAGCGCGCCCGGCCCGACCTGGCCCGACAGGAAGGGCTCGACCCGGCCCGCCCGGGTGACCCCGTTCAGCACCATGTTGGGCGTCGCCGCGGGATCGAGGTCGACGTCGAAGTAGAGCAGCTCGTCGCGGCGGCTCTCGGCGAACTGCCAGTCGATCTGCTTGTCGCGCTCGGCCTTCTGGTCGGCGATGTCGTCGTCGCCCCAGGCCACCTGGTGCTGGTCGTCGGGGTCGGAGACCGCCACGATGGGGTGGCGCACCAGGTGCTCGAACACGACGTGCTTCCACAGATCGGCCGCCAGCGCCACCAGCCGATCGTGGTGCTCGCCGGCCGCCCCCTCCAGGTTCAGCAGCGGGAGGAACGGGAAGCTGACCCGGTAAGGCAGTGGCTGCGGCGCCGCCATCGTCGGCCACCCTAACATGATTTCGGTGGGTTCTAGCCCTGGCGACCAGCTGTCACCAGGAACCCGGTCACGTCACACGTCGTCACAGCCACCACAGTCAGTGCTCGTGCGTAGGAACCGTTCACGACTGCTTCCGTGGATCGAATGACGACCGGTTGTTATGATGCCCGCGCTTTCTGCCTGACCGCTGCTTCGGTAGCTCGGCAAGACATCACGCTGGCCATTTCGGGGAGACGAGGATGAGGACGCGCTCGGTTCGTGTCGGCTCGATTGCCATTGCCTTCTTCGCGGCGGCTGCCGCCACCGGCTGTCGCGGAGGTGACGCGAAGTCGCCCCGCGGCGGAAAGGCGCTGCCCGGCGCACCGGTCGCGCTGCCCGCGGCCAACATCGCCGCCCCCGAGGGCGCCCTGCCGGTGGCGGTGTCGCCCGGCCAGGCGCTGTCGCCGGCCGAGGTCGCCGCGGTCCTGAAGCGCATGAAGCCCATCAGCACCGACCCCGGGGACCAGGTCGAGTTCGCGCTGCGCGAGCGCTCGCTGCCGCCGCCGCGCCCGGGTGAGACGGTCAAGACCGCCTTCCCGCCGCCGCCGGTGCCCGACGCGCCGCCGCCCGAGCTGGCCAAGCCCCTGGAGATCGTGCGCTACGCCCCCGAGGGCGAGCTGGCGCTGGTGCCGCAGGTCAACGTGACCTTCTCGCACCCGATGGTCGAGATCACCTCGCACGACGATCTGGCCAAGCGCGGCGTGCCGGTCAAGATGACGCCCCAGGTGCCCGGCAAGTGGCGCTGGGTCGGCACCAAGACGCTGGTCTTCGAGGCCGCCAACAACGAGCGCTTCCCGATGGCCACCGTGTACAGCGTCGAGATCCCGGCCGGCACGCCGTCGGCCATCGGCGGCTCGCTGGCGCAGAAGAAGACCTGGTCGTTCTCGACCCCGCCGCTGGTGATGCAGGCCAGCTGGCCGTCAGGCGGGCCGCACAAGCGTGATCCCATCCTGTTCGCGTCGTTCGACCAGAAGATCGATCCCGCAAAGGTGCTGGCCAGCATCACCGTCGACGGCCGCTCGGGGTCGCAGCTCGAGCTGGTCAGCCAGGCCGACATCGCCAAGGACCCCACCGTGGCCAGCTACAGCACCGGCGCCGTCAAGGGGCGCTGGCTGGCCTTCCGCACCAAGGACCCGCTGCCCTACGACAAGAACATCGTGGTCACCGTGCGCGCCGGCGCGCCGTCGGCCGAGGGCCCGCGCAAGACGACGGAGGCCCAGAGCTGGAGCTTCACCACCTTCGGCCCGATGGAGCTGGTCGAGGGCCGCTGCGGCTGGGATCGCGAGTGCCCGCCGGGGACGCCGTTCGGCTTCCGCTTCACCAACCCGATCCAGGAGGACGCCTGGGACGCCGCCAAGGGCATCAGCGTCACGCCCGGCATCCCCGGCATGCAGGTCACCACCAGCGGCAACTACCTGTCGATCGCCGGCCGCACCAAGGGCAAGACGACCTACACCGTGAAGATCGCCGCCGGTGTGCCCGACATCTTCGGGCAGAAGCTGGGCAGCGAAAAGACCTACACCTTCAAGGTCGGCAGCGCGCGCCCGCAGCTGGGCGGGCCCAACCAGCCCTTCGTGGTGCTGGATCCCACCGCCAAGCCCGAGATCTCCATCTACACCATCAACCACAAGACGGTGAAGGTGTCGCTGTACCAGGTCGGCCCCGACGACTGGGGCAAGTGGCACGAGTACCTGCGCCGGCGCTGGGACTATGACCAGCAGGCCCCGCGCGAGCCCCCGGGCAAGAAGCTCGGCACCAAGACGGTCACCATCAAGTCGGTCGACGACGAGATGGTCGAGACCGGCATCGAGCTGGGCGCGGCGCTCGAGGGCGGCCGCGGCAACGTCATCTTCATGATCGAGCCGCCGGTGCAGCCCAAGAATCGCTGGGAGCGCCAGCAGGTCTTCGGCTGGGCCCAGGTCACGCAGATCGGCCTCGACGCCATGGTCGACCCCGAGGACATGGTGGTGTGGGCCAACTCGCTGCGCGATGGCAAGCCGCTGGACGGCGTCGACATCCAGGTCTTCCCCAAGGGCGCGCGCGGCAAGACCGGCAAGGACGGCCTGGCCAAGCTGCCGCTGCAGGCGGGCGGCTACCTGATCGTGGCCAGGAAGGGCAGCGACATGGCCTTCCTGCCGCACAACCCGAACTACTGGTACGACGGCGAGGGCTGGTCGCCGAGCTCGCGCACGGACGGCGCCCGCTGGTTTGTCTTCGATGATCGCCGCCTCTACAAGCCGGGCGAGGAGGTCCGCTTCAAGGGCTGGATCCGCGCCGTCGGCGCCGGCGAGCGCGGCGACGTGTTCGGCGTGATGGACCGGCCCGGCGCGCCGCGCAAGGGCACCTACAAGCTGGTCGACTCGCGCGGCAACGAGGTCGGCAAGGGCAGCTTCGATGTCGGCAAGTACGGCGGCTTCGACAGCATGATCAAGCTGCCCGGGACGATGAACCTCGGCTGGGGACGCCTGGATCTGCAGGTCGACAGCATGCCGGTGCCGGGCTCGAGCTACAGCCACAGCTTCCAGGTCGAGGAGTTCCGGCGCCCCGAGTTCGAGGTCAGCGCCAGGACGGTCAGCCCGGATCCGCACTTCGTCGGCGGCAACGCCGAGGTCTCGGTCACGGCGTCGTACTTCGCGGGCGGGCCGCTGCCCAACGCCGACACCACCTGGAGCGTGCAGACCTCGGCGACCAGCTACTCGCCGCCGGGCTGGGACGGCTACACCTTCGGCACCTGGGTGCCGTGGTGGAGCTACTACCGCGGTGGTTATGACGACGAGGGCTACGGCGGTCGCTACGGTGGCGGCGGCAACTGGTCGCAGCACGCGGGCAAGACCGACGGCAGCGGCACCCACAAGCTGACGCTGCCCATCGAGGGCGTCAGCCCGCCGCGCCCGATCTCGATCAGCGCGCAGGCCACCGTGATGGACGTCAACCGCCAGGCCTGGACGGCGTCGACGGCCGTGCTGGCGCACCCGTCGGAGATGTACGTCGGCATGAAGAGCCCGCGCATGTTCGTGGCCAAGGGCGAGCCGCTCAACATCGACCTGGTCGCGGTCGACCTCGACGGCAAGGCGCGCCCGGGCACCGCCATCGAGGTGCGCAGCGTGCGCCTGGAGTGGAAGCAGACCAAGGGCAGCTGGCACGAGGACGAGGTCGACGAGCAGAAGTGCGCGCAGACCTCGGTGGCCAAGGAGGTGCGCTGCACCTTCAAGACGCCCGAGGGCGGCACCTACAAGATCCGCGCGTCGGTCAAGGACAGCAAGCAGCGCGAGAACCAGTCCGAGCTGACCATCTGGGTGCCCGGCGGCAAGCAGCCGCCGCAGCGCGAGGTCAAGCAGGAGCAGGTCATGCTGGTGCCCGACAAGAAGGAGTACCAGCACGGCGACGTCGCCGAGCTCCTGGTGACGGCGCCGTTCTATCCCGCCGAGGGCGTGCTGTCGCTGCGCCGCAGCGGGATCTGGAGCACCGAGCGATTCACCATGAAGGGCTCGTCGCAGGTCCTCAAGGTCAAGATCGACGAGGCCATGGTGCCCAACCTGTACGCGCAGGTCGATCTGGTGGGCGCCGCGGTGCGCACCGATGACCAGGGCAACGTCAACACCAAGCTGCCCATGCGCGTGGCCTATGCGACCGGCCAGATCAACCTGCCGGTGCCGCCGCGCCAGCGCACCCTCACGGTCAAGGCGACCCCGCGGGTCAGCAAGATCGAGCCCGGCGGCAGCACCGACATCGACATCGTGGTGACCGACGCCGCCGGCAAGCCGGTGGCCTCCAGCGAGGTCGCGCTGGTCGTGGTCGACGAGGCCGTGCTGGCGCTGACCGGCTACTCGATCCCCGATCCGGTCGGCTACTTCTATGGCGAGCGCGGCACCGAGACCTACGATCACCACCTGCGCGAGAGCGTCATCCTGGCCAACCCGGAGGCGCTCAAGAAGCAGGTCCAGGAGGAGGAGCGCAAGGCGGAGGGCGCCAAGGACAAGATGCGCGCGGTCGCCAAGGAGCCGATGCCGGCGCCCGCGGCGCCCCCGGCCGACATGGAGATGGCCGACGAGTCGCCGTCGGCCGGGGCCACCGCGGGGCGCGGTGGCGGGGGCGGGGCCGCGCCGGTCAAGGTGCGCGCCGACTTCAGCGCGCTGGCGCTGTTCGCGCCCAACCTGACCACCGACGCCAGCGGCAAGGTGTCGGCCAAGGTCAAGCTGCCCGACAACCTGACGCGCTACCGCATCGTCGCGGTCGCGGTCGCCGGCGAGAAGCAGTTCGGCAAGGGCGAGTCGAACCTGACCGCGCGGCTGCCCCTCATGGTGCGCCCGAGCGCGCCGCGCTTCCTGAACTTCGGCGATCAGTTCCAGCTCCCGGTGGTGGTGCAGAACCAGACCGATCAGCCGATGACGGCCGAGATCGTGGTGCGCGCCAGCAACGCCATGATCATCGGCGGCGCCGACAACACCGCGGGCCGTCGCGTGACGATTGCGCCCAACGATCGCGTCGAGGTGCGCTTCCCGGCCGCCGCGGTGCTGGCCGGCACGGCGCGCTTCCAGCTCGGCGGCGTGTCGGGCAAGTGGGCCGACGCCGCCGAGGTGTCGCTGCCGGTGTGGACGCCGGCGACCACCGAGGCCTTCGCGACCTACGGCGAGATCGGTGGGCCGGGGGCGCCGCAGGGGGCGATCGCGCAGCCGGTCAAGGCGCCGCCCGACACCTTCCCGCAGTTCGGCGGCCTCGAGATCACGACGTCGTCGACCGAGCTGCAGTCGCTGACCGACGCGGTGGTCTACCTGTGGACCTACCCGTACGAGTGCGCCGAGCAGGTCTCGTCACGGCTGATGGCCATCGCCTCCCTGAAGGACGTCCTGGGCGCGTTCCAGGCCAAGGGGCTGCCGCCCGAGAAGGAGCTCCTGGCCGGGGTCGCGCACGACATGAAGCGGCTCGGCCAGCTGCAGCGCTGGAACGGCGGCTGGGGCTTCTGGCGTGACGACGACGAGTGGCCCTTCATCACCATCCACGTGACGCACGCGCTGGCGCGCGCCAAGGAGAAGGGCTTCGAGGTGCCGGAGTCGATGCTGCGCCGCGCGCATGACTACCTGAAGGACATCGAGCAGCACATCCCGAGCTTCTACGGCCCCGAGTATCGCCGCGTGCTGGTGGCCTACGCGCTGTACGTGCGCATGCGCCTGGGCGACGTCGAGCCCGGCAAGGCGCGCAGCATCCTGGCCGAGCAGCCGCTGGAGAAGCACTCGATGGAGACCATCGGCTGGCTGTGGCAGGTCATGTCGGGCGATCCCAGGTCGAAGACCGAGGTCGACAAGATCCGCCGTCACCTGGAGAACCGCGCGGTCGAGGAGGCCGGCACGGCGCACTGGGCGACCGCCTACGACGACAGCTCGTACCTCTTGCTGGCGTCGAACCGGCGCATCGACGGCCTGCTGCTCGAGGGCTACATCAAGGATCAGCCGGAGAGCACGCTGATCCCGAAGGTGGTGCGCGGCCTGCTCGGGCACAAGGTCGCGGGCCACTGGGGCTCGACGCAGGAGGACGCCTGGGTGCTGCTGGGCCTGGACGCCTACTTCAACAAGTACGAGAAGGACACCCCCGACTACACCGCGCGGATCTGGCTGGGTGAGCTGTTCGCCGGCGAGCACGAGTTCAAGGGCCGCACCACCGAGCGCCACCACGTCGATGTGCCGATGGCGTTCCTGGCCCGGACCGAGGCCAAGCAGACCCTGACCATCGCCATGCAGGGCGCCGCCAAGGGCCGCATGTACTACCGCATCGGCATGAACTATGCGCCGCGGAACCTCAAGCTGCCCCCGAGCGAGCATGGCTTCACCGTGCTGCGTGAGTATGAAGGCATCGAGAAGCCGACCGACGTCAGCAAGGACAAGGACGGCGTCTGGCACGTGCGCGCGGGCGCCCAGGTGCGCGTGCGCGTGACCATGGTGGTGCCGACCCGGCGCTACCACGTGGCCCTGGTCGATCCGGTGCCGGCAGGCCTGGAAATTCAGAACCCTGCGCTGGCGACCACCGGGCGCGCGCCACAAGATCCCAAGGAACAGTCGGGCAACCGGTACTGGTGGTGGTGGTACCCGTGGTACGAGCACCAGAACCTGCGCGACGAGCGTGCCGAGGCCTTCTCCACCCTGGTGTGGGAGGGCGTGCACACCTACTCGTACGTCACCCGGGCGACCACGCCGGGCAACTTCGTGGTGCCGCCGGCCAAGGCCGAGGAGATGTACCACCCGGAGACCTTCGGTCGCTCGGCGAGCGACCGCGTCATCGTCGAATAGCAGCAGCAGCGCCAGCAGCGCCTGGCCAAGGGGACACAGGATGAAGCGGACGCTTTTTGCGTGGGCCGTCGTGCTGGCGGCATCGGGGCTGTCATGTGGTCCGGGCAAGCGCGCCAAGGGGCCCGATGTCGCGGGGCAGAGCCGGGCCGCGCCGGCCGCGATGGCCGGCGTCGACATGACCGACTTCGACGGGCCGGGGGCGGCGCTGCCGGTGGTCCAGGTGCCGGGGCGGTCGCTCGACGCCGACGAGACCTTCCGGGTCTTGAAGCGGCTGGCGCCGATGAAGGTGCAGCCGACCGACCAGACCGAGTTCGCGCTGCGTGATCGGTCGCTGCCGCCGCCGCGTCCGGGCGACACCCTGAAGATGCCGTTCCCGCCGCCGCCGACCGCGGCCGCGCGCCCGGCCGGACAGGACCGGCCGCTCGAGGTGCTGCGCTTCGCGCCCGAGGGTGACGTCCCGCTGGTGCCCCAGGTCAGCGCGACCTTCTCGCAGCCCATGGTCGAGATCTCGTCGCTGCAGGAGATCGCGAAGATCGCCATCCCGGTCAAGCTGTCGCCGCAGCCGCCGGGCAACTGGCGCTGGCTGGGCACCCAGACCGTGGTGTTCGATCCGCGGGTGCCGCGCGACGGCCGGCCCGATGACGCCGACGGCGCGCCGCCGCAGCAGCGCCTGCCGGCGTCGACCACGTACACCGTCGAGATCCCGGCCGGCACGCGCTCGGCGCTGGGCGCCACGCTGGCGACCGGCAAGACCTGGACGTTCCAGACCCCGACCGTGACCCTGCAGGCGTCGCACCCGCAGTGGGGGCCGCAGGGCCTCGAGCCGGTGCTGTTCGCGCGCTTCGATCAGGCCATCGACGCCGCCAAGGTGCTGGCCACCATCTCGGTCGACGGGCGCAAGGGCGACGAGCTGCGCCTGGCGACCGCGGCCGAGATCGAGGCCGATCCGTCGGTCAAGTCGCTGGTCGAGGGCAGCGAGAAGGGGCGCTGGCTGGCCTTCCGCGCCGTCAAGCCGCTGCCCAGGGCGACCAGCATCCGCGTCAACGTCGGCCCCGGCACGCCGTCGGCCGAGGGGCCGCGCACGACCACCGCGGCGCAGGGCTGGGGCTTCCGCACCTACGGGCCGATGGAGCTCGAGGACTATGGCTGCGGCTGGCGCTGCGGCCCCGGCCAGGGCTTCTGGCTGCGCTTCTCGAACCCGATCCAGGAGGACGCCTTCGAGCCCGGCAAGCTGCGCATCACGCCCGGCATCCAGAAGCTGCAGATCACCTCGGGCGGCAACTCGATCCAGGTCGACGGGCGCACCCGCGCGCGCACGACCTACAGCGTGGTGGTGCCCGCCGGCCTGAAGGACATCTTCGGCCAGGTCACCGAGAAGGACATCACGGTCAAGATCAAGGTCGACCCCGCGCTGCCGGCGTTCTCGGGGCCGGAGCAGGCGTTCATGGTGCTGGACCCGACCGCGCGCCCGCGCATCCCGGTCTTCACCATCAATCACAAGTCCGTGAAGGTGCGCGTGCACCGCGTGACGGTGAAGGACTGGCTGGCGTTCCGCACCCACATGCGCAAGCACGACGAGGATCTGGACGACACCTCGTCGCCGCCCGGCGAGGTCGTGATCAACCAGACCATCCCGGTCTCCGGCACGCTGGACGAGATGGTGGAGACCGACGTCGATCTGAGCGCGGCGCTGCGCGGCGGGGTCGGGCAGCTGATCGTGGTCATCGAGCCCACCGTGAAGCGCAAGAAGGACCGCTGGGGCTGGCGCCGTCGTGAAGAGGTGCGCGCCTGGGTCGAGGTCACCAAGCTGGGCCTGTCGGCCTTCACCGACGCCGAGGAGATGGTCGGCTGGGTCAACGACCTGGGCGACGGCAAGTCGCTGGCGGGCGTCGAGCTGTCGCTGTGGCCGCGCGGCGCGACCGCCAAGAGCGGGCCCGACGGCATCGCGCGGCTGGCGCTGGGGGCGCAGGACGACCTCGTGCTGGTGGCCAAGCGGGGCGGCGACGTGGCGCTGCTGCCGCGCGACAGCGGCTGGTGGGGCGACGCCTACGGCTGGACCGCGGTGCCGCGCACCGAGACGCTGCGCTGGCTGGTGTTCGACGATCGCCACATGTACCGGCCCGACGAGGAGGTCCACTTCAAGGGCTTCGTGCGGCGCTGGGACGCGCGCAAGGGCGGCTCGGTCAACGGCTTCGCGGCCCAGGGCGTCAAGGCCAAGTACAAGGTCATCGACTCGCGCAACAACACGGTGCTCGAGGGCGAGGTGGCGCTGAGCGATCTCGGCGCCTTCGACGGCAGCTTCAAGCTGCCCAAGACGATCAACCTGGGTGCGACCCGCATCCAGTTCCAGGCCGACGGCCCGATCGTGTCAGGCAGTCAATACAATCACAGCTTCTCGGTCGAGGAATTCCGTCGTCCCGAGTTCGAGGTCAACGCCTCGGTGGCCGAGGGCGTGCACTACCAGGGTGACAAGGTCAAGGCCACGGTGAAGGCCAGCTACTACGCCGGCGGTGCGCTGCCGGGCGCCCAGGTCAACTGGCAGGTCTCGCAGACCGCGACCAACTTCGTGCCCCCCGGGCGCGAGGACTGGAGCTTCGGCACCTGGTCGTCGTGGTGGAGCCGCAGCCGCGGCGGCGGCGGGCGCAACACCTACCAGAGCGGCACCACCGACGCCAGCGGGGCGCACACCATCGAGCTCACCGGCGAGAAGCTGGAGCCGGGCCGCCCCGTGGTGGTGCGCGCCGAGGCCTCGGTGACCGACGTCAACCGGCAGGCCTGGTCGGCCAGCGCCAGCTACCTGGCGCACGCCGGCGACCTCTACGTCGGCCTGCGCAGCGACCGCTACTTCGTGCAGCGCGGGCAGCCGCTGCTGATCGACGCCGTGGTCGCCGACATCGACGGCAAGCTGGTCGCGCACGCCATCAAGATGCGCGCCGCGCGTCAGGCCTGGGTGCAGACCAAGGGCAAGTGGGAGGAGAAGGAGGTCGACGTGCAGGACTGCGCGCCCACCTCCAGCGTCAGCGCCGACAAGCCGGTGCGCTGCACCTTCCAGACCCCCGAGGGCGGCCAGTACAAGGTCACCGCGCTGGTCACCGACGCCAAGAGCCGCGAGACGCGCAGCGAGCTGCAGCTCTGGGTCGCCGGTGGCGAGGAGCCCCCGCAGCGCGAGCTCGAGCAGGACGCCGCCACCCTGGTGCCCGACAAGAAGGAGTACCAGCCCGGCGACGTCGCCGAGATCTTCGTGCAGTCGCCCTTCAGCCCCGCCGAGGCGCTGGTCACGGTGCGCCGCCAGGGCCTGCTGCGCACCGAGCGCGTCGCCATCACCACCGGGTCGACCACGCTCAAGGTCGCCATCGAGGAGGCCCACACGCCCAACGTGATCGTGCAGGTCGACCTGGTCGGCTCGGCGGTGCGCAAGGGCGACGACGGCGTGCCCGATCCCAAGCTGAAGCGCCGCCCGGCCTTCGCCACCGGCAGCGTCAGCCTGCCGGTGCCGCCGCGCAGCCGCAGCCTGAAGCTGGAGGTCGCGCCGACGCTCAAGGAGCTGGAGCCCGGCGGCGAGACCGACGTCACCGTCACCGTCACCGACGCCAGCAAGCAGCCGGTCGCGGGCGGCGAGGTCGTGCTGGTCGTGGTCGACGAGTCGGTGCTCGCGCTGAGCGGCTACGAGCTGCCCGATCCGCTGGCCTTCTTCTATGCCCAGCGCGGCGGCGACATGGAGGACAGCCACCTGCGTGCCAGCGTGCTCTTGGCCAAGCCGGAGCCGCCCGAGATCGAGATCGCCGAGCCGCCGCCGCCCAAGCGCCCGTCGAAGTCGAAGGCCAACAAGGACGACGACGGCGACAGCAGCGTCGGCTATGGCATGGGCTCGGGGCGCGCCAGCGGTGGCATGTACCGCGTGACCTCGCCGACGGTGGGGGCCGCCATGCCGAAGGCCAAGAAGGGCGGCAAGAACCGCGAAGAGGGCGGGGCGGACAACTCGCCCGACACCCCGGTGGCGGTGCGCAGCGACTTCAACGCGCTGGCCCTGTTCGCGCCCAAGCTGAAGACCGACGCCGCCGGCCGCGTCACCGCGCACGTCAAGGTGCCCGACAACCTGACCCGCTACCGCGTCATGGCCATCGCCGTCGCGGGCGAGCGCCAGTTCGGCTCCGGCGACGCCGCCATCACCGCGCGCCTGCCGCTGATGGTGCGCCCCAGCGCGCCGCGCTTCCTGAACTTCGGCGACAAGCTGCAGCTGCCGGTGGTGGTGCAGAACCAGACCGACCAGCCGATGGTGGTCGACGTCGCGGTGCGCGGGGCCAACGCCGCGCTGCTGGGCGCCGTCGGCGGCCAGGCCGGCAACGCCGCCGGGCGTCGCATCACGGTGCCGGCGCGCGATCGCGTCGAGGTGCGCTTCCCGGCCGCGGCCGCGCGCGCCGGCACCGCGCGCTTCCAGGTCGGCGGCGTGTCGGGCAACTGGGCCGACGCCGCCGAGGTCGAGCTGCCGGTGTGGACCCCGGCGACCACCGAGGCCTTCGCGACCTATGGCGTGGTCGATCAGGGCGCCATCGCGCAGCCGGTCAAGCCGCCGGGCGACGTCTACAAGCAGTTCGGCGGCCTCGAGATCACGACCTCGTCGACCGAGCTGCAGGCGCTGACCGACGCGGTGCTGTACCTGGTGACCTACCCGTTCGAGTGCAGCGAACAGCTGTCGGCCAAGATCATCTCGGTCGCCGCGCTGCGCGACGTGCTGTCGGCCTTCAAGGCCGAGGGGCTGCCGCCACCCAAGGAGCTCATCGCCGCGGTCGATCGCGACATCAAGCGGCTGGTCGGGCGCCAGAACTGGGACGGCGGGTTCGGCTTCTGGCGGCGCGGCGAGGACGTCTGGCCGTTCGTCACCATCAACGCCATGCACGCGCTGTCACGCGCCAAGGACAAGGGCTTCAAGGTCCCCGACGACACGCTCAGCAACGGCATGCGCTACCTGCGCGACATCGATCGCCACATCCCCTGGTACTACGGCCGCGAGGCGCGCCGCGCGGTGCAGGCGTACGCGCTGTACACCCTGCAGCGCCTCGGCGAGCTCGACGCCAAGAAGGCGCTGACGGTGTTCGACGAGGCGCCGCTCGACGAGACCCAGATGGAGACCGTGGCCTGGCTGTATCCGGTGCTGTCCGCGGCCGGCGGCAAGGGCGATGCCGCGGCGGCCAACCGCCTCGACAAGACGCGGCGCCACCTCACCAACCGGGTCAGCGAGGAGGCCGGCACCGCGCACTGGACCACCGACTACGGCGACTCGGCCTACCTCCTGCTGGCCTCCGACCGGCGCGTCGACGGCATCCTGCTCGAGGGCCTGATCGGTGATCAGCCCGAGAGCGATCTCATCCCCAAGGTCGTGCGCGGCCTGCTGGCGCACAAGACCAAGGGGCGCTGGGGCTCGACGCAGGAGAGCTCGTGGGTGCTGCTGGCGATGGATCGCTACTTCCACGTCTTCGAGAAGGACACCCCCGACTTCACCGCGCGCGCCTGGCTGGGCCAGTACTTCGCCGGCGAGCACGCGTTCAAGGGCCGCACCACCGAGCGCGCCCACATCGACGTGCCGATGGCCGTGGTCCAGGAGGCCGGCAAGCAGGACCTCATCATCGGCAAGGAGGGCACCGGGCGGCTGTACTACCGCATCGGCATGCAGTACGCGCCCAAGGATCTGCGCCTGCCGCCCTCCGAGCATGGCTTCACCGTGCTGCGCGTGTACGAGGCGGTCGACAAGCCCGACGACGTCAGCAAGGACAAGGACGGCGTGTGGCACGTCAAGGCCGGCGCGCGGGTGCGCGTGCGCCTGACCATGGTGGCGCAGTCGCGGCGCTACCACGTCGCGCTGGTCGATCCGCTGCCGGCCGGGCTCGAGGTCATGAACAGCGCGCTCAAGGTGACCGGCACGGTGCCCGAGGATCCCAAGGCGCAGGCCGCCAACAAGTACTGGTACTGGTTCCGGCCCTGGTTCCAGCACCAGAACCTGCGTGACGAGCGCGTCGAGGCCTTCACCACCCTGCTGTGGGAGGGCGTGCACGACTACAGCTACGTGGCGCGCGCGACCACGCCGGGCAACTTCGTGGCGCCGCCGACCAAGGCCGAAGAGATGTACATGCCCGAGACCTTCGGGCGTTCTGCGGGCGACCGCGTGATCGTGGAGTGACCCT
Source organism: Polyangia bacterium (assembly GCA_044229835.1). Classification (GTDB taxonomy): domain Bacteria; phylum Myxococcota_A; class Polyangia; order Haliangiales; family JADYYK01; genus JADYYK01. The sequence continues at coordinate 82,187 of JBGASF010000006.1, read as the reverse complement.
GATGGCGACGACGATGAGCAAGCGATGGGTATGGGCGGCGGCGCTGGCGCTGGCCGCAGGTTGCAGCGGGAAAAAAGGCAAATCGAAGCCCACCGACGTCAACGTCAAGGCGCCCAGCGGCAAGGGCGCGGTGCAGAAGCTGAAGCCCGAGGGCGACGGCCTGGCCTTCCGCCTGTCGGAGGGCGCGCCCGACGATGGTGCCGCGCGCAACCCGGTGGCGGCGGCGACGCCGCTCGATGACGCCGCCGTCACGGCGCTGCTGGCGCGGCTGCCCGCGATGGCCGCGGCCGAGGCCGACGTGAAGGACTTCGCGCTGCGCGAGAAGTCGCTGCCGGTGCCGCGCACGGGGGACACCGTCAAGACGGCCTTCCCGCCGCCGCCCGGACCACCCCCGCCCGACGTCGCGGTGGGCCCGCTGGAGGTGCTGCGCCACGCCCCCGATGGCGAGGTCAACATCGCCGCCAACCTGAGCGTGACCTTCTCGCAGCCCATGGTCGCGGTGACCTCGCATGACGCGACGATCGCGGGCGGTGTGCCGGTCAAGCTGTCGCCCGAGGTCGCCGGCAAGTGGCGCTGGGTCGGCACCAAGACCGTGCTGTTCGAGCCGGAGCGGCGCTTCCCCATGGCCACCGACTTCACCGTCACGGTGCCGGCCGGGACCACCGCGCTGGGCGGCGGCGCGCTGGCCAAGGAGCAGAGCTTCAAGTTCTCGACCCCGCCGCTCAACGTCATCGGCGAGTTCCCCAGCGACGGCCCGGTGCAGCTGCAACCGGTGATCTTCGTGCGCTTCGATCAGGCCATCGATCCCGCTGCGGTGCTGCGCACCATCAAGCTGACCCAGGGCCAGAGCGCGCCGGTCGCGCTGCGCCTGGCCAGCGCGGCCGAGATCACCGCCGATCCGACGGTCAAGCAGCTGGTCGCCGCCGGTGGCGCGACCACCATGGACGGCAACACCCCGGTCGGCAACGAGGTGCGCTGGCTGGCCTTCCGCCCGGTGCAGCCGCTGCCCGGCGACTCGCTGATCAACCTGGCCATCGGGCCGGGCACGCCGTCGGCCGAGGGGCCGCGCGTGACGACGGAGGCGGCGACCTACTCGTTCCGCACCTTCGGGCCCATGAAGATGACCGGCTTCCGCTGCGGCTGGAACATGCGCTGCCCGCCCGGCACGCCGTTCCAGATGGAGTTCTCGAACCCCATCGACGCCAAGAAGTTCAAGCCGGCGATGCTGACGGTGACGCCGGCCATCCCCAACATGAAGGCCGTCGTCTACGGCGACACCCTCAACATCACCGGCGCCATGAAGGGCCGCACCACCTACAAGGTCACCGTCGGCACCCAGCTGCCCGACAGCTTCGGGCAGACCCTGGCCAAGGCCGAGGAGGCCACCTTCGTGGTCGGCTCCGCCGAGCCCAGCCTGGCCGCGGGCGGCAAGAACTTCGTCATCCTGGATCCCTCGGCCAAGCCGCGCTTCACCATCTACACCATCAACCAGCCCAGCGTGAAGCTGCAGGTCTACGCGGTGGGCGCCGGTGATCTGGCCGCCTATGGCAAGTGGTCGGAGGAGCTGTGGCGCGAGGACGGGCCGAAAACCCCGCCCTTCAAGCGCATCAAGGACGAGGTCGTCACCATCAAGGGTGACGCCGACGAGCTGACCGAGACCCAGCTCGAGCTCGGCCCGTCGCTGACCGACGGCCTGGGCCAGGTCGTGGTCCTGGTCGAATCGACGCTGCCGCCGCGCAACAAGTGGGATCGCAACATCGTGCACGCCTGGGTGCAGGCCACCCAGCTCGGCCTGGGCGCCTTCGTCGACGATCACGAGATGATCGCGTGGGCCAGCAAGCTCAAGGACGGCGCGCCGCTGGCCGGCGTCGAGCTCAGCGTCGGCGAGGCCACCGCCACCACCGGCGCCGATGGCCTGGCCCGGCTGCCGCTGTCGGCCATCGGGGCGCGCGGCTCCAACGTGCTGGTGGCGCGCCAGGGCAAGGACGTCGCGCTGCTGCCCGAGGGGCTCAGCCAGTGGGGCTGGTACTGGAACCAGTCGAGCTGGCGCGAGGACCACAACGGCGAGGCGCTGCGCTGGTTCGTGTTCGACGACCGCCACATGTACAAGCCGGGTGAGGAGGTCCACCTCAAGGGCTGGCTGCGCCGCGTCGACCTCGACGAGGGCGGCGATCTGGTCGCGCTGGGCGCGGTCACCAGCGTCGACTGGTCGGCCACCGACAGCCGCGGCAACGTGGTCGCCAAGGGCGTCATGCCGGTCAACGCCGCGGGCGGCTTCGACACCAGCTACAAGCTGCCGCCGACCATGAACCTGGGCTGGTCGAACATCAGCCTGCACGCCAGCGGCGGCGTCAACAACAGCACCACCACGCACACCGTCGAGGTGCAGGAGTTCCGGCGCCCCGAGTTCGAGGTCAGCGCGCACGCCAGCGCGGGCCCGCACATCGTGGGCGGCTACGGCACCTTCTCGGTCGACGCGCGCTACTACTCGGGCGGCGCGCTGCCCGGCGCCGAGGTGACCTGGACCGTGACGTCGTCACCGGGCAGCTTCACGCCGCCCAACCAGGACGACTTCACCTTCGGCACCTGGACGCCGTGGTGGGGCAGCTATCACCGTGGCGGCTGGGGCGGCGACTATGACGACTATGGCTACGGCTATGGCGGCGGCTACGGCGGCGGCAACCCGGCCAAGATCCTGAAGGCCAGCACCGGCAGCGAGGGCGCCCACCACCTGCGCGTCGACTTCGACGCCGTGGGGACGCCGCGCGCGCAGGTCGTCAACGCCTCGGCGCAGGTCATGGACGTCAACCGCCAGGCCTGGGTGGCCAGCTCCAGCACCGTGGTGCACCCGGCCAGCGAGTATGTCGGCCTGAAGAGCAAGCGCACCTTCGTCGACCAGGGTCAGGACATCGAGATCGACGCCATCGTGGCCGATCTCGAGGGCAAGCGCGTCAAGGCGCGCAGCATCGCCTTCAAGACCGTGCGCCTCGACTGGGTCCAGGAGGAGGGCAACTGGAAGGAGAAGGAGGTCGACCCGCAGACCTGCAAGGTGACCTCGGGTCAGGACCCGGTGCGCTGCAGCTTCAAGACCAAGGTCGGCGGCAGCTACAAGGTGCGCGCCACCATCCAGGACAGCGCCGGCCGCGACAACCAGAGCGAGCTCACCATCTGGGTCGCCGGCGGCAAGCAGCCTCCGCAGCGCGAGGTCGCGCAGCAGGAGGTCACGCTGATCCCCGACCGCAAGGAGTACCAGCCCGGCGACAAGGCCGAGGTGCTGGTGCAGGCGCCGTTCAGCCCCGCCGAGGGCGTGGTCACCATCCGGCGCAGCGGCATCGTCAAGGTCGAGCGCTTCTCGATGAAGGGCACCTCGCACAAGCTGAGCATCCCCATCGAGGAGGGCTGGCTGCCCGGGGTGCAGCTGCAGGTCGACCTGGTCGGCGCCGCGCAGCGCGTGGGTGACGACGGCAAGGTCAACCCCCGGCTGCCGCCGCGCCCGGCCTATGCCATGGGCGCGCTGACGCTGCCCATCCCGCCGCGCGTGCGCACCCTGAAGGTGGCGGTGACGCCGGCCGAGGATGCGCTGGATCCGGGCGCGTCGACCGCGGTCACGGTCGAGGTCAAGGACGCCGCCGGGCAGCCGGTGGCGGGCGCCGAGGTCGCGCTGGTCGTGGTCGACGAGGCCGTGCTGGCGCTGAGCAACTACAGCATCGCGGATCCGGTCGCGGTGTTCTATTCGTCGCGCGCCGGTGGCGGGCGCGACTATCACTCGCGCTCGGCGGTGCTGCTGGCCAACCCGGACCGGGTGGTCACCGAGACCGCGTCGACGACGACGGCCGACAAGGCGTCGAACAGCGGCATGCTGGGCGGCTTCGGCGGCGACAAGCCCGGCATGCCGGCACCCGCACCGGTGGCCGCTGCCGAGGCGGCGCCCAAGAAGGAGGCCGAGGAGCGCGGTCGCTTCGCCGATGACGCCAAGCCGGCTGACGGCAAGGACCGCGGCGGCCAGGCCACGACCCCGATCGCGCAGCGCACCAACTTCGATCCGCTGGCCAGCTTCACCGCGGCGTCGCCCACCGACGCCGCCGGGCGCGCCAGCGTCACCGTCAAGCTGCCCGACAACCTGACGCGCTACCGCATCACCGCGGTCGTCGTCGAGGGCGATCGCCGCTTCGGCAAGGGCGAGAGCCAGCTGACCGCGCGCCTGCCCCTGCAGCTGCGCCCGTCACCGCCGCGCTTCCTGAACTTCGGCGACAAGTTCGAGCTGCCCATCGTGATCCAGAACCAGACCAAGAAGGCCATCGAGGTCCAGGTCGCGGTGCGCGCGCACAACGCCGAGCTGACCGCGGGGCAGGGCCGCCTGGTCACCGTGCCGGCCTCGGATCGCGTCGAGGTGCGCTTCCCGGCCGCGGCCGCGCGCGCCGGCACCGCGCGCTTCCAGGTCGGCATCAGCGCCGGCAGCTTCGCCGACGCCGCCAGCTTCGAGCTGCCGGTGTGGACGCCGGCCACCACCGAGGCGTTCGCGACCTATGGTGACGTGGCAGGCGACAAGCCGACCGCGCTGCACCAGCCGGTGGCGGCGCCGCCCGACGTGTGGCCGCAGTTCGGCGGCCTGGAGGTGCAGACCTCGTCGACCCAGCTGCAGGCGCTGACCGACGCGGTGCTGTACCTGGTGGCCTACCCGTACGAGTGTGCCGAGCAGCTGTCGTCGCGCATCCTGGCGGTGGCCGCGCTGAAGGACGTGCTGGGCGCCTTCGACGCCGAGGGGCTGCCGTCGCCCGAGAAGATCCTGGCCCGCATGAGCAAGGACCTCGAGCGCCTGCGCGGCATGCAGAACTCCGACGGCGGCTTCGGCTTCTGGAAGCGCGGCGACGACAGCTGGCCCTTCCTCAGCATCCACGTCACCCACGCGCTGTCGCGCGCCAAGGACAAGGGCTTCACCGTCAACGCCGGCATGCTGGCCGAGGCGCACCAGTACCTGAAGGAGATCGAGTCACACTACCCCTGGTACTACTCGCTCCAGACCCGCCGGGTGCTGACCTCGTATGCGCTGTACGTGCGGGCGCGCCTGGGTGATCGCGACACCGCGCGGGCGCGCAAGCTGATCGACGAGGCCGGCCTCGATGGCCTCGGCGCCGAGGCGGTGGGCTGGCTGTGGTCGGTGCTGGCGCCCGACGCCGGCAGCGCGGGCGACGTCGCCAAGATCCGCACCTGGGTGCAGAACCATGTCACCGAGGAGGCCGGCACGGCGCACTTCGTGACCTCGTACTCGGACGGCGCGCACCTGCTCCTGGCGTCGGACCGCCGCGCCGACGGGATCTTGCTCGAGGCCATGATCGACGACACCCCCGACAGCGACCTCATCGCCAAGGTGGTGCGGGGCCTGCTGGCGCATCGCAAGCGCGGGGCGTGGTCGAACACGCAGGAGAACGCCTTCGTGCTGCTGGCGCTGGATCGCTACTTCCACGTCTACGAGAAGACCACGCCCAACTTCGTGGCCCGGGTCTGGCTGGGCGACGCCTACGCGGGTGACCACGCCTTCAAGGGGCGCACCACCGAGCGGCACCAGATCGACATCCCGATGCAGCAGCTGGTCGCGCTGCCGGCCAGCCAGGACCTCACCATCGGCAAGGAGGGCGCCGGGCGCCTGTACTACCGCATCGGCATGCAGTACGCGCCCAAGAGCCTCAAGCTCGAGCCCAGCGAGCACGGCTTCACCGTCGAGCGCAGCTACGAGGCGGTCGACGATCCCGGCGACGTGAAGCGCGACGCCAACGGGGTCTGGCACGTCAAGGCGGGCGCCAAGGTGCGCGTGCGCCTGACCATGGTGGCGCAGGCGCGGCGCTACCACGTCGCCCTGGTCGACCAGCTGCCGGCGGGCCTCGAGCCGATGAATCCGGCGCTGGCGGTCACCGGGGCCATCCCGGCCGACGACGCCCCGGCGGCGCGGCGGGGTGGCGGTCGGTCACGCAGCTGGGAGGAGGAGTGGTGGTGGTGGCGCGGCACCTGGTACGAGCACCAGAACATGCGTGACGAGCGGGTCGAGGCCTTCACGTCCCTGCTGTGGGAGGGCGTGCATGCCTATTCGTACGTGGCGCGGGCCACCACGCCGGGCAACTTCGTGGTCCCACCCGCCAAGGCGGAGGAGATGTATGCACCTGAAACCTTTGGCAGATCTGCTTCTGATGCGCTGATCGTGGAGTGAATGAAGGGGCAGGAGATCGGGTCTGTGGGTAGAATTGTGAGGACCATTTCCAGATTTCTGGACCGTTGACCAAACTGCCCGACTGCGCCAGGCTTCGCGCCGCAGTCTTGGAGGGCAGGAAGGATGCATTCATTGGACAAGGACGAGAAGCAGGGCTCGAAGAATCCGCCGCCGGGGGCGCCGCCGCACCTGAACGGCAAGCGCGCCGAGCCAGACTCCGGCCTCATCGACCTGAAGGCGCTGGCCGACGGCGAGATCTCGACCTCGATGAACAACATCGAGAAGCAGCGCGAGGAGCAGCGCGATGCTGCCATCCTGGCGTCGACCTCGTCGGTGTCGCTGTCGCAGATCGTCCTGCCCATCGCCGGGCGTGAAGGCAAGACCCCGATCGACACCGTGGCCGAGGCCCCGGTGGCCAAGGCGGCGCTGGCCGCGGGTGGCAAGGCGCCGGCGCAGAAGAGCCGCACCGGCCTGGTCGTGGCCATCGTGCTGGGGCTGGGCGCGGCCGCGGGTGGCGCGTTCTGGTACATCAAGAACAGCGAGAAGAAGAAGACGTCGGAGGACAACGTGGTCGCGGCGGGGGGCGGCGCTCAGCTGCCGACCACCGGCCAGGGCCAGGTCCCGGTCGAGCCGCCGGGCGGCACCATGGTGGCCGCGGGCGGGCCGAGCGATCCCTCGGGTGGTGGGCCGGTGGTGCAGCCGCTGGACACTGCGGGCGGCAGCGACGTCACCGCGCCGGCGGGCAGTCCCGACGACAAGAAGGCTGGGACCGGGGACGACAAGAAGCTGGCCGCCGCGGACGACAAGAAGGCCGCGACCGGGGACGACAAGAAGCTGACCCCCGAGGAGAAGAAGGCCGCCGCCGACAAGAAGGCCGCTGCCGCCGAGGACAAGAAGGCCGCCGCCGAGGACAAGAAGGCCGCCGCCGACAAGGCCGCCGCCGACAAGGTCGCCGCGGCCGACAAGGACAAGCTGGAGACCGGCGGGCCGACCACGCCCAAGGACGACAGCCAGAGCGAGATCCAGAAGCTGCTGGCGGGCGGCGGCGACGACAAGAAGACCGACGACGCGCCCAAGAAGACCGGCCTCGACAAGGACGAGATCAAGGCCGGCATGAACAAGATCAAGGCCGTGGTGCAAAACTGCGCCCGTGCCGAGAAGGTCGTCGGCGTCATCAAGGTGCGCGCCACCATCGCGGCCAGCGGCTCGGTCACCAGCGGCAGCGTGACCGGCGAGTTCGCCTCCAACCCGGTCGCCGGCTGCGTCAAGGACGCCGTGATGGCGGCCAGCTTCCCGAGCTGGACCGGTTCGCCGATGACGGTGAACTACAGCTACTCCGTCGACTGAGCGGCCGCCGCTCCAGCCGCCATCCTCCACCTTCAGACTCCACCACCCCCCCACAGCCGAGGCCCCGATGCAGCGTCTCAGCGCGATCGTCGTCCTCGTCACCCTGGGCGGCTGCTCGCTGATCAAGACCAAGAACCCAGCCGTGAAGCTGGAGGCGTCGTCCAAGCTGGTGACCGTCAAGTGCACCACGTCGCGCACGCCACCGGTGATCGACAGCGTGATGACGGTCGCCCTGCTGGTGGGCACCGTGGTCACCGCGATCGCCGCCGTGGCCGACGAGTCCAAGGGGCTGGGCGCGACCGCGGGTGGCCTCGGCGTGGGCACACTGGTGTTCGGCGGCAGCGCCATCGTCGGCTTCGGCCGCACCTCGGCCTGTCGTGTCGCCAAGCGCGGTGAGGCCAAACTGCGTGAAGAGCTGTCGGGGGCCGTCCGGCCCTAGAGAGCCGAACCGCTACGGCGCGGGCTTGTTCTGCTGCTTCTCCCAGCCCTTGGAGAAGCCTCGATCGCGGATGGCGTTGGCCAGCGTGCGATAGGCCTGGGCGCCGGCGCCGTAGGCGCGGTCCTCGCCGCCGCTGTCGAACTTCGACTTGACCTCGGCCTTGACCTTCTCGGGCAGCTGCGCGACGAGCGGATCGATCTGCGACTGCACGCTCTTGCCGATCTCGACGCCGAGGACGCTGGTCGGCACCGAGATGGGCTGGCTGGTCAGCCAGCTGACCGCGCTGGTCGTGGCGGCCTGGGCGTTGGTGTAGTACTCGGCGCAGTGGAACTGCTCGTGCTGCTGGGTGAAGGACTTGGACCAGAACTGCTTGCGCTCGGGCCGGTCGCCTTCGTGGCGCAGGTCGTAGTAGGCCTGCATGAAGTTCTGCGGGGTCAGGACGGCGTCGTCGGCGCTGCCGACGTCGGTGCGACCCAGCGCCTGCACGTCCCACGAGCAGTCGACCGTGACCTCTCCCGACACGTAGACGGTGTTCTTGTCGCGCACGTCCCACTTGAAGCTCTTGGTGCCGAACTTGGGCTCGGCATAGCCAAAGGCGGTGCCCGGGATGGAGACGCCACCCTGGCCGACATGCCCGAAACGGATGATGCCGCCGTTGGCGATGGAGTCGTAGCCCATCGCGGCGCCCTGCTGCGGCTGCTGCGTGAAGGTCGGGGTCACGCTGACCGCGGCGTGGAACTTCCAGCCGTGGCCGCCGGGGCAGCCGGGGCCGTGGAGGTCACAGCCGCCACCCATCTGCTCGGCGTTGGGCTGCTTGTCCTCGATGGTGCCGCTCTTGGGGCCGACGACCTCGCCCTGGGCGGGGTCACCCGAACCCGAGCCGGAGCTGGAGTCGCCGGCGGGCGCCGGGTCGCGTGACAGCACGCCGCTGATGGTGTGCCCGATGGTCAGCGGCAGCGCGCTGGGAGCCTCGGCCTGGCGCGCCAGCCCGTGGCCGACGCCGAGGCGGGAGGCGTCGACATCGCGATGGCCGGGGCGTGGGGCCAGCGCGGTGGACACGGTGGCGTTGGCGCGGTCCCGATCGGCGTCGGCGCGCGCGCCGACCTCGTCGGCGATGTGGTCGGCCTCGCGCTCGGCGGAGTCGCCGGGGCTCGACACCACGAGCTCGCCGGTGGCCGAGGCGCTACCCTGCTGCAGGGTGTGCGCGACCTCGTGGGCGATCAGCCGGTAGCCCGCGGCGGTACCGGGCTGGAACTGCCCGGCCGCGAAGTGGATGTCCTGCCCGACGGTGTAGGCGTTGGCGCCGACCGCGGCGGCCGCGGCCTCCGAGGCGCGCCCGGTGTGCACGCGCACCGCCGACAGATCGACCGCGAGGGCGCGCTCCAGCTTGCGCCGCAGCTCGGGGGCCAGGGGCTGGCCGGCGTTGCTCGCGGCCTGCTCCAGGGCGGCGCGGGCGTTGCGACCGATGGGCGCGCCGTTGGCCCGGCGATACACGATGGGGCGCACCGCGGTGTTGCGGCCGGGATGGCGCTGAGGGACGACCTCCTCGACGGAGGTCTCCTTCTCGCTGTCGGCGTCGTGACCCGGCCCCCGGGTTTCGCGGGAGTACATCGGTTCATTGTACCGCGAGGGAGTGCCTGCTCCTCCCCTGGAGTCGCGCTATCCTGGAGCCATGGCTGGCAGCGGTGGCGACGGCAGTGGTGGCCCGGATCGAGGCCGGCAGTCCGACCTCGGCGCGCCCCCCGATCCCGGCGAGAAGCCCGACAGCTGGTCGCCCTGGCCGGGAAAACGCACGATTACCGAGGGGATGCGCAGACCGCCCGCCGCCGCGACGTCGGCGCCAGCGCCCGCGCCGGCGGGGCCCGCGGAGGCCGAAGCGGCCGCCCCGACGACGCCCCCTGCGGTCCTGGCCGACCTGCGCAGCCAGCTCAAGACCGATCTGGCGTGAGGCCGAGGCGCCCGCGCGCCTCGCCGAGGCCCGGGCTGTCGAAGCCCTGGGCGCGCGCCAGCGCCTGCTCGGCCAGCTCGGGCCGTCCCAGCTGACGCAGCGCCACCGCGCACAGCACCAGCACCTCGGCATGCAGCGTGGGCTCGGGGCTGGTCGGGACCGCGCCCTCGGGCGGGGCCGCGCTCTCGGGCGGGGCCGCGCTCTCGGGCGGGGCCAGCGCCTCGGTGCCGAGGTCCAGCGCGGCCTCGGGCTGGCCGTCGTCGAGCTGCACCCGCATGGCCTCGGCCACCACGGTGAGGCGCAGCGCGCTGCCCGGGGCGCTGCGATCACGGGCCGCGCGCAGCCACTCCAGCGCGGCGGCGCGCCGTCCGCTGCGTGACAGGGCGGCCGCCAGGCGCACGCGCAGGAAGACCCCGGTGCGGGCGTCGTCGCGACCATCGATGTGCGGCAGGATCTCCTCGAGGATGACCTGGGCGGCGTCGACCTGGCCGCCCTGCAGCGCCCGGGCGGCGCGCGCCGTCCACACCGCGATGACCCCGTCGCGATCGCCGACCGCCTTGAAGCCGGCGATGGCGCGCGTGCCCAGCGCGACCGAGGCCTCGAGGTCCCCGGCCGCGGCGGCCAGCTCGGCGTCGATGAGCAGCAGGTTGGGGCCCAGGCTGCCGGTCGCGGTCAGCCCCTCCAGGGCGTGCCTCGCCGCGGCCTGACAGCGCGTGCAGCGCGCCACGTCGCCGCGCGCCAGCGCCATGCGCCCGGCCAGCAGGAAGCACCACGCGCCGGCCTCGCCGTCGCCGCGGCGCAGGTGCTCGAGGCCCTGGGCCTCGAAGGCCAGCTCCGGCTCGGGAACCGGGCGGGCGTCGTCGCTCACTCGCGCCGCCGGGGTGGCACCGGGCGGCTCTTCTGCATCCACAGCACGACCACGATGATGGCCATCACCAGCACCGCGACCGCGGCGCCGCCCAGGGTCCACAGCAGGGGGCCGCGCGAGGCCGGCTCGACCGCGAAGGGGCCGACCTTGGCCAGGCGTGACAGCGGCGGACCCTGCCCGGGGCCGACGCCGGTGGGCACGAACTCGACGCGCACCGCCTCGGGGGCCACCGGCGCGGCGCCCGCGACCAGGCGCGCGATGTCCGCCCCGGGCGGGCTGGCCCCGGGCTCGAGCAGCACGATGACCGAGGCGGTACCGGTCGGTACCCCGGTGCGGCCGGCGCTGCCCGCGTCCGGGCCGGCGCCGCCGCCGCCGCTGGCGCCGCCGCCGGTGCCGCCGCTGGTGCCGTCCAGGGGCGGCCATGCGGTGGCCTCGCGCGGGGGCAGCTCGAGCACGACGTGGGCCTCGTGTACGCCGGGCAGCGCCTCCAGCAGGCGCGCCACGGCGGCCGCGCGGGTGGCCTGGTACTGGGCGTGATCTTCGCCCGGGGTCGGGATGAGGCCGGCGTCGGCGGGGCGCGCCAGCCCCAGCGCCGGCAGCAGCGCCAGCAGCAGCCCCCATCTCGTCACACCAGGCACACCAGGCACGAAACCATGTAGCCCCCAGGGGCGAACCCGGTCAAGCCAGCTTGCCCCCACGCACGGCCTCACGTTAAATATCGCCTCGCGACCACCGTCACAGGCTCACCGCTGGTGCGCCACCAAGGGAGACTCCGGATGAAGAGCAGCGTGCAGAAGTGGATCCTTGCAGCCTCTCTGGTCGCGGCGCTGGCTGCCGTCATCGCCACCACCCTGCTGCGCAGCGGCTCCGCCTACGCCGGCGGCGACATGCCCAAGAACGTCAAGAGCGCCATCCTGAAGGGCAAGTCCAAGGATGACGTGAAGAAGTACATGAAGGAGAAGATCACCAAGGCGCTCGGGGTGCAGTGCGACTTCTGCCACAACCTGGACGACATGGCGGCCGACACCCCCAAGAAGAAGCGCGCCCTGCAGATGCTGGAGATGGTGTCGACCATCAACAAGAAGTACATGGGCGGCAAGGAAGAGGTCGGCTGCATGACCTGCCACCGCGGCAAGAGCAAGCCCGACGCCAAGTAGCCGCGCCCCGAAGTCGCGTCTACACTTCCTGAATGGTCAGTGCTCCCCGGGTGTTTCGCTGTAGCGGCTGTGACCGCGTGGTCGATGACAACGCCGCGGTGTGCCCCGGCTGCCAGCGCGAGCTGGCCTTCTGCTCGTCCTGCCGTGACGTCACCACGCTGGAGGCCGAGCCCACCGAGGCGCCGGCGTCGCGGGTCGGGCGCGCGGTCGAGAAGGTGCAGCGCGCCCGCTACCGCTGCGGGCGCTGCAAGCGCCTGGGCGTGCGCTGTCGCACCGCGCAGGTGGGCGGGTCGTGCAACGGGCTGGCGCGCGCCGAGGGGCGCCTGCCCGACCAGCTGTGCGCGCGCTGCTCGCAGCGGGTCTGGGACGTCTCCAAGCAGGTCGCGACCTGGACGCTGCTGGGGCTCGTCGGGTCGCGCATCAGGCGCTAGAATCGGGCGATAGCCATGGCCACCTTCACCAAGCTGGATCGCGATGCGATGTCCGCCCTGCTCAGGCAGTACTCGGTCGGGGCGCTGCTCGAGATGGCGCCCATCGCCAAGGGCACCATCAACTCGAACTTCCGGGTCGACACCTCGGCGGGGCGCGTGTTTCTGCGCGTCAACGAGGGCAAGGCGCGCGAGGAGGTCGAGTACGAGGCCGCCCTGGTCGACTGGCTGAGCACGCGCGGCGTGGTCACCCCGCGCGTCATCAGCACCAGCGAGGGCGCCTCGGCCGCGGCCCACGGCGAGTCGTGGGTCACCGTGTTCGAGTGGCTGCCCGGGCGCGAGGTCTCGCGTGACGAGGTCACCCCGGCGCACACCGCGGCGGTCGGCGCGGCGCTGGCCCGGATGCACGCCGCGGGTGACGGCTTCCCGCAGCGCCGCGCGGGGCGCTACACGCCGCAGCTGATCGAGCAGCGCTACCAGTCGTTCGTGAAGTCGAAGGACGCCGCGCTGTCGCGCGCCATCGACGTGCTCGGCGACGAGCTGGCCTGGCTGGCCGGGGGCGACCGCACCGGCCTGCCCAGCGGCGTCATCCACCAGGATCTGTTCCGCGACAACGTGCTGTGGAGCGACCCCGAGACGGCGCAGCTTGGCGGCCTCATCGACCTCGAGCAGGCCTGCGATGGCGCCTTCGCCTACGACCTCGCGGTGTGCCTGAACGACTGGTGCTTCGCCAGCGACTACAAGAGCGACGCCGCCAGGGCGCTGGTGGCCGGCTACCAGTCGGTGCGGCCGCTGACCCCGCGCGAGCGCGGCGGGCTGTGGATCGAGGCCCGCGCGGCGGCGGCGCGCTTCACCATCACGCGCATCACCGACGTGCACCTGCGCGCGGCGGCGGGCGGCGCGGCCAGCCCGACCGACAAGGACTTCAGGCGCTACCTGGCCCGGCTGGAGCGGCTCAAGGCGCTGGGGCGCGGCGGCTTCTCGCGCATGATCGGGCTGGATGACGTGACCGGCGCGATGCCGCTGCAGCGCAAGTAGCGCGCGACGGCGGCGGTCGCGGGCGGGGACGGCAGCGGCGCGAGCGCGCTACGCCGGGGCGGGGTTGCTCTGGCCGGACTGCACGCGCTCGATGTACTTGCGCAGGGTGTCGCGGCGGCGGTCGTCCATGTCGATGTAGCGGATGCCCATGTCCTTGGGGTCGGTGCGGTTGATCCACACCACCTCGCCCTGGACCTCGACCTGGGCCGCCAGCTCGGGGAAGTTGATGACCAGATCGACCTTGCTGCCGACCTCGGACAGCGACGGGGTCTGGATGCAGATTCCGCCCAGCGAGATGTTCTGGATGCGGTACAGCAGAACCTCGGTGCCGCCGTATTCCACGTAGGCGTTGACCTCGTAGCGGGGGTTCTCGCGGCTGTTCAGGACCGGATCTGCGTCGGTGGGCACCCCGATGTGGTACCAGCATACTTGCGACGGGGCAAACTCGCTCATACGATGGGGCGGAATGCGGCGCCGGATCGCCGCGTTACAGGCCGAAAGGAACGCCGGGTACCCGATGAAACTCCTGATTCCTGCGACCCTCACGCTGGCAGCGCTGCTGGGCGGCTGTGCGCCCAAGGCGCGCTACGTGCGCAACACGCGCATCGCCGACACCTCTGAAAACCGCGAGATCCTCACCGTGTGTGAGGAGTATCGCCGCGCGGTCGAGCGCCTCGACGTGGCCAAGCTGGTGGTGCTGGCCAGCCCGCGCTACCACGAGGACGGCGGCACCCTGTCGGCCGAGGACGACTATGGCAACGACGGGCTGCGCCAGGTGCTGGCGACACGCTTTCAGACCGCCAAGCAGGTGCGCTACGGCATCGAGTACCGCCGCCTGACCCGGGTCGGCAGCCGGGCCACGGTCGACATCTACATCGACGCCAGCTTCCTGTTCTCGGGCGCGCGCGGGGATACCTGGCATCCGGTGACGAACTACAACCGGCTGGAGCTGGAGTACGACTCGAAGCGGCAGCGCTGGCTGTTCTTGGCGGGGATGTAGACGGATACACGGACAAACAGGTCACAGGTCACAGGTCACAGGTCACAGGCAACAGGCAACAGACTCGGCCGACGCCGGCGAGACGAGCACGAGCAGAGCGCGAGCGCGAGCGCGAGCAGCGCGAAAAGTCAGCGGCTTGGAGCTGCCTTTTCAGGTCAGGGAATGGCCGGGAGGCGGGGGGCGTGACTACGGCGGCGGGGCGAGCTCCAGTGCCTTGATCTCGTCGGCCAGCTCCTCGCTGCGCTCCTTGGCGCGGGCGACGCGTGAGCCGGCGCCGACCTTGGCGAAGTTGTCGTAGCGGCTCTTGGCCTGCTTGAGCAGCTTGAGCTTGGCGGCGGGATCGTCCTCCTGGTTGGCCATCTTGTCGTACAGGGTGGCGTAGGCGATCTCGAGCGCGGGCATCTTCTGGCCCTTGTCGAGGGTCTTGGCGGCGCGGTCGAGGCTGCGCTTGGCCGCGCCGAGCTTGCCGGCCGCCAGCTCGGCCTCGGCGGCGGCCAGGTAGGTGGTGTCGTCCGAGGTCTCGGCCTTGAGCCACTCGCGCGCCTTCTTGCGCGTGCGCTCGCCCTCGCTGGTGGCCTCCTCGAGCGCCTTCTTGGCGCTGGCGGCGGCGGCGGCGGCGCGCGCCAGCAGCGGCTGCGCCTCGTCGGGCAGCGGCGCCGGCAGCACGCTCTGCGCCTCGGTCGCGGTGGTGTCGAGGTGCGCGGCCAGCTGGCCCAGCTCGGCCAGCATGCGCTCGTGCTCGGCCAGCTGCTTCTCGACCGCCTTGAGCTCGGCGTCGTCCTCGGCCGGCTTGGCGATGTCCTTGTCGATGCCGGCGCGCAGCTTGCCGAGATCCTCGCGCGACATCTGGAAGGTCGCCAGCTCGGACTCCGCGGCCTTGACCTTGTCCTCGAGCGGCGCGAGATCGGCCTTCTGCGCCGCCGGCGCGGCCGCGCCCGTGGGCGCCTTGAGCGGCTCGACCAGCTTGGCCAGGCGCGCGCTGGCGCGGGCGCGCTGCGCGGGGTCGCTGTCCTTGAGCGCCAGCTTGGTCAGGCGCACGACGTCCTGCTTGTCCTTGGCGACCAGCGCGTCGGTGGCCTCCAGCCCGGCGCGCCGGACCTCGCCATCGGTGTCGACCAGGGTGCGGCGCAGCAGCGGCACCGCGGTCTTGGACTCCATCGCGGCGATCAGCGTGACCGCGGCGATGCGCGTCTTGGCATCGGGCGAGCCCAGCATGTCGACCGCGGTCGGCGCGCTGCCGCCCGGCGCCGGCTGGCCCAGGCGCAACAGGCCCGCCTGGGCGCGCGCGGCGATGCCGATGTTTTTGTTGGCCAGCAGCGGGGTGAACACCGCGGTGGCGCGCTCGGCCTCGGCCTTGCGCGCGACCAGCCCCTCGGCGGCGAGCAGGCGGATCTCGACCTCCTTGTCGTCCGAGCCCTTGAGCAGCGTCGGCAGCACCACGGGATCGTCGGCGCGCACCGCGGCCTCGACCGCGGCCATGCGCATGTCCTTCTTGCGATCGCCGACCGCGCTCTCCAGGCGCGGGCTGTTCTCGGGGTGGCCGAGCGCGATCAGCGCGCCGCTGGCGAAGACGCCGATGCGGTGCTCGTCGGCGGCCAGCGTGGTCAGCACCGGGGTCGCCAGCTGGCTGTCCATCTCGCCCAGCGACTTGACGGTCTCCTCCTTGGTCTCCATGTCGGTGTTGCTGCTGGCGACCTCGACCAGGGCCTGCACGGCCTCGGGGCTGCGCAGCTTGCGCGCGCTGCGCACCGCGCTGCGGCGCACGCGCGGATCGGGATCGGCGATGGCGGCGGCCAGCAGCGGCACGGCCTTCTTCTCGGGCACGTCGCCGATCAGGCCGGCGCCGGCGTTGCGCACCGCCCAGTCCTCGGACGCCAGCGCGCTCTTGGCCCAGTCGACCGAGGCCTGCGCCAGCACCAGCGGATCGAGGCCGACGATCTGCAGCAGGCCCACGCCGGCCGCGATGCGCACCGGCCAGCTCTCGTCGCCCAGCCGCTCCAGCAGCACGCGCACGCTGTCGCGTTCACCGATGTCACCGAGGCCGCGCGCGGCCAGGCGGCGCGTGGCAGGGTCCTTGTCGGCCAGCCGCTCGTTGATGAGGTCGAAGCCGGTGTAGTCGCCGAGCTGCGCCAGCGCGACCGCGGCGACCAGCCGGTTGGGCGAGTCGGTGGCGGCCAGCACCTCGGCCAGCGGCTTCTGCGCGGCCTGGTCACCCAGGCGGGCCAGCCCCTCGGCGCCGGCCAGGCGGGCGCCCTCGTCGTTGGACTCCAGGATGCCGTACAGGACCTCGCGCGCCTTGGCGTGCTGCAGGCGCGCCAGCCGGGTCAGCAGCACGGCGCCGGCGTAGGGCGCCAGGTCGTTCAGCTCGGCCTCGCGCGCGGCCAGCGCGGTCAGGCGCGCGATGGTCTTCTTGTCACCGGCGGGGCTGACGTCGGCCAGCGCCAGCGCGGCCTTGTAGGCGATGCTGAGGTCCTTGCTGCCGGCGTAGCCGTCGAGGCGCTTCTTGGCCTTGGCGTCGCCCATGCGCGCCTGGGCGTCGGCCAGCCAGACCTTGAGTGCGGGTGCCGCCGACTTCTCCAGCTCGGCCATGCGCTTCAGGAGGTCACTGGCGCCCAGCGCGCCGAGCGCGGACGCCGCGTGGGCGCGCACCTCGGCGTCGGGGTCCTTCTCCATCAGGTCGGTCAGGGTCGGCACGCTGGGCTGATCCTTGACCTGCGACAGCGCGTCGGCGGCCTGCGTGCGCACCCCGGGCTCGGCCTCCTTGAGGCCGGAGCGCAGCAGCACCTGCGAGTCGGCGCGCACCTTGTCATAGTCGATCGGCGGCGGTTCGGCCTTGTCTGGCTTGTCAGGCTGTCCAGGTTTGTCGGGCTGCCCGGGGCCGCCGCTGGGCGACGGCGAGGCCGCCACGCTGGGGCCGGGCTTGCCGCCGCCGGACTTCTTGCCGCGCGAGATGAAGACGTAGGCGCCCGCCGCGGCGGCTGCCAGCACGAGGCCTGCCGCAGCGATCTTGAGGCCGGCCTTGCCGCCCTTGGCGGGCGTCTTGTCAGCTGCCGGCGCGCCGGTGCCGGCGGCTTCGCCGGGCGCCTTGGGCTTGTCGAGCTGGATGCCGATCAGGGTCGGCTTCTTGTTCTGCTGGATGGCCTTCAGATCGCCCAGCACGTCGGCGATCTTCTGGTAGCGACCGGTCGGCTCCTTGACCAGCATGCCGTCGACCACGTCGGCGACCTGCGCCGGCATGCCCACGCTGTCGGGCACCGTGTTCAGGCGCGGCACCGGCTGGAACAGGTGGCCGGTGATGATCTGGGCCAGGTTGTCGCCCGGGAACGGGGTCACGCCCGCGAACAGCTCGTACACGATGACGCCGAGCGAGTAGATGTCGGAGCGCTGATCGATGGTGGCCGCGCCGTTGATCTGCTCGGGCGACATGTAGTGCGGCGTGCCGATGATCGACCCGGTGCGCGTCAGCTTGTCCTTGGCGCCCTCCATGCCGACCAGCTTGGCGATGCCGAAGTCGAGCACCTTGACCTCGGGCGGACCGCCATCGGTGCGCTTGCGCAGCCAGATGTTGTCGGGCTTGAGATCGCGATGCACGAAGCCCTTGTCGTGCGCCGCCTTGAGGGCGCGGATGGTCTGCTCCAGGATGGGCAGGATCTCGGCCCAGGTCAGGCCGCCGCGCGCGATGCGCGCCGCCAGCGGCTCGCCCTCGAGGAACTCCATGACCAGGAAGACGCGGCCGGCCTCGTCACGGCCGAAATCGTAGACGTCGACGATGTTCTCGTGCCGGATCTCGTTGACCGAGCGCGCCTCCTGGTAGAAGCGCTGCACGACCTCCTCGTTCTGGCAGTACTCGAGGCGCAGCACCTTGATGGCGCCGCGGCGGCCGATCTTCTCGTGCTGGCCCTCGTAGACCACGCCCATGCCGCCCTCGGCGAGCTTGCGCACGATGACGTAGCCGCCCAGCACATGGCCGATCAGCGGGTCGTCCCCGGCGGCGCGCGGCGCGGTGCCATCGCCGCCGCCGTGCTTGGTGATGGCGGCGGGGGCGGCGCTGGGGCCGGTGCTGGCGGCCATCGCGGCGGCGGCGGAGCCGGGCTCGGGCGCGGCTGCTGGGGCCGCGCCGGCGGGGCCGGTCAGCACCACGGTGGCGGCTGGTGTGGGCTTGGCGGCGGGTGCCGACTCCGCGGGCGCCGGCAGCGGCAGGGTGCGCTGCGCCTGCGGCGGCGGCGTCAGGGCCACGGTCTTGGCCGGCGCGGGCTTGTCGCCGGGCGCGCCGGTGCCATCGTCATTCGTGTTGCTCATCTTCGTTCAGGCCCCCTTGGAACTTGCTTACTCGAATGCAACCAGCGCCGCGAGGACAGCCAGGCGGACTTGTCGGTCGGGATCGTTGACCAGCGCGACCACGGCCAGCGCCTGCTTCTGCCCGGCCTGGCCCAGGCGCCCCGCGGTGGCCACCGCCAGCACGCGCTGCGTCGGATCGGTGCTGCCCAGGCCGTCGGTCACATAGCCCAGCGCGGCGTTGTCACCCAGCCGGGCCAGCGCCAGCGCGGCCTCGCCACGGCGCGCGAAGCTGGCGTCGGCGACCACCCGCTTCAGATAGCCACGGGCGTCGGCGTCGCCGCCGCGCGCCAGCAGCTCCGCCGCGGCGACCGCGCGCGCCGGGTCGGGCTGCGCCAGCTCCTTGGCCAGCGCCTGCTTGGCCGGGGCGTCGCCCAGCAGCAGCAGCCCCTCGGCGGCGGTGCGCCACTGATCGCGCCCCGCGGGGGAGTTGGCCATCAGCTCGCGCAGCGCGGCCTCGCTGGCCTTGCTGCTCTTGCCGGCCTGGGTCAGCGCCAGCGCCGCGACGCCGCGGGTGCCCGGCTCGCTGAGCGCGCGCTCCAGGATGGCGCCGGCGTCGGCGTCGCCCAGCGCGACCAGGGTGGCGGCCAGCTCGACCTTGAGCTTGTCGCCCGAGTTGGCCAGCGCGGCGCGCACCTTGGGCGCGGCGTCGGGCAGCTTCATGCCGCGCAGCGCGCGCGCCGACAGCCGGCGCAGCTCGGGCGGCCCCTCGAGGCCCTGGTACAGCAGCGGCGCCAGCGCGGGCGCGCCGACCAGATCGATGGCGGTGACGACCTGACCCTGCTCGCCGAGGCCGCGCTGGCCCATGGCGTCGCCGAGCTGGCGGCGCGCGGCGGCGCTGGTGCCGGCCCAGTCGCCGGCGTTGACCAGGTCGGCCAGGTTGGCGACGGCCACCACGGCAGGCGCCGCGTCCGCCGTGGCCCCGGCCACCGGGGTGCCCGCCGAAGGAGACGCCGACGCTGACGCCGACACCGACGGCTTTGCGCCGTTGCCCTTGCCCTTGCTGCCGCCGCGGGTCAGCGCGAACACGGTGACACCGGCGCCGACCAGCACCACGGCGCCGATGCCGAGGGCCAGCCCCATGCGCGAGCGCGGCGCGGCCTCGGCCCCCGTCGGAGCCGGCCCCATCGCGCGCGTGCGCTGCGCCGAGGCCGGGACACCCTGGAACTCGGGCAGCGAGGCGGCGCCCACGCTGGGCGCGTCGGTGGGCGACCCCGGCGTCGCGCTGCCGTCGCCGACGTGGCGCGCGACCTCCTCGGGGGTGACGCCGATCTCGCGGCCCAGCCGCTCGAGATCCTCGAGCATCTCGGTGGCGGTCGCGTAGCGGCGCTCGCGGTCCTTCTCCAGCGCGCGCAGGATGATGCGCTCCAGCGCGGGCAGCATCGCGGGCACGAGCTTGCTCGGCGCGGGCGGGTTCTCGGTCAGGATCTCGCGCGAGATGTCCTTGAACTCTTCGCCCTTGAACGGCGCCTGCCCGGTGGCGGCGCGGTACAGCATGACGCCCATCGAGAACAGGTCGGAGCGATGATCGACCGGCTTGCCCGAGATCTGCTCGGGGCTCATGAACTGCGGCGTGCCCATCACGGTACCGGCCACGGTGGCGGTGCCGACGGCGCCCTCGCCGCGCAGCTTGGCGATGCCGAAATCGAGCAGCTTGACGAAGAACGGGTTGTCGGCGCGCGGCACGATGAAGACGTTCACCGGCTTGAGATCGCGGTGCACGATCTGCTTGGCGTGGGCCGCCGCCAGCGCGCGCAGCACCTGGGTGTAGACGTGGATCAGCACCGGGTTGGGCAGCGGCTTCATCCGGTGCATGAGGTCGCCGAGGGTCTCGCCCTCGAGGAACTCCATCACGAAGTAGACGCCGCCGTCGGACCCGTCCGAGAAGTCGTAGACGTTGACGATGTTGTCGTGGTTGATGACGTTGACCGCGCGCGCCTCCTGCAGGAAGCGCTTCACCACGTCCTGGTTGGAGACGTACTCCGGGCGCAGCACCTTGATGGCTGTGCGCCGGTTCAGGACCTCGTGGATGGCCTCGTGGACGAAGCCCATGCCGCCTTCGCCGAGCATGCGGACGATCCGGTAGGCCCCCACCAGGGCGCCGTCGGGCAATGCCGTCACGGCCTCGGCCGGGGCACCATCCTTGACGCAGGTCTGTGCACCAGCTGGGAGCAGCGTGCGGCAACGAGTGCAGAGCTGCATGAACCACTCACCTTACTCTCCCAGAAGGGACCTTGCCAAGCGCCCACCGCCCGGCGAGACTGACAGGATGCATGTCGTGAGTCGTGCGCGTGCCGCCGGGGGAGCGGTGGTCGCGCTGGTCGTGTTCTGTCTGCTGGCCTGGACCGCCACTCCGGAGGCGGGGGCCGCCCCACGCGGCAAGGCCAAGGGCACCAGCAAGAAGGCCGCCGAGCTGGTGGCGGCTGGCGAGGTCGAGGCCGCGCTGGTCGAGATCAACCAGGGGCTGGAGGCGGCGCCGCGCGATCTGCCCCTGCTCCTGCTCAAGGGCCAGGCCCTGCTGCTGCTGCGCGACTACGAGGGCGCGCTGGCGGCCTACAAGGCCTTCCTGTCGGCCGGCGCCAGCGGCGGCAACCGCCGCGAGGTGCTGAAGATCGTGGCCAACCTGGACGTGGTGTCGACCACGTCGCTGGAGGTCGAGGCCAAGCCGGGGCCGGCGCAGGTCTACCTCGACTCGCGCACGCTGGGCCTCCTGTGCGAGGCCGCGCCGACCTGCAGCCGGCCCATCCTGCCCGGCCGCTACAAGGTCATCGTCGAGCGCCCCGGCTACCTGCGCGCCACCAAGCAGCTCCAGATCGAGGCCGGCACCCGGGCCAACGTGGTGCTGACCCTGACCGAGAAGCCTTCATCCCTGACCGTCACCACCTCGGTGCCGGCCGAGGTCAGCATCGACGGCCAGCCCGTCGGGCCGAGCCCGGTCACCCGCGAGCTGCCCGCCGGCGAGCACCAGATCGAGGTCAGCAGCCCCGGGCATGGCAGCGAGAAGCGCACCGCGGCGCTGCACCTGGGCGAGCCGGCCACCCTGGACGTCACCCTGTGCGAGCTGGTCGGGCTGGCGGTGACGCCGGCCGAGGCGACGGTCGAGGTCGATGGCGCGCCCGCGCGTCGCGAGGCCGACGGCAAGCTGTGCGTGGCCCCCGGCGAGCACACCGTGACCGCCAGGGCGGTGGCCTTCCACGACGGCAGCGCCACCATCGCGGCGGAGCGGCCGGCCGCCGAGGTGGCGGTGACGCTGACCCCGGTGGGCGCGCTGCTCAGCGTCAAGGGCGCGCCGCGCGGCGCGCTGCTCAGCATCGACGGCAAGGTGCACGGGCCGCTGCCGCTGGCGGCGCCGCTGGAGCTGCCGCCCGGTGAGCACCAGTTCGAGATCACACGCGCGGGCATGCTGCCGTTCCGCGGTCGCGCCAGCCTGCGCGGCAACGAGCCGGCGCTGGTGGCGCTGACCCGGGTGCGCACGCCGGGCAAGCGCAAGGCCTGGATCATGGCCGGCGCCTCGGCGGCCGCGACCGTGACCGGCGTGGTGCTCGGCGTGATGGCGCTGTCCAAGGCGTCGGACCACGACGACCGCGCCAAGATGGGCGGCGTCACCATCGATGACCCCGAGCTCGACGACCTCAAGTCGAGCAGCCAGAACTATGCCCTGGCCGGCGACATCGCCTTCGTCGCCGCCGCGCTGAGCGCGGGCGTCAGCACCTACTTCTTCCTGCGCGAGGGGCGCGGGCTGTCGGAGGGCAAGATCCAGGTCGGCGTCGGCGGCGTGGCCGGTGCGAGTGGCTCGAGCTTCGGCCTGTCGGCCGCGAGGCGGTTCTAGATGAAGGCCATGAATGCGGTCGCGCGCGGCGCGCTGCTGCTCGTGCTGGCGCAGGCCCTGTCGGGCTGCGAGTTCATCGTCAGCTACCAGCCGCCGGCCGAGACCGGGGTGCAGTGCAACGACGGCGTCGACAACGACGGCGACCAGCTGATGGACTGCAACGACGACAGCTGCGTCGAGACGCCGCAGTGCGGCTGCGGCAACGGCCAGCCCGGCTTCGGCGAGGAGTGCGACGACGGCAACGCCGATCCCAACGACGGCTGTCTGCCCACGTGCAAGCTGGCCACCTGCGGCGACGGCTTCGTGCGCACCGGCGTCGAGCTGTGCGACACCAAGGGCGCCAGCCCGACCTGCGACGCCGACTGCAGCCCGGTGATGTGCGGCGACGGCATGGTCAACGCGGCCGCCGGCGAGAGCTGCGAGGAGGGCGCGGTCAACACCCAGAGCTGCGACGCCGACTGCACCGCGCCGATGTGCGGCGACGGCTTCGTCAACACCCTCACCGAGGGCTGCGACGGCGGCGCCAACAACTCCAACACCATCCCCAACACCTGCCGCACCGACTGCCGGCCGGCGCACTGCGGCGACGGCGTCACCGACAACGGCGAGGCCTGTGACACCGCGGGCAACAGCCCGACCTGCGACGCCGACTGCACGCCGGCCAGCTGCGGCGACGGCTTCATCAACGCCGCGCTGGGCGAGACCTGTGACGACGGCGCCGCCAACTCCAACACCGTGGCCAACGCCTGCCGGACCAGCTGTCGCGTCGCGAGCTGCGGCGACAACGTGACCGACAGCGGCGAGGCCTGCGACCTCGGCGGCATCTCCAACGACGAGTGCGACGCCGACTGCACCCGCCCGTCGTGCGGTGACGGCTTCCTCAACATGGGCGCCGGCGAGCGCTGCGACAACGGCGTGCTCAACTCCAACACCGTGGCGGACGCCTGCCGGACCACCTGCCGGCCCGCCGGCTGCGGCGACGTCGTGGTCGACACCGGCGAGCAGTGCGACGACGGCCTCAACATCCAGCCCGACATGTGCAACGCGCTGTGCCAGAACTCGTCGCCGTTCCCGGCCAGCTGCGCCGAGCTGCGCGCCGATGTGCCCTCGGCCCAGGACGGTCCCGCCGTGCTGGCCATCGGCAACATGTCGATGCAGCCCTATCCGGCCTATTGCCACGACATGGCGGCCACACCCCTGACCTACCTGCCGCTGGTGCACACCTCGGAGGGCAGCAACCGGTCGATGTACTTCGTCGGCGAGCCGCCGGTGACCTGGAGCGCGTCGACCACCCTGACCACGCTCTGGAACCGGGTGCGCTTCGACCCGGCCACGCTGCAGATCGACGCCAGCGACTTCACCTTCTCGACCTCGAGCGGCCACATCGGCGACCCCGCCGAGCCGCTGGATCGCATCCCGTTCGGCGTGGCGCGCGACTGTGAGGGGCTGAGTTCGCCCATCGGCAGCGCCAACGTCGATCTGCGCGGGCTGCCGTTCCAGGTCACCTCGGGCTGGACCCTGAGCGGGACCAACCCGCTGGGCGGCGCCATGCCGGCGTTCGACCAGCATGTGTTCTTCATCAATGGCGGCGGCAGCTGCGGCGCGGCGTCACCGGCGCTGGCGGGCCCGCGCCTGCAGCTGCGCTACGAGGCGCAGCCGTCGGCGCTGGTGCTGACCGCGGGGGGCAGCTCGCCGCTGCGCGGCAACGCCGCCGGTGGTGTGCTGTTCAACGACGCCTGCCCGGTGGGCGAGGTGCTGGTCGGCTTCAGCGGCATGCTGGGCAGCGCGCACGGGCAGATCCGCGGGCTGTGCGCGGCGGTGTCGCTGGTCGGCGAGCCGGGCGACTACCGCATCGCGTTCGCGCCTGGGGCCACGCTGCCCAACCGCGGCACCGGCGGCGACGCGCCGTGGACGCGCGTGTGCGGCTTCGAGGAGATCGTGGTCGGCTTCACGGGCAACTCGGGCGTGCTGGTCGATGATCTGACGTTCGAGTGTGCGCGGCTGCAGATCGGGCCGTCGATGGCGGGGTATCCGTTGACGCTGGGCACGGTGAATGTGCTGCCGACGATCGGTGGCGGTGGCGGCGCGCCGTTTGCGCCGTCGCGGTGTCCGGCGGGGCAGATCGCGGTGCAGGCGGACATCCGGGCGGGGGCGGATATCGATGCGCTGGGGCTGAGCTGCGCGGTGCCGACGCTGGCGCCGTGAGCGGCGTGGGCCGTGGGCCGTGGGGCGTGGGGCGTGACCGTGACCGTGACCGTGGGTAGGTCAGGTGGCGTCGGGGCCGGCGTCGTCGATGCCGGCGTCGACGGGAGGTGCAGGAGGCGCTGGAGGGTCGAGTGACGGCGTCGGAGGTGGCTGACCGGGCAGGGCGCCGGTCTCGTCGAAGGTGAGGCGGTCGAGCCAGTCCTGGCCCAGCAGCTGGGTGCCGGTGGGCTGGTCGGGTGCGGCGAGGCGCTGGGCGGCGGCGCGCGCGGTGGCGAGGTCGCCGGCGCGATAGGCGGCCAGGACCAGGTTGCGATCGGCCTCGCGGGCGAAGGTCGGGTGCGGCAGGCCCAGCGCGATGGCGCGCGCCAGGTAGGGCACCGCCTCGGTGAAGCGCCCCTTGGCGGTCAGCACGCGGCCGACCAGGTAGGGGCCGAAGCCGACCTCGGGCAGCGCCGCGCTGAGCTCGTGCGCGTGCAGGAGGTCCATGGCCTGGTCATTTTCGAGCGCGCGCTTGGCGGTGGCGCCCACGCTGCGGCCCTCGCGCGCGCGGGTGGCGCCCAGGAAGTAGGCCTCGAGGTGCGGCGCCGCGGCCGGGTCGGTCAGGGCGTACAGCTGCGCGCGCACCAGACGCTCGGCGTTCTCGTCCAGCGGCAGCGCCAGCGCGGCCTCCAGATCGGCCTGCGCCCCGGCGCGATCACCCTGGCGCCAGCGCAGGCGGGCGCGCTCGCCCAGGGTGCGCGCGCGCAGCGAGTCGGAGGTCTTCTTGTGCGAAAGCACGCGCTCCAGCGTGGCCAGCGCCAGCGCGGGCTGCTGATCGCGCTCCTCCGCGCCGGCCAGGTCGACCAGGTTGGCGGGATCGTCGGCGTCGTCGCGACAGACCTCGTGCCAGGCCGCGACGGCGCCCCTGGTGTCACCGCGCGCGGCGCGCTCGCCGGCGCGCGCCCGCGCCGACGCCACCGAGCGCGCGCACGGGGCGTGGAAGATCCCGGGGCGCCTGAAGATCTCGCGCGCCAGCTCGCGGTCCTCGTCGGCCAGCGGCACCTTGAGGAGGAAGCTGCGCCACTCCACCCCCAGCGCCCCCAGCCCCTTGCCATAGACCCCGGCGAAGTCACCGCCGGAGCGATACACCCGGCGCATCTGCGCGATGCCATAGCGGTCGATCAGCCAGCGACAGAACGACCCCGCGGTGGTGTAGCTGCGCCCTGCCGACGAGTTCAGGAAGCCGTAGCCGAACAGCTGCTCCGGCCGCGGTGCCAGCTCCAGCTCGAGCAGCGCGCGCGTCCACTGGTGCGGGGTCAGCCGGCCGCCGCCACGCCAGTCGGCCGCCACCGCCAGCCCCTCGATGAGGCCGACGTTGAACTGCGGCACCGGCAGGGGCCCCCACCAGGCCACCCGCGCCGCCACCTTGAAGATGCGGTCACCGAAGGCGCCCGCGAAGACGTGGGCCAGCTCGTGCTTGATGACCGGGTGCGGAAAACCGGCCGCCTGCACGTAGATCTCGCGCCGCCACGGCTTGGCGATGTAGGTGTCGCCGGCGCCCATCCAGCGCTTCTTCTGCGCCTCGCTCTCGAACACGAACGAGGTGATGCGCCCGGCCGGCTCGACGCCCAGCTCCTCGGTCAGCTGCGCGTAGCGGAACTCGTGATCGCGCGCCACCAGCTCGATCTCGTCGGCGATGGCGCCGCTGGCGTCATAGATGATGTCGAAGTGGCGCGTGCGGTAGCGGCCGCCCAGGGCGTCGGCCACCGCGCCCGCGCTGGGATACCAGCCCAGGCGGCCATCCTGGAAGAACAGGAAGATGGCGGCGCCCAGCGCCAGCAGCCCGACGCCGATCGAGCGCCGCCGCTCGGCCAGCGCATGCCAGCGCAGGCGCACATGGCGGGCATCGACCGCGGCGATGGCGAAGGCGACCGCGGCGACCACCCACATGGTCGCGTACAGCCGGTACCACAGCAGCGCGCGTGGGATCGACAGCTCCTCGTCGTACAGCGTGCCCGGGAAGAAGCCGACGAAGGCGTCGTGGCCGAAGATGGCCGGCGCCGCATAGAAGCGGTACACGCCCCACAAGATCGAGCCGACCAGGAACAGCTGCGCCGCCAGCGACGACATCCAGCGCCGAGGCATCAGCAGCGCCGCTGTCATTCCTAACACTGCCGAGGTGGCCGCACCGGGCAGCGTCATCACCAGCAGCCAGCGCACCCCGGTCCAGGGGTCGCACAGCGGCACGCGCAGCGCGTTCAGCGCGATGAGCAGCGTCGGCACCACCAGGAGGAGCCACGCCTGCGCGATCGACACCCCCAGCAGCGCGAAGATCAGGCGCGTCGGCGTGGTCGGCCGGGCCAGCGCGTGCAGCTCGCTCTCGCGCACGCGGTGCACCAGCCCGCGCGCGGTGTCGATGGCCGCAGGTGCGGCGCAGATGCCGATGGCGAAGCACCACTCGAAGCCGAACAGATCGAACAGCGGCTGGAAACACAGGATGGCGCCCGCCAGCGCCATCAGCCCGGCCCAGACGAGGAAGCGACGCGAGCGCAGGTGGGCGCGGAAGATCTCGGAAAAGGCGGTGATCACCTGGCGCGGGGCGGTATGGCGCGTTGACTCCATTGGCGAGGCGCACGTAGATTAACACCCATGTCCCAGCCCGGCGGTGCAGACGATGACCGGGCTGGCCCGCGCGCGCCGATCGAGCTGCGGGTCGAGTACCAGCGGCTCAACACCTTCTTCGCCGACTACACCAAGAACATCTGCAAGGGCGGCACCTTCATCAAGACCAAGAAGCCCCTGGATGTCGGCACCGAGTTCCTCTTCAAGCTGATGGTTCCCCACCTGCCTGACCCGATCTGCCTGCGCGGCGACGTGCGCTGGACCATGCGCGAGGGCGAAGAGCCCCCGCAGGGCATCGCCCCCGATCACGAGCCCGGCATGGGCATCCGCTTCATCTACAGCGACCCCGCCGAGCGCCAGCACGTCGAGCGCACCGTCGAGCGCCTGATGGTCGACTCGCTGGGGCAGCTGCTGTACTCCAAGCTGATGGAGCACAGCCGGGCCGAGGGCGGGGGCGCGCGTGGCTCCGACGGCGGCGGCCCCGACGTCGTCCCGCGCGAGCCCAGCGGGCCCAAGCGTCCGCCTGAGGCCGCGGCCGAGGGGGTCGTCGCCGCGCCGATGTCCGATGCCGACGTGTCGCCCTCGGGCGGCGCCTCCGGGGGCAGCTGATGCTGCGCTGGCTGCGCCAGAGCCCGCTGCGCTTCTGGCTGCCCAACCTGGTCACCGGCGCCAACATCTCGTGGGGCGTGCTGTCGTGCTTCTTCTCGGCCTCGGGCAACCACGTGGCGGCGGCCTGGTTCATCGTGTGGGCCACGCTGGGTGACAAGCTGGACGGCTCGGTCGCGCGCCTGGTCCATGGCAGCTCGAACTTCGGCGTGCAGCTCGACTCGTTCTCGGACTTTCTGACCTTCGGCGTGGCCCCGGCGACGCTGGCCTTCAGCTACCTGCACCACAACCCGGCCTATGGCTACAGCGACGGCTGGCGCGAGGTGGCGCTGTACGCGGTCACCCTGTTCTATGCGCTGGCGGTGACGTTCCGGCTGGCACGCTTCAACATCACCACCATGCCGGCGTGGTCGCCGCGCATCTTCTTCGGCGTGCCGACGACCATCGTGGGCGGCACCCTGGGCGCGCTGTTCCTGTCGATCATCAAGTACGGCGCGGTCGGTCCGGCGGCGCGCGGGCGCATGGACGACAACTACATGTTCGGTGGCCTGCACCTCGGCCCCGGCGCCATGGAGGCCTTCCCGATCTACATGTTGATCGGCGCCATCCTGATGGTGTCGACGCTGCGTGTGCCCAAGCTGGGGCGCACGCCGTGGAAGCTGGCCAACGTCGTCATCCTGCTGCTCACCGTGGGCGGCTACGTGTTCGGGCCGCTGCACATCCTGCCCGAGTACTGCTTCGCCTACGGCATGACCACGGTGTTCGTGTCGCTGGTCTATCACGTGGCCGCGCCGCACGCGCGCAAGGTGGCGCCGCCGCCGCTGTTCGCCGGTGGCGAGGCCGCCGAGCGCGTGGCCCGCCGCCGCGTGCGCGCGCCGCGCCAGCACGGGCGCCATCGCAAGACCACCGGGTCGCACGAGGTGCCGCCCGCGCCCAAGACCGGGACGGACTAGTTCTACAGCTTCTCGGGCGTGTACAGCTCGAGCGTGGCCAGCGGGGTGTCGGTCGCCGACTGGCCGCCGGCCAGCAGCACGGTGCCGTTGCCGAGCAGGATGGCGGTGTGATCGAAGCGCGGTCCGCTGAGCGGGATCACGCGCAGGCGCGCCAGCGTGGTGGCGTCGAAGACCTCGGCGTCGGCCAGCGGCGAGAACAGCATGTCGCGGCCGCCCGCGACCAGGAGCTCGCCGCCGACCACGGTGACGGTGGCGTCGGTGCGTCCGGTGGCCAGCGCGTCGGGCAGCTCGGTGATGGTCGGTGTCGGCGTCGGCGCGTACACGAACAGCGAGCGCGACGACGGGTTGCCGCTGGCGCCAATGCCCAGGCGCCCGCCGGCGATGACCACGCGCCCGTCGGGCAGCGTGGCCGCGGCGCTGCCGGTGATGGTCTCCAGCACGGCGGGGCCGCTGATCGGGCTGAAGGCGGGCGTCGGGGTGGCCAGGAAGCGCTCGGCGGGGCCACCACCCGCGACCACCACGCCACCGCCCGAGGCCGCCAGCGCGGGGGCGCTGCGGGCGGTCGCGCTGATGAAGGTGGCCCGGCCGCTCGCGGTCACGCTGGGCAGCTCGATCAGCAGGGCGCCGTCGGCGCTGCCGGTGGCCGTGCTGCCGCCAGCCACCAGCGCCAGGTCGCCGAGCTGCACCGCACGGGCATCGCGCCGGGCCAGCGCGGCCAGCTCGGGCACCGCGATGCTGGAGTAGGTGCCCATCGGGGGCGCCGTGGTGTCGAAGCGCCACAGGTCGGCCTTGACCGCGCCGGTGTCGTCGGCGCCGCCGAACAGCAGCACGCCGCCCAGCACGTCGGTGCCCACCGCGCACAGCCCCTTGCGCGCGCCCGGCAGCGCGGCGCCGGGCTGCAGCTCGAGGAAGAACTGGTTCCAGATCAGCATCTGCGTGCTGGCGACGTCGCCCGCCGCGGCGCCGCCCGCCAGCAGCGCGCCGAACGGCAGCGCCACGCCCGCCGGCTTCGCCACCGCCACCGGCAGCGTCGCCGGCAGCTTCGCCGACGCCCCCACCGGCGCGACCCACAATTTCAGCACCCCGGTGCTCGACACCAGCTCCAGCGGCGGCAGGCGCCCGCGCACCTTCACGGTGCCCGCGGCGTCCAGCCCCTCGAGGCGCACATCGCCCAGCACCCCGGTGGCCGGGATCGACAGGTCGACATCGATCTGCCCCGCCGCGCCGACCGGGCCCTCCTTCATCAGGACCGCCGCGCCCTCGCGCACCACGCTGAGGCGCACCGTGGTCAGCCCCGCGAACACCGACCCGGTCCCGGGCGACACCACATCCAGCTCGACGTTGCCCTGTTGCCCGCTGCACCCGGCCACGACCAACCCCAACACCAGCGCCACCCGACACCAGCCCCGCGCTCCCCCTTTGCCTGTTGCCTGTGACCTGTGACCTGTGACCTGTGACCTGTTTGTCCGTGTCCGTGTCCGTGTCCGCCGTCCCCGTCGCGTTTGCCTCTCTCCCCTCTTCACCGCCGCCGCCCTCACGCCGCCACCACTTCCAGCAGCCGCGCCCGCGTCGCGCCCTCGACCCGCACCGTCTTGCGCCGCCCGGTCTCGCCGCGCACGATGCTGACCGCGCCGCGCGCCACACCGAACGTCTTGGCCAGCAGCGCCACCAGCGCCGCATTCGCCGCGCCCTCGACCGGCGGCGCCATCAGCGCCACCTTGACGCGGTCGCCCACCACCGGCCCGACCCGCTCGCGCGATGACCGCGGCGCCACCAGCACGTCGAACACCAGCGCCCCGGCCTGCTCGCCAATCTTCAGCTCCGCGCTCACCCGCCGACGATACCCGCTTCGTCAGCTCAATGCAGGAACAAGAAGTAGGCCCCCGCGCCCAGCGCCGCCAGGATCACCAGCGTGACCACCAGCACGCGCCCCACACCACCACCGCCAGCGCCCCGACCCACCGCGTCCGCCGGCACCGTCGGCGGCGCCGCCCCCAGCCGGTTGGCCAGCGTGTTCGTGCCCACCACCGTGATCGGCTGCGGCGCCGTGTGGGGCGCCATCAGGGTGGGCTGCTGCACCGCGCCGATGGCCCCCGACAGCCGGCCGCCGCTGATGCGCTCGAGGTCCTGGGCCAGCTCGGCCATGCTCTGGTAGCGCTGGTCGGCGCGCTTGGCCAGCGCACGCAGGATGACGGCCTCCAGCTCGGGCGGCACCAGCGGCGAGTGCTGGCGCGGCGGCACCGGCGGCGTGTTCTGGTGCGCCATGATGAGCTCGTAGACCCCGCGGCCTCCGAACGGCGGCTTCCCGCACGCCATCTCGTACATCATGATGCCGAGCGAGTAGATGTCGGCCCGGTGGTCGACCGCGCCCGACCCGGTGCACTGCTCGGGCGACATGTACAGCGGGGTGCCCAGCAGCTTGCCGGTGCGCGTCTTGTTGGTGGCGTCGCTCAGCTTGGCGATGCCGAAGTCGAGCACCTTGATGCGCATCGCGAACGGGTACGACTGATCGGTCACGATGATGACGTTGTCGGGCTTGAGATCGCGGTGCACGATCCCCCGCTGGTGCGCCGCGCCGGCCGCGCTGGCGATCTGCATGGCCACCGCGATCAGCACGTCGGGCTGCAGCCGGTTCATGCGCTCGAGGTGCTGGCTCAGGGTGTCGCCGACCAGGTACTCCATCACGATGTAGGCGGCGCCGCTGGGCTGGTGCATGCCGAAGTCCAGCGCGTCCACCAGCCCGGGGTGGCCGATCATCGCGGTCGCGCGCGCCTCGTTGAAGAAGCGGCTGACGATCTCGGGATCGTTCGAGAACTCCTGCTGCAGCACCTTGATGGCGACCTTGCGGCCGATCAGCGGGTGCTCGGCCAGGTACACCTCGCCGATGGCGCCCGCGCCGATCTTGGACTGCACGCGGTAGCTGCCCAGGTATTCGCCGATCATCCCCGGCGGGATGGTATCAGAAGCTGCGCGCGCGCGGCCGGTCGCTCGCCTTGGGGCGCGGCGGCTCGTAGTCGGTGCCCCCGGGGAACTCGATGGCGCTGGCGCTGAGGACCTGGACGGCGCTGCGGGCCCGCATGGCCGACGGGCTGTTCTGCTGCGCCGAGGGCAGCACCCCCAGGTAGCGCTTGTACAGCACCAGCGCGCGCGGGCCGCTGAGGTGCTGGGCCACCTCGGCCATGCGCATCAGGAGATCGGGGTCGTGCGACAGGTCGTAGGCCGACTCCAGCTCGGACAGGGCGGTCTCGTAGTCACCTTCGCCCTCGGCGTCGCTGGCAGCCTCCAGGTGCTCGGCGATGGCCTCGCGGTCGGCCGCGCTGCGCACTGGCACCCGCGTGCTGGCCCCGGTGGTGCCGCCGCTGTCGCTCTGGCTGACCAGCACCGCGATCAGCGCCCCGGCCGCCACCACCGACGCGCCCAGCGCGATCCACAGCCCGCGTCGCCGCCGTGGCGCCGCGCTGGTGGCCGCGGCCCCGAGCCCCGGCCCGGTCGGCGGGGGCTGATAGGGCGGCTGCGGGGTGAAGGCCGGCGCCCCCGGCCCGGTATATGGAGGAGGCGTCACCAGCGTGTAGCCCGGCACCTGCCCAGGTCCCGACGGTGGCCCAGCCTGGACCCCCATCGGCGCCGAGCCCTGCGTCAGCTGGGGCGCGCTGCTGCTGGGCAGCAGCCGCTCGACCGCCGCGGCCAGCTCGTCCATCGAGTGCTGGCGCTGCTCGGGCTGCTTGGACAGCGCACGCAGGATGATGGCCTCCAGCGCGGGCGGGATCGACGGGTCGATCATCCTCGGCCACGTCGGGGCGACATGGATGTGCGCGGCCATGACCTCGCCGGCGCCCTCGGCGATGAAGGGCACCTGCCCGGTCACCATCTCGAACATCATGCAGCCCAGCGCATACACGTCGGCGCGGCGGTCGACCTGCCCGGCGCCCTTGCACTGCTCGGGCGCCATGTACAGCGGGGTGCCCATGACCAGCCCGGTGCGGGTCTGGCTGACGCCATAGGCCGAGTCACCGGCCAGCTTGGCGATGCCGAAATCGAGGATCTTCACGCGCACCCCGCCGGCCACCTCGGGGTCGCGCACCAGGAACACGTTGTCGGGCTTGAGATCGCGATGCACGATCCCGGCGCCATGCGCCGCCCCCAGCGCGGCCGCGATCTGGCGGACGATCGGCACCAGCTCGACCAGCGGCAGCTTGCGCTGGCGGCGCATCCGCGCGAGCAAGCTCTCGCCCTCCAGCAGCTCCATCACCAGATAGGCCGCACCATCGGGCGAATAGCCGAAATCCAGCACGTCCACGATGCCGGCGTGCTTGATCAGCGAGCTCGAGCGCGCCTCGTTGAAGAAGCGCCGCACGGTCTCCTGATCCTTGGACAGGTCGGCGTGCAGCACCTTGACCGCGGCGCGCCGGCCGATGACCTGGTGCTCCGCGCTGAACACGGCGCCCATGCCACCCTGGCCCAGCGTCCCGGTGACCCGGTAGTTGCCGAGCGTCTGACCGACCGCGATCACCCATGAAACATAGCCGAATTCGCGCCCGCGCGCCGCTGTCGCGGTGCGGTGTAAGATGAAACCGGCTGTCCCTGTCTGCGACTGGAGTGACCCATGCGTGCTGCGAAGAGCTGGCCGGCCTCGGCCATGGCGGTGCTGGCGCTGGCCCTGTCCATCACCGGCTGTGGCGGTGACGGCGACGGTGACGACGACCTCGACCAGCCCGGCCTGATCGCGGGCGGCGGCGCCAACGGCGGCGCCATCAAGGGCAAGCTGGCGGTGTTCGTCATCGACGAGGACACCGACGCGCCGCTGGCGGGCGCCACCGTGCGCGCCGGGATCAACGCCAGCGCGACGCCCACCGCGATGGGCACCACCGACGCCACCGGCGGGGTCGCGCTCAGCGCCGACGCCCTGACCGGCAAGCAGACCGTCACCGTCATCGCCAGCGGCTACGCCCCGACCACCTGGGTCGGCGTCAACGCCGCCAACCTGACCATCCCGGTGCGCTCGAAGACGCCGCCCGCGGCCAGCCCCAGCGGCACCGTGATGGCGACCATCGCCGGCTGGGACACGCTGCCCATGCCGGCCACCAACCACTTCACCGCCGGCATCGTGGTCGCCTCCGACGATCCCGATCACGACACCGTCGGCATCACCCAGGGCACCCGCACCGTGAGCGGCCTGCCCATGCCCATCCCCGCCAACATCTGCATCAAGGGCATGGTGCAGGCCACCGCCATCAGCGACTGCAACCTCAGCGTCAAGACGCGCACCGGCAAGCTGGCGCTGCTGGCCTTCATCGTCGACCGCGACAACCGCGGCACCGCCAGCGACGCCGACGACGTCAGCGTGGTCACCGGTTATGCCGTGGTCACCGGCCTCGACGTCGCCTCGGGCGCCACCATGGGCGGCGTCATGCTGTCCTTGATCCCGGCCACCGACACCACCTCGCTCGGCATCACGCTGGCCGCGCCGCCGGCGCCGCTGACGACCTCGCGCGCGGTCCCCATCCTGGATCTCGGCGGGGCCAGCGCGGGCGGCCGCTTCTCCCTCGGCTTCGTGCTGGCCGACGCCGCC
Source organism: Polyangia bacterium (assembly GCA_044229835.1). Taxonomy (GTDB): domain Bacteria; phylum Myxococcota_A; class Polyangia; order Haliangiales; family JADYYK01; genus JADYYK01. The sequence continues at coordinate 47,662 of JBGASF010000006.1, read as the reverse complement.
ATGCCGACCTCGCTGGTGCCCAAGCTGGTCGGGCCGCTCTCGGCCGCGCACTATGACGTCACCGCGCAGGCCCTGGCTCCGGCGCCGAGCAACGTCACCTCGCTGGCGTTCCAGCGCAACATCAGCCTCGGCGCGGGCGTCAACGTCACCAGCTGGCTTGCGCCCCCGACCCAGCTGACCGCCAACCCTGGCACGCTGTCGTTCGGCTTCACCGCCGCGACCGGCGCCACCGTGCACGCCATGAACATCAGCGCACAGAGTGGCAGTGTGTGGCGACTCACATTCTTCGACGGTACCACCGCGGTGACACTGCCCGCCTTGAGCCCCGATCCGTTTCCTGCCGGCGGCGCCCCGCTGCGCCTCGACGCCAGCGCCATCGACGTCCCCGGCTTGAACCTGCAGCGCTTCAGCAGCAAGACCGCAGCCGACACCGTGGCCCGCATCGCCAGCGACGAGCTGCCCTTCACGCGCTGAAACTGGTAGGATCGTCACTGGCTGTCCTTGGCTTCGGATAGGGGGCTACGACATGAGAAGGCACTTTGGGTTGGCGGTGAGCCTGGCTGCGGTGATCTGCGTCGGCTGCGGCGACGACGATGACGGTGGCGGCGGCGCCGACGCCTCGGTCGACGCCACCGTCCTGACCGCGGCGCTGATCCCCGGCGGTGGCGCCAATGGCGGCAACATCGCCGGCACGTTGCACGTGTTCGCCATCGACGAGGACACCGACGCGCCCCTGGTCGGCGCCACCGTGCGCGTCGGCACCACCCTGACCGGGACCACCGACGGCACCGGCAAGGCCAGCTTCACCGACGCCAGCCTGACCAGCAAGCAGACCGTGCTGGTGACGGCGCCCAACTATGCCGCTGCGACCTGGATCGGCATCAACGCCGCCAACATCACCATCCCGCTCAAGCCGCACAGCCCGCTGGTGGTGACGCCGCAGCTGGCCACGGTGTCGGGCAGCATCACGGGCTGGGACACCCTGGCGGTGCCCACCGCGGCCAACCACTTCCTGGTCGCCATCGTGCTGCCGTCGTCGCGGCGCCAGCTCGGGGACGACATCAACATCGATCAGGGCATGCGCAACGTCACCGTCGGTGCCGGCACCATCCCGATCGGCGCCAACACCTGCGTGCGCGCCATGTTCGGCGCCACCCTGGTCAGCGACTGCAACTGGACCCTGAAGACCGAGGGTGGCCCGCAGGCCCACCTCGCGATCATCGCCGAGATCGACGACAAGGGCACCATGACCGACGCCGACAACACCGTCGAGGTCAAGGGCTACGCCCTGCGCACCGGCCTCAACATCGCGGCCGGCGCCACCGTCACCAACGAGGCGCTGACCCAGATCGCGACCGGCGACGTCGCCAACGCCATGGCCAGCTTCTCCAACGTGCCGACCGGGCTGGCCCAGATCCAGGGCTTCCCGACGCTGCAGCTCGGCGCCGAGGGCCAGTTCGCGCTGTTCTTCGCCGCCCTCAGCCCGACCGCCCCCAGCGCCCTCATCCCGCGCCTGGCCGGCCCGCTGGGCGGCGCGCACTACGACCTCATCGCGCAGGCCCAGGCCACCGCGATGGACGAGCGCCCCAAGTCGCTGTCGTGGCAGCGCAACGTCAACATCGCCAGCACCATCGCGGTGTCGAGCTGGCTGCCCCCGGCGGCCAACCTGACCGCGACGCCGGCCACGCGCACCTTCAGCCACGGCGGCGTCACCGGCGCCACCGTGATGGGCATCGATCTCACCGAGAACGCCACCGTCAACATGGAGAAGCCGATCTGGACCATCCTGGCCTTCGACGGCACCACCTCGGTCACGCTGCCCACGCTGACGCCCGATCCGCTGCCCGCCACCGGCGCCAAGATGAAGATGAAGGTCACCGGCATCGACCTCGGCAGCGCCAACATCCAGAACTTCAAGATCGACGAGCTGCAGAAGACCCTGGTCCGCCTCAGCGAAGAGGATCTGGAGTTCACCCGCTGAACATGGTTCGGCTGGCTGGACGTTCGTCGCGCGCGGCGTAGAATCCCCCCCATGAGCTTGCCCCTGCCCCTGCCCGCCGACCTGGCGCTGACCCGGCTCGCCCGCAACTTCATCGGGCTGGACCGGGTCGACCCGGTGCTGGGCGGCGGTGGGCTGCGCCGCCGCGTGTACCTCGACACCACCGCGACCGCGCTGATGCCGCGCGCGGTGCATGACGGCCTGGGCGCCTATTTCCAGGCCGCCAGCGCCAACTCGCACACCCGGGCGCATCGCGCCGGCCACGCCACCACCGAGGCCATCGAGGCCACGCGCGACCGGGTCGGTCGCTTCGTGGGCTACGACCCCGCCGAGGACGTGGTGCTGCTGCCCGGCAACGGCGCCACCGGGGCCATCAACTTCCTGGCCCGCGCGCTGTTCGCGCCCGAGCTGCGCCTGGTGCTCAAGCGCTTCCGCGACGAGCGCGCCGCCGGCGTGCTGCGCGATCTCCTGCGTGAGGCCGTGCCCGAGGTCGCCGAGGGGCTCGACGAGCTCTTGCGCCGCCCCATCGTGGTGACCACGCGGATGGAGCACCACTCCAACATCCTGCCCTGGGTCGAGGCGGTGGGCCGCCACAACCTGCGCGTGATCGGCGTGACGGCCGACGGGCGGCTCGACACCGACGAGCTGGCGCGCGTGCTGGAGGCCGAGGGCTCGCGGGTGCGGCTGCTCGCGGTCACCGGGGCGTCCAACGTCACCGGCGTGCTCAACCCGATCTACGAGCTGGCGCGCATGGCGCACGCGGTCGGCGCGCGCATCATGGTCGACGCCGCCCAGCTGGCGCCGCACCGCCCGCTCGACCTGCACCCGCACGGCATGCCCGCCGATGCCCGGCTCGACTTCGTGGCGCTGTCGGGCCACAAGCTGTACGCGCCGGGGTCGCGCGGCGTGCTGGCGGGGTCGTTCGCGCCGTTCGAGCGCCGCGCCTGCATCGGCGACGTCGGCGGCGGCATGGTCGAGTACGTGTCGACCGAGGACTTCCAGGTCAAGGACGAGATCACCGCGCGCGAGGAGGCCGGCACGCCCAACATCCCGGGCACGCTGTCGCTGGGCATGGTGGCCTGCCTGCTCGAGCAGGTCGGCATGGACGCGGTGGCCGCCGCCGAGGAGGCGCTGACCGCCTATGCCATGGACCGGCTGCGCTCGGTGCCCGGGCTGCACCTGTTCGGGCCCGAGGATCCGGCGGCGCGCGTCGGGGTGTTCTCGTTCGCGCTGGCCGGCGTGCCCTACGGGCTGGTCGCGGCGTACCTCGACGACTATCACAACATCGCGGTGCGCGACGGCTGCTTCTGTGCGCACCCCTATGTGAAGGAGCTCCTGAAGGTCGGCCCCGGCGAGGAGCGCGACTATCTGACCTCGCTGGCCGCGGGCGACCGGCGCACCGTGCCCGGCATGGTGCGGGCGTCGCTGGGGATCTACTCGACGCGCGACGACATGGACGCGCTGACGGCGGCGCTGACGGAGCTGGCGCGCGACCGCGACCGCATCATCAAGCGCTATCGCCAGGCGGTGGACGGCAGCTTCACCCACGAGGCCGCCGCGGGCGCTCGCCATGGCGCCGCCGCCGAGGCGCTGTTCTCCCTGGACGTCGCCTGTGCCTGCCTGAAGTAGCCAGAACTTCCCTCAGAATCTGAACGGGGCTAAGCTGCGCGCCGAATCGCCTTCAGGAGGCGGCCGATGCGTGCAGCGTGGCTCGGGCTCGGACTGGTGACGGTGGCGGTGATGACAGCGGCGTGCAGCACCCAGGAGCTGGGGCCGGGCCCCGGCGCCACGCCCGCCGCCACGGGGGACGACGGCCCGGCGCCGGTGCTGCAGCGCCCGCCCGGCAGCAGCCCCGCGCCCGACGGCCAGCCCGGCGGCCCCTACCCGCTGGTGCTCGCGCACGGCATGGGCGGCTTCGCCAAGATCGGCCCCATCGACTACTTCGCCGGGGTCGCGGGCACCCTGCAGCGCGGGGGGATCGACGCCCACTTCTCGGTGGTCGACCCGCTCAACGACAGCGACGTGCGCGGCGCCCAGCTGCTGGCCTTCGTGGAGCGCGTGGTGCGCGAGACCGGCAAGCGCAAGGTCCACCTGATCGGCCACTCGCAGGGTGGTTTCGATGCCCGCTGGGTCGCGCACGCGCGGCCCGACCTGGTCGCCTCGGTGACCACCATCGGGACCCCGCATCGCGGCACCGCGGTGGCCGACGTCGTCCTCGGCGTGCTGCCCGGCGACGCCCAGGAGGTCATGGCCGCCATCGGCAACCTGTACGGCGCCGCCATGGGCTACGAGTCCAACCTGCGCGCGCAGCTCGGCCACCTGTCGAGCGCGGGCGCCGCCGGCTTCAACGCCCGCATCACCGACGCCCCCGGGGTGGCCTACTACTCGATCGCCGGGCGTACCCGGCTGGCCGCAGGCGGCGCCGCGTGCAAGCCCGACGGCGAGGCCGCGCCCGCCTTCGTCGCGCGCTGGGCCGGCACCGTCGATCCGACCGACCCGGTGATGTACGCCCCCTCGGTGGTGATGGACCGCCAGGGCGCCCCGCATGACGGCCTGGTCGGCGTGCCGTCGGCGCGCTGGGGCCGCTTCCTCGGCTGTCTGCCCGCGGACCACGCCGACGAGATCTGCCAGATCCTCAACGACCCCGCCGGCGCCGGCAACGGCTTCGACTGCCACCGCTTCTATGGCGAGCTGGCGCTCTGGTTGCAGTCGCAAGAGAAGTAGCCGGCATCCAAGCCCCGTGTCGGATCTCCTGTTCGCGCGAGGGCAGATGGCGCTCTCGCTGGTGTTTCACATCATCTTCGCGGCCATCGGCATCGCCATGCCGCTGTTCATGGTCATCGCCGAGATCCAGTGGCGGCGCACCGGCGACGAGCTGTACCTGAAGCTGGCCAAGTCGTGGGCCAAGGGCACCGCGGTGCTGTTCGCGGTCGGCGCGGTGTCGGGCACCGTGCTGTCGTTCGAGCTCGGCCTGCTGTTCCCCGAGTTCATGCGCCACGCCGGCGGCGTGATCGGCATGCCGTTCTCGCTGGAGGGCTTCGCCTTCTTCACCGAGGCCATTTTTCTCGGCATTTATCTCTATGGCCGCGATCGGGTCGCGCCGCGCTGGCACCTGGCCGCGGGGATCGTGGTCGCGCTGTCGGGCGCGCTGTCGGCGCTGTTCGTGATCCTGGCCAACGCCTGGATGAACGCGCCCACCGGCTTCACCTGGCACCGCGACGGCGCCGGGCAGCTGGTCATCAGCGACGTCGATCCCATCGCCGCCATGCTGTCACCGCACGCCGCGCACCAGGTCGTGCACATGCTGCTGGCGGCCTACCTGGCGACCGCGCTGGCGATGGCCGGGGTGCACGCCTGGGCGCTGCTGCGCGGGCGGGCCAACCGCGCGCTGCACGGGCGCGCGCTGGTGATCGCGCTGGCGGTGGCCATCCCGGGTGCGCTGGCGCAGGGCGTGGTCGGCCACTGGTCGGGCCAGGTCATCGCGCGCGAGCAGCCCATGAAGCTGGCCGCCATCGAGGGGCTGGTCAAGACCCAGGCGCGCGCGCCGCTGCATGTCGGCCCCGTCGCGGTGCCCGGCCTGCTGTCGCTGATGGCCTTCAACGACCCCGACGCCGTGGTGCGCGGCCTGGAGGAGATCCCGCGCGCCGACTGGCCGCACCCGATCACGCGCTGGGCCTTCCAGGCCATGGTCGGCATGGGCGGCCTGATGATCCTGGTCATGCTGTGGGCCACGCTGCGCTGGTGGCGCGGCCGGCGCAGGCCGGCGCCGTGGTGGGACTCGCGGCGCTTCCTGCAGGCGCTCATCATGTGCGCCCCGCTCGGCTTCCTGGCCATCGAGGCGGGCTGGATCGTCACCGAGGTCGGGCGCCAGCCCTGGGTCATCACGGGTGTGCTGCGCACCGCCGAGGCGGCCACCCCGATGCCCGGGCTGGTCTACAAGTTCATCGGCTTCACCATCATCTATCTCGGCCTCGGCGTCACCGTGGCCTGGGTGCTGGCGCGCATGATCCGCGCCTCGGCCTCCGACGGCGACGACAAGGCGGCGACCTGATGCTGGGCCTGCCCCTCCACGAGTGGGTCGCGCTCGGCATGCTGGTGGCGCTGACGCTGTACACCCTGCTGGGCGGCGCCGATTTCGGCGGCGGCGTGTGGGACCTCCTGGCCAGCGGCCCGCGCGCCCCCGCGCAGCGCGCCCTCATCGCGCGCGTCATCGCCCCGGTGTGGGAGGCCAACCACGTCTGGCTGATCCTGCTGGTGGTGCTGCTGTTCGTCGGCTTCCCCCGCGGCTATGCGCCGGCGGCGACCGCGCTGCACATCCCGCTGACCCTGATGCTGGTCGGCATCGTGGCGCGCGGCTCGGCCTTCGTGTTCCGCCAGTATGGCGCGCCCGGCGAGACGCAGGCGCGCTGGGGCCGGGTCTTCGCCGTGGCCAGCGTGGTCACCCCGGTGTTCCTCGGCATCAGCCTGGGCACCATCGTGGGCGGCGAGGTCCGGGTCACGCGCGGCCTGGTGGTCAGCGGCTTCTGGTCCTGGCTGGGCTGGTTCCCGCTGGCGGTGGGCCTGCTGGTGCTGTGTCTGTTCAGCTTCCTGGCCGCGGTCTACCTGTGCTGCGAGGCCAGCGACCCCGCGCTGCAGGGCGACTTTCGCCGCCGCGCGCTGGCCTCGGGCGTGCTGCTCGGCGCCATCGCCTGGGGCATCAAGGCCAGCGCCGGGCCGGGCACCGCGTACCTCAGCGCGCGCCTGTTCGGGGCCAGCTGGGGCTGGCCGCTGCAGCTCGGCACCGGCGCGGTCGCGGTGCTGGCGCTGGCGGCGCTGCTGACCCGGCGCTTCCGCCTGGCGCGGGTGCTGGCCATCGCGCAGGTCATGCTGATGGTGGGCGGCCTGGGGCTGGCGCAGCGCCCCTTCCTGATCGTCCCCGACGTCACCCTGGCCGACGCCGCCGCACCCGACGCCACGCTGCGCCTGCTGCTGCTCGCGCTGGCCCTGGGCAGCCTGATCCTGGCGCCCTCGCTGTACTACCTGATGCGCGTCTTCAAGCGCCCTTGACCGCCGCCCACCCGCGGCGTACCTGACAGGCATGCATCCGCCGGTGTTCGTGGACGTGGTGGTCGACGCGCACGACGGCCTCGAGGGCACCGTGATGCGCTGGCGCACCATCCCCGAGGCCATCCCGCGCACCATCACACGGGTGCGCTACGAACCCGAGCGCGGCCCCGAAGGTGACTGGCTGGTGGTCGCCGCCTTCGCCGACGGCTCGCGCCGCCCCGCGCGCGCGGTCGAGGTCGAGGACTCCAGCGCCGGCACCGCGACCCTGATCTGGGGCGGCGACCACGGCCTGCGCCTGACGCTCGGCAGCCAGGAGGTCGCGGAGCAGTACCTGGTCCTCAGCCCCGACTCGGTCCTGGAGTGACCGGCGCGATGCGCGTGGTCTCGCTGCTGCCCAGCGCCACCGAGCTGGCCTTCGCCCTCGGCCTCGACGTGGTCGGCGTCTCGCACGAGTGCGACCACCCGGCCGCCGCGCGCGGCCTGCCGGCGCTGACGCGCGCGCGCCTGGGCGCCGCCGCCGACACCTCGGCCGCCATCCACCGCGCCGTCACCGAGCGCTCGATGGCCGGCCTCAGCCTGTACGACGTCGACCTCGACCGCCTGCGCGCGCTGGCCCCCGATCTGGTGCTGACCCAGGACGTGTGTGACGTCTGCGCGGTGTCGCTGGCCGACGTGCAGAGCGCGCTGGCCCGCGCCGTCGGCGCCACGACCCAGCTGCTGGCGCTGTCCCCGCGCACGCTGGAGGACACCTTCAGCGACGCCGAGCGCGTCGCCAGCGCCGCCGGCGTGCCGGCCCGCGGCGTCGCCCTGGCTGCCCGCCTGCGCACCGCCGCCGCCGCCCTGGCCGCGCGCACTGCCGAGCGCGCCGCCGCCACCCTGCACCTCGGCCCGCGCAGCGCCGAGCGCGCCGCCGCCAGCCTGCACCTCGGCCCGCGCCGCCGCCCCCGCGTGCTGGCCCTGGAGTGGCTCGACCCGCCCATGGTCGCCGGCCACTGGACCCCCGCGCTGCTGCGCCTGGCCGGCGCCGACCCCATCCTCGGCCACGACGGCGGCCCGACCCACTCCATCCCGTGGGACGACGTCGCCAGCGCCGACCCCGACGTCCTGGTCCTGTTGCCCTGCGGCTTCACGCCCGCGCAGACCGCCGCCGAGCTGCCCACCGTCCTGGCGCGCCCCGCCATCGCCAGCCTGGCCGCCGTGCGCGCCGGCCGCGTCCTCGTCCTCGATGGCAACGCCTACTGGAACCGCCCCGGCCCCCGCCTCGTCGAGGGCGCCGCCGTGCTGGCCGCCCGCCTGGCCGAGCTGCCCTGGAAGACCTCCGAAAGGTCCTAGAACCGCAGCAGATCCTGCACCTGCGTCGGCGGCAGCGTGGCCGGGTCCGGCTCCGCGACCGCGCGCATGCCGCCCAGCACCCGGCGCAGCAGCAGCCAGGCGCGGCGATCCTGCGGCTCGCCGTCGGTACGCACCTGCGCGCGCAGCAGGCCGTCGCGCCCCAGCGCGCGCAGCAAGAGCTCGCGCCGCGCCGGGGTCGCCGCGAACGACGGCCCGAACCCGATCACCGCCGGCTCCAGCGCGCGCGCCACGTCGGCGGTGCGGCTCTCGCTGAGGTCCATGGCCAGCTGCACCACCTCGGCCTCGTCCTCCGAGATCCCCTTGTCACGCGCGATCTCCAGCTTGAGCGCGTCCAGCTCGGCGTGGTCGCCGCGCAGCGCGATGACCACCGCGCGCAGCGAGCGCAGCCCGGCGCCCCCGCGCCAGTGCGCGCCGCGGGCATCGGCGCCGTCGGTCTGGGTGTCCACATAGGCCACCAGCGGCCAGGCCTCGCCCAGCAGCTCCCCGGCGCGCGCGCGCAGATCCTGCCGCATCGCCAGCGCGGCGCGGCTGATCAGCAGCACGCCCAGGCTGGTGGTCGCCGCCGGCGGGGCCGGTCGCCCCGGCGGCGCCGCCGCCCGCGCATCGGCGATCAGCTGGTCCAGCTCACCGGCGCCCTGCGCCAGCACCTCGCGATCACGATCGCGCTCCTCCGGCGTCGGCGACAGCCCGGGATCGCTCGCCAGCGCGTCGATCATCACGGTCAGGTGGCGCAGCTCCCACTGCCGCGGCGCCAGCTCGCGCGCGCGCGCCAGCGTCGCCCGCGCCGCCTCGAGCCGCTCCAGCCGGGCCTCCTCCAGCGCCTGGCGCAGCAGGAACGCCACCCGCCACTCCGCCACCTGCCCGCGCTCCGCCGCGCGCGCCAGCAGCTCCGGCGCCACCGGGGGCGCCCGATCCAGCGTCACCACATCCTCGGGCGAGGTCGGCGGCGCATACACCCACGGCGGCGGCCCCATGGTGCCCAGCACCTTGGCCACCTCGGCCTCGGGCGCCAGCGCCACCAGCGCGGCCAGCGCCATCAGCCGCCCGCGCGCCGCCTGCGGCCGCGTCGGCGCGGGCTCAGCCAGCGCAGCCCGGGCATGCGCCAGCGCCGCGGTCACCTGCGACGCGCTGGGCGCCTTCAGCGTCGCCAGCAGCGCCGCCAGCTCGCCGCGCACCAGGGTGCGCTCGTCGGCGTCCACCGCGCCCTCGATGGCGGCTTCGTAGGCGCCCTGCGCCGACGGCAGATCGCCGCCCGCCAGCGCACACGCGGCCCGATAGCGCGCCTGCCGGGTGCCGCCCTGCATCGAGGCCACGATGGGCTCCAGCGCCGCGCTGGCGAACTTGCCGTCCACCGCACAGAGCAGCAGCGCCTCGTCGAGGGCCTCCGCGATGGCCCGGCCATCGGGCGCGTCCAGCGGCGGCACGTCGGGCCGTGCCAGCAGCGCCTTCTTCGCGAAGCCCAGCGCCCTGGCGAAGTCGCCGTTGCGCAGCGCCCAGCGCACCAGCGCCCGGCGCACCGCCGGCCGCGAGCGCAGCGCCGGCGTGGGGTCGATCTTCTCCGCCGCGGGCTGCCCCAGCATGCGCCACATCTGGAACACGCGCTGGTCGTCGAGCACCTCGGGCCACAGCTCCAGCGCGCGCAGCAGCGTGCGCGTCACCAGCGCCGGCGTCGGCGAGCCCTTGCCCGGTGGCGCCTGCAGGCGGGCGCGCTCGGCCCGATCGAACGCCGTCAGCGAGATGACGCCCAGCGCCTGCGCCTCGCGCTTGGCCGCCTCGGCGCCCCAGCCCGGGAAGCCCGCGACCTCGCTGAAGCCGCCCGCCAGCTTGGCGCAGCGCTCCAGCTGGGCCTCGACCTCGGCGTCCGTGGCTGGCGCCGCCGCCGCGGCCGCCGGCGCGCTCGCCCCGGTCCCTGCCCCTGGCGCGCCCGGCACCGCGGGCTGGTCCATGCGCGCGACCTCGTCGAGGCACTTGACCACGCGCGCCTGCACCCGCGCCGCCTTGGTCTTGGGCCACACCTTGACCACGATGAAGCCCGCCGTCGCCAGCAGCACCAGCGTCGCCATGATGACGGCGACCACGCGCCCACTGCGCCCCTTGGGGGTGTTCGCGGTCGGTGCGGCAGGCGCCTCGCTCATCCCCGGGTCTATAGCACAGCGCCTCGCGGCGCCCCGGTCAACCCGCCTTGAGCGCCCGCGCCTTGCTGGCCTGCGCGGCCCCGTCCAGGCTCGACGCCAGCACCGCGCGGTTGCGGCCGGCGTGCTTGGCCGCGTACAGACACTTGTCGGACGCCGCGATCATCGCGACCTTGTCCTGGGCGTCATCGGGGAAGCACGCGATGCCCAGCGACAGCGTCACCGTGGCCGGGCCGCCCTCCTTGGTGAAGGACTGCGCCGCCGCGTCCATGCGGATGCGCTCGGCCAGCTTGAGCGCGCCCTCGGCGTCGGTCTCCTCCAGCACCAGCGCGAACTCCTCGCCGCCATAGCGCGCCACGATGTCGATCTTGCGCACGTTGGCCTCCAGCACCTTGGCGATGCGCTTGAGCACCAGATCGCCCATGGGGTGGCCGAAGGTGTCGTTGACCTTCTTGAAGTGATCGATGTCGGTCAGGATCAGCGTGCACTTCTTGCCGTGGCGCGCGCTGCGCTCGATGAGCTGCGAGAAGCGCTCCTGGAAGGTGCGGTGGTTGGTCAACCCGGTCAGGCCGTCCGTGGTCGCCATCTCCTCCATGCGGCGGTACATCTGCGCGTTGTCCAGCGAGGCCGCGACCTGGTTGGCGATGACGCCCAGCATGTCGCGCACGTCCTTGGTGAACACGGTGCGCCGCGCGCTGGCCACCATCAGGGTGCCGATGGCCTCGCCGCCGCGGATCAGCGGCAGCACCAGCAGCGACTCGGCGCCCTTGAGGCGCAGCCGCTTGGTGTAGATCGGCGTGTCACGATCGCGCAGCTCGCCGCTGGCCGGCAGGTAGTGCTTGTTCTTGACCACCATGGCGCACAGGCCGGCGTTGTCGCCGAACGCCTGGCCCTCCAGCGCCTTGGCCTCGCCGGCCGCGCGCACGATGGTGTGCTGCTTCTCGACCTTGTCGAACAGCGTGATGGCGGCGGCGTCGAAGGCCGCGATCTCGGCCACCGCCTGGAAGGTGGTGTCGAAGACCTGGTCGGGCGTCAGGCAGCTGCGCAGGAGCTCGGAGGCGCGATAGAAGCGCTCGTGCTCGTACTTGCCCTTCTCGACCGCCGCGAACACGCGCTCGCTCTGGATGGCGCGCAGGATCTGGGTCGCCGCGCCGGCCAGCACCTGCTCGTCGCGGGTCTCGAACGGCCGCCCGCTGGAGCGATCGGCGCACAGCACGCCGCGCAGCTGGCCGTCCTCCAGCACCGGCACCCCCAGGAACGCGCCGATCTCGGCCGGCCCCGCGTAGTAGGCCACGTGGCCGCGCTTGGGCGTGCGCAGGTTGACCAGCACGCGCTCGCGCACGATGGCGCCCAGCGCCCCGGCGTCCGCCGAGATGGGCAGCTCGCTGACCGCGTCGGAGTCGGTCACCAGCTCCTTGATCTTGAGCCGCTCGCCCGAGGCGTCCAGCCACAGCAGCACGCACGTGTTGAGCTCCAGCGTCTGCTTGACCAGCTCCAACGTGTAGAACAGCGACTGGTGGATGGTCTCCACCGCGCCCTGGTACAGCTTGGTCTCCTCGTCCTCGCGTGAACGCACCGGCCGGCTGCCCTGACCCAGCGCGGTCGAGATCAGCCGAAAATCCCGCGCCTCCTCGCGCATGGCGCGGATCTCGGCCAGGATGCGCGCGCTCGACTCGCGGCGCATGCGCCAGATCTCGCCATGCACGAACGCCAGGTGCAGCACGGCGAAGAACGCCGCGAAGCCCGCGTGCGTCGCCAGCGCCCGCATCGCCCACGCCGGGCGCCCCAGCCGCCACACCACCGCGGCCTCCAGCGCCACCGCCACCAGCGCCAGCAGCGCGCCCAGCCAGCGCCGCGAGAAGGTCACCACGAAGGCCACCAGCGCATAGATCAGCGGCAGCAGCGGCGAGCGCAGCCCCCCGGTCAGCTCCAGCACGCCCCAGGTCGCCACCACCAGGACCAGGCCGGTCTCCAGCTCGATGAACGCCGGCAGCGCCCGCGCCTCCCAGGCCGCCCGCGCCAGCCGCGCCGGCGGCGGACTGAAGCGCAGCCGCGCCGCCAGCTTGCCGATCAGCAGGACGCCCAGCGCCGCCACCGCCAGCAGCTCCAGCGCGCGCGGGGTGTCGCCGCGCAGATCGCCGCCCAGCCGCCCGCTGGCGACCACCACGGCGAAGACCAGGGCCGCCAGCGTGCCCAGCGACAGGCGCAGCGCGCGCCGGGCCGCCAGCAGGCCGCGCCACATCAGGTTCACGGCGTGCCCTCGAGCTGGAAGACTTCCTCGCCAGGCTTGACCATGCCGAGCTGGTCGCGCGCGACGCGCTCGATGGCGCCGAGGTCGGTGCGCAGCAGCTGGACCTCGCGGCGCAGCTGGGCGTTGCTCTCGCGCAGCCCGTCAATCCTGGCCCGCTGTGCGCGCGCCTCGTCCTCCATGGTCATCGCGCGCGACAGCCCGCGCTCGCCCAGCACGCGATACGGCACATAGCCGAACGCCAGCGCCAGCACGCCCGCGGCCACGAAGCGGCGCGCCCACACCGCCAGCGCGCTGTGCTCCGGGAGCCGGACTGCCTGCGGCACGGGAGGGGCCATGGTTCAACTGTACGGATGTCCGCCTGGGGGGCAAAAAACCTGACCCTCTATTCACCCCTCTCCCCAAAAGCCGAACCAGATCGGATACCTTGCGCAGCCAGGAGGGTCCCATGGGTGCCGCCGAGCTCGTCTTCGTCCTGCTGTCTCTGACCACTTTCGGGGTGCAACCGAACCCCAACGCCCCACCGGCCGCCGAGGTGCTGCGCTACGCACCCGACGACTCCGACGTCATGGTGCACCTCGACGTCGAGCCGATGCTGGCCGACAACTGGTCCAAGGTGCAGGGGCTGCCCAACCACCCCGCCTTCAAGGCCAACCCCGACGTGCAGAGCGCCGTGCGCCAGGGCATCGCCCAGGTCGAGCAGATGCGCATGATGGCCAAGGCCACCTCGGGCGTCGACTTCATCACCGACATGAAGTCGGTCACCGTGTTCGTGCCCTCGCTGCTGCGCGAGGGCGAGTTCCTGGTCAGCTTCCGCGGCAACTTCCCGCCCGATCTGCTCGATCGCGTGGCCAGCAAGATGGGCGCGCCGACCACCAAGAGCAACGGCAAGACCACCATGCCGACCCCCGACGGCAAGCTGCTGGCCCAGGTCGACACCGGCACCCTGCTGATGGGCCCCGCCGGCCTGGTCAAGGCGCGCACCGGCGTGTGGAAGCCGCGCGCGCCCAAGGGCGCCACCCGGGTGACCAGCTTCTTCGACAAGGAGAAGCCGTTCTTCCTGATCGCGATGTCGCCCTCGGCGGCCACGCGCAAGATGCTGCTCTCCAAGGGCAGCCGTGATCGGGGCAGCGACGCCATGATGCACCGTGACCTCCTGACCGGCCTCGACTACGGCGCGTTCTGGCTGAAGTCGAACGGCGTGGGCTGGACCGTCACCACCAAGACCCCGGCCGGCCTGCAGCGCGCCGCCGACTTCTCCGAGGGCGTGGTCTCCTTCATGCGCGCCAACCACCACGTCGCCCGCGGCATGGCCCGCTTCGCGCTGGCCGCGCTGCCCAGCTTCGGCAAGCAGGGCGCCATGGTGACCAAGTTCCGCCCGCAGATCCTCCAGCTGATCGAGGCCTGGACCGGCGACGGCAACTTCCCGGCGACCGTCGCGACCAACGCCGCGACCAAGACCGTCCTGGTCAGCGCCACCGGCAAGTCGCTCAGCGACGTGCTGCCGGTGGCCGGCATGGCGCCGCTCGGCGCGGTCTTCTTCCTGGTCTCGGCCAAGGGCGGCTCGAGCCCGATGCCGATGCACGGCGGCCCGTCCATGAAGCGGCCGATGCCCGCGACCGCCAGCCCGCCGCGCCGGGTCGGCGGCACCTCGCCGTAGCCTCGTCGCCCGTCGCCCGTCGCCCGTCGCCCGTCGCCCGTCGCCCGTCGCCCGTCGCCCGCCGCCCGTCGCCTCGCCGCCCGTCACCCCGCCTTCGCCCCAGCTACAGCGCGAACCCGAACATCACCCGCCCCAGCAGGCCCAGCTCCGGCGCCGCCAGCGCCGGATACAGCCCCAGCCCGCCCCACACCCGCCCCAGCGCGAAGCTCATGGTCGGCCCGGCATACAGCGCCAGGCCATCATCCCCCGGCAGCCCATGCGTGGTCGGCCCGTCGAAGCTGACATCGCCGAACACCTCCAGCCCCAGCATCGCGCGCGGCCACGGCTCCAGCGGCGCCAGCGCCCGCGCCAGCGAGACCCCGAAGGTGCCGCCCACGCCGTCGTCCTGGCGCGCACCGGCCAGCGCCTGCGACAGCCCCAGGCTGACGCCATAGCTCCACAGCCCGCTGGCGCCGCCCAGGATGACGCGCTCGTCGAGCACATGCGACGTGCGCACGCTCGACGGCGCGCTGCCATCCGCCGCCAGCAGCGGCAGCCCGTACTCGAACACCAGCTTGGACTCGAAGCCGCGCGGCGCGCCATCCGGGGTCCGCCCCAGCACGCGGAACTCCAGCGCGCCGTGCAGCCGCTCCAGGCGCGCGCCTTCGCCCCCCGCGGCCGGCTGCTGCGCCACCACCGCGGCGGTCAGCTCGACCGACTCCGACAGCGTCATCAGGGCGCCCAGCCCGACCCGCCAGAAGCGCCCCTGCGACTTGCCCAGCTGGGCCACCGCGGGGTCGAACGTCAGCTGCAGCTCGACGTCCCCCGGCGCGCGCGACGCCACGCCCCCGACCATGGGCGCAGCCCGCCGCGCCCCCGGGCTGGCCGCCGCCAGACCAGCCCCCATCAGCAGCGCAAGCCCTGCTGCCACCACCCGCGCACGCGCACCCGGCATCCGTCAGTCGACGACTTGCAGCGTCTCCTCACCCTTGGTGCGGTAATTGGCGTCGATGAAGTTCATCAGCTGGAACAGGTCGCTCTCCATCTTGGCCGTCGTGTTGCCGGCGGCGTCGGTGTAGAAGGTGCCGCGCTCGCACATGTCACCGCCGGTCAGCGGCAGGTTGCCACCGGGCCGGCAGCGGCCATCGACGTAGACGATGAGGAACTTCGGGAAGCGCTTCTCCTTGGGGATCTGCGGGCTGACCATGAAGTTGGAGAAGATGGCCGACAGGTCGACCAGGTCCTCGGGCGACATGCCGTAGCCGTGGAAGAAGTAGACCACCGGGTAGCGCTTGGTGGCGTTCTCGGGCGCGTCATAGCCGGGCGGCACGAACAGCGAGTACGGCGTGATGCGCCCGGTCGCGGTCGACGTGAAGCTGAGGCCGCGCTTGAAGTTGTCGGCCGAGGTGCCGAAGGCCTCGCGGTCGCCCTGCGGATAGCGCGACGCGATGTACGCGAAGGTCGTGATCATGCGATCGACGACCTGCGGCCCGGTGCCGACGTGGCGGCCGTCGCCGCGCTCCTGCTCGGTCTCGCTGGCGTCGGGGTTGCCGTAGCGCACGTACATGTGGCGGCCCAGGCGGGTGAAGTCGAAGTTGGTGATGTCGGCGCTGCGCGCGGTCGGATTCACGTAGGTGGCCTTGAACTCGTCATAGATCCGGCCCGGGTTGTTCTGCGCCACCAGCTGCCCGAAGAAGCTGTTGGCCGAGACGTGCGAGTTCAGGAAGTCGCGGATGCCGGCGTCGACATAGATGTCGAGGCGGGCCTGCTGCGCGGGCGTCAGCTTGTTCCACAGATCGAGCGGGCTGCGCGAGCGCCAGCGCTCCAGGTTGGGGGTGTCGGTGCGCTTGCCGTCGCCCTCGCCATAGTCGTAGCAGCCCGGCGCGCTGCCCTGCGCACAGCCCTTGCCGCACACGCCGTCGACGCCGCAGTCCATGTAGGGCTCGCCCTGCTCGTAGCGGAAGTCGCCCTCGGTCCCCAGCGGGTTCTTGAGGTAGTGGAAGTCGTCGCCCGCGGGGTCGGGGTTCGTGGTCGCGTTGTAGCCGGCCTCCTCGCTGCTGGCCTTGCCGTCGCTGCCGACGTCGGCCCAGTCCTCGCCCTGCTGGAAGATGGCGGGCTCGCCCTGGTCGCGCTTGCCGTTGCCGTTGACGTCGACGGCCAGGAAGTTCTCGGCCGGCTCGTCGCGCGTCGCGGCCGGGTCGAACACGCCGAGGCCCAGGCCCGCGGACGAGTCGTTGCCGTCGCAGAAGGTGATGACGTCCTTGTCACCGTCGGGGTTGAAGCGGGCGTCATAGAAGTTCTTGAGGATGATGGGCGCGTCGGGGTTCGCCCCGCAGCGCGACTCCACGGTCTTCTGCGTCCACGACTCGGGCACGCCCGGCGGCAGGTACGGATCCGTCGAGTTCCACAGCGCCACGTTGGAGTACGCGCGCGAGAAGTCGCGCACACCCTTGAGGTACAGGCTGCGATCCAGGGTCAGGCCGACGCCCTCACCCTTCTGATACAGCAGCTTCTCGAAGGTCGACGGCAGCTCGTTCTGGTCGACCAGCGGCTCGCGCGACAGCGGGCACTCCATGCCGATCTTCTTGGCGCCGGCGGTGGCGATCTCGTCGGCCTTGGTGCAGAAGCCGCCGAAGCGCATGTCGCGGAACATGCGCAGCGAGTAGTTGAGGTCCATGCCCGGCTCCGGGACCATGGCCGCGATGACGTCGAACTTGTCGGGGTTGGCCAGGCCGATGTGGGCCGCGCCGCCGCCGCCCATCGAGATCCCCACGATGGCGCGGTTGACGTACTTGCGCGCGCGCGGCATGGCGGCCTCGGGGCGGATGGCGATCTGGTAGGTGCCGAGCTCGGCGATGCGGAAGTGCGCCACGCCGGCGTCGTCGTCGAAGGTCAGGTTGGGCACCGCGGCGGCGAAGGCCTGCTGGCCCGGCTTGCGGCGCACGAAGACCTGCACCGAGTTGTAGTGCGCGCCCTTGGGCATCAGGGCGGGGCGATACGGGACGGTGACCTCCCACATGCGCAGGCCGGAGGCGACGCCGTCGGGGCCGAACGAGACCGCCGGCGACAGCGCGGTGAAGCCGACCGGCACGATGGCCTCGGCGGCGCAGCCGATGGTGACGGTGCCCGGCGCGGTGGCCTTCATGTCGGGGGCGGCGATCGACGCGCCGGCCAGCGCCTTGGCGCCCGAGCCGGTGACCGTCAGCGCGGGCGCTCCCAGCGCGACCGGTCCCGAGGTCCCGGTGCCGCACTCGATGCTGGTGCTGCCGCCGCCATCGTCGCCACCACAGCCCGCCAGCGCCAGCAAAGCCACCACGATACGACGCGAATTCAAGCCAAGCATGAACACTCCTCGATTCAGCCGCGGAGCTTACCACTCTGGCAGAGAAGGAAAACAGTGTGCGCCACATGACGCCATGCGTCAGCGTAGCTGGCTGTCGCGGGCCGCTGGCTAGCGCTTCTGGGGCGTGAGGATGTGCAGCGCGGTCGCGGTGCGCGCCCAGACCCGGCCATAGCCATCGACCGCGATGTTCTCGACGTCGTCGTCGATGAGGCCGCGGCGCCGGTTGACCAGCTCGGTGCGCTGGCCGTCATAGGCGACGACCCCGCGATCGGTGCCCATCCACAGCCGGCCGTCGCTGCCGCGCGCCATGGCCCGCGCGCGCACCCGCAGCACGCTGGGGAACGACCACTGCTCGCCATCGAAGCGGCCCACACCGCCGCGCGAGGCCACGAAGACCATGCCGCCCTCGGTGGCCGCGATGCCGTGCAGGATCTCGCTCTCCAGGCCATCCGACTCGGTGTACACGCGCACCTTGTTGCCGCGCATCACGGTGGCGCCCGCGCCGGTGGCCAGCCAGATCTCGTCGTCGGCCAGGAAGGCGACGTCGGCGACGTCGTTGGGGATGGGCAGCACGCCGGGAGCGCGCTTGCCGCTGGCGGTCTGGTGGTGATAGGCGATGGCGTTCAGCGTCAGGTCGATGATGGCGACGCCGTAGGGCACTGGGTCCTCGCCCTCGCGCACGCGGTAGGACAGCCCCATCCACAGCAGGCCATCGGGCGCGAAGTGCGCGAACGACAGCAGCGCGCGCCCGGCCGGGGTCTCGACCGTCAGCTCGTTGAGCGACTCCCAGTGATCGTGGCGGCGCTCGCTGATGTGCAGGGTGCGCTCGTCGGAGGCCTGGTAGATCGCGAGCACGCGCTTCTCGGGTGAGCGCACCACGGCGAGGACGCGGGCGTCGGGGGCGTTGAGATCGATCGATTGCGGCGCGAAGGTGCGGCCGTCGAAGTGCCACAGCGTGCGCCCGCCGGTGGCGACGAAGCAGTCGTCGGCGCTCTCGCAGGCGACGAACAGGCCCAGCGCGCCGTCGAGCAGCTCGCGGGCGCGGAAGGCGCGCGCCACGCCGTCGGGGGCGACGCGCGTGGTGCCGGTCGAGTCGGTGCCCAGCAGCAGGGCGCCGTCGGCGCTGGAGATGGTGCGTACCTGCGCGGGCAGGCGCAGCTCCAGCGGGCGCACCGAGAAGCGGCGCCCGATCATGGCGCTGCCCGGGCGGGTCGGCACCAGCTGCATGCCGTCGCGACGCAACGCCTTGGCGGCCTTGTTGGGCACCGCGGTGGCGGCGGCGCTGACCGCGAAGGCGCGCGTCTCGCCGATGAGGACGATGTCGTCGCCCAGGCGCGCGACGCCGCGCAGCTCCAGCGCGGGCGACGGTCGGAACGACGACCAGTGATCGTCGGCGAAGATGGCGACGCGGTCGCCCTCCTTGCCGGTGCCGACCGCGAACAGCTCGCCGGTGGCGGCGGTGGCGAAGCCGCGCACCGACAGGATCTCGTTGCCGTCGCTGTGCACATAGCGCCCGGGCTGCGCGATCCCCGGCAGCAGGCGCAGGATCCCGCGTCCGGCGGTGCCGATCCACAGCGCGCCGTCGGACAGCTCGTGCAGGTGGGTGACCGGATCACGAACCTGGGTCGGGGACCAGCCATCCGGCTGCAGGCGGAACAGGCCGGCCGACGAGCCCAGCCAGACGCCGTCCTCGTCGGCGGCGGCGGCGCGCGCGGCCCCCGACTGCAGCGGCGCGGGGGCTGGTGGCGCCAGGGTCCAGGCGCCATCCTCCAGCGAGGCCGCCCCGCCATCGGTCATCACCCACAGCCGGTTGCCGCCGCTGGCGATGGCGTCGATGCGATCCCCCGGCAGCCCCTCGGCGCGCCCGATGTGCAACCGCTCGGCCGACTCGAGCGTCCATCTCTCGAGCCCCTTGGGAGACCCGGTCCACAGATACTCGCCCTCGGCCGCGATCGCGGTGATGGGCGAAGCCTCGGTGAAGGCGTCCACCTTGGGCGCAGGCGAGGCCGGGCGAACTTTCGTTCTGGCCGGACCTTTGGGCGCCGTCGGGCAGGCGGTGGCGCTGAACGCGGCTGCCAGCGCGAGCGCGAAGCTGCCGATCCGACTGGGGAAGCCGGGCATTGCTACCTTGCTACTCCTGGGGGTGAGGGGGTGTCAAGGAAGCCGGGTGTGCCCCGTAACACTTCTTCGACTCGCGGTACGAAATGACACACCTGTGCTGAGTCACCACGTCGGACCTGACGCCCCACTGCAATGAAATCCAAGACCTACAACGGAAGCACCCCGGCACGCAGCTTGCTGAAGCAAGGACCCATGACGCTCCCTACCACCTATCGTCTTCGCCAGCGCATCGGCGCCGGGGGCATGGGTGAGGTCTACCTCGCCGAGCACCGCGGTCGCGCCGTCGCCGTCAAGCTGCTGCTGCCCCGCCTGGCCACCGACGCCGGCGCCATCGCCCGGCTCGCCGACGAGGCCGCCGCGCTGGCCCGCATCGATCACGACAACGTCGTCGGCCTGGTCGCCGCCGGCCCGAGCTGGCTGGTCATGGAGCACGCCGGCAGCCGCACCCTGGCCGACCTCATCGCCGACGAGAGCCCGCTCCCGGTCGACCGCGCCATGGCCCTGTGCGATCAGGTGCTGGCCGGCCTGGCCGCCGCCCACGCCGCCGGCGTCGTCCACGCCGACCTCAAGAGCGACAACATCATGGTCGAGCAGCTGCCCGACGGCAGCGAGCGCGTCCGCCTGGTCGACTTCGGCCTGGCCCGCCTGATGGACGCCCCCAGCAAGCCGGCCAACCGCGACTCCGGCAGCCGCCCCCCGCTGTACGGCACCCCCGAGTACCTGGCCCCCGAGCTGGTCCTCGGCAGCGCCGCCAGCCCGGCCAGCGACGTCTACGCCGTCGGCTGCCTGCTGCACGAGCTGCTCGCCGGCACCACCCCCTTCGCCGGCGGCACCCCCGTCGAGGTCCTGCAGAGCCACTTGAAGGAAGACCCCGAGCCGGTCGCCGCCCGCTGCCCGGTCCGCAAGGTCCCGGTCGCCCTCGAGGGTGTGATCGCCCGCGCCCTTGAAAAGCGCCCCGATCAGCGCATCGCGACCGCCGCCCAGCTGCGCGAAGAGCTCGCCGCCGTCAGCTCGCCCAGCCCCCGCCTGGCCAGCATCCGCGCCGCCGCCCGCCGCCGCCGCCGCCGCGCCGCCTAGTTCCCGCGCGTTCGCGCAAAGTCGGTTGACGAACCTGGTTGGCCATGGTAGGTCACCAGCTGTTTTCGGGGCTGTAGCTCAGCTGGGAGAGCGCCTGAATGGCATTCAGGAGGCCGACGGTTCGATCCCGTTCAGCTCCACAAACAAGGTAAGGGCCGCGCGAGGTTGCGCGGCCCTTCTCTGTTTCGGGTGGTGTGGGGAACGAATGGATCCGAAATTCAGGCGGCCGAAAAGCGTGGCCAACTGCCTGAAGTCAGCGCGCTCGGGGCCGCCGAGGTCCTTTGCCTGAGCTCGCGTGTTTGTTGGATCGGGCCTGGCGCGTCGGGACCGGTACGGTGCCGGCGAGGAGGGCTGCCACCGCGGCGGTGACGGGCTGGTGTGCGCGTTCGGCGAAGAAGGTGAAGCCGGGGGCCGGGTTGACCTCGAAGCAGAACCACTCGCCGCTCGGGGTAAGACGGAGATCGATACCGGCGAGGGGTAGTTCCATGGAGTGAGCCAGCTTGATGCACCGATCGCGGATCTCGGCCGGCAACTTGGCCGACGTGATAGAGGCATCTCGACCGTGCTGCGCTGCGTAGCGGTAGTCGTCTGCCTTCGAGACAATTCGGCAAGCGAAGCACTCGGTGCCAACGACGTGGACCCGATAGTCGGTCCCGGGCACCCAGGCTTGGAGCTGCGTTGGGCAGTTTCGTAGGTCGGAGAGTCGGTCTTCATGAGCGGCCGTCAACTTCGAGACGACGCTGCGCGTGCCGCTGATGGACTTGTAGATGACCGTCTTGTGCGAGGCCCAGAAGGCGCGGGCCGCCTCGGCGTCCGTCGTGACCAGGGTCTCCGGAACATCGAAGCCGGCGGCGCGAATGCGCACGAGCTGGTGTGGCTTGGAGCCGTTGTCGCCGGTCACCGATGGGCGAGTCACTACCAGGGCAGGGCTCAGCTCGCAAAACGAAGCCAACGCGTCTTCCACGCTCGCCGCGTGGTGACGGCCGAGCGGCGGAGCCGTGGCGACGGCTGGGAGTTGATTGGCGTCGTAGAGCCGGAGGAAGACCGAGGTCACGTCCGCGAGTGAGATCGCAAGCTCTCCGCAACGCAGCATCCCCGTGATTTCGGAGCCAACCGATAGCTCGATCTCCGTCTCGAGGACTCGCCTTTGGTCCAGGAATGCCACGGAGGCACGCCGCGTGTCGAGCGCTGCTCGGACGGCGTCCAGCGGGCCATCGCCCGAGAGACCCCAAAGGAGGATCACGCGAGCACCGTCCGGGCAGGCGCCGATTGAGAACCGAAGAAGTGCTCCTCGACGGCACCCGCGATGGTGTCGTTTGCCAGGTCGACCAGAACGGAGGCGCCAACCAGGCGCGAATCGCCGCGCGCTCCGTCGAAGTGAACCGCGAGCAGCTCCGCATTGGCTGCACCTGCGATTGCCCGGGCAGCCTTCGTCAGCGGCTCGTCGGCCGCAGAGATGCAACGGGCACCGACCACGACCAAGGTGGTCAGCCTCGGAGGCGAGGGCATGCTCTTGGTGGCGGACCGGCTCACGGTTCGTTGAACCGGGACGAAGTGGAGGCCCAGTCGTGCCGCAATGCGAACCCACGCCTCGGGGCGGAGGCCCGGGCCATTGAGGGCAAACGATGATGGTCGGTTGAGGACCGGGCACGTGAGTGATAGCAGCCAGGCGTGGAGGAATGCTGTCATCTCCGCGGCGACATAGGCTCGATCAACCTGATGCACTTGCAGCAGATGATGCGGCGCGATCGCGGAGAGGCGCACCAATGCGCCGCCGATCTCGTCGGCCTCGAGGGCGACGCCGTTGGCGACGACCCGCGTGCGCTGTGGAGCGCCGGGACGAAACCGCCATCCATCCTGCGCGAGGTCCCCTGGGGTCATGAGCAGGGCCCGTTCTCGGCCCAGCCGAGCGACCAGAGTCACCGCGGGAAGATCCTCCGGGGCAGCGATGACCACGATAGGCTTGAGTGTCCCGGCGTCTCGACGCGCCCCGCCGTAGAGTGGTGCTCCGACGGTTGGGCGCTCGGTCGGTCGTATGAAGGAGCGCGCCATTCCGCCAGGCGCGATCACGGCGGTCGACAGGGGTCGGCCCGGTCCATCGACGATGACGTCTTTGAGGCTCTTCGGACGGACGGCCCCGGTTTCATCGCTCAGATCCTTGGACCCCTTTCCGGGGCCGTCGAGGATCACGTCTTTGAGGATCTTGGGGTCGATGGTGGAGCCGGTGGTTCCCCCGTCATTGGGACCGTCGAGGAGGACCTCCTTGAGGAGCTTCCGTTTCAACCGCCCAAGCCCTTGGGGATCCGCCAGGGGGTCCGGAAGGTCGGGATAGACCGTGTCCTTGAGGTCCTTGTTCTCGTCTTTCGGCGGCGCGTCCTGCAGTAACTTGTCGGTCGTGAGCTTGTCCGCCGCGTTCTTGTCCGTGGCGTCCTTGGCATGGTCCTTGGGCGGTTGCGCCGGAGGCTTTGGCTGACCCTGGCCCATCCTAGTCCTCCTCGGTTTCTGCGCGTTGCATCAGCGCCGCCCTAGCTTATGCAACGCTGCAACGAGGTCGGGGTCCCGCTGCGCGATGACGTCGGCGCGGGTCTTCTCGACGAGGATGTCAGGAATGGTTCCGTGGCCCTCGATGAGATTTCCCGCGGGGTCATAGACGCGGAGGGTCGAGTAGCCGACCTCGAAGCCGCTGTGAGCGAGCTTGACCGCGAGGCGGGGGGCTCCGCTGCCACCGCCGGACGGGCGGCCCACGAATACGGCTTTCGGCCTGACGGCGCGCAGGCAGGCGATGAGGTTGTCGGCTGCGCTGAAGGAGAGCTCGTCGATGAGGACGGTAAGTTGACCAGGGTACGGGGTGAAGGACGGCGCGGCGGGTATCATGACCGCCGGCGACGGGGCGGCGGTGCCGCTTCCGGCGCCAGGATCTTCGAGTCGGTAGAAGGGGCTGCCCCCAGGAACGAGGTGCTGGGCGAGTCGCATGGCCAGCATGTCGGTGCCTCCAGAATTGCCGCGGAGGTCGAGGACGACCGCCCGCGAGTTGGCCACCGCGTCGAACGCCTGGTCGATATCGTCGTACTGGTCGGCAATCAATGCATCGCGTTCGGACGGCAAAGCCTCGCGCCATCTCCGCTGGTCAAGAGCCGTGAAGGAGGCGATGCGAATGTAGCCGACATCCCCCGGCAGTTTCTTCCGGCCGAGCCAGGCGCTCGACGACGACCGTGGTGTCGCGGTCGTCGGGAGTGGCTGGTTCTTCAGATCGATCACGAAGAGGCGCCCCGAGGTCCTGCGGAACGTGAAGCGGCTCCGAAGCGCTCGGGTCAGGCGGAGCGTCTGCAATGCGCGGGCGCGCCGCATTCCGTTCGTGGAGGCGGATGCGACCTCCATGGCAGTGCCGAGCAGCTCGGACAGTGGAACTTCCCCTACTGCGACGAGTATGTCTCCGCGGCGCGGCGCTCGAAGCTTGGGATCCACACGGTCGACGACTAGCCCTTCACGAGTGTCTACCAAGGAGAAGGGCCATACCCTGTCCCCTCGGTCGTCGAGGCCTGGTGCTGCCACCCACGCGTGGCCGTCCTGGAGCGCAGCGACCATTCGCCGCATGAGCTGGGCGAACTCGGACCGCTCGCTGCGTTCGGGAAGCCCCGCGACGGCATCCGCAAGGAGCGTGTCGACGTCGACCCCTGTGCTCCGGCGATAGTCGGCGTACGCCCAGCCCTGCTTGACGGCGGCCCCGAACTGCTCCAGGTCGGCCATCATCTCACTTCGCGCGAGAACGGGCTGTGGGGCCGGCTCCGCTGCCGCAGCGGTGGCCGCGGTGATGAGCAAACCTGCGAACGCAAGACTGCGCACTGGCTCATCCTAACGCATGGAGAGCCGCCAACCTCATCTCCGCAACCAATCGTTCCCCATGGTTTCGCTAACGATGACCGGTGGTTCGCCGCGGGTGGGGAACGATTGGCTTTGCAACTACTCGGAACGACAGGTTCGCTGCATTAATGGCATTCAGGAGGCCGACGGTTCGATCCCGTTCAGCTCCACAAACAAGGTAAGGGCCGCGCGAGGTTGCGCGGCCCTTCGCCGTTTCGGGGTGGGCGGGGAACGGTTGGATCCAAACTCAGGCGGCCAGAAAGCGAAGCCAAGGGCGTGATCCTCAGACACCCTCGCCCGACGCTCAGTTGAGCAGGTCGCACCGGACGCGCTGGCGACCGGGAAGGCCGAAGATCTCGCGGGTGCGGTGGTCGGGGAAGAGGTCCCGGGCGACGATCGGGGTCTCGCTCAGGCGGACCGAGAGCGTGACGAGGCGATCGGTCGGATGGCCTTGTTCGAGGTAGCAGGTGAGCTGGAACATGAGGTCGTTCAGGACGCCGAGGGTGCTTCGGTCGTTGGTGCCGGCGAAGGCGACCTGATCCATCGCGCTGCGTTCGCGCTCGATGGCATGGTTCGGGACGCCCAGCTCGCCGAGCACTTCGGCGGCGGTATCAGCGATGCGTTGCGGGAGGGACGGCAGGTCACGGCCGTGGACCACCACGGGCAGGAGCGAGACGCTGGAGATGGCGAGCACATAGCGGCCCTTGCGCGTGTGCAGGATGTTCGCGAACCAATCGCCGGTCACTGTTGTCGAGGTGCCTGGGCTGGAGTCGGGATGGACGCCCATCTTCTGCATGAGCTTCTTGGTGGGGCGAAGCACGAACATGGCAAGCAGCTTCCTGCAATCTGTAGTCGCAGGGAAGTCGCAGGTCGAACCATAGACCTGGTGCCGAGTCAGAGCCTCCGTTGCCAGTAGCCGGGCTTGCGCCGATGGTGGGCGATGGCGACGATGAGAACCATCTCGGGCTGGATGCGGTAGATCGCAAAATACGGAAAGCGCCGCAGCCGAACGCGCCTCGCGCTACCGCGGTACTCCGGCCACCGGGTCGGGCTCTCCGCGATCATCCCGACGACGCGGTCGAGCTCGGCCATGAAACGGTCGGCTGCCTCCGGGCTGCGGGCGGCGTACCACCGGCGTGCGTCCTGTGCTTCCGCGAGCGCCGCAGGAACAAGCTCAACGCGCAGGCGGGTCATTCGTCGGAGGCGATGCGCCGGCGAGCCTCGTCCCACGGGATCATTTTGACTTCGCCGCGGTCGACCTCGTCCAGACGCTTCTGGATCTCGGCGCCCCACGCGTCGTCGTATGCGGCCTGGTCGAAGTCCTCGTCGCCCTCGTCGTCCAGGCTGCGCAGCAGGCGAGCCGCGAGTCCGGCGCGCTCCTCTGCGGACAGCTTGAGCGCTTCGTCGAGCAAGGCGGCCGCTTCCCGAGTCATGCCGGCATTCTACCTCGGCTCCTCGCCGGTGCCATCGCGGCACCAATCGTTCCCCATTGTTTCGCCAACGATGACTGGTGGTCCGCCGCGTGTGGGGAACGATTGGCTCTGCAACTACTCGGGATGATGGGCTCGCCGCATTAATGGCAATCAGGAGGCCGACGGGCGCTGATCGCGGGTCGCGCTGGCTACTGCTTGGTGAGTTTGCCGAGGCGGGTGGCGTTGCCGTAGGTGATGTAGATCTCGCCGTCGTTGCCTTCCTGGAAGGAGGTGATGGAGCCCAGCGAGCCGGCGCCGCCGGTCGGGATCTGGTCGAGCGGGACCGCGACCGGGCCGTAGACCTGGCCCTCGCACGTGCGCAGCGCGCCCAGGTTCGAGCCGCCGTGGTCGGCGAAGAGGTAGACGCCGCGCAGCTCGGGGATGGCGGTGCCGCGGTAGACACGGCCGCCGACGATCGCGCTGTAGTCGCGGAACGGGCTGGTCGAGCTGGCGCGCCGATCGATCGAGAGGATGGGCGGTGTGTGCGGCGAGGTGCCGGCGAGCGGCTTGGCACCGCAGGTGTTGGCCATGGCGCCCTCGAAGGCGGGCCAGCCGAAGTTGGTGCCGGCGGCGTTCCTGGGCGCCAGCGAGATCTCCTCGAAGGAGTCCTGGCCCACGTCGCCGATGTAGAGATCGCGGGTCGCCCGATCGAAGCTGAAGCGGAACGGGTTGCGCAAGCCGTAGTGGTAGACGCGCTTGTCGCCGCTCTGGAACGGGTTGCCGGCCGCCGCGAACGGCGGCTCGCCGTCGATGTCGAGGCGCAAGATCTTGCCGAACGGCTTGCCCACGTCCTGCACCGAGCCGCCCTGATCACTCTCGCAGCCGCCGCCGCCGTCACCCACGCCCACGTACAACATGCCGTCGGGGCCGAACAGCGCGGTGCCGCCGTTGTGGTTGCCGGCCGAGCGCGGCATCACCGCGATGTCGCGCACCTTGGTGGGCAAGGCGCGGTCGGGATTGGCGGGATCGCGCTTCCACTCGACCACCGCGTCGGTGTCAGCCGCGGCGTAGCTGCCGTCGGCGCCGCCCGCCGGTGTGCCCATGGTGAAGAAGCGGCCGTTGGAGGCGTAGCTGGGATGGAACGCGACGCTGAGCAGGCCGCGCTCACCCAGGCCGCTGCCGAACGCCGCCTGCGCGTCGAGGAACGGCGTGGGCAAGGCCTGGCCGTCGCGCAGGATGATGATGCGGCCGCGCTGCTCGACCAGGTACCAGTCCGTCGAGCCCTTGGGCTGTGCCGCGTAGGTCGCGAAGCTCGCGGCGGTCATGGCCACCGGGACGATGCGTAGCGCGGGGAGCACCGGCTGCTGAGCCACGCAAGGCTCCACCGACTCGCCGCCGCCGCAGCCCGCGAGGCAGGCGGTCACGAGCACACCGATCTTGGCGCTGGACTTCATTCCCCAAGGATAGACGTTCTTCGAGCCGCGATGTCACTTGCAGCTGGAACGATTGACTACGGGCCGAGCTGGGCTGCGTTGGCCGCGAAGATGAGGCTGTGCGGGAAGGCAACGTCGCCCGAGTCGAGGTGGTAGCAGGCGACCAGGAGGGTGGCGTGGCCGTCGCTCGCGTTGACGACCTTGTCGCTGAGAGAGCAACATTCGCCGCTGCAGTCGGGGACGTCGGTGGCGGCGTGGCGCCCGCGGAACTGGCTCATCCAGCGTGTCAGGGCGGCAGGGCCGATGACGCGGCGTTCGTCCCACGTGTTCATCAGGCCACAATCCTGGTGGATGCAGCCGAAGTCGGCGAGCGAGACCAGGACGGGCGTGCGCGGGTGCAGGACGGTGGCCAGCGGGGCGGCGTCGCCGTTGCGGAAAGCATCGGCGATCTGCATCGTCATCTGCTGGATGTTGCCGGCGACCGGGGGGAGGCCGGTGGTGAGCGCGCGAAACCCGGGGTCTTTCCAGAGTGTCTCCCAGTCGCTGTCGCGCGTCGCGCGGGTCAGGCGACCGATGCACACCGGACAGGCGGCGTCGCGGAACTGGCGCAGCACGGCGAGGGCGCGGCCACGATCGCCCGTGCGGGCCCAGGCGCTGGCCAGGTTGTAGCGCGCCATCACGTGGCCGGGGTCGAGGGCGAGCGCGCGCAGGTATTCGGGGATGGCGCCGGTGAGATCGCCGGCGAGGTGGCGCGCGAGCGCGGCGGCGGCGAGCGCCTTGGCGTCGCGCAGCGCCCGCGGCGCGACAGGCGTGAGGTCGAGCGCGGGCAGCTCGGCGAGCGCCGGCAGCTCGGCGAGCGGGTCGGCGTCCTGCAGCTGAGCGTCGATGATGTCAGACGCGGGGGCTCGTGCCTGGGGCCGGCTCACCGAAGGGCGCCGCTCCTGCTTGCGGCAAGCGGCCGCCGGCAGCGCGAGCACCATCGCCACCAGCGCGACGCGCGAGACACCGACCCGGTCACCCCCCCTCGCCATCACGCTGCACGTTAGCAGGTCCCGACGCCCTCTTGGCCGTGCTTCGTGTTTGCGACGTTCACATTTGATCGAGTTCAAGACATCCAACGAGACCAAGGTCGGCGTGAACGAGGCCTCCCTCGAGCGCTGCCCGCCCCAGCCCGTGGAACGCGGGCTACTTCCGGTACTTGATTCCCGTCGCGGCTTGGTACTGATCGACGCCTCCGCTGTGGGGGAAGGTCGAGACGTGGCCATTCTCGTGGACGAGCTGCAGGGTGCCCTTGTTCGTCGTGGGATTGTAGTCACGGACGTGGTGCCACACATAGCCCTTGGGTGTGCTGGGGAGATTGGCCTCGGCGTTGGCGGCCGCGAAGTCGGCGGTCCGCGAACCGGTGTATGAGATGGTCACAGTGTTGCGCTGATTGCCGGTCACCTTGAAGAGCTCGGCCGAGTTCTTGAAGTCGACTCCGTTGAAGGCGTCGCGTGTGACGCCCAGCGATGCATCCCGGCTCCCGACCGGACCTCGGATGACGATGGCGCTGTGGTTCTTGTAGGTCCCTGCGGTCTGCGAGCGGCCGGCGTTGCCGCCGAACAGGCTGCCCCCGAACATGCCGGTGGTGGCGCTGCTCTGCTGAACGATGCGGGTCCAGGCCGCATTCAGGGCGGCGAAGCGAGGCGCATAGACGATGGCGGCCTCTCCGACTGACCACAGCCCTGCCCGGACGGCGGCGAACAAGCCGAGCCAATAGGCCTGGGCCACGCCGAAGACGACGGTCTGCTGGTTCGAGCGCCACGTGTCCTGGAGCTCTTTGTCTCGCGCGTCGATGGGCGGACAGAACCCGATGGTACAGATCCGAGCAAACGAGTTGATCGCATGGGGGTTGCTCGTGAGGGCATCGTCGCTTCTGCCGGCGAGCTCAGGGGCTCGAGCGGGGGCCGGGGGCCTGGGGCCGCTCGGGGCAGCTGGCTGGGCGACGGTCATGCCTGGCGCCTGTCCGCTCGTGAACCAGCTCAGGACCCACGTGAAGGGATTCAGCGAGAAGTTGCTGACGCTCTCGCCCTCGGGGTTGAAGCCGCTTGGGTCGGTGAGGGTGAGGGGGTTGTTGTTGACGTAGGTGTAGGGGTTCAGCGAGCGGCTGTCTTCGGGGTCCTGGATGATGGGATCGCGGGTGAGGAAGCGGCCGATGGCGGGGTCGTAGATCCGGCCGCGGAAGTTGGTGAGGCCGAACTCGCTGTCCTGCTCCTGGCCGGTGAAGCCGAAGGTGACTGTGGAGAGCGGGATGCTGGTGCGCTGACCGAACGGGGTCCAGCGCCCGCGTGACGACGCTGTGCCGAGCCCGTTCGCCGAGCGGTCGATCGATCCGAGGTGGTCGTCGAGGAGGTACTGGGTGTCGACGATCTCGTTGGGCTGCCCGCTGCCGACCTGGAGAGTGAGCTGCGCGACCGGCCCGCGCTCGCCGGGCACCAGGAGGATGTGCTTGGTCCCCGTGGCGTTGGTGATCCGGCGTTCGTAGACGCCGTTCAGGTAGATGGTCTGGTTGCCGGTGCCGTCGTTCTTGTAGGCGCGGACGTTGGCGTCGGTGTAGCCGAACGTCGTCACCTTGCCGGCTGCGGTGATCGTGCGCGGTAGGTCGAACCCGGTGTACGTGATGACGCGCCCGGGCCCCGAGGTCTGGTTCCCGTTGTCGTCGTAGCCGTAGGTGGCGCCGTTGTGGGTCGCCGATGCGATCCGGTGCGGACCGGCGGTGGCGCCAGCAGGCACGAACTGCTGGTTGGTGCCGCTGCCGGCCGTGATGCGGATGCCGCGCAGGTTGTTGAGGACGTCGTAGTCGTAGGCCTGTGAGCGCTCGGTGCCGCTGACCCAGGTCGTCGAGGTCGCCAGACGATCCAGGTAGTCGTAAGTGAAGCCTTCGAGCGTGGAGTCGACCTGGTCGAATCGGCTGCCCAGGTTGAGGTTGGAGTCGTAGCCGTAGCTGAGCTGCTGCAGCTTGGTACCCGCCGCGTTGGTGCTGACGATGCTGGTCAGCGGGCCGGTGCCCCGCAGATAGCCGCGGGTCGTCGTGATCGCCGTGCCGCCGTAGTTCTCGTTCGTGATCTGACCGGCGGCGTTGCGCGCGGTGACGTTGTAGGCGACGGTGGTGTTCGGCACCGCCACGCGCGAGAGGAAGCCCGTGCTGGTGTACGTGAACGTCGCGGTCAAGTTGGTGTTGCCGACGACCGGGTAGACGATCGACGCCTGTCGGCCATAGGCGTCATACGTGACGCTGCTGTTCAGGAACAACAGCCCGGGGACCGACTGCCAGGTCTTGATCGGCCTGCCCAGCGTGTCGTACTCGAAGCTGCGTCCGATTCCGGTCGAGCTGTTGGTGGACGCGAGCTTGCCCTTGCCGTTGGCGGCAGTATCCCACGTGTTGGTGGCGGTGCCTTCGGGTGCTTCCACGCGGTAGGCGCGACCGAGTGCGTCCAGCGTGAACCGCGTGGTGCGCTGCTGGCCGTCGGTGATGAGGACGAGCTCGCCGAGGCCGTTGTAGGCGAAGCTGTATGGCTTGGAGTCGGGATCCTTGAACGACGTACGGCGACCGAGCACGTCGTAGCCGTGTTCGGTCACGAAGCCGAGCTCGTCGCGGATCTGCTTGCGCAGCCCGAACGGCCCGTACACGAAGGTGGTGGTGTGCGGGGTGCTGCCCTCGTAGTCGATCGAGGATGTCACTTCGCCGATCTCGTCGAACGTCTTGCAGGACTTGTTGCCGCGCGGTGCGGTGAGACAAGTTCGCGTCAGCGAGGGCTCCAGCGTGGTGGTGTTGCCGTCGAGCCCGGTCCGGGTGAGGGGGCGATCGAGCGCGTCGTAGGTGAAGCTGCTCGAGAAGGGCGTGTCGCCGCTGAAGTACGGTTGCGTGACCGAGGCGATTCGCCCGAGCGCGTCGTAGGTCGTGCGCTCGAGGACGGTGCGGCTGTCGTAGGCGCTGCTCTCGACCAGCACCGGCCGGCCCCAGGAGTCGTAGTGCGTCGTCGTGAAGCCGTTCGACGGCACCGAGTTGCGGACCGCGTAGGCGCCGCTGCTGCTGCCCAGATAGGAGATGGTGATGTCGGCGCCGTCGGGCTGATCCACGAAGCTCGAGCGGCCGAGGCCGTCGTACCAGAAGCCGGTCGTGACCCCGTTGG
The DNA here is from genome assembly GCA_044229835.1 of Polyangia bacterium. GTDB lineage: Bacteria > Myxococcota_A > Polyangia > Haliangiales > JADYYK01 > JADYYK01. Next base: position 15,826 of record JBGASF010000006.1, on the reverse strand, counting down.
GATCGACCGCGGTCGTCACCACGCCCAGGCCGGGGTTGTAGGTCAGCTGGGTCGCATGATCGAGGCGGTTCAGGATCCGGGTCGCGAACACGTGGTCGCTGTCGTATTCGAACCTGGTGCCGCGCGAGTAGCCGAGGCGATCGCTCACGGTGCTCTTGATCAAGGCGCCCGTGCCGTCGCTCTCGAGGTCGACCACGCTGTAGGTCTCGTCGGTGGCGGCCGGCTGCTGCTCGATCTTGACCGGCACGCCGCGGTCCAGCGTGTCCCAGGTGATCTTCTGGATGCGGACGGCCTGAGTGTTGTCGCTGCCGCGGCTGGTGGTCGTGGTCTGGATCGGCTGCCCCACGAGCCACTTGCTGGTCTTGCTGTTGTCGTAGCTGGTGACGACTTCGTCGAAGTGTCGCTGGCTCTGCCGGGTCACCTTGGTGGTGTTGCCCAGGTCATCCTGTTCGTAACTGGTCGTGCGCCAGACGTAGGTCCCGTCGGGAGCGGTCTCGCGGTCGGTCTCGGACGTGAGGTACTCGTGATAGGACGGGCCCTGAGGCGTGACCTTGGTGATCTTGCGGTCGTAGGTGAAGTCGCGCTGGCTGACGTGGTCACCCGCCGCAAGCTTCACGCGCGTCGTGATCGACCGCGGCAGCCCCAGCGCGGGGTAGTACGGGTGTGACACCACAGCGGTCGCGGGATCTCCGTCGTCCGGGATCAGCTGGGCCAAGGTCGCGTTGTCGAACGTGTAGGTCGTGGTGGCGCCGCGCACCGAGTCGGTGACGATGTGCTGGGCGAAGCCGAGGTAGCCGCGTCCATCGATATCCAGGCGGGCGTCCTTGTAGCTGTGGCGGATGGTGCGCACCGCGGACGGGGCGGGCAGCGTGGCGGTGGTCGTGACCTGGCTGACGAGCTGGCGTCCCTTGCGCAGACAGTAGGTCCCCTCTGAACAGGTGGCGGCTGGTGTGTACACGCCAGAGGACGTCATGCGGGTCCAGGTCAGGTCGGTCTGCTCGCCGACGCCGTCGAGCACGGAGAGCAGCACGTCGCCCGGGACCCCGCGGCGCTGGAAGATGCGCAGATCGTTCCCGACCAGCTGCACGAAGTCGGTCAGACCATTGCCGTCGATGTCGAGCGTCCGGGCCAGCTTGTAGCCCATGTCGCCGACCGGCCTGCCCACCCCCACGCCGAGGATGGTCGTGGTGAGGATCCCCGACTCGGAGAAGAACAGGACCCGCGCCGAGGCGCGCGCGCCATTACCGTCATCCAGCAGGAGCAGATCGTTGCGGCCATCACCGTTGTAGTCGATGACGCGCGCACCATCGTCCACGCCCCGTCCGTTGATGCGCGACTTGCCCATCCAGAACGCGCCCGCGATCCCGCTGTTGAGCATCGGGCTGGACAGACCATTGCCGGTATTGATGCTGAGCGCTGGCGGCCCGCCGTTGGCGGAGTAGAGGATGAGGTCGGATAGGCCATCGCCAGTGACGTCGACGAAGAGGCGCCGCACGTCGTCGTCGTTGATGCCGTCGAGGCCAGGCATCACGATGTCGCGTGACGACGTCCTGCTGGTCTTCAGGTTGATCTGTTCAGCTCGGTAGATCGACCGGTCACCGACCCGGCCCACGACGCGCAGCAGTCGATCGAGCCCGTCGCCGAAGAGGTCGACGAGGTAGGAGGGCGTGGAGAGCGTGGTGAGCAGCTCGGCTCCCGAGCTGTCCACGAGCTCGAGGAAGTCTCCGAAGACGCCTCGGTCGTTCGCGTGCGCGACCCACTTGGTGGGATTCTGTTGCCCCCAGGCATCGGGACCCCACTGGAAGTGCCGCAGGATGGACGGGTACCCGCGGCCGTCGAAGTCGCCGAAGTAGAGGATCGGCTGTCGCTCGTTGGAGGGCACACCGAACGAGTGGCCGACATTGAGGTTGGTGGCGTTCGGGTATGGGGGCGTAGGTGCGCCGGTGAAGGCGTCATTGGCGAAGACGAAGACGTCGAAGCGGCTGTCCTGATTCGTGGGGTCGAAGGTGTAGATGGCGAAGTCGGCCTTGCCATCGAGGTTGAAGTCCCCGACCGAGCCGGCGTTGCCGGAACCGTAGGGCGCATACTTGGTGTCGGGCAGGCCAGCGGGCCGCTCGAGGCCGAGCGATCCGCCCTGGCTCAGGCGGTAGTACCAGACGCCGTACCAGCCGTCACTGCGCTGGCTCGGCTTGCGGTAGAGGATGTCGTCGTAGCCGTCACCGTTGAAGTCGCCAGTGTGCAGCATCCACAACCACTGCTCTTCGGTGGTCATCGGTGCGCCCGACAGCATGGGGATGGGCTGCTGGATGTTGTCGAAGTCGAGCGTGCCGCTCTGATAGGTGAAGGTCGTCTTCGGCAGGCACAGGGTGTTGGTGCCGCTGGGCGCGCACTCCTGCACCCAATCGAGCAGGCTCCGTTTGGACAGCGCCGCCTCCTTGTAAGCGAGCTCGTAGGTGCGCAGCAGGACGGGCGCCGCGCCAGCCGTGGTGGGACCGTAGGTACGGATGAAGCGCAGGCGATGGGCGAAGCGGTAATACGCCCCGGAGATCCGGCCGGCGTCGATGTCGGTTCGAGCCTCGTACTCGAAGGTGACCTTGCGAGTGAACGTGTTCAACCAGCTCGCTGGGGTCTTGCTGTCACCAGGCGTGGCGAAGTTTCGGCCGTAGCTGATCTGAGAGATCAGGTGATTGTTCTGGTACGTGGGGTCGCTGACGTACTCGACGACCATCTGGTTGCCGTGCGCGTCCTCGACGCGGCTGGCGTCCCACGCGTAGATCTGCGGGCCTGTGGGCGAGTCCAGGCGCCAGGTCGAGTCGAGCGTGAACTTTCGCCCGCCCTTCTCGGTGACGGTGAAGACGTTGCTCTTGAGGTAGATCCGCCGATACCCGTCGTGCTGGGTTCGGTACCAGGAGTCGTCCTCGCCATAGCTGCCCTGGGTGGCGATGAGGCGGTCGCCGTCGAGGCAGAGGCGTACCTGGCCGGCGGTGTTGTCCCACTGGATCCCTCTGGTCTCGCCGTCGTTGGCGCGGGTCATCGGGCAACGCGTGATGCGAGGCAGCGCGTTCAGGCTCCAGCCGACGCCGGCGAGGCCGTTCTCGTCGTCGCTGGAGTAGGCCAGGCTGAGCTCTGGCTGGAGGCCGGCCCGGCCGGGGGGAACCACGATCGGGAGCGAGTAGTGTGCCTGGCCGTCGTGACCGACGGAGAGTTCGCCGTCGGTCCGGCCGACCGTTGACAGCGTGACGGCATCCGCCCGGCTAGCGACGGGCGGGGTATCTCCGTCGAGTTCGCCACGACAGGCAGCCAGCGCCAGTGCTAGCACCGCGACTCCCCACCCGATCCTCTTGCTCGCGACCATGGATGTCCTCCCTGGTCGACGGCGTAACAGTCGCTGGAACAATGTGACTGGTGTTCCGAACCCAGCGCGGCGTCCTGCGTGATCGTTGGTCATCATGCCCGCGAGTACGCCCGCGAGAGCGCCACCGGTTTCGCGTGAACATTGGCGAACTTCCGCCGATACGCTTGCCGGGGTTCGGGCGTAGTCGGCTGACCTCCGTCAGGGGCAAGTCGTCGTCCCGGCCGCAGCGGGTGCTCGGGTGGAGAGGTGGGGGGAGGGCGGTGTGATCGACACCGACTGAGGGGTCACATGGGCGTGAGGCGAATGACGGTCGCGCGGGGGAAGCCGTCCGGGTTGGTTGGCCGGGGTGGGCCGGCGCAGGCGGGGGTGCAGGGGAGGAGGTTCTGGCCGGTGGTGCCGGTCGGGTCCTCGATGCCCACCGAGGCGCTGGTTGCGGTCGCGGGGTTGCCGCTGGTCAAGGTTTCGCCGTAGCGGTACTCGATCACGTGGCTGGTCTCGAACAGCGCCAGCTGGAAGTTGAAGCGGCGGTGGTTCGACGTGGTGTGCGCGCTGAGGCGCACGTTGGTCCACTCGACGACGAGGACGCGGCTCGGCGCGGTGCCCAGCACCGCCCGCGTCAGCGCGGAGCCGGCGATGATCGCTGGGTCGACCGTGAGATCCTCCCACCAGGGCGCGAGGAGGCCGTTCGGCAGCGCGGTCATGGGGAAGCTCGTGTTCTGCGCGCCGCCGGGCGCGGTGAGGCCGGTGGTCGCCGCGAAGCCGTTGGGGCTGATCAGCAGGGTGGTCAGGGGCGCGCGGTAGAAGTCGAACGCGAAGGGGATGCTCAGCGAGCCCACGCCGTCGTCGTTGGGGTTGTTGGGGGCGGAGTCCATCAGCGTGATGGCGGTCCCGCCCGTCAGCTGCTGATAGACCGCGGCGGACATCGTCACGGTGTAGCCCGCGACGGTGCCGTCCGCGGACTGTGCGTCGGTGACGGACGCGTCGGTGATCGCGCCGTCGTCGACCGCCGCGTCGGCCGACCCCGCGTCGGGGTCGGGCACGGCTGCGTCCGCCGCCAGCGCGGCGTCCGCGCCGACGGCCGCGTCGGAGGGTGCATCCTCGTCGTCGCCACAACCGGCGGCCACCACCAGAACCACCAGCCAGGAGACGCTGCGCATGACGTCCATCATATCGTGCCGAGAAGCGTGCCGTCCTGTGACGGTCACCCACCGGTGTACGCCGCTGTTCACAAGGCGCGATGAATGAGCTTAGATCGCCCCATGCGCGGGTCATCTGTCGTGCTTGCCGTGGCGATCGTGGCGGCAGGTCCCTCGCTGGTGGGGGCGAAGAAGCCGGGGCCTCCCTGCTCGCAGCAGACGGTGATCAGCGCGGTGATGAACCAGTGCTCGTTCGGGGCGGCCGGGACGCTGAAGAACGCTGCGGGGACGGCGACGGGGTGGGTGGTGTTCGATACCGGGGGGTCGAACACGCTCGTGCGCACGGGCCAGAAGGGGGACCCGGAGCAGGCGGCGGAGTCCACCATCACGGTCGGTGATGGCTTCGCCTTCGAGTCGAGCTTCAGCACCAGGAACAACCTATGGGACTTTCGCGCGCCGGGGGGCGGGCAGATCGCCACCATCGGGACCGACATCATGAAGGCGTGGGCGGTGCGGCTGTCGACGGCGGACGGCAAGATCTTCCTGGCCGACGACAAGCACGCCTGTGCGGCCAAGCAGCTGGTGAGCGCGGGCTTCCACCGGCTGGACACCGCGGGCTACTACCAGCGCACGGGCAAGAAGGTCATCGTCACCACCAAGGCGGCGGCGATGGTCCCCACCGTGGAGATCAACCTGATGGGCTACCGGGTGCCGGCGCAGCTCGATACGGGATACATGGGCGCGGAGCGCCAGTTGCAGATCAACAAGCCCTTGCTGGCCTTGCTCAGGGAGACCGTGGAGCTGGGGCCGCCGGAGACGCGCAAGGTCGGCAAGTTCAAGTCCGACGCCTGGGTCAGGCCGGCGGGCGACTTCGCGCTGATCGATTCGGATACCCGCCAGCCGTTCGGCCGGCGTCCGCCCCTCGTGGTGGTCGTGAAGGAGGGTGACGGCGGCATCGCGGCCTGGTCGACGCCGGCTGCGCAGATGTCGTCGTCGCTGTTCTTCGAGATCGCCGATGCCGTGGAGCTGCGCGCCGACCAGCATACGATGTGGGTCCACGCCCGCACCGAACCGCTCGATTGCCGCTGAGAGGAGAGACCGATGTCCTACGTCGATGGTTTCCTGCTGCCGCTGCCCAAGAAGAACCTCGCCGCCTACAAGAAGATGGCCAAGGAAGGCAAGAAGATGTGGCTGAAGGCCGGCGCGCTCGACTACAAGGAGTGCATCGGCGACGACCTCGATCCGCCGTGGGCGCTGCCGTTCCCCAAGCAGATGAAGCTGAAGAAGGGCGAGGTGCCGGTGTTCTCCTTCATCGTCTACAAGAACCGGAAGCACCGCGACGCGGTCAACAAGAAGGTCATGGCGGGCATGAACGAGATGCCCAAGAACATGCCCTTCGACATGAAGCGGATGGCCTACGGCGGCTTCACCGTGCTGGTGGAGTGACGACGCAGGCGGCGGTTCAGGCGGCGCGCGTCGCGGTGCTGACCACGCGGGGGCGGTGCTGGTCGGCGGCGCGCACGACGGCGCGGGCCAGGCGGAGCATGCGCAGATCGCCGAGCGGGGTGCCGACGCCGCTGTTCAGCGTCATGGCCACGGCCAGCCGTCGCGATGGATCGCAGTAGGCGCCCGAGCCGCCGAAGCCGAAGTGACCGAAGGCGTGGCGGCCGCCCAGGCGCACGCCGTGGTAGCCGAGGCGCCAGCCCATGCGCAGCATGAGGACGTCGTCGCGCACGCGGGTCTGCACGTGGGACGCCTGGGTCAGCACGTCGGGCGACAGCAGGCGCTCGCCGTCGAGGGCGCCGCCCTCGGCGAGCAGCGCGTAGATCCGGGCCAGAGAGCGGCTGGTGAACATGCCGCTGGCGGCGGGCATGCACGCGGCCGCGGTTTCGGGGGAATTCCAGTCGAATTGCTTGATGCCGCGCGGGAGCAGCGCGCCCTTGAATGCGTCGGGGTCGGTGCCGGCCAGCGCGTGCAGCGACTGCCAGACCAGGCCCAGCGCGCGCTCGCCGAGGCGCTTGCGCAGGGAAGGTGGCTTGCCCGAGCTGGGGCGGACCCCGAGCAGGGTGGCGCGGCGCTCGAGCGCGCCGGCGGGCGCACCGACGAAGCAGCCATCGAGCCCGAGCGGCGCGGTCAGCTCGTCCTCGAGCACGCGGGCGAACGGGCGCCTGGTGACGTGCTCGATGAGGCCACCGATCAGCCAGCCGAAGGTCAGGCCGTGGTAGCCGGTGCGGCCGTCGGGGGCGTGCGCGGGCTGGGCGCGCTCCATGCGCTCGACCATGCCGGGCCAGTCGCGCATCTGGGCCGCGTCGTCGATGAGGTCGCGGATGTTCCACAGCGCGGCCTGGTGCGACAGCAGCTGGCGCACCGTGATGCTCTGCTTGCCGCCCTGCGCGAACGCCGGCCAGTAGTGGGCGACGCGCTGGTCGTAGTCGATCCGCCCCTGGCTGGCCAGCACGTGAAGCAGGGTGGAGGCCACGCCCTTGGTGGTCGAGAACGACAGCGCCAGGGTGTCGGCGGTCCACGGCGCACCGTGGGCGTCGCGCACGCCGCCCCACAGGTCGGCCACCACGGTGCCCTGGTGGATGACGGTGATGGAGGCGCCGCCGCGGTGGTGCCCGAGCTGCTTTGCGAGGACGCCGCGCACGGCGTCGAAGTCACGATGCGTGAAGCCACCGATCACGCCCGAAAGGTAGCACGTCCGTGGGCCGCGTCACCCCGCAGCAGCAGGGCGAACGGGACGCGTATGATCGGGTCATGCGGCGGTGCTGGCTCGCGGTCGTCCTGGTGCTGGTGGCGGGTGTGGCGCGCGTGGCGCACGCGGGCGGGCGCGAGACGCCCGAGGACCAGGTGCTCAGGCTGGTCAACCAGCACCGCAAGACGGCGGGTCTGGCGCCGGTGACGCTCGACCGCAAGCTGTCCAAAGGGTGCATGGAGCACGCCGAGTACATGCGGCTCAACCGCGGCACCAGCGCGATGGAGGGGCTCGCCGCGCACAAGCAGCGGCCCGACCTGCCCGGGGCCACCCCGGCCGGCGCGGCCTGCGGCAAGGCGGCCGATCTCTACCCCGAGGTGTCCGACTTCGCTGCTGCGGTGGAGGGCTGGATGGCGGGCTTCTATCACCGGCGCCCCATCCTCGATCCAGGCCTCGGCTCCATCGCGGTCGGCTACGCGCCGCTGCCCGGCGGTTCCTACATGGCCGCGCTCATGTTCCCCGAGCACAAGCCGGCCGAGGCCGGCTGGCCGGTGGCCTACCCCGCCGACGGGCAGACCGGCGTGGCGCTGGAGTACGGCCGCGAGATCCCGAACCCCATCCCGGCCGGCAAGGCCGGTGGCTACCCCGTCACGCTGCAGTTTCCGCCGTTCGATGCGGTGACCGGCGTGCGCGCCGAGCTGCGCGATGGCAAGGGCGGCGTGGTGCCGGTCTACCTGTCCGACCCCGAGCACCCGGCGACCTCGTTCGGCCAGTACGGCGTGGTGAGCCTGATCGCCAAGCAGCCGCTGCGACCCGAGACGCGCTACCGCGTCGTCGTCGATGCCAGCTGGAAGGGGCAGAAGAAGCGCTGGAGCTGGAGCTTCACCACGCTGGCGCTGCGTCAGGTTGACGCTGACGACGAGGCGGCGCTGCTGGCGGCCCTCGAGGTGCCCAGCAAGGTGCGCGGCGTGGTGGTCTACGGCGGCATGATGGACACCGAGACGGTGTTCCTCAGCCTGGCCCAGGGGCCCAGGCGCAAGATGGTGTCGGTGCTGATCCCGATCGCGGTGTGGCAGCTGCTGGCGCGGCGGGCGAAGCCGGCGTCGTTCAAGGGCAAGTCGGTCGAGGTCACGGCCACGCCCAGGCTGGCGCAGGGCAAGTACATCAACCTGCCGATCGCCACGCCGGCCCAGCTGCGGGTCATGCCCTGACGGGCGGTCCACCGTTCCCGTGGCGTCGCGTTCGGGCTACACGCGGGGCGCGTTCCGCGGGCACGCAGGGCGGGCGGCGCGAGGTGTAAGGAGCTGCTTTCAGGCGGGTTCCGGCTGGCACCTGCCTGGCAATGCCGGCCTGCATGGCGGCATGGACGCGAGAGTCTCGGCAGTCGGAGGGCGGCGACGGTGAGCTGCGGGGGGCGGTCGCGCCGGCAGCCGGCAGGCGGACGCTGACGGATGGTCTGCAGCGGATGGCCGCTCCGCCGCAGGGCTCAGGACAGCCCCTGCCCGAGGACGTCCGCGTCGACATGGAGCGCTCGTTCGCGACCGACTTCTCGTCGGTGCGCCTGCACCTCGATCCCGGCGTGCGCGCGCTCGGGGCGGTGGCCTATGCCAAGGGCGACGACGTGACCTTCGCGCCCGACGCCTACGAGCCGCACGCGCAGCGCGGCCGTGAGCTGCTCGGGCACGAGCTGGCGCATGTGGTGCAACAGCGCGGTGGTCGCACCGCGAGCGCGCAGCCCAGCGGGGCGCTCGGCGGTCTGCACGTCGATCAGGCGCTGGAGGCCGAGGCCGACCGCGCGGGCGCGCGGGCCGCGCATGGTGAGCCGGCGGGGCTGGCGGCGGGGCCATCCTGCGCCGCAGGCGGTGCCGTCGCGCAGCCCTTCCTGATCGCGAATGCGGTCAACGGGGCGCCGGCCGTCGCGCCGGCAGCGGTGAATGTCGGCATGCACCTCTGGGAGGCCGCCACCGGCGAGGAGGTCGTCGTGACCGCCATCCAGCCCACCCATGTGGTGGTGAGGGGGCCGCAGTCGGGCCCCATGATCTACCGCATCCAGGACGATCGCCTCGAGGCGCCGGCGGATCGGGACGCCAAGAGCCCGACGGCGACCATCCAGCCCGAGAGCAAGGACCACCAGCAGCATGGCGGCACCATGGTCGGGTTCCGGGACCGTCCCGGCGGGAGTCAGTGGCGCACCGAGGTCCGCTGGGGCGGGCTGACCCCGGGCATCGTCGCGCCGGAGGGCACCTGGATGGAGGCCACGCGGCTCGGGCCCGACCATCCCCTGGGCACCGATCCGACCGAGGACACCCGCGCCAACATGCGGAGGATGACCGACGACACCAACCAGAAGGCGGGCGCGTTCGTGGCCGGTCACCTCCTGAACGACAACCTGGGCGGACCGGGCGGCGATCCACGCAACATCGTCGCGCTCCCCAAGCAGGTCAACGTGCTGCACTCGAAGCGGGTCGAGGAGAAGATCAAGCAGGTGGTGAATGACCAGGGCCTGTGGGTCTACTACCGGGTCGAGGCCACGCATGGCCCCGCCCATGACGCGCCCGCGAACCCGACCCAGCAGGCGCAGCGCATGGTGCGCACGCTGCGCACCGAGTGGAACGCGCTGGACGGCGACGGCCGCCCGACCGGGTTGACCCATCAGGACACCTTCAACGTACCCCAGCTGTCCGAGGTCGCCGCCGCCACCGAGGCCTGCCGCGCCGACAAGACCAAGGCGAAGCAGTCCAAGGCGGACCGCGGGAAGAAGAAGCAGCAGGACGACGGCGCGATGGAGCTCAGCAGCGACAACAAGGAGGCCAAGTCGTTCGCGTGGCACGAGGGCCACGAGAACGGCACCGGCAACATTGCCCCGCCACGACGCAGCACGGTGTTCGCCAACAACCCTGGACAGGCGCCCTTCATGGCGCAGAAGGACTACGTCAAGAATGGCCTCCGGGTGCCCCGGCAGTGGCCGGACGTGCCCGCCAAGTGGGAGCGCGTCATCGACAAGCTGATGACCCAGGTGGTGAAGAAGAACGAGCTCCTGGTGCGCACCGAGTCGCTGGTCAACTTCGTCAACCAGGCGACCAAGATGGACGTGGCCCAGGATGGCAGCATGACGGTCAAGAAGGAGTTCAAGAAGCTGGAAGGCAACCTCGTGCAGGGCGAGACCAAGGACAAGATCAAGCAGTTCCTGATGACCAGCGACGGCGAGACCGCGGCGATGGTGGTGGGCCACGCGATGAACAACACGGTGACCGGCAGGAACTCGGCCGTGCTGGGCCAGCCCGATGACGACCAGCTCGCGATCATGGAGAGCGACGACAACTACATGGCCTACGCGTCGCTGACCTCGGAGAGCAAGGGCAACGGCAGCGGCAGCGGCAGCGGCGACGGCAACGACAAGGGCAACTTCAGCAAGGCCCTCGCGCGCACGCAATGGGAGAGCTATGGCATGCCTCCCGAGGAGTTCGAGGCCGCCTACGCGGAGTACCTCGCGGACGGGGCAGGGCTGTCATTCTACGACTTCATGGATCGGGACCAGGGCGACGGGGCGCAAGCCAGCGACGCCCAGGCGATGACGACCTAGCCTGGTCAGCCCTCGAAGGCGAGGCCGTTCAGGTAGTCCGCCAGCGGGCTGCCGTCCGCGGCCATCTCTCGCGCGTGGGTGGCCAGCTCGTGCGGGCGCTCGTGCAGGTAGCTCGTGGCCTCGCGGGTCAGCGCCAGCAGCGCGGCGAGCACGCGCTTCTCGCCCTGGCACATCAGGAGCGCGGTGCGGGCGCGGCGCGGCAGGTCGGGCTGCGCCAGGCGGTGCGCGTCCTCCTCCAGCGTGGTCGGGAAGCGGCGCAGCGCCAGCGCGGCCGCCGCCGCCAGCGCGTCCAGCGCGGCGCGCTCGTTGCGCGCGCTGATGGGGCCGATCTCGCCGCGCTGCAGCCGGCCGTGCGCAGCGATCGCCGTGTACTCGTCGTCACTGGCACAGGCCAGGCGCAGATAGGAGAACAGCCGCCGGGTCGCGGGGTCTCGGTAGCGCGAGGTCACCTCGAGGCGGCGCACCGAGCCGATGGGGTGGCGCCACAGCAGCCGCGCCAGCAGGTCGACCCGGGGATCATGACGCGGCGGAGGCAGGAACAGCGCGGCGTGGTTGTCGGGGTTGTCGGGCAGGCAGAAGCCATAGCTGACCAGGAAGCGGCTGTTGCACTTGGCGCCGTAGCTGTCGTGCACCTCGGTGCCTGGCGCGATGTCGGTGGTCGCGTGCATGACCACGCCGCCGCGGGCCTCGTCGTGGCTCCAGGACGCCTCGCAGGCGACGGCGTGGTCGAGCAGATCGGCCATCGGCACCAGCGTCTGGGCGGCGCCGAGCGCGAACACGCGCGACGTCACCGTGGTACGCGCGGCGACGTACTGCGAAAATCCGAAGCGGCGCAGCGCCGGGTGGTGGTCGACCAGCGTGCAGTATTCGGCGGCGAGCCCGCGCCGCTGCGCGGCCAGGCGCCACAGACAGAGCGAGCCGCGCAGGAGGGCCAGGCTCGTCGGAGGGTAGAACAGCGGCAGATCGGGCGGCTCCAGCGGCAGCGCGTCGAGGTATGGGCGCCACGGGGAGGCGGGATCCTCGCCCTCTTCGAGCAGGCGGGCCGCCAGCGCCATGTGCTCGGGCAGGTCCGTGCGCGGGGTGATGAAGGCGGCGTGCGGGATGAAGAGGAGCTCTCCGCCCGCCGGGATGGGCGCGATGGCGCGTACACGGGCGCTGCCGTCGGGGGTCACCACCAGGGCGACAGAGGGGAAGCGCGCGCCGTGTGCGAGCAGCCAGCGCACCAGGCGGGGCAGCGCCCTGTGGCGCCGCGTGCGCGCGCGAGGGCCGGGTCGTGCGGGCGCGGGCAGCGGAAACCAGGCCGGGTCGGAGGTGCTGGCGTGCTCCGGCAGCGGGGCGCGTGCGGCGATGCGCGCGCGCAGCGGTTCTGCCAGGGCAGCGCACAGCGCGGCGGCCACGGCCTCCGCGTCCTGTCCGGCGTCTGGCGCCAAGGTGGCCAGGACCGGATCGATGGCGTCGGTCTCGAGGCCGAGCTCCGCGAAGGTCTCGCGCAGCCTGGCGTGGGACAGCGGGCCGGCGTCGTCGTCGGCCTCGCGTCCGCCACGAATCAAGGCAGGAGGGCCGGAGGCCATGGCCAGGTCACGATGCAACGCCGGGCCCGGCCCGCGCAAGCGGGGTCGGCGCCGCTGTCGAGGCGCGCCGGGAGCCCCCGCGATCCCCGGGGGATGGTACCTGGCCACACAGAAGCGAAGCCCGAACTACCCTAGCTTCGAGGCGTGGGGCGCGGCAGCGTGCGATGGATCCTGGTCGGCCTGGTGCTGGCCGGCGCCGGGTGCGACGAGCGCTTCGATGACCTGCGCAAGACCGGGCAGGAGCCACCCCGGCGCGACGCCGCGGTGGACGCGGCGCCAATCGACGCCGCGCCGCCCATCGATGCCGGGCCTGACGCCGCGGTGCAGACCGACATCGACTTCATGCTCGCGAGCCCGGACTGGTCGGGCATGGTGCACCTGGTCGGGTCGGTGACCTTCCACGCGGTCGCGAACCACACCGTGTTTCTGGGCACCGGCACCATCACCACCGGGGGCAACACGGGGCAGGTGCGCCTCACCATGACCATGCAGACCAAGGGCACCGGCAGCATCGTGTTCGGCCCGAGCCCTCCCGAGGCCACCTACAGGCTCGAGATCATGTCCGCCGCCGCGCCGCTCGATGTGACCAGCGCCAGCGCGCCGGGCGTCCTGACCATCTCCCGGTTCGGGCAGGTCGGCCAGCTGGTGATGGGCACGTTCAGCGCAGCGAACGCGGACTTCGCGATGACCGCGGGCGTCATCAACGTGACCCGGAGCCCTGACCAACCATGAAGCGCGCACGCCTCACGATGCTCGGCCTCGGCCTCGTCATGGTCATGGCGACCTCGGGATGCTTCTGGGAGGTCTCGGTCGGCGCCTACCACACCAGCCAGCGCGAGGGTCGCACTGGCACCGCCTTCGACGCCACCCTCGCGCTGGGGACCTACCTCGATTCGTTTCGGACGCCGGTCGCGATCTCGTACTCGGGCACCTACGAGCGCGCGCGCGCGGACACTGGCGACATCGTGCGCTACAAGAACAACGATCAGCAGCTGCGGCTCGACTATGCGATCGGCAAGCCGAAGCGCTTCCAGCCCGGCATCACGGCCGCGCTGCGCTGGGGCGATGACAGCTATCTGACCTTCGACGACCCCAGCGCTGCCCGACAGCGCTCGCTGTCGTCGCAGTACACGCTGTTCCTGGGCGGCAACTACCGGGCGCTGTTGATCCCCGGCATGGCCTGGAACGACAGCTTCACGCTGGCGCTGGGGCCCGCGGTGCAGCGCTTCGACACCGTGCTGGGCGGCGAGATGGAGAACATCGGCGGCCAGCTGCGGCTGAGCATGAATGCCAGCCCCGGGATCGTGCTGGCGACGGTCACCGGCAAGCTCGCGGGCATGGCTGGAGCGTGGACCAGCTCGCCGACGGGGAGCAGCAGCGGCGGCGGCGCGGGCGGCGGCTGCCCGGGCGGGTACATCCGCGATCAGTGCGACGTCGACGGTCACTGCACGAGTGAATGGTTCTGTCCCTGACTTGGGGTACCGTCGTGGGCGGATGGGGAGGACGTTGATGCGAACCGCCGTCGGGATGGGCCTCGTGCTGGTGCTGGTTGCGTGTGGTGGCAAGCAGACCGGGGCCCCGGCGCCGGGCGCGGCTGCGCCGGCGGAGCCAGTGGTCGCGAGCGCGGCCGCGCCGTCGCCCGCGGCGACGCCGGTGGAAGCGCCCGTCGCTCCGGCGGCGAGCCCGCCGAGCGACCCGCCCGCCGCCACCACCGGTGCGCCGAGCGACAGCGCCCCCGTCGACACCAGCAGCAGCAGCGCGGGATCGCCGCCACCGCTGGGCAGCGGCACCGGCGGCGCTGGCACCGGCAGGGCTGCCGCCGACCTCACGGCGGAGGCGCAGTCGGCGGCCAAGGCAGGTCAGTGGGGCAAGGCGCTCAACCTCTCCGAGCAGGCGCTGCGAGCCAGGCCGGACCCCAGCACCAAGCTCACCGCGCTGACCACCGCCGCGCTGTCCGCGTGCAACCTGAAGAACCTGGCCAAGGCCAAGCAGTACTACGGACAGCTTCCGGTGGCGCGACAGGCGATGATCCGCCAGCGCTGCCTGGCCAACGGCGTCAACGTCGCCCCCTGAGGAGCCTGGCGCGGTATCGTCATGCCGACCAGGAGAGCCCTCAGCGTCTTGCTCGTGCTGCTGCCGCTGGCGGTGAGCGCGGCGTGCCGGCGCAGCCGGAGCGCGCCGCCGGTCGCCGAGACCAGGAGCCCGGCGCCCGATGGGCAGGCGACCGGGCCGCAGCCGGTGGCTGTGGCGCCGCCGCTGCTGGTCGAGCGCTTCGATGATGCGGGCGCGCTGCAGGCTTGGCAGGAGGTCGACGGGCGCGTCGAAGGGACCGGCATCGGCAACGGCTCGAGGTCGACGATCACCTTCGCCGATGGCGCGGTCCGGCTCGAGGGGGCGGCCGACACCAGCCGGTGGCGCTCGCTGGAGCGCACCGTTGCGCTGGGCGGCGCGACCTGGTTCCGCATGGCCGCGCGCATGAAGACCGACGGGCTGGTGGCGGACGGCGTGCACCGGCCGATGTGCTACCTGTACGCGCGCTTCACCGACGCCGGCGGCCAGCGCGTGGGTGAGGTCGTGGCCACGCGCAACCTGCTGGGGACCACGCCGTGGACGCCGGTCGCGCGGCGCTACCCGGTGCCAGCGGGGGCCGCCAACCTGACCGTGGGGCTGTTCCTGTCGCTGCCCGGGCGGGCGTGGTTCGACGACGTCGAGGTCTCGGCCGCCGCGGCGCCCGCCTGGCACGAGGCCACCGAGGGCCACTACCGCTACCACTGGCTGGACGGCGACGAGATCCCGGACCACAAGCGGCGCTTCAACAGCGAGTCGTACCGGCTCACGGCCGAGTTCCTCGGCCTCGATCCCGCGACCGGGCCAGAGGTCGGCTACTTCAAGTACCCCGACAAGGCCATCAAGGAAGAGCTGATGGGCGACCCCGGGAATGCGTTCGCGCTGACCGACGGGACCATGCACTCGATCTTCGCGTCCGACCGCCACGAGGTCGTCCACCTGCTCGCGCGCGCCTGGGGTGATCCGCCGGCGCTGCTCGGCGAGGGGCTCGCCGTGCACATGTCGGGCGGCTGGCAGGGCAAGTCCGTGGTGGCCTATGCGAAGGGGATCGCGGACGGCGACTGGATCGCGCTCGCCGACCTCATCGACTCGGCCGCCTTCCGGGCGCGACCCGATCTGGTGACCTATGCCATCGCGGCCGCGTTCATCCAGTGGATCCTGGCGCAGCCCGACGGCAAGACCAAGCTGCGCGCGCTGTACGGCAAGCTGGCAAACCGGGCCCCGGCCGCCGACAACCGCCGCGCGCTGGAGGCCATCCTCGGCGCCAGCGCCGCCGACATCGACAGCCAGCTGCGCGCCTGGCTGCGCGCCCAGTAGCGCTCTAGTGCACCGATCGTGAGAGGGCATCAAGGAGGCGGCGTGGATCGGCGGCGAGGGCAAGGCGGGACGACGAAGGACTACTGGGCGTAATTCGAGGAG
>JBGASF010000069.1:0-40877 GCA_044229835.1 Polyangia bacterium | reverse complement strand
CACCTGGTCGCCGAGGCGGACGGTGGCGCTGGGGGACGACTCGAAGTGCAGCGTGATCTGCCCGGCGGCAGCGCTGGGGCTGGGGGCTGCGGTGGGGGAGGCGCTGGCGACGGGGGACGCACTCGCGCCGGGGCTGGGGGCAGCGGTGGGCGACGCGCTGGCCAGCGGGGAAGGGGAACCCGGGGTGCTCGCCGCCGGCGACGGCGCCACGGCCTTCGGCGCGCCGGGCTGGCGCAGCTTCCAGATGGCCAGGCCGCCGCCAGCCAGGACGATCAGGGCGACCGCATACAGCCAGACTCCGGTGCGGCGTCGCGGCGGTGCGCTGGACGGGGCGTCCCCGGCCGACGCCAGGGCGCGCGGCGGGGATGGCGCGCTGGTGCGGGTCAGCGACGGCTCGGAGCTCGCCGCTGGCGTGGCCTCGACGGCGCGCGCCTCCTCGGTGTGCTCGTGGGCCAGCGCGCTGTCGACCGGGGTCGGGGTCGACGTCTCGGCCGACGCGCGCGGCGTGCGCTCGCCGGTGGCCAGCAGCGCCTCGCGGACCTGGGCGGCGCTCGGGTAGCGGCGCGCCGGCTCCTTCTCGAGCAGGCGCATGATCAGGTTGCCCAGCACGGGCGGCACCGTCCCGGGCAGCGGGCGCGGCGCCGCGCCGACGTGCTTGGCCAGCATGTCAGGCACGGTTTCGGCAAGGAATGGGCGCTTTCCGCTTGTCAGCTCGTAAAGCATCACGCCCAGCGAGTACAGATCGCTGCGGGCGTCCGCGGGCTGGCCCTGGGCCACCTCGGGCGAGGTGTAGGCCGGCGTGCCCACGATGTGATCCGAGTGCGTCGCGGTGCTGTCGTCGCCCACCAGCGACTTGGCCAGCCCGAAGTCGAGCACCTTGATGGCATCGCGCCCGGGCGGATCGTCCAGCACGATGACGTTCGACGGCTTCAGATCACGGTGGATGATCGACAGCCGGTGCGCGGCGTCCAGCGCATCACACAGCTGCACGCCGATGCGCACCACGCGCTCGGCCGGCATGGCGCCGTCGCGACGCAGCACCTCGAGCAGCGTCTTGCCGCGCAGGAGCTCCATCGCCAGGTACAGGATGCCGTCGTCGCTCTGGCCGAAATCCAGCACGCCCACGGTGCTCGGCTGCGCCAGCCGGCTGGCCAGCTTGGCCTCGCGCAGGAAGCGCTTCGCGGTGACGCGGTCGGTGCTGACGTTCGACCGGATCACCTTGATGGCGACCTCGCGCCCGACCGAGTGCTGCCAGCCGCGGTAGACCGCGCCCATGCCGCCCTCGCCGAGGCGCTCCTTCAAGGTATAGCCGCCGAACTCGCGCCCGATCAGCGGGTCGCTGGAGCCCATGCGCACCAGCACGGTGCCGTCGCTCGGGCAGCGCTTGACGTCGACCCCGTACGAGCGGTCGCACGACGGGCAGTAGTGCTCCGCGCCCTCGCCGTGGCCGGGCGCCGAGGCGTCACTGCTCACTCGAAGCGGCCTCCCAGCAGCACGGTCGCGCCGCCCGGGCTGGGCGCGACCGTGACGGGCGCGCTGCTGCTGCTCTCCTTGCCGGTGAGCAGCAGGTACAGGCCCGTCCCGATGGCGAGGCCGCCGACGCCATAGGCGCCGATGGCCACCGCGCGCTGCCACTTCAGGGTCGCGACCTCGTCGTCATAGGCGTCGCCCGGGGGCAGCTCCTCGGCGCGCCCGCGCGCCGAATAGGCCAGGTAGTGGAACACCCCGCCCGCCGCCGCCACCCCGAGGCCACCATAGAAGAGGATCTTGCCCCAGCGCCGCCGCCCCGACGCCCGCGCTGGCGGCACCGGCTTCGCGGTGATGCTGACGTCGCCCTCGCCCTTCGGCGTGGTGTCGACCTCGGGCAGCGGCGCCAGCTTCTCCGACACCCGCGTCGGCCCGGGCACCTCGACGCGCACCGTCTTCGCCTGGTAGCCGTCGCGCTCGATGACCAGGTCGTGCTGGCCATGCGCCAGCCAGACCACGCGCGGCGGCAGCACCTTCTCGTCGGGCGCGAACGACGACACCGTGAAGGCGGCGCCCGCAGGCTCGACCACGACCTCGACGGCGGCGAACTTGCCGGCGCCGAGCTCGGTCATGACCTGGGCCAGGCGCTGCTCGGCGAAGGCGCGCTGGTCGGCGTTCGAGGTCCGCGACCGGCAGCGGTCGAGGAACAGCTGGGCCTGCGGCCACTGCCCGAGCTCGGCATAGGCCGCCCCGATGTTGCAGTCGTTGACCGCGCGCTCGAACTTCAGCGCCGCCGCCTTGAACTTGGCCAGCGCGCCGCGGTAGTCGCCCTGGTTGCCCAGGGCCTGGCCATCACGCACCAGCGCATCGGCGTCGGCCTTGTCATCCGCGCGGGCCTCGCCGCCCAGGGCCAGCAGCCCCAGGGCCATCACGCCCAGCACCCGCGGAAGACGCATGGCTCAACCATAGCCAACGCCGGGCGTCCGGTCCACCTGCGGCCACCTGCGGCCACCTGCGGTAAGATGAGGCATGGTTCGCCTGCTTCCAGCGCTGCTGCTGCTGGCCGTCTCGAGCGCCAGCTGTGACAAGAACCAGGACGCCGGCGCCAGGGACCGCTACATCAGAAAATCCAAGAGCGCCGAGGCCCAGCTCAACCTGCAGCGGATCTACCGCACCGCGAGGACGTACTGGGAGGTCGACCACCGCCTGCCCCCGGCGGCGCCGCTGCGACCCGCCGCCGGCGAGTGCTGCAAGCACCCGGGCCAGCAGTGCCCGGCCGAGGCCGGGCCGCCGCCCTGGGACGAGCTGGGCGACCCCTTCGTCGAGCCGCACCGCTACAGCTACGAGTTCATCCCGGGGCCCGACGGCCTCGACGCCAGCTTCAAGGTGCGCGCCGTCGGCGACCTCGACTGCGACGGCACGCTGTCGACCTACGAGCTCAGCGTCACCGCTCGCGACGGCGCCATGACCGAGCAGGTCCTGAACGCGGAGAATCCGCTCGACTGACCAGCTGGCGCTACTCGGGCCAGCGCAGGATGAAGTGGCGCAGCTTGGCGATGGCCTTGGTGGCGTCGTCGGGCTGCACCAGCATGCGCAGGCGGCGCTCGATCTCCATCAGGCTGGCGCCCAGCTCCTCGATGGTGACGGTCAGCGGGGACGAGCCCATGGCGACCAGGGTGTCGATGAGGATGGTGCCGCTGGCGGTGCCGTTCATGCCCATGGCGAACACGGCGCCGTAGAACAGGTCGTTGCCATCGACCATCACCGGGTTCGGGGCTGTTGGCTCATCGCCACGATCACGCCTGCCCATCAGCCGGGCAACCTAGTACAAACCGGGCGCGCTTTGCTACTGGCTGGCGCTGGCAATCGACTTCAGAACCTCGCTCAGCGCCAGCTTGCCGCGCCGCTGCTCACCCTGGCCGAAGGCGACCAGCCCGCTGGCCATGGCGGCGTACATCTCTGCATAGGCCACCGCCATGAAGGCGGGGACGCCGGCCTGCACCAGCGCGCCCTCGGCGGCCGCGAGGGGCACCTGACTGACCTTCACCGACTTGCCCACGGCGGCCCCGATGACGTCGGCGACGTCCTCGGGGGTGTAGTCGGCGGGCCCACCGAGGTCATAGATCCGCTCGCTGATGGGCGGCTGGGGCGGGGCCAGCAGCGCCTCGGCGACCAGCTCGCCGATGTCCCGGGTGGCCACCATCGGCGAGGCCACCCCGGGGGGCAGGAAGCTGGGGTAGACGCCGGCGCTCCGGGCCGCGCCGAGGAAGGCCCCGAGGTTCTCCATGAAGAACGCCGCGCGCACGAAGGTGCGCCGGACATTGGCGGCGCGTAAATGGTTTTCAGTGTGAAACAGGCCTTGAATCGGACCTGTGCCGCTCGGATGCTGGGCGCCGATGGACGACAGCAGGACCACGTGGGGCACCTTGCTGGCCAGCACCGCCTTGCCGATGGCCTCGCTGACCCGCTTCTGGTGGCTGTAGATCTCGCCGGTGGGGAAGTCGGGTGGCAGCAGCAGGAAGGCGCCCTGCGCGCCGGCCAGCGCGCTCTCCAGGAAGGCGGCGTCGGCCAGGTTGCCGATGACGGCCTCGACGCCGCGCTTCTTCCAGGCCTCGGCCTTGGCGGCGTCGCGCACGATGACGCGCAGCGCCTGACCCTTGGCGAGCAGCCGATCCGCGGCCGCGCCGCCGACATGTCCGGTGACCCCAGCGATGGTGAACATGGCGCGAGACTACCGCGAACGCGGGCGAATTTTCGGAGATCCGCCAGCGGGGTCGTCGGTCACCACGCTGATCTCCATCTGCGTCGACATCGAGCCGCGCACCGGCGGCAGCGGCTTGCCGGTGATGCGCGCGCGGGTCTCGGCCACGCTGAGGCCCAGGGTGCCGTCGGTGACGCGCGGGACGCTGCGCAGCACCGCGGCCAGCGACTGCGCCATCTCGCGCGCGGACAGGAAGCGGTTGGCGGGCACCGGCTCGAGGGCGTGGTGGACGACCTGCACCAGGGCGCCCGGGATGTCGGGGCGCAGCGGGGCCAGCGGCGTGATCTCGCCGTGCATGATCTTGCGGAACATCTCGAGGTAGTCGCCCTCGAACAGGCGGCGGCCGGCCAGCGCCTGCCACAGCGTGACGCCCATGGCGAAGACGTCGGACTGCGGGCTGGCCTCCTTGCCGATGGTCATCTCGGGCGAGATGTAGGCGATCTTGCCCTTGATGGTGCCGGGGCGGGTCAGGCGCGCGATGCGATCCTTGGCGCGCGACAGGCCGAAATCCGACAGCTTGACCGCGCCGCTGACGCCGAGCAGCAGGTTCTCGGGCGACACGTCGCGGTGGATGATGGGGGCGCGATGGCCGTCCTTGCGCCGGGTGTGCGCGGCGTCGAGGCCGTTCAGGGTCTCGATGCCGATGGCGGCGACCAGCTCCCACGGGGTGGCCAGGCCGGCGCCGGTGTGGCCGTGCACCCAGGCGTTGAGGCTGAGACCGTCGACCCACTCCATGACCAGGTAGTAGGACTGGTGCTCGTCCTGGCCGAAGTCGTTGACCTGAACGATGTTGGCATGTTGCAGCTCGGAGCCGACGCGGGCCTCCTCGACGAACATGGCGATGTACTCGTCGGAGGCCTTGAACTCCGGCTTGATCATCTTGATGGCGACCGGGCGGCGGAAGCCGGCGGCGCCACGCATGTCGGCACGCCAGACCTCGGCCATGCCACCTTCGCCTGCCAGCTCGATCAGCTCGTACTTACCGCCGATGACCTGGCCAGGAGATGAGCGACTCACGTCGCCAGCATGGCATCCGGCGCGCGCGGCCGTCAACGGCGCTATGCTGGCGCGATGTCGGATGGTCGCGAGACAGGGATTGCGGACGGGATGGCCGAGGCGGCGGCGGCCGATGTCGCCCAGGTGGCCGGCGTGGTCAGCGCCGAGCTGTCGACGTTCGAGGCTGCGGTGGCGGCGGCGGCGCTGCTGCCGCTGGCGACCCGGGCCCAGCTGGTCGAGGCCGGGCGCGCGCTGAGCGCGGTCGGCGACAGTGATCGCCGGCTGGGCGCGGCGCTGGCGGCGCTGGCGGCGGCGCTGGGTGGCGCGCGGGCGCGGCGCACCCGGCAGGCCGACGCGGTGTCGATGCGCGCCCAGGAGCTGGCGCAGCGCACCGCCGAGTGGGACGGCCTGAGCGACCGCTACCACGAGCTGGCCGCGGCGGCGGCGAACACGCTGGCCGGGTTGCGCCCGGGCCCGCCGGCCAAGGCGGCGGCGAGCGCGACGACCGCGAAGTTCACCGCGGTGACCGAGCCGGGGCGCCCGCTGCCCGAGCTGGTCGAGGCCGGCCGCACGCTGGCCGACGCCGCCCGGGTGCAGGGCTTCACCGATGTGGCCGCGCAGGCGACCGCGCTGGCCGAGCAGCTGGCGCAGACGCATGCGAAGCTGACGGCGCTGGGGCAGGCGTGATGGCGGGGCACGAGGCCGAGCACGAGCACGAGCACGAGCACGAGCATGCGGCGCTGCCGCCGAGTGGGGGGCTGCTCGATGGGCTGCGCGGGTTGCTGTCGCCGCCGCACTTCGAGCCGCGGGTCCCGGCCGCTGCGGGGCTGGTGTTCGGGCCGCGGCATCGGGGGATCGCGCCGCTGGCGGACGTCTATCTGCCCGATGGCCCGGGTCCGCACCCGTCGGTGGTGCTGGTGCATGGCGGCGGCTTCATGATCGGGTCGCGCAGCATGAAGCCGATGCGCTTCCTGGCCACGCGGCTGGCCGAGGCCGGCTTCGCGGCGATGACCTTCGACTACCGCATGATGTTCCGCGGCGGCCGCCTGGGCGAGAGCGTCAGCGACGTGGCCACTGCGCTGCGCTGGTGGCGCGAGCAGGTGGCGCGCTTCGAGCTCGACCCCGCGCGGGTGACGCTGATGGGCCTCAGCGCGGGCGCGTCGCTGACCATGTTGACCGCGGCGCAGCTGCCAGCGGCGGCGCTGGATCGCGTCGTCGGCGTGTTCGGGGTCTACGACTTCAGCGCGCTGCAAGGGCGGCGCGCCGGGCTGATGCGGCGCTGGCTGTTCCAGAGCGACGACCCCGAGACCTGGCGCCAGCGCAGCCCGCTCGCGGTGACCGACAAGGTGCCGCATCGCGTGCTGCTGATCCACGGCACCGGCGACGTCATGGTCCCGGTCGAACACTCGCGCAGGCTGGCCGCCCGCCGCCGCCAGCTCGGCCTCCCGGTCGAGGACGTCTACGTCCCAGGCGCACCGCACGGCTTCTTCAACACCGCACGCCACCAGGCCGCCGCCGACGAGGCCGTCGCGGCAACGCTGCGCTTCCTGGGCGGAGCGCGCGATCAGCGCGTGAATGAGCGCGGGTAGATCCGTCCTAGCGTCTGGGACCCAACCAGGTATCCCTTCGTTACGATCCGGAAGTCACTCCAGCCCAGAAACACGCTTCCGTCAGGTGCGATGGCGCACCGTGGAGCAGCGAGTTGACTCCCAAATCGGGTGGAACTGTCCCGAAGCTGAACCGAGGCGCTGATGGGTGCAAAAGCAGGCACTGCGGGTGCACCCGTCGGATCCAGCCACTGCGCCCACAACTCCTCCTTGAAGGAGATGGTGTTGTACTGAATCCAGAACACGACGAACCCTGGGCGACCAGCGCAGACGACCGCGCCTGTGACCTGTCCTGCGAGCACCCCTCCGCCGACGCCAAGTTGTCCTCGCTCGTCAAACCGCTGCAGCGCCAAGCTCGCACCGGGCCCCGCTGCCACACCGGTGACCAGTGCCGGATCGCTGGCGACGCTCCTGAAGGAGCGCACGCCGGGCAACACGACGGAAGGCGCTATCGGCGCCATTGTACCATCACGAACCGAGAGCTCCTGCGCTGCGCCAGCCGCCGGAACCGTGAGGACGAACAATCCATCCGCGTGGCTCGGCGCGATGACGACAGAAGCATCGATCGTCATCGTCATCGTCGCCATCGCCGTCGCTGCCTCGGTGAGGGTGGCGGGCAGGCGCTGCAAGCTCAGGGTCGAGTCGTGGAGCGAGGCAACAGCGAGGTCCCCCGACGAGAGCCTGGCCAGTCCGCTCAGCCTGCCAGAACTAACGAGGACCTCGTCATTGGCCGACCGTGGCACTCCGTCCGGGCCGAAGCGTTGGAGATGAGTATCGTACCTCGTCCCGGAGTCGCGAGACGTGGACCAGCCAGCCACGAAGCCATCCTCGCTGCCGAGTCCGACCACAATTGGCGTGGCATTGCCGAACTCCCCGAGACGATTGATGGCGAAGTCGTCCGTCGTGCCGTTGACGCCATTCAGCTCCGGAACCCCACGACGATCGAACAGCCGCGCGGTCACATCGGGGCCGAACTGCGTGAACACGGCAACCCATCCTCGGGTAGTCGGGGCAATGTCGAAGCTGCGAGGTTGTGACGTTCCGTTCATCGGCGGAGCTGTCGTCAGGACGAAGGTCCGTGCGTTGCAAGCACTCCCACACGCTTGCGTGACCCCGCCGGTGTCACACTCCTCGCCTGGTTCGAGGCTGCCGTTGCCGCAGGTGTTGATTCGCGCGTCGACTTTGGCTGCGTCGACACGGGCGTCTACCGGGGGCTCGAGGCGGGCGTCCGCGAGGCCCCCGTCGCGGCTGACCCGGCGTGCGTCGTCGCCGCACGCGGTGACCGCCAGCGCAAACAGCAGGGCAACCGCGATACGCATCAGAGCGATTGTACGCCCTCGCTGCCCCCGGGCTGTGACGTCGCCGTCAGTTCGCCAGCAGCCGCGGCTGGTGCGAGCCTGCGATCAGCGCGTGAATGAGCGCGGGTAGATCCGTCCCAGCGTCCGGGACACAGGGTCCTGTCCCGGCGGTCCAATCCAAAGGTCGCGCCAGCCCAGAAACACGCTTCCGTCAGGTGCGATGGCGCAGCGTGGAACGCTGAGTTGACTCCCAAATCCGGCTGGGGGGGAACTGCCCGGAAGCTGGACGGAGGCGCTGATGGCTGCAAAGGCAGGGACCGTAGGTGCGCCCATCGGATCCAGCCACTGTGCCCACAACTCGTTCTCGAAGGAGATGGGGTTGAACTGAATCCAGAACACCACGAATCCTTGCGGGCCAGCGCAGACGACGGCTTGCCAGACCATGCCCGAAAGCACCCCTCCGCTGGCGCCAGGCTGTCCTCGCTCGTCAAATCGCTGCAGCGCCAGGCTCGAACCAGCGCCTACGGCCATGACAGTGGAGAGTGCCGGATCGCTGGAGGCGCTGCTGAAGGTCCGCCCTCCGGGCAACACGAGGGAAGGCGCGATCGGTGCCAGTGTCCCACCACGCACAGAGAGCTCCTGCGCTGCACCTCTGGTCGGCGCCGTGATGACGAACAATCCATCCTCGTGGGTCGGCGCGACGATGACAGAAGAAGAAGAATCGACCGTCATCGTTGACATCGCAGTCGCGGCCTCGGTGAGGCTGGCGGGAAAGCGCTGCAGCCTGCCGTCGGACGAGGCGACAGCCAGGTCGCCCGACGAGAGTCTGACCAGTCCGCTGAGTATTCCACCAACGAAGACCTCGTCATTGGCCGACAACGGCACTCCGTCCGGGCCGAAACGTCGAACATAGGCATGGTATGGGGTTTTGTTGCCGATACCGGCGGACCAGCCAGCCACAAAGCCGTCCTCGCTGCCGAGTCCCAGCACGATCGGCGTCGCACCGCCCTGCCGAAGGCGATTGATCGTGAAGTCGTCCGTCGTGCCGTTGACGCCGTTCCGCTGCGGCGTTCCACTGCGATCAAACAGTCGCGCGGTCACGTCGTACCCGGACTGCATGGTGAACACGGCAACCCATCCTCGGGTGGTCGGGGCAATGTCGAAGCTGCTAGGTTGTGAGTGGAAGTCCATCGGCGGCGCGGTCGTCAGGACGAAGGTCCGCGCCCTGCAGTCACTGCCACACGCCTGCGTGACTCCGCCGGTGTCGCACTGCTCGCCGCTTTCGAGGGTTCCGTTGCCGCAGGTGTCGATCCGCGCGTCGAGGTTGTCTGCGTCGATGCGGGCGTCTGCCGGTGGCTCGAGGCCTGCGTCCGCGAGACCCCCGTCGCGGTTGACCCGGCGTGCGTCGTCGCCGCACGCAGTGACCGCCAGCGCAAACAGCAACGCAACCGCGATACGCATCAGAGCGATTGTACGCCCGCCACTGCCCCGGGCTGTGACGCCGTCGTCAGTTCGCCAGCGGCGGGGCCAGCTCGAAGTAGATCGTGCGCGGGGTGCCGCAGCCGCGGCAGGTCAGGCGGGCGATCCGCACGCTGCGGCCGTCGACCACGTCGGCGGCGTGCTCGTCGAGGCGCAGGGCGCCCTGGCAGAGTGGGCACGGGATGCTGGCGGCGCGGATGTCGACGATGGGGCTGGCGGCGACGCGGATGGGGCGCTCGGGCGAGCCGCCGGGTTCGAGCAGGAAGAGCTTCTCGCGATCGGCCGACAGCTTCTCGAGCTGGCGTTCCAGGACGCGGCGACGGGTGCGGGCGCGGGGTTTGCTCATGGGTGGGGGCCAGACCGCCAGAGTTTGCCACCCTGCGCGGTCGATGGCTGCCTGATAGGATGCGACACGATGCGTTCGTGGTTGATTGTCGTGACCGTGATGGCCGCCGTGTGGACGGCAGGCTGTGTCGATGCGCCCGGATTTCGCTGTTCGAGCAGCGTCCAGTGCGGCGCGCAAGGCCTGTGTGAGCCGAACGGCGAGTGCAGCTTCCCCGATGGCGACTGCACCAGCGGCCGGCGCTTCGGCGCGCATGGCTCCAGCATGGGTGGGCAGTGCACCGGGACGGATGGCGGACCGTTGCCCGATGGCGGCGATGGCGGACCGCTGCCCGATGGTGGCGATGGCGGGCCGCTGCCCGATGGTGGCGACGGCGGCGTCAACCTCGACTGTGTCGATCAGATCGTGTCGTCGGGCGGACCGCGCACCTGCGTGCGCCAGGGCAGCAAGGTGTTCTGCTGGGGCCGCAACGGCGGCGAGCTCGGCGATGGCACCCAGGTCAGCCGCTCGGCGCCGGCCCAGGTGGTCGGCCTCACGAACCCCATCGATCTGGTGGCGGGGACCTTCCACGCCTGTGTGCGCCAGCAGGACGGCCGCGTCATGTGCTGGGGCGGCAACTCGTACTGGCAGCTGGCCAACCCCGATCTGAACACCCAGGCCGCGCCGGTCGAGGTGCTGGGGGCGCGCAACGCCACCGCGCTGTCGCTGGGCTACACCCACAGCTGCGCGCTGATGAGCGGCGGCGCAGCGCTGTGCTGGGGCGGCAACGACGACGGCCAGATTGGCACCGGCACCACGACGAACCCGGTGCAGCAGCCGACCAGCGTGGTCGACGTGCCGGCGCTGTCGGCGCTGGCGGCGGGCGGCACCCAGACCTGCGGCATCGCCACCGGCGCGGCTGGCGAGGTCTGGTGCTGGGGCGGCAACGCCTACGGGCAGCTGGGTCTCGGCGACAACATCCCGCATCCACGCCCGCTGAAGTCGATGATGACCGGCGCCGTCGAGCTGGCGGCCGGCTTCACCCACACCTGCGCGCGCAAGGGCGACGGCACGGTGTGGTGCTGGGGCAGCAACGAGAACGGCCAGCTCGGCTTCGCCATGAACGACAACTATCGCAGCATGCCTGTACAGGTGAAAAATCTGGTTGACGTGGTGTCAATCACCAGCGGCTACGCGCACACCTGCGCGGTCAAGCGCGACGGCTCGACCTGGTGCTGGGGCAACGACAGCTATGGCCAGCTGGGCGACCGCACCGTGACCTACTCGCGCGAGCAGCCGGTCGAGGTCCAGGGGCTGCCGTTCGCGCTGCAGGCGGCCACCGGGTACAGCCACAGCTGTGCCCGCACCCACGCCGGGGTGCGCTGCTGGGGCGACGACCACTGGGGCCAGCTGGGCGCGGGCACGCTGATCCACAGCGCGACCCCGCTGCAGGTCACTGGCCTCACCGGCGCGGTCGAGCTGACCACCGGCGACGGCCACAGCTGCGCGCGCACCAGCGGCGGCATGACGCTGTGCTGGGGCTCCAACAACAACGGCGAGCTCGGCGACGGCACCTATGCGCGGCGCAGCGCGCCGGTGCAGGTGCTGCAGTCGGCCGGCTTCAAGCGCATCGAGGCCGGCGAGAACGCGACCTGCGCCATCAACGCCAGCGACGAGCTGCGCTGCTGGGGCTCCGACGCCGAGGGCGAGCTGGGCCTCGGTGGCGCCGTGGGCGGCGACGAGACGGTGCCCACCGTGGTTCCGGGCGCGACCACGGTGACCGGGATGGCGGTCGGCGTGCAGCACATCTGCCACGTGCGCAGCGACAAGACGCTGCGCTGCGCGGGCAGCAACGAGATGGGGCGGCTGGGCGATGGCACCACCACGTCGACCACCACGCCGGTGCTGGCGCAGGTCACCGGGGTCGACGAGGTCGGGGCCGGCTATCGCCTGGGCTGCGCGCGTGTGGGGGGCGGCGTGCGCTGCTGGGGCAACAACGTGAATGGCGCGCTGGGCGATGGCACCACGATGCCGCGCACCGGCGCGGTGACGGTGATGGATCAGGCCACCGCGATGCCGCTGGCGGGCGCGCTGCAGCTGTCGACCGGCAACGATCACAGCTGTGTGCGCACCGCGACCAAGCTGTATTGCTGGGGCAACGGCTATGACGGACAGCTCGGCATCGGCACCGACAGCAGCCGGGCCTACCCGACCGAGGTCACGCTGGCCGGCGCGGTGCAGTCGGTGGCCGGCACCGGCGACACCACCTGCGTCATCAAGGCGGGCGGCAGCGTGCTGTGCTTCGGGCGCGGTGATCTGGGGCAGATCGGCGACGGCGCCTACACCGAGAAGCTGGTGCCGACCGCGGTCACCGGGCTGACCGATGTGGTCGAGCTGTCGGGCGCGGCGACGCACACGTGCGCGCGCAAGAGTGATGGCTCGGTGTGGTGCTGGGGCGACAACGGCGCCGGCGAGCTGGGGGTCGGCACCGCGCTGTCGTCGCTGGTGCCGCTGGCGGTGACGCTGAGCTGTCCGACGCCGTAGCCGTGGCGCAGCGGCGCGCCGCGGCACGCCGGCTGACCTCAGTGCCGGTCGAGGTGCGACTCGATCAGGCGCGCCAGGCGGCGCGGCACCTCGGCCTGCGGCGCGTGGCCGACGCGGTCGAGCACCTCGAGGCGGGCCCGCGGCAGGCGCTCGGCCAGGGCGTGCGCGGTCGACACGTGGATGACGCGATCCTGGGCGCCATGGACGATCAGCGCCGGCGTGTCGATCGACTCCAGCGTCTCGGGCGGCCCGTCGTCGCCGGCGGCGACCCAGGCGCGCAGCAGCTCCTCGTGGGCCAGGCGGCGCAGCGCCTTCTCGTGGGCCAGGAAGCGCGCCATCGCGCGCGTCATGCGCGGCGGTCGCTCGGCCACCAGGGCCATGAAGCGATCCCAGTCGTCGGGGCCGCTGAGCACCAGCGGGTTCTCGCCGCGGCCGATCGCGGTGACCACCTCTGACGGCTCGACGATGGGCCCCACCGAGCCGATCAGCGTCAGCGACGCCACCCGCCCGGGGAAGTCGGCCGCCACGCGCATGGCCACGCCGCCGCCCATCGAGCTGCCGGCCAGGTGCACGCGCCCGAGGCCGAGCACATCGAGCAGCCCGACCAGCGCGGCCGCCTGCGCCGCCGCCGTGGCGCGCGCCGGGCCGATGTCACCAGCGCCCCCGAAACCCGGCAGATCCGGGATGACCAGCCCACGCCCGCGCGCCAGCCGCGCCGCCGTGATCAGCCAGCCCTCCTTGTCGGTGCCGAAGCCATGCACCAGCACCAGCGGCGCGCCGTCACGGTGGCGCACCAGCGCCGGCATGCGCACGCCGCGCACCTCGAAGGTACGCGCTCGCAGGCCCAGCGCCCGGACCACGATGGACGTGATGGCGCGGTACTGCGCGCGCCCCACGGCCAGCTGAAGGCGCTGGGCCAGCGCCACCGTCAGCTCTTCTTGGCGGCCTTGGCGGCCTTGGCCGCGCGCTGGGTCTTGCGGGCCTCGCGACGCTCCTGGCGCTGCTTGCGCTCGTTGAGGCGACGCAGCTTGGCTGCCTTCTGGTGCTTCTTGACCGGGGCCTTCATCGACATGGGAATCTCCTGGAAGGCGGGCATCCTGGCAAAACCAGCGGCGCTGGTCAATCATGCGCCATGCGCATCGCCATCCTGGGTCCCGGTGTGGTGTCGGATCGCTTCCTGGCCCCCGCAATTGCGCGGACTCCGGGCGCCCAGCTGTGGAGCGTGCTGTCGCGCGATCGCGCGCGCGCCGAGGAGTTCGCGCGCAAGCACGGCGCCGCGGCGCCCGCGCCGGCGCACACCGAGCTCGGTGCCCTGCTGGCCGATCCGCAGCTCGACGCCGTGCTGATCGCGACCCCCGACGCGCTGCACGCCGAGCAGGCCATCGCGGCGGCGCGCGCCGGCAAGCACATCCTGTGCGAGAAGCCGATGGCCACCCGCGCGGCCGATGCCCACGCCATGGTCGCCGCGGCGGCCGAGGCCAAGGTCACGCTGGGGCTGGCCTACCACCTGCACTGGCACCTCGGCCACCGGGCCCTGGTGGCGCGCGCCCACGCCGGCGAGCTGGGCGAGCTGCGCCACATGCGGGTGTGCTGGAGCTGGCGCGCGCCCGATGCCTCGAACTGGCGCGCGCGGCCCGAGGTCGGGCGCTGGTGGGCGCTGGCCGCGATGGGCACGCACTGTGTGGATCTGGTGCGCTGGTGGCTGCGCCCGCACGGGGACGTGGTCGAGGTGCGCGGGCTGCGCAGCAGCGCCGTGTATGGCGGGCCGCACGAGGAGACCGCGGTGGTCGCGCTGCGCTTCGCGGGCGGGGCCACGGCGGAGATCGTGGTGTCGACGGTGTTCGATTCGGCGCCGCGGGTGGAGCTCTTCGGCTCGAAGGCGGCAGCGGTGTGCGATCGCACGCTGGGGCCGCGCGGGGCGGGCACCATCATGGTGGGCGATGCGGCGCTGGAGTTCGCGGTGGCCGATCCTTATGCGGGCGAGATCGCCGATTTCGTGGCGGCGGTCGCCGAGGGACGGGCGCCCGAGGTCGATGGCGCCGAGGGCGCGCGCAACATCGAGCTGCTCGAGGCGGCCGCGCCTTGACTTGACAGACGTAAGTGTGATTGCCACACTTTCGCCATGACCAGCGCGACATCACCCGAGGACGAGCCCGGCGACGACCACGGCCCCAGCGAGTACCTGGCCTATCGCGGCAAGCACTTCACGGTGCCTGCGCTGGCCGCCGAGGGCTTCACCCTGGAGCCGCGGGCGGATGCGCCAGCGCCGGTGCTGCCGGCACACCCGGTGCTCGACGCGCTCAACCAGCCCTTCGACGTGAAGAACTTCCTGACCGCGCGCCGCCCGCTGCACGTCGCCCACCTCGACGCCGCCGAGCGCACCGCGTTCAGCCGCCGCGGCATGCCGCGCACGCTGGACATGCCGATCAAGTTCCCCGGTTCGGCCTTCCGCGTGCCGGCCGCCTTCGAGCAGCTGCGCCCGGTGCTGCAGCGGGTCGCCGACTTCGAGCGCGCCATCAACCCCGGCTGCTACGACGAGTACTACTGCTACCTCACGGTCGACCAGGGCACGGTGCGGCGCGGCGTGTTGCAGCGCGAGGCGCCCTGTCATGTCGACGGCTTCCAGGGCGCGCGCTGGCGGCCGAAAGTCCGCGGCAACCACACCTACGTGATCTCGGACGCCATCCCCACCGCCTACTACGAGCAGCCCTTCGATCTGCTGCAGCTCGACGAGGCAAGGCACAACTTCTTCTGGGAGATGAACCGCCAGGTGGCGCTGACCAGCAGCGCGCACGTGTGGCGGCCGCAGCCCTACGAGCTCAGCCTGATGGACTGCTACACCGTGCACCGCGGCGACGTCGCCACCGAGGACACCTTCCGCACCTGGGTGCGCATGTCCTTCGAGGTGCGCATCTTCGATCGGCTGGGCAACGCCAAGAACCCGCTGTTTCGCTACGACTGGCCCATGGTGCCGCGCGACATCGAGGGGCTCGGGCTGGTGGCGTGGGACGAGACCTCGGACCCGTCGCTGCGGGTGTTTCCGTGGCAGAGGCCGGACGGCACGCCGCACGAGGATCCGCGCGCGCGGACGCAGCCGAACCTGCGCCCGCGGTAGGGCTCGCGGCAGGCCTGGCAGGCCGGCCGCAGCTGCGCCGGTGAATCGCGTAGGATGCGCGCCATGGATCGCTTCAAGCTGGTGGTGCGCTGGCTGATGACCGTGGGCATGGTCTTCATCGGCGTGGGCCACTTCATCAAGCCCGAGCCGTTCGTGGTCATCGTCCCCGAGGTGCTGCCGTACAAGCTGGCGCTGGTCTACATCAGCGGCGTGGCCGAGATCGCGGGCGGCCTGGGCCTCATCTTGCCGCAGACGCGCAAGCTGGCCGGCTGGGGCCTGGTGCTGCTGTATCTGGCGGTGTTTCCGGCCAACATCAACATGGCGATCAATGACTTGCCGCTGGATGGCAAGCACATGTCGCCGCTCATGCTGTGGGGCCGGCTGCCGGTGCAGGCGCTGTTCATTGCGGCGGCGTACTGGCAGACCCGGCCGGAAGGTGGCAGAGTGCGCGCCTCATGAGCTTCGACCAGCTAGGTTTGGCGCCGCCGCTTCTGCGCGCGCTCGCAGAAGAGGGCTACACCGAGCCTACGCCGATCCAGTCCCAGGCCATCCCGTACCTGCTCGCAGGGCGCGACATCCTGGGCTGTGCGCAGACCGGCACCGGCAAGACGGCGGCGTTCGCGCTGCCCATCCTGCAGCGCCTGGCGCCGGCCGGGCCGGGGCGCGCGCGCCCGGTGCGCGTGCTGGTGCTGACCCCGACGCGCGAGCTGGCGGCGCAGATCGGCGAGAGCTTCGCGGCCTACGGGCGCCACATGCCGCACAAGCACACCGTGGTGTTCGGCGGCGTCGGGCAGGACGCCCAGGTGCGCGCGCTGCGCGCCGGAGTCGACATCGTGGTGGCGACGCCGGGGCGGCTGCTGGATCTGATGGGGCAGGGGCTGCTCTCGCTGTCGCACCTTCAGGTCTTCGTGCTCGACGAGGCCGACCGCATGCTCGACATGGGCTTCATCCATGACGTGCGTCGCGTCATCCAGGTGCTGCCGCCGCGCCGGCAGACGCTGTTCTTCTCGGCCACCATGCCGCCCGACATCCAGGAGCTGGCCGACAGCATCCTCAGCGACCCGGCCAAGGTCGCGGTCACGCCGGTGTCGTCGACCGCCGAGAAGGTGGAGCAGTCGGTCTATTTCGTGGAGAAGGGCGACAAGCGCGCCTTCCTGGTCGACCTGATGGCCGACCCCGCGATCACGCGCGCGCTGGTCTTCACGCGCACCAAGCATGGCGCCAACCGCGTCGCCGAGTACCTGACCAAGGGGCGCATCCGCGCCGAGGCGATCCACGGCAACAAGTCGCAGAACGCCCGCGAGCGTGCGCTGGCCGCCTTCAAGAAGGGCGACATCCGCGTGCTGGTGGCGACCGACATCGCCGCGCGCGGCATCGACATCGACGGCATCTCGCACGTCATCAACTTCGAGATTCCGAATGTGCCCGAGACCTACGTGCACCGCATCGGCCGCACCGCGCGCGCTGGCGCGACCGGCATCGCGATCTCGATGTGCGAGGCCGAGGAGCGCCCGTTCCTGGTCGATATCGAGCGCCTGATCCGGCAGAACATCCGCGTGGTGCCGCACCGGCTGCAGCACATGGCGCCGCCGCCGCCGACCGATCTGGAGCAGCGCCGCGGGCGTGGGTCGATGGTGAGCGCGCCGCGGCCGGCGGGCGGCGGGCGTGGCTATGGTGGTGGCGGCGGTGGCGGTGGCGGCGAGCGCGGCCATGGCCGCGGTGGTCATGGTGGCGGTGGCGGTGGCGGTGGTGGCGACCGTGGGCGCGGTGGCGAGCGCGGTGGTGGTCGGGGTCGGCGTGGTGGTGGCGGTGGTGGCGGTCGTGGCAATCAGCCTGCGCCGCAGGGCCAGCCGCTGGGCGCCGGCCGGCCGCCCGCGCCGCCCGCGCCGCGGCCCAGCACCCCGGGCGAACCGCAGGTCGTCCGCGTCATCGACGCGCGCCCCACCAGCGGCGCGCGCCCGCTGCCGAGCGGCCGCACCTTCGGCCCCCGCGGCGGCCGCAGCCGCGGCTGGTAGGCGTCGCAGCACAGCAGGCGCCGGCCCGACACCTGCCCCCTTGATGGGGATCACGTCCGGTCGTCTGCAAGCGCGGTACGATGTCGGCGTGCGGTTGCAGAGCATGCTGGTGGCGCTGGCGCTGTTTGGCTGCGGCGACGGCGGCGGCAGCAGCGGGGGCCACGACGCCGAGGTGCGTGATGCCCAGGTGCTCGACGCGTTCGTGTCGGCGTGCGCGCCGCTGACCGGGAGCGGGCCGTTTGCGGTGCGCATGGCTGGCATGGGCACTCTCACGAAGCGGGCCGGGGGGCCGAGCGCCCAGCCACGCGAGCTCCCCTTCAGTGTCGATCTCTTCTTCCCGCAGGGGCGGACCGCTGGCGCCCAGGTCTTTGCCTCGCGTGCGGCGCGCGGGCTTCATGTGACCTCGGCGGTCATCGCCTCGGATGGATCGGCCGGGCCGCTGCGCATGGGTTCCAGCGAACAGATCTACGGTTTCGCGATCGATGGTGCGCTCGAACCCGCGCCGGGGGGCGTCCTTGCGGAGGTCGGCATCGAGACCGGCTTCAACGACCTAAGCGAGTTCTACCAGGGCCGGATGGAGCTGTGTGGTGCCGGCGAGCCTCCGGCGCCCGCGCTGTCGGTGAAGGCACAGCGGTGGTCGCCGCTGGCGCAGATCAGGATCGTGCCGACGACGCCGCTCGATCCGGGGACGCTGGCGACGATCCGCGCGACCGCGGGTGGCGCAGAGGTCGCGGTGCGCGTCGACCTGGCACTCGACCATGTCCTGGTCTCCCCGGTGACGGCGTTCCCGCCGGCGTCCCAGGTGACCCTGGATCTGACGGGGGTCCGCGATGTCCTGGCCCGCCCGCCGGGCAGCACGGTCATGTTCGACGCGCCACCGTCAGCCGAGGTGGCCGATCTGACCTTCGCTGCTGCGCTGCCTCCTGGCAGCGCGGTGGCGGGTCCCGGCACCCCTCAGCTGGCGGTCGCGAATGGTGTCCTCGACGTCCTACTGGACTACTGGTCGGGCGCGACCATCGCGCTCGGCTCCCGCACCGGGAGCACCACGGTCATCCGCCACAAGGTCGACTGCGGGAACTTCACCGCGCCCCAGCAGAGGGTCGCGATCGTCGCCGCCGATGGCTCGTTTGCAGAGCTGCCTCTCACCTGTGGCGCAGACTTCGTCGACGCACGCCTGACCGTGCCCGCCACCGGTCCGCGCTGGCTGGCGATCACGCTCCCGCTGCTCTGGGCCGGCGTACCGAGACCCGCACCGGGCAAGCTCACGATCGACGAGATCCGCTTCGAGTAGGCGGGTCCCGAAGCCTAGAAGCTGCGCCCCAAGCTGAGCCACAGGGCGGGCAGGGTGCGACGGTGCCAGACCCAGCCCGTAGGCACCAGTGGCCATAGCCAGCCGTCCTCGTCGCCGCTGCTGGCCCGGGGCTGGTCGAGCGCCGCGGGGCCGGAGAGGCGGTGCGAGATCCCGCCGCCCAGCGTGACCAGGGTGCCGCCCACGGCGGTCTTGATGGCGATGCCGAGGTCGAGCCAGTCGTAGGTGCCGGCGGGCAGATCGTCCGAGGCCAGCGGGCCGCCATCGCCGTCGAGCCAGGACAGGGCCGAGCCAGCATAGACGTCGAGCTCGACCGGGCGCGTCTTCGGGCCGGGGGTCATCCACTTGCCGAGGCGGAGGGCGGCGACCAGGGAGGCGACCTCGCCGGTGACGCCGATGCCGACGCCTGGCTCGAGGCGCAGGGCGCCGAAGGGCACGCTGAGACGCAGGCCCAGCACGCCCACCGGACCTCCGCCCATCGCCACATGGAGCTCGCGGTGGTCGAGCCGGCCAGGCCCTGGCGGCGGGGCACCCTGGCTGTTGGCGGCGATAGCCGGGTCTGGAGCGGGCGGCTCGGGCGCCGAAGCGGGTGCGTAGGGTGCATAGGGGCCCCAGCTCGGCGGCACCTGTGCCAGCGCGAGCCCCGGCGCAGCCAGGCAGCCGACCAGCACGAGCAGTCGGGTTCCGCGTCTCTCCGGCTTTGCCACGTGCCGGGCGAATGCAGTCGGCATGCCGCGCGGCGGTCCCCCGCAGCCCTGCGGATTCCTGGGCCGGCCGCGCGCCATCGTCGGGGATCAGTCGGTGAACGTCCAGACTTCGGCAGACGCCTGACCACGCCAGACCGCGACCGTCGCTGCAGTCGGGTTCGCGGGGCGCTGTGCTAGGCTTGGGAGGTGACCGACGCCAAGATCATCTCCGACCTTCTGGCGCTGCCGTCCAGGCGGCGGGCCAAGATCGCGGGCGCGCTCATCCGAAGCCTCGACGACGAGGATGTCGACGAGCGAGAGGTCGAGGTGGCCTGGACCAAGGAGATCGAGCAGCGCGTTGCGCAGATTCGCGGCGGCACGGCGAAGTTGATCCCGGGCGGCGTGTTCATGGCGAGCCTGCGCCGCAAGGTCAAGAGCGTTCGCCGCCGCGCCAGGTAGTGCTGACGTACTGGATCCATCCGCGGGCCGCCGCAGAGTTCGACGCGATCTTCGCCTGGTATGGGTCACGTGATCCCGAAGTGGCAGCGGGTTTCGCAGAGAGCGTCGAGCGCGTGATCGGCGACATCTGCCGCAGGCCGCTTGCGCACCCGCCGTGGCCGAAGCTTGCACCCAGCATCGGCGTCCGTCGGTGTCTGATGGAGCGCTTCCCCTACGCGATCCCCTATGTCGTCGAGGGCGATGCGGTGGTCGTCGTCGCCTTCGCGCATCACCGGCGACGGCCGGGCTACTGGCTGCATCGGGTTCGCACGCAGCGCGCGACGCGTTCCTGAAGGCCGGGCTCAGGATCTGCACGCGCCTGGGCCTGAACAGGCCGTTGAAGAGCCGCGCCAGGAAGGGCTCGGCCCGGCGCATCCGGCTGTCCCCGGCCGCCACCGTGGTGGCGCGCACCTCGATCAGGAGCTGGTCACCGGCCGTACCGGCCTGGCGACCTCCTTGATGTGGACCACCTCGGGGGGGGCCATAGCGTTCGTAGACCGCTGCCTTCACGGGTGCACGACTCTACGCCCTCTGATGGCTTGGCGGTGAGGCCGCTGCCTCGAACGTCTAGCCTCGCCCGGCCTGGCGCAGCACGTGGAGCGCGTCGACCGTCACCAGGGGGTTGCCCCTTCGCTTGCTCAGCGGGCCCCAGTCGGCGTAGGTGCCGCGGCTCTCGACCTGGTCGGCCCGCTTCACGTTGGTCCACTCGACGGGGAAGCTGCCGTCGGCGAGGCGCTTGCGCTCGAGCAGGTCGAGGGCGTCCTGGCAGCGCCGGTCTCGCGCGAGCCCCAGCTCGGCCATCACCACGAGCGCGCTCAGGACGTCATGGAACCGGATGGGGTAGTGCACCTTGTCCACGGGGCCACCCCACTCGGGCACGATGAGGCCGCCGTCGCGCTTGCGCCAGAGCAGCCGGCGCGCCAGCAGAAACTCCGCCGCGGACCTGGCGGCGCTGCGGGCGCGCCGGTCTCCGGTGGCGCGGGACCAGTGGGCCAGGCCCCGCAGCGGCAGCAGCGTCTCCTGCACCGAGGACGTGCGCGCGCCGCGTCGCTTGTCGCAGTTCCACCCGCCGTCGGGCCACTGGAACGCCACCAGGCGGTCGACCAGCAGCGGCAACCGGGCCTCGTCGACGATGCCGAGGACGAGCTGCGACCAGATCGTGTTGCCCTCCATCGAGGCGCAACGCCGGGGTCGCTCGGGCTGCTCGGGGTAGATCACGGTGCTCGGGGGCTGCAGGAAGGCCGGGGCGAACATCCAGTCCAGCACCCGCTGGCGCAGGGGCAAGAGCGCCCTGGCGCCGGGCGGGAAGCCGATCTCGGCCAGCGAGTACAGCGTCCAGTGCGGTCCCTGCCACTTGCGATAGGGGTTGAAGCGCTCCATGTGCAGCCCCATCAGGAGGCGCTGCGCCATCTGCGACGTGCCGATCGCGCGGCGCAACCTGCGCATCGCCGGGGCTTGCTCCGACTCGCCGGCCAGCAGCCGTCGCGCCCTCCAGGCCACCACCGGGTCCGCGTGCGCGCACAGCGAATCCACCAGGGTCATGGCTCGGGCTACCTCCGTTCGGGGCCCATGCCCTCGAGGATGATCGAGACCACGGTGGCAGCGACCGCCGCGGGCTCGGCGAACGGGGTGCGGGTGAAGTGCTCGAACAGCAGGCGCTCGGCGGCGCCGACGATGGTCGAGGTGACCACGCGGGCGTCGAGCTCGCGATAGACCCCGAGCTTGCTGGCGGCGCGGCCCAGGGTCACCGCGCGATCGGCGATCTCGTCGGCCAGCGCGCGCAGCGGCCGCCGCGTGCCGCTGGCCGGGGCCCGCGACTCCTGCAGGTAGAGCCGCATGATGTCGGCCCGCTCGCTGACCAGGAGGGCCAGCGCCTGGGCCAGCGCCAGATAGGCCATCGCCATGTCGACAGTGCCGGTGGCGCGCTCGGTGGCCTCGAGACAGGCGGCGAACGCGGCGCGCAGGCGCTCGGCGGCCGGCGCCACCAGCACGCCCACGAGCTCGGTCTGGTCGCGGAAGTAGCGGTAGAAGCTGCCCTTGGCCAGGCGCGCGCGCCGCATGATGTCGTCGACCGTCACCGCGTCGATGCCGCGCGACAGGTACAGGGCCAGCGCGGCGCGGCCGATCTGATCGGCGCGTTGCTCGCGGTTCTTCGCGCGCGCGCCACCGGCGCGGCCCGGGCGCCGTCGCGGCGGGCGAGGTGTCTGGGCGATGCGGCTTGACGAGGCCATGTGCCGCCGAGTATACACGGCTCGTTCATATCGTGACTGTTTGGTCACGACATTACGGGAGGCCGCAGTGACGGAACGGGTCGAGGTGGTCATCATCGGGTCGGGCTATGGCGGCACCATCCCCGCGGCGCGGCTGGCCCAGGCCGGGATGAAGGTGGTGGTGCTGGAGCGCGGCGCCCGGCTGGGCGCCAGGGACTTCGCCCAGTCCGACGATCCCAAACAGCTCCTGCGCGTGCTCGACCTGGTGGTGTCGAGCGACAACATCGCCTACCGCACCGGCAAGCTGGTCGGCGGCGCCTCCATCAACATGGACGGCGGCCACTTCCGGATGCCGCAGCAGAGCTTCGAGGTGCGTGACCAGGCCGGCCGCCCGTACTGGCCGGCCGGCTTCTCGCGCGCGACGCTGGATCCCTACTACGAGCGCGCCGAGGCCATGCTGCGCGTGCGCCAGATGAACTGGCACGAGATCCCGCGCGCCGGCGGCCTGTTCGGCAAGATGCTGGACGCCGCGGGCGCCAGCTGCGAGCGCGCGCGCATGAACTACACCGACTGCCTGCACTGCGGCTTCTGCTCGCAGGGCTGTCGCTTCGACAAGAAGATGACGCTGCTGCACACCTACCTGCCGGTCGCCGAGGCCGCCGGCGCCGAGGTGCGCCCCGGCTGCCAGGTCGACACCCTGACCCCCGAGGGCACCGGCTATCTGGTGCGCTACCGTGCCGGCGGCGAGGCGCGCGAGATCTGGGGCCAGCGGGTGGTGCTCGGCGCGGGCGGCATCCACTCACCGGCGCTGCTCTTGCGCTCGGCGGCGGCGCTGCCCGGCCTCAGCCGCCACGTCGGCGAGAACTTCAACAACAACGGCGAGCACGCCTTCATCGGCATCCTGCCGCCCGGCTTCGACGACCTCGAGCGCTACCACTGCTACCGCGGCATGGACAACGCCGGCCTGATGAGCTTCCACTGGTTCGCCAGCGACGGCATCAGCATCCACCCGGGCGGCGGCCTCGAGCCCACCGTGCTGGCGGCGACGCTGGAGCACGCCACCGATCCGGTGCTGCCGCGTCGCGCCTGGGGCATGCAGTACAAGCGCTTCGTCGAGGCGGTGTACCCGCACCGCCTGATCGCGTTCTCGGTGCTGGGTCTCGCCGAGGGCCACCGCGCGGTGGTCGACCGCGGCGGTGGCGCCGATCTGGTGCCGCGCGACCGCACCGCGTTCGACGGCTACCTCGACCGCGTCGACCGCGTCATGGCCGAGGTCGCCACCCGCAGCGGCGTGACGCTGACGCCGGTGGTGCCGCGCCGCCTGGCCGGCATGACGTCGGCGCACCTCCTGTCGACCTGCCGCATCGCGGAGCGCGCCGAGGACGGCGTGGTCAGCCCCGATGGCCAGGTCTTCGGCCACGACAACCTGTGGATGTGCGACGCCAGCACGGTGCCGTTCGCGCTCGGCGTCAACCCGGCGCTCACCATCTCCGCGCTCGCCGAGCGCACCTCGGAAAAGATCCTGGCCAGGGGCTGACCATGCGTGAACTCGATCGTCGCGAATTCCTGCGCCTGTGTGCCGGTGCCGCCGCCGCTGCCGCCATCCTGCAGCTGCCCGCGTGCAGCAGCGAACCGCCGGCAGTCGGCCCCGAGCTGCCCGGCCTGGGCGGCGCCCCCGACAGCCACGAGGGCCGCACCATCGCCGCCTTCTGCGACACCATCGTGCCGGGCCGCCACCGCGATCCCACCGGCGCCCCCGGCGCGCTCGACACCGGCGCGGTCGGGGCCTTCTTCGATCCCGCGCTGCCGGCCGCGGCCTTCGTGCCGACCCTGGTCGGGCTGCTCGATCTCAAGGCCCAGGACGACTTCGACCGGCGCTTCGTCGAGCTGGTGCCGGCCGAGCGTGACGACCTGGTGGCGCGCCTGCTGGCCGACTTCGAGCTGCTCGACTTCGCGGTCCAGCTCGCCAAGCTGAGCTACTACACCTCGCCAGAAGCAATGGCACACCTGGGCTATCCCGGCGCCAACCAGGGCTATGTCAACCACCCTGACTTCAGCTTGGTGCGCGCCGTGACCCGCGAGATCACGCCGACCGGCAACCTGCCCTGAGGCCCTGCTCAGTGGCCGAGCGCCGCCAGCAGCGCTGGCACCTGCTGGTAGCCGCTCGACCTGCCGGGCTCGAAGAAGAGGTCCGGCTGGAGGCGTGTCGCCTGCTTCTGCAGCGTGCGGATGCGCGATGCGTAGCCGTCGAGCACCGCCGCGCCCTGGAAGCGCACCGAGGTCAGCCCGCCCGCGAGCCGCTTGACCTGACAGTCGAGCAGCCGGGCGAAGGCCTGCCTGCCGAGGCCGGCGCTGAGCTCCTTGCCGAACACGGTCATCCAGTAGAGCCCGGGTAGGTATCTGCTGAACTCGGGCACCGAGATCCCCTTCGGCCCAGGCAACGACATGTGCCGGGTGTCGTAGTCGTCCTGCGGGCACAGGTAGGCGAAGTAGGGTGGCAACTTGCGGGCGAGCCGCTCCAGCCACGCGCACCATGGTGCCGGGTCACCTTCGACGTCGAAGTAGAAGTGCCACCCCGAGAGCGTCTGGCCCCAGTCGGAGAAGAACCCGACGAAGCCCGCCTCACTCCCGGTGACGAAGGCGTTGTGCTCGTCGGCGTAGCACCGGCGCAGGGTCGCGGCCGAGAAGGGCCTGCGCGCACGCTCCACCACGTCGCACTTCCGGGCAGCGATGTGCTGTTCGCGGAGGAGGGCAGCCAGGGCCTCGCAGGTGGCGAGGTCGGAGAGCTTCTTCGGTGTGTAGAGGACGCAGCGAAACCGGGTCGCGCTCATGCGTCGATGAGGTCTAGCGGCGCCCGC
Organism: Polyangia bacterium; assembly: GCA_044229835.1. Taxonomy (GTDB): domain Bacteria; phylum Myxococcota_A; class Polyangia; order Haliangiales; family JADYYK01; genus JADYYK01. The sequence continues at coordinate 15,712 of JBGASF010000069.1, read as the reverse complement.
CCAGGCGCATCACGCTGCCGGCGACGCGGGCCAGCAGCGTGCGCGGCAGCAGGCTGGTGCCCAGCGTGATGGCCTTGTTGACCGCGCCGGGGACGCAGATGTCGTGGCCGGCGGCGTACGCAGCCAGCGCGCGTGACACCGTCTCGGCCGAGCTGATCGCTGCCATCTTCATGGGGCCGGCGATGGCGCCGATGCCGGCGGCGCTCTGGAAGCCGGTGGCCACCGGGCCGGGGCACAGGGCCATGACCTTGACGCCGCTCTTGCGCGACTCCTCGGCCAGGGCCAGCGACAGGCTGAGCACGAAGGCCTTGGTCGCGGCGTAGGTCGCCATGTAGGGGGTGGGCTGGAACGACGCCACCGAGGCCAGGTGGATGATGCCGCCCTCGCCGCGGGCGCACAGCTGGGGCAGGAAGTGGCGCGAGATCACCGTGAGGGCCTCGCAGTTGACGCGGACCATCTCGGCCTCGCGCTCGGCGGGCAGGTCGTTGAAGGGGCCGGCGCTGCCGAAGCCGGCGTTGTTGATGACGTGCGTGATCGGGAGGCCGGTCGCGTCCACGGCCCGCACCAGCGCCGCCGCGCCGCCCTCCGCGGCCAGATCGCCGCGCAGCGCGCGCGCCTGCACGCCGCCGCGGCCGCCCAGCTCCCTGGCCAGCGCCTCCAGCTTGTCGAGCGAGCGTGCCGTCAGCAGCACGTGGCCGCCGCGCGCCGCGATCTGTCGCGCGAACTCCTCGCCGAAGCCCGACGAAGCGCCCGTGATCAGCGTCCACTTGCCAGTCATCAAGTCGGCCATGGCCGCGGATGGTAACATCGGCGCCCCGTCCCCACCCATGAGCGACACCAGCGACAGCTTCCTCGCCGAGCACCCCGAGCTGCTGGAGGACGATCGCACCTCGCGCACCGCGCAGCGCGTGGTCGCCGCGCTGGTGCGCCCGCTGGCGGCCTATCACAGCGTGCGCAGCAGCGGCTGGGACAACGTGCCGCGCCAGGGCGGCTGTCTGCTCATCGCCAACCACAACATCGCGGCCATCCAGGAGGCCTTCATCCTGCTGCGCGAGTGGACGCGCAACCTGCCCGACCGGCCCGCGCGCGGCCTGATGCACCGCATCGCCTGGCACGCGCCCTTCAAGTGGTTCCCGGTGCTGCAGTGGATCGGCGGCGTGTTCGCGCACCCCGAGGTGGCGCGTCGCGCGCTGGCCCGCGGCGACGCCCTGCTGGTGTTCCCGGGCGGCGACGTGCAGGCCATGCGCTCGTTCCAGGATCGCTACAAGATCGATCTCTACGGGCGCATCGGCTTCGTGCGCATGGCGCGCGAGACCGGCGTGCCCATCGTGCCCACCGTGCTGTGTGGCGCGCACGCGACCTACTTCATGCTGCCGGGCGCGGCCAAGCTGACCAGCCTCATCCCGGTGCGCAAGTGGTTCGGCGTCAAGGCGGTGCCCATCACCGCGGGCGCGGTCGCCAGCCTGGGTATGGTCGCCAGCAGCCTGGCCATGCCGCTCTTGTGGCCGGCCGCGCTGGCCACCCTGGCGCAGGCCGCCATCGCGCTGCCCTCGCGCATCGACATCGAGGTCCTGCCGCCCATCACGGTGCGCCCCGACGAGTCCGACGAGGCCGCCGCCGAGCGGGTTCGCCAGGCCATGCAGGACGGCATGGACCGCATGGCGAAAAATCGCGTCACGCCCTGGTTCTGAATGTAGAGAATCGGACGGCGGCTCCGACCAGGCAGTGAGAGCGCGCCATGTCGGAGCGCCGAGCCAGGAGAAGACGCCATGAGATTCATGCTGATGATGAACACGCCGAGCGGCGGGGGCTATCAGGTCATGCAGTGGCCGCAGAAGGCCCTGCACGCCCACATCGAGTTCATGAAGTCGTTCGCGCAGAAGCTGGGCAGGGCGGGCGAGCTGGTGGGCGCCGAGGGGCTGGCCGCTCCCGATCAGGCCAAGCTGGTCAAGGCCGACAAGGACGGCCGCCCGGTCACCGACGGCGTCTTCCCCGAGGCCAAGGAGTTCCTGGCCGGCTACTGGATCGTGGATGTCGACAGCGCCGCGCGCGCCTACCAGATCGCGGCCGAGGCCTCGCTGGCGCCGGGCAAGGACGGCACCCCGATGTACCTGCAGATCGAGGTGCGCCAGGTCATGAGCGCGCCGCCGCCGACCACCGACAAGTGATGGCGCCGGCGCCGGAGCTCGCGCGCCGCATCGAGCAGCAGCTGCGCGCGCTGGCGCCGCAGGTGCTGGGTGCGCTGCTCCGGCGCCATCGTGACTTTCCGGCCTGCGAGGACGCCGTGCAGGAGGCGCTGCTGGCCGCCGCGCAGCAGTGGTCGCAGGGCGGTCTGCCGGAGAGCCCGCGCGCCTGGCTGATCCACGCGGCGTCGCGGCGCATGATCGATCACATCCGCAGCGAGAGCGCGCGGCGCCAGCGCGAGGCCATCGTGGTCAGCCTGGTGCCGCCCGAGCTGCAGCTGGTGGCCCCGCCCGATGTCGACGACGCGCTGCCCGCGCACGACGACACCCTGGTGCTCTTGTACATGTGCTGCCATCCGGCGCTGTCGACGTCGTCGGCCATCGCGCTGACGCTGCGCGCGGTCGGCGGCCTGACCACGGCCGAGATCGCTCGCGCCTTCTTCGTGCCCGAGGCCACCATGGCGCAGCGCATCTCGCGCGCCAAGCAGAGCATCAAGGACTCTGGCGTGCCGTTCCAGAGCCCGACCGAGGCCGAGCGCGCCGAGCGCCTGCGCGCGGTGCTGCACACGCTGTATCTGATCTTCAGCGAGGGCTACGCGTCGAGCTCGGGCCCCGAGGTCGCGCGCACCGAGCTGTCGACCGAGGCCATCCGCCTGACGCGGGCGCTGCACGCGCTGCTGCCCGACGACGCCGAGGTCACCGGCCTGCTGGCGCTGATGCTGCTCACCGACGCGCGCCGGCCCGCGCGCACCGGGCCGCGCGGCGAGCTGATCTCGCTGACGCACCAGGATCGCACCCTGTGGGATCAGGCCGCCATCACCGAGGGCGTCGCGCTGGTGACCGCCGCGCTGTCCCGCGGCGCGGTCGGCGCCTACCAGCTGCAGGCCGCCATCGCCGCGGTGCACGACGAGGCCGCGCGTGCCGATGACACCGACTGGGCGCAGATCCGGGCGCTGTACGGCCTGCTCCTGCACATGTCCGACAACCCGATGGTGGCGCTGAACCACGCCATCGCGGTCGCCATGGTCGACGGACCCGGCGCCGGTCTGGCCCTGCTGGCCGAGCTCGACAGCGACGCCCGCCTCGCGGGCAGCCATCGCCTCGACGCCGTGCGCGCCCACCTGCTGGAGCGCGCCGGGGACCACGCCGCCGCCATCACGCACTACCGCGCCGCCGCCGCGCGCACCACCAGCATCCCGGAGCGCGACTACCTGCTGGCCCAGCTGGCTCGCCTGGGTGACGGCGAGGCGTGAATAGCGGTCGGGTCGGCACCGTCCACGGTCGCCATGCGTCGAGCCCTCAGATTCGCTGTGATCGGGATCGCGTTCGCCGGCTGTGGGGGCAGCAGCAGCACGCGCCCCGCCGACACCACGTCGTCGCGGTCCGTGCCGGTGGGCCAGGATGCCCCCGCAAAGAGTGATCTGCCCGACTCGCCGGAGCGGCCACCGTATGTGCGCAAGACGCAGCGCGCCTTTCGCGTCACGCGCCGCTGCAGCCAGGGGCCGTTCGTGCTGCCCGCGAAGACGCTGGGTGCCGACCGCGGCGAGGACGTCAAGGTCTACGCCTGCGGGCCGCGCTCGTTCGACGGGCGCTACAGCTATGAGCGCGGGCACGACGACTCGCCTTACGAGCAGGAGTTCCGCAACTACGGCGCGGGCGGCGATCACAAGCGCTGCCTGGCCACTCCCGGCGAGCTGGTCTCGGTGGGCAGCGGCCCCAGCGTCGCCACGCCTGCTGCCGCGCCCGCGAGCGGCCCGGCCACCGTGGTGCACGGCGTGCGCACCGCGCCGGTCAGCGTCGACCCCACGCTGCTCGAGGAGGTCGCGTGGTCGGACACCACCGAATGCCGCGTGCGGTCGTTTGTCATGAGCCATGGCACCGTGACCAACGAGCGCGTCCCGGCGCTGACCGCGGGCGTCGACCTGCGCGTGCGCATCTGGTCGGAGCTGCCCAACGACCTCGAGGGTGTCACCTTCATCATCGAGCAGTGGGCCGTCGACCCCGCCGTCACCGACGCCGCGTGGACCGCCTACCGCGAGGCCTCCAATGCCTACTGGGACAAGCTGCCGGCGCGCTACAAGCTGCCCACGCCGCCGCGCCTCGGGCCGACCACGGCGCCGCCGCCCGCGCGCGTCGAGATCCATCCCCCGCGCCCCAGCATGCACGCCGAGTGGATCCCGGGCTCGTGGCACTGGGCGGGTGGCCGCTGGAACTGGATGGCCGGGCTGTGGCGGGTGCCCGACGTCGACATCACGGCGGGGGCGACCGCCGAGGCGCCTGCGCCGCCGCCGCCCGCGCAGGTCGAGTCACAGGGCGCCAGCATCGAGGGCGCGGTGTGGACCGAGGGCTACTGGGGCTGGTCGGGGCAGTGGGTCTGGGTGCCCGGGGCGTGGCGCCTGCCGCCGGCGCCGACCTACAGCTGGCGTCCAGCGGCGTGGCGGCCGCGCGCCAGCGGGGTGGTCTTCTTGCCTGGGGGCTGGACGTTGCGGGTGGGTCGCTAGCATAGTGCGCCCCCAGGAGGAGCCATGAACCTGCTCAAGGTCGGATTTGTCTCTGCAACGCTGTCACTGGTCGTCCTGTCTGCGTGTGGTGGTGGTGGGTCCAAGGGCCCCGCGAAGGTCAAGCCCACGCCCACTCCGTCCGCCACGCCCGAGGCCTCACCCGAGCCGACGACCGAGCCGTCGCCGTCGCCGGAGGCCACCAAGCCCGAGCCGCCCAAGCCCACGCCGGTCACGCCCGAAGGGCTGGCCGCGCGCGCCAAGGAGTGCTTCGACCTGGCGATGGCGAAGAACTTCGACGCCTACAAGGACTGCTACACCGCCGACGCCGTCGAGACCACCGCCGACGATGACGAGCCGCCGCGCAGCAGCAGCGAGGCCATCATCGACTCGCGCAAGCGCATCTTCGGGGCCGTGCCCGACGCCGCTCACACGCTGCCGCTGCTGCTGGTCAGCGGCAACGACGCCGTCCATGTCATCTTCGTGACTGGCACCCACTCGCAGGCGATGCAGACCCCGATGGGCGAGCTGCCGGCCACCGGCAAGAAGATCGGCTTCGGCTTCGCCTATGTCGGCACCGCGGTCGACGGCATCAAGTTCAGCGCCGGTCGGCAGTACATCGATCCGGGCACCGTGATGGGCCAGCTCGGCATCAGCAAGGCGCCGCACCGCGCGGCGGCCGAGCCGCCCGCGATGGCCGACATCGTCATCTCCGCAGGCAACGAGGCCGAGGCCAAGAACCTGGCCGCCTTCAAGGCTGGCCAGGACGCCTTCTTCAAGAAGGACTGGAAGACCCTGGGCGCGCTGTACGACAAGAACTCGGTGTTCTCCGACGCGCCGCTGCCCGCCGACATCAAGGGCGACAAGAAGATCCTGGCGCACTTCAAGGAGCTGCACACCGCCTTCCCGGACGTCAACGGCGAGGTCGGCAAGACCTGGGCGGCGGGTGACTACGTGGTCGCCGAGCTGACCTTCAAGGGCACCAACAAGGGCGCCTGGAAGTCGGCCGGCATCAAGAAGCCGACCGGCAAGGCGATCGAGATCCACGCCCTCGAGATCTTCAAGTTCAAGGACGGCAAGGTCACCAACCACTGGATCTTCGACAACGGCATGGCGATGGCGATGCAGCTCGGGCTGGTGCCGCCGATGGGCGCGCCGCCCGCCGCGCCCTCGAAGTAGGCACTTACCTACCGGGAGTGGCCGCGCGGACAATCGTTTGCACTGCAACCGCGCGGTCACTCTTCAGTCGTCGTAACTTCCTGACATCACAGACGGCGTGAACCGTCGTTCGCTGGCAAGTCGAGTGCACTAGCTGGCGTGCATGAGGACACCTGCCTGCCTGCTGTCGCGCCTGGCTTCGGGAGCTGTGCTGGGGCTGGTGGGGCTGGCGGGGCTCGCGGGCTGTGCCGGCGAGGTGCCCGATGATGTCCGCCCCGGCGCGCAGGTGCAGGCCATCGTGCAGGGCGACTCGCCGCTGGCGGCCGCCTTCAACGAGGTCGCCGCCGAGACTGGCGTGCCGGCCGAGCTGCTGGCGAGCGTGGCCTTCGTCGAGACGCGCTTCTCGCAGTCGGTCGGCTTCGATTCGGACCCCGCGCACGGCGCGCCGCGCACCCTGGGTGTGATGGCGCTGTCGGAGCTGCCCGAGCGTGACGTGGTGCGCGCCGCCGCGCTGGCCGGCCGCACGGTGGAAGAGGTCACCCGCGACCCGCGCGCCAACATCCTGGCCGCCGCGCGCCTGCTCGGCGCCTATGCCGCCGAGGAGCACGGCGACGTGCCGGTCGAGATCGAGGCCTACCGCGGCGCGCTGGGTCGCTACGCCGGCGACGCCTTCGCGTCGGAGACGCTGGCCGACGACGTGCTGTCGAACATCGAGCGCGGCATCCGCGGCGCCGACGACGACGGGCTGTCGATCCTGGTCCCGGCCCACGACCTGCGCGGGCTGGAGTCGGGCATCGGCTATGCGACCCTGGCGGCGGGCACGCCGGGCACGCTGTGGAACCCGGCCAGCACCAGCAACTATGCCAACGCGTCGCGCAGCAGTGGCACGCAGATCAAGTACATCGTCATCCACACCGTGCAGGGCTCGTACTCGAGCTGCATCTCGTGGTTCAAGAACCCGTCGGCCAAGGTCAGCGCGCACTACGTGGTGCGCTCGTCGGACGGGCAGATCACGCAGATGGTCGATGACTCCGACGTGGCGTGGCACGACGCCTGTTTCAACACCAACTCGATCGGCATCGAGCACGAGGGCTTCATCGCCGACCCGGGGCGCTGGTACAGCGACGCCATGTACCGGCAGAGCGCGCGCCTGGTGGCGTGGCTGGCCGATCGCTACGGCATCCCCAAGGACCGGGCGCACATCCTCGGCCACGGCGACGCGCCCGACTGCTCGGATCACACCGACCCGGGCTCGGGCTGGAACTGGACCAAGTACATGGATCTGGTGCGCGGCGCAGGGGCCCCGACGGCGCCGGGGTATGCGGCGTCGCTGACCGGGCAGAGCGCGGCGCTGAGCCTGGCCGCGGGTGAAGAGGCCGTGGTCTGGGTCGAGCTGAAGAATGACGGCAGCGCGAGCTGGGACATCAACGACACCCGGCTGGGGACGACGGAGCCGCAGGACCGCGACAGCGCGTTCTACAAGGCCGGCAACTGGATCTCGAGGAACCGGCCCACCGGCGCCGACGCCGCCACGGTGCCGGGCGCGGTGGGGCGCTTCTCCTTCGTCGTGCGCGCGCCCGCGGTGACGGCGACCACGACCTTCCACGAGAAGGTGCGGCTGGTGCAGGAGGCCGTGACCTGGTTCGGGCCCACGGTGGATCTGGCCATCACGGTGCGGCCGTCGGCCGCGGTGCCTGCGCCGTCGCCGACGCCCACGCCCACCCCGACCCCGCCTCCGGTGCAGCAGCCGACCACCTGCTACTCGGCCACGCTGGCCAAGGACGTCGGCCTCGGCACCTGCGTGCAGTCGGCCAGCGACGCCGCCTGGTACAAGTGCTCGAGCGACGGCTGGGTCGCCGGCCAGACCGGCTGCACCGCGCGCTTCGCCTGGTGCCAGTCGGCCACCCTGGGCGCCCCGGTGGCGCCGCGCACCTGCGTGCAGGCGGCCTCGGACAACATCTGGTACCAGTGCAACGGCACCGGCTGGGTGTCGCCGGTCTCGAGCGGCGCCGGGCCGGCCGGGCGCTGCAGCACCATGTACTCGCGCTGAAGTCCGGCGGGCTGGCGGGTCAGGTAGCCAGCAGGGGACAGCGAACCCCGGTCAGTCTGGCAGCCACGATCAGATCCAAGCCATTGTAACTGTTCGATTCACGCGCTGGCCCTGTCCCTGCAATACGGACGGCCCATGCGAACCAAAGCGTGGATCCTGAGTGTGATGGCGATGCTGGGCGTGTTCACGGCGACTGGCTGCGTGGGCGAGGACACCTCGGCCTTCGACGAGTCGGAGAACGACGACAGCGTCGGTGGCGAGGCGGACGGCAAGGCCGACGCGGTCCAGGCGGCGACCTACCGGTCGGGCTGCGGGGATCCCATCCGCACCGGCAAGTACGCGCTCAAGGGCGACATCATCACGCCGACCGGCGTGGTCATGAACGGCTATGTCGTGGTCCAGGACGAGAAGATCGCGGAGATCCGCACCTCGTCGCAGGGCGCGCCCGCGGGCGTCGGGGTCTGGGACACCAAGGGTGTCATCTCCCCCGGCCTCATCGACGGCCACGGCCACGTCGAGTACAACCACATCCCGATCGCCGACCTCGGCAAGCGCTACCAGAACCGCGACCAGTGGCCGGGCGCCAAGCTGTACAAGACCCTGGTCAAGGATCCCAAGAACGCGGTCACCGCGGCGGGCATCCAGTGCGAGGCGCTGCGCCATGGTGAGGCGCGCGGCCTGGTCGGCGGCACCACCGCCATCCAGGGCACCCCGCAGACCTCGTGCGTGCGGCCGCTGGTGCGCAACCTCGAGCAGGTCAACTTCTGCCGCGACAAGGTGCGCCAGAACGTCACCGGCATCGTCGGCTTCGAGCGCAGCATCTCGGGCAAGCCGTCGTTCGCCGACAGCGTCAAGGCGGACATCGCGGCCAGGAAGGTCGACACTGTCGTGGTCCACGCCGGCGAGGGCATCGACGAGCACGCCCGCAGCGAGTGGCAGATGCTGAAGGACCAGGGCCTGGCCAACGAGAACCTGGTCATGATCCACGCCACCGCCTTCACCCGCGCCGACTTCAACGAGATCGCCGCGGCCAAGGCCAAGATCGTCTTCTCGCCGCTGTCGAACCTGCTGCTGTACGGCAAGACCACCGACATCCCCGCGGCGCTGGACGCTGGCGTGCTGGTGTCGATCGGCGCCGACTGGGCGCCCTCGGGTTCGGCCAACCTGCTCGGCGAGCTGAAGGTCGCCGACCACGTCAACAAGCGCCTGTGGAACAGCAAGGTCACCGACCAGCAGCTGCTCGAGTTCGCGACCATCAACCCGGCCAAGGCCTTCCGCATGGACAAGGAGGTCGGCAGCATCGAGGTCGGCAAGTACGCCGACTTCCTGGTGGTGAAGCAGCAGACCGGTGTCAGCTCGTACCGCTCGGTCATCAACGCCAAGCCGCAGGACGTCTTCCTGGTCACCATCTCGGGCGACCCGCTGTTCGGCACCAAGGCCGCGATGGACACCCTGGGCAAGGGCGGCGACTACGAGCTCATCGACGCCTGCGGCGCCGAGCGCGCCATCGACATGACGGTCACCGCCAAGGACGTCAGCAAGCCGAGCGCGTCGCTGATGTCGATCGAGACCGCGCTGAAGAAGGTCAACCCCAAGCTGACCCCGGTCATCGACTGCACCAACGACGCCGCGCTGGCCGCCTACAAGGGCATCCCGGCCCTGATGAACTGACCCCCTCGAAGCGCAGCTTCGAGGAGTGTCAATCCGCTCCGGCTCCGGCCCTCGCTCCGCTCTCCTGCTCCGGTACCAGCTGCTCCAGCTGCCACGCCTGCATCCGCATCTTCCGCTCCGCCGCCTCCAGTGACTTCCTGAAGTGCAGCATCATGAAGGTCGGCGTCAGCACCCCGCCCAGCGTCCCTGCCGTCAGCGCCACCAGCGTCGCCACCCGTGGCAGCTCGACCCCGCGCGGCACCAGCACCAGCACGCCATGTTCGAACACCATCGTCGGGGAGATGACCCCGGCCAGCTCGAGCGCCAGCGGCACCAGGATGCCGAGGCAGCCGACGAACATGGTCAGCCAGACGCGCTGCAGCCGGGCGTGCATCGAGAAGCCCATGGTCGCGGTCGCGGCGATGCCGGGGATCAGCATGAAGGGGCCCACGATGCGGGTGCCCATCGCCATCATCAGGGTGTTGGCGGTGATGGCGGCGTAGAGCCAGCTCGAGCTGAGCACCTTGCTGCGCGAGAACATCAGGCCGAGCACGGTGCCCAGCAGGGCCAGCGCGGCCATGACGAGCATCTGCGGGTAGCTGCGGATGCCCATCCACATGAAGACCGGGAGGAAGCCGAGCATGGCCAGGTAGGCGAAGCTGCCCACGCGCGCCTCGGCGCGCGAGGCGTCGTCCTCGGTCTCCTGCATGGCGCGCGCGACCTCGGGTGGGGTCTCGCGCGGAGGCGTCAGCATCAGCTGCGTGATGACGCGCAGCGCGCCGACCTGGGTGGGATCGAGGGCCAGGGCGCGGCCGGCCTCGCGCATGGCCTCGCGGCGGGCGGCGGGATCGCTGTCGGCGCGGCTGGCGGCGCGCGCGGCGTGCTCGGCATGGGTGGCGGCGGCGGCGCGGCGGCGCTCGAGGTCGCGGTCGCCGTCGAGGTAGCGCTCGAGGTCGGCGACCAGCTCGCGCGCGCTGGGGTAGCGCGCGGCGGCGTCGGTCGCGGTGGCGCGCAGGCACAGGGCCTCGAGCTCGGGGGCGATGTCGCGCTGCGGGGCGCGCGTGCAGGCGCGGGCGTCGGCGCCGGCCAGGGTCGAGGCCATGATGACGTCGGTGCTGGCGCGCGCGTGCAGCGGGGTCAGCGTGAGCAGCTCGAACAGGATGGCGCCCAGGGCGTAGACGTCGGCGCGGGCGTCGAGCTTGTCGTGTTCGCCGCGCAGCTGCTCGGGCGACATGTAGCCCGGGGTGCCGAGCACGGCGCCGTAGGCGGTCGCTGCCGGGGTCACGGTGCCCGGGCTGCTGGTGGCCGGGACGGCGCGTGGGGTGGCGCCGGCGGCGTCGCCGTGGTCGGCATGGTCGGGTGCGCCGGCGACGCGGGCGACGCCCCAGTCGAGGACATAGACCTCGCCGAAGTCGCCCAGCATGACGTTCGACGGCTTGAGGTCACGGTGCAACACGCCGCGCGCGTGGGCGAAGGCGACCGCGAGGCAGACGGTGCTCATGGCCGAGAGCAGCCGGCGGGTCGGGTAGGCCTGCTCGGCGCTCGTGTCTCCGGCGCGCAGCGCGGCGAGGATCTGCTCGAGCGTGAGCCCGCGGATGCGCTTCATCGTGAAGTAGGGCCCGCCCGGACCGCTGCCCAGGTCGTAGACCGGCACGATCGAGGGGTGCTCGAGCTGGCCCTGGATGCGCGCCTCGCGCAGGAAGCGGGCGGCGCCGTCGCTGAGGGCGGCGGCCTGGCCGCGCATGACCTTGACCGCGACCTCGCGGCCGATGCGGCGGTCCTCGCACTGGCGCACCTCGCCCATGCCGCCGCGACCCAGGGTCTTGCCCGGGGTGTAGCGGGCGTCGAAGCCGCGCTCCTCGAGGGGCTGCGGGGCGAGGTCGACGCCGCGCGGACCGGTGGCGCGCGAGTCGCCGGTGCCGGTGGCGGGGCTGGAGGGGGGGCGCGGCGGGGTGGCGGAGGACGTGGGGGCGGTCGCGGAGGCCGGCGTGTTGCTGGCTGCCAGCGTGTCGGCCAGGCCGGCGCCAGCGGGCAGGGTCTCGGCACTGGCGTCGGGGGCCGCGGGGGCGGAGGCGCGCTCGGGAGGGTCGCCACTCATGGGGCGATCCTACTCCGTCGAGGGGGTGGGGGCGGCGTGGGCCGTGGACCGTGGGCCGTGGACCGTGACCGTGACCGTGACCGTGACCGTGCTGTTGCTGTTGCTGTGGGGCGGTTCGCGGTAGTTTGGAGTGATGCGGTTCGTTGTTGCGATGGTCTTGGCGCTGTCGGGGTGTGGCGGGGGAGGAGATGACGCGGCAGACAGTGGCGCTGCGGCAGATGCCGCGCTGGTCGATGCTGTGGGCGATGCCCAGGTCGACGTTGCCGTGGTGGACGGCAGTCGCAGCCAGATCACCGCGATCCTGGGCACGCTGAGCGCGACCTGTCCGGCGCTGACGGCGGAGCTGCACGCGGCGACGCCGTCGCTGATCGTGGACGACCTCGACTTCGTCAGCGGCGAGCAGTATGTGCGCGCCGAGCTGAGCGCGGGCGGGCAGCGCATCTTCGACACCCCGAACGCGGGCGGCAGCTCGACCGAGTCGGAGGTCATGAGCTTCGAGGTGCTGCACCACTGCGACCGCGCGGTGATCTACAAGACCGAGACCGAGATCCTGTATGCGCCGCCGGATGATGCCGGGGCGTCGTCGATCACCGACCTCGAGGTCACCATCGCGGGCGAGAAGTATGGCGTCAGCGTGACCCGCGTGTTCCGGCCGACGCCGACCGGGCCGACCGACCTGGAGACGCTGGATCTGCTGACGCGCAAGCTCGACGGCGTGGTGCGCTCGAGCCAGCGCGTGCTGGCGGCCGACCGCTGGCGCAAGCAGATCCTGCATGTGTTCACGCCGAACGCCGCCGGGGTCGCCCAGATCATGCGCGTCCTGCCGCAGATCCCGAGCGCCACGCGCGCCGACACCATCGTGCTGGTCACCCGCACCAGCGGCGGCGGCTTCATCTACTGCAACCCCGACCCCGCCCTCGGCCTGGAGTGTCCGTTCATCTGAGCCTGGGTATCGACCTCGGGCGCCAGTCGTAAGACACTGGCGCCGCGGGCCGCGCGCTCGCATGGGGGGAGATTCGATGCAGGCACGCTGGATGCTGGTGGCGATGGGTCTCGGCTGGGCAAGGGTCGCGGGGGCGCAGGCGCACCCGCCACAGAAGCCGTGGTTCGGCAGCGGGGAAGGCCGGCGCATGTACGACGTGCAGACCGGCGACCTGGGCTGTCCGGCCGACGACACCGCGACCAAGCGCGCCGGCCTGCAGCAGTACCTGGCCACGGTGGGCGCGGCGCAGGATCCCCAGGTGCGCGCCGCCTTCGTGAAGTTCGGCCAGGACACCTCGGCCTGGTTCGAGAGCTTCGCGGGCGGCGTGCCCAACATGGGCAGCTGGGCCGAGATCGAGGCCGAGTACAAGGCCGGCTGGGCCGCGCTGGAGGCGCTGCCCAAGTCCCCGACCACCGAGCAGATGCTGGCCGCGCTGCCGGCCTACCTGGCGGCGGGCGGGCGCTATGACCGCATCTCCAAGCTGCGCACCGCCATCGAGGGCAACTCGCCGTGCCCCAAGAAGCCGGGCGAGTGGGGCAAGCTGGAGTGGCAGCTCAAGGGCGCCAAGGAGAGCGCGTCGGGCCTGGTCAACGACCGCATCCGTGACGCCCGGTCGGCGCTCGACCAGTGGCACGGGCAGCGCCCCAACCTGCCCGAGGTCGCGCCCACGACCTACTGGGAGCACGCCGAGTGGGTCAAGAAGCAGATGGAGTACTTCGTGCTGGGCCAAAAGACGCGCGCCGCCATCACCGAGGTCGCCAGGTATGCCGAGTTCGATCCCGGCCTGCGCCAGCTGGTCGACGGCGCCAAGGCCGAGCTCGACAAGTACGAGGCCGGCAGCGCGAAGCTGGTCGAGGAGCTCGGCAAGGTGTTCCTGCCGCCGCTGCCCAAGCACGCCAAGTTCCAGAAGCTGGTCGCCGGCGTGGTCGCCGACGAGGTCGCCGAGGGCGGCAAGCTGCTGGGCAGCATCGTGTGGCCCGGCAAGGGCGTGTCCAAGGAGAGCTGGAGCGAGGAGGTCATCGTGCGCCGCGAGGGCGACCGCATCTGGTACCGCATCGTGAAGTTCGCGCGCGAGGGCTTCACGACCTACTACGCGTGGCAGCCCATCCCGAGCAAGGCGCTGGCGCCCGATCTGCCCGGCATGCCGAAGACGCAGATCTGCGAGCTGTGGGTGCAGAACATCTCGCGCTACACCAAGGGCAAGCCGGAGCGCAAGGCGTGGTACCCGTCGGACAGCTGGCTGACCGCGTTCATCCCGTGCGCGAACACGGGCAAGGCCAGCACCATGAAGGTGAAGTAATATCCGCCCGTGGGGGGGAATCTGATGGCGATGCGGAGCTGGATCGGGGTCTCGCGGGCGGTGGTGCTGGTGGCGGGGCTGACGGCGCTGGCGGGTTGTGGTGACGACGACGACGGTGGCGGTGACGCGGATGCGTCGGTCACCGGCATCAAGGCCACCGGCATCGTGACCGACGGCGCCGGCGGGCCACCGCTGGCGGGCATGGAGGTCTGCATCATCGACTTCCCCGCGGTGCCGTGCGCGACCAGCGACGCCACCGGGCGCTTCGTGGTCAGCGGCATCCCCAAGGACACCAAGTTCAACATGGCCTTCACCAAGCAGAGCTACTACCCGCGCATCTTCTTCTTCGCCGCCAAGACGGCCGACTTCCAGCTCAGCGTCTTCGTGCAGACCACCGCGATCATCCAGGCCCAGGCCGCGGCGGCGGGACAGACCATCGATCCGCAGAAGGGCATCGTGGCGTTCCAGGTCCCCGGCGCGCTGGCGGGCACCAAGTTCTCGCTCAGCCCGATGTCGGGCTCCGGGCCGTACTACCTGAACCCGCAGGGCACCGTGGATCTGACGTTGATGGCGACGCCGCCGAACAGCCAGATCGCGCTGGGCGCCTTCATCAACGTCGCGCCGGGCAACTATGTCGGCACGGTGATGCCGCCGACCGGCGTGGTGTGCACCTATGCGGTACCCGACGCGCTGCCCAACACGTCCCAGATCAAGGTCTTCCCGGGCTATCTGACGCAGAACCTGGCGACCTGCCAGTAGCTCAGGGCAGCGGCGCCGGGATCATCGGGGGCGCCGGGGCAGCGAAGCGCGTCCCGTCGGGGAAGCGCAGCGCGAAGTATTCGCTCAGCACGGACAGCAGCTCGTCGGGGTCGCCGATGCTGCGCCGGCCGGTGACCACGCCGCCGGGGCCGCGTGTGGTCAGCTCGTTGCCGCGCAGGACGTGGCGCGCGCGCGCGGCGAGGTCGGGGCGGATGACCAGCGGGCCGAGGCGGAAGTGCGAGCGCGGGTGGGTCGACGTGAAGTGGTTGGCGACCTCGTAGTCGATGGGCGTGTAGGCATCGTCGTGGAAGACGTAGGCGTCGGACCAGCCCTCGGGCTGCTCGAGCTGCAGGGTCCAGGTGTTGGGCGCGCGCAGCAGGCGGTAGCGGTCGAGCTCGAGCGGCTGGTCGAGGTCGGGCTCGAGGCGCAGCGCGCCGGTGGGTGAGAAGCCGAAGCCGACGTCCGCCAGGTAGGGGCAGTCGGCGCCGGGGAGATCGATGCGCAACACCATGTGGGTGCGCGCGGTCGGCACCTCGGCGGGGACACCCAGGCGCACGCGGCCGGCCAGGGTGGTGACCTGGAAGCCGAGGCCGCGCAGGACGGCGGAAAACAGGCCGTTTTGTTCGAAGCAGTAGCCACCCCGGCGCGCCGTGACCAGCTTGGCCTGCAGCGCGTCGAGCTCGAGCTGGATGGGCCGGCCGAGCAGGATGTCGAGGTTCTCGAAGGCGATGGCCTGCACGTGGGCGCGCATCAGGCCGCTGAGGACCTCCAGGGTCGGCGTGCGCGGCCCGGTCCAGCCGATGCGTGCCAGGTAGGCGTCGAGGTCGAGGGCCGAGTCGGCGCAGCGATCCCAGGCGCGCATGTCCATCCACGCGGTGTCGGGCTACTCGGGACAAGGGCGCACCGGGGTCGACCGACACGAAGGGCCCGATGCCGCCACGGCACCGGCGTTCGAGTTGTACGGACTGGCCTTGCGCCACAAGCACGTGCCCGAGATCCGCCAGCACGCGCGGCTGCGCCACGCGCCGCTGTTC
>JBGASF010000068.1:0-41425 GCA_044229835.1 Polyangia bacterium | reverse complement strand
AATGCGGAATGCGGGATGCGGGATGCGCTGGGCCGAGCTACTGAGGGAGGCGGGGGCGGCGGATGGGGGCGGAGGGGATCGGACTGGGGTCGAGCTGGTCGCCGCGGTCGAGCGTGCGCAAGAGGTCGCGGGAGGCGTCGTCACGCTGGCGGGTCAGGATGCGTAGCGTGGCGCGGCCGGTCGCCGCGCAGGTGAACCACTCGGTCTTGCCCTTGGAGGACAGCGGGGCGGACACCACGCGGGCGCCGCCCGAGAGGCGGCCGGGGGCGCGGCGCAGCGTGAGGTAGGCGAACTTGAGGCCGTGCGAGCGCAGGCTGGACTGCGAGATCAGGCGGGCCAGCCGCGGCGGCGGGTTGAAGGGGCGGTCCTCGTGACAGAAGTCGCGGGGGTCGATCAGGGCCGAGCAGGGCGCGGCGTGGGTGCACGGGGCGAAGACGTGGACCGGGGCGTCGGGCGTGGCGGCAGCGAGGACGACGTCGCGGGTCTGTTCGAGAGCGCGGGCGGTCTCGCGCAGCGCGGGCTCGATGATGATGAGGGCGCCGTCGGGGGCCAGGGTCGCGACCAGGTGGCTGACCAGAGCGGCGCGTGCGGCGGTGCGCGCGGGGTCGGGCAGCGCGAGGTGGAGCTCGTTGAGGGTGGTGCCGAGCAGGATGAAGGCGGGCGGCGGGGACGGCGCGGGCACCGGTGCGGCGGCCGGGAGGCCGTGGAGATCGATGGCGCGGGTGGTGATGCTGACCGGGATGCCGAGGTGGGCGGCGGCGGCGCCGACCAGGGTGTGCGCCAGCGCGAGGGCGGCGGGGTCGTGGTCGGACAGGGTGATGCTGGCGTGCGCCGCGCGCGGGCCGAGGTGCGCCAGCAGGCCGATGCTCAGGGTGCCCAGGCCGCAGCCGAGGTCGAGGATGGCGAGCGGGCCGGCCGGCATGGCCTGGGCGGCGGCGAGCTCGGCCAGGGGGACGTGGATCTTGACGAGATCGGCGGGCAGGAAGAAGAGGGCGCGCGCGGCGCGCTCGGCCGGGGTGTCGGGGCGCGGGTCGGCCAGCCGTTCGCGCTCGGTGACATAGCGATCGGACACGCTGGAGATGCCGGCGAGCAGGTGGCTGAGGCTGGTCGCGCTGGCGGGCAGCGCGGCCACGGCGGCGGCGGCGATGGCCTCGTCGAGGGCGGCGTCGAGGCGCATCAGTGCCGCCCCTCAGAAAACCCGCCCTGAAAGGGCGGGTTTTCTGAAGCGGCACTGTCGCTTCCGGGTGCGCTCCGCGCGCCCGCATGATACTTGGCCGTATTGTGCCCCCCGACGAAATTTTGGCGGCCTAAATTTTCTACGGGAGACACTAGTCGCCGGGGTCGTCGGTCGCGGCCAGCGGTTGCGCGGTGACCGACTGGTGCAGGCGCACCGGGGCGTGGTCGCCGACCTCGGTGACGACGACGTCATAGCTGCGAGGCGCACCGGGCAGCGGTGGGAAGCGCACTCGCGCGCCGCTGATCACGGTTGCCCAGGGGTGGCCGCTGACCAGGATGTGCGCCAGCTCGCCCTTGGCGGCGCCGCGGACGCGGTACAGGCCGGCGCCGGGCAGCTTGATGAGGACGCGCGCGCCGCGCAGCGGCAGCGGCACGCGGGCGATGGGCTGCGCGCCGGCGCCCGACTCGTCGGCCAGGCGTTCGATTGTGACCTCGTGGCGGACATCGCCGTCGCGATGCACCAGCGCGAGCTCGGTGCCGCTGCCGATGACGACCTGGGCGTGCGGGATCAGGCGCCCGCAGCGCACCGCCAGCACCGGGATGTCGTCCTCGGGCTCCGCGGGGGCGACCGGCGCCGCGGGGGCGTCGGCGACCACGGCGAAGCGGGCGTCGGCGTCCACGGTGCACGGGTCGGGCTCGACCGGGTTCTGCGTCACAACCCCACTGCCCGCCACCGCCACCTCGGGCACATCCAGCGCGACGACACTCTGCCCGTCACCCACTCCCGGCTTCGTGCCCGTGCCCGTGCCCGTGCCCGTGCCCGTGCCCGTGCCCATGCCCATGCCCGTGCCCGTGCCCGTGCCCGTGCCCGTGCCCGTGCCCGTGCTCGTGCTCGTGCTCGGACTCGCCTTGGTGCTGGCGTCCCCCGTCGGCCCCGCTGCCTTGCGCGGCCCACAGCCCACCAGCGCCACCGCGGCCCCGACCACCATCACGACCACGACCGCTGCGCCCCGCGCCATCACCCGTACTGCTTCACCGCGGCCACCATCGCCTTGACCGACTCCACCGGCGTCCCCGGCAGCACCCCATGGCCCAGGTTGAAGACATGGCCGGGCTGCTTGCGATTGGCCTCCAGGATCGCCTTCACGCGCGCCTCGACCTCGGCCACCGGCGCGAACAGCGCCACCGGATCCAGGTTGCCCTGCACCGCCAGCGCCGGGCCCAGCCGGGTGCGCGCCTCGGCCAGATCCTGCTTCCAGTCGATGCCGATCATGTCGGCGCCCATGCCGCGCAGCCGCTCCAGGATGGCGCCCGAGCCGTTGACGAAGTACACCAGCGGCACGCCGGGCGCCGCCGCGCGCACCTCGGCCAGCACGCGCATCGCGAACGGCCGCGCCCACAGGTCGAAGTCGCTGGGCGCCAGGATCCCCGCCCAGGTGTCGAACAGCTGCAGCGCGCGGCAGCCCGCGCGCGCCTGCGCCACCATGTAGCCGATGACCTGGTCGGCGATGCGGTCGAGCAGCCGCCGCGCCGTGGCCGGGTCGCCCCACATCATCTTCTTGGTCTCGATGAAGTTCTTCGAGGTGCCGCCCTCGACCATGTAGGTCGCCAGCGTGAACGGCGCGCCCGAGAAGCCGATCAGCGGCACCTCGGCCGGCAGCGCCGCGCTGATCTTGCGCACCGCCGCCATCACGAAGCCGAGCTCGTCGTCGGCGTCGACCACGCGCAGCTTGTCCACGTCGGCCGCGCTGCGCAGCGGCGACGGCAGCTCGGGGCCGTGCTCCTCGGTGAAGCGCAGCGCCATGCCCATGGCCTCGACCGGGACCAGGATGTCGCTGAACAGGATGGCGGCGTCCACGCCCAGCTCGCGGATGGGCTGCAGCGTGACCTCGCAGGCCAGCTCGGGCGTCTTGCACAGCTCGAGGAAGCTGACCTTGCCGCGCACGGCGCGGTATTGCGGCAAGTAGCGCCCGGCCTGGCGCATCATCCAGACTGGGGTGCGGGTCACAGGAAGGCCCATGCAGGCGCGCAGAAACAGCTCGGTCGGCTCTGACATCGCCGCCACGATAACACGCCCTCGCGTGCTACCTTGACGGCATGAGAAGACTCGCTTTGGGCTGCGCTTTGCTTGTCCTGACCACCGCGCACCTGACCGGCTGTGGCGACGACGACGACGTCAAGCCCGACGCCGACGCCGCCCTGCCCGACGCCTCAACCGAGCCCGACGCCTCGTCGGCGCTGCTGGGCAACTGGCACGTGGTCGAGCTCGACTTCCGCGACGACGGCGGCACCCGGCAGACCGTGCGCCCGACCGAGACGGTGCAGACCAACGACGCCGGTGTGGTCATCAACCGCGGCCGCATCAGCGGCACCTTCTCGCTCGACCCCGACATCTGGTCGCTCGGTCAGGCCATCGTCCTCAATGGGCGCACCATCGTGCCCACCGGCATGACCAACGTGCAGGTGACCTGGACCGCCAGCGCCACCCAGTTCATGTTGCCGCTCAACAACATCGTCGACTACATGCTGCAGGGCGCCCGGCTCATCCTCGACCCCGGCAGCGTCATCATCCGGCTGGAGCGCTACACCCCGGCCAACCTCAGCACCATCTCGCTGGTCGGCACCGCCGAGCTGCCCACCATGTTCGGCACCGTGGCGCTGACGCCGATGACCAAGCCGCGCGTCGCGCTGGCCTTCCTGCTGCGCCACATCGAGGGCCGCGCCGACGACTTCATCGTGCCGCCCAACACCGCGGGCGACACCAACGACGTCGCGCTGGGCACCACGCCGTGGAACCCGGGCGATCCCAACCGGACCTTCGACCTGTCGCGCAGCGCGCCGCCGCTGGGCGTCGAGCGCATCGACTATGGCAACGCCGCGACCTCGGTCGGCGTCATCGTCCTCTATGACGACAAGAACGGGAACAACAAGCTCGACAACTTCGCCGTCGCCGGCGCCGACGAGATCCGCGGCAACTCGCCGGTCCTGCTGACCTACCGCCTGCTCGACGACCCCGAGCTCCGGCTGTCGCGCCTGCGCTTCCTGCCCAGCGGCTGGAGCCAGTCGGTGGTCAGCCTGTGGTTCTCGTCGGCCGGCGTCGGCAATGGCCTGGTGCCGCTCGACAACACCGCCGCCGCCCTGCCGGTGGACATCACCGCGGTGACTCCCACCGCGGGCGTCAACGGGCTGCCAGTCTCGGGCTCGTTCTCCTTCTGAGTCGTCATGCCGGGGGCGACGCTGCCGCGGGTGCGCATCCCGATCTGGATCCAGCTCGCGCTGCTGGCGGCGCCGCTGGCCGTGCTGCCCGCGGTCGGCATCGGCTGGTTCGCGCTCGACGTCAAGAGCGAGGCGCTGGTCGAGTCGCTGCGTGATCTGCAGCGCGCCAGCACCGACGAGGTCGCCGGCGTGCTGGAGGCCGGCTTCTCGGAGGCGCAGAACGGCCTCGACGCGGTCGGACGCACGCTGACCGACACCGCGCTGACGCCGGACGCCCGCATCGCGCTGGCGCGCCACCTGGTCGCCGCCAGCGCCGCGCTCGATCACGCCGGGGTCTACTCGGTGGACGGCGCCAGCATCGACACCCTGGCCGAGGCCGGCGCCCCTGCCCTGCCGCCCACGCTGCCCGCGGCGCTGCTGGCCAGCGCCGGCGAGCGCAACCTGGCCATCGGCGAGACCAGCGCGGATCGCGCGGTGCGCCTGCTGGTCGTGGTGCCCATCCGCGCCGCCGGGCGAGTCACCGGCTATGTCGCCAGCCGGGTCGCGCTGGACGACGTGCAGGCGCGCGTCGAGGCCATCGCCGCGGCGCGCTTCGCCGGTGAGTCCGACGCGGTGTACGTCGTCGACGACCAGCTGCGCGTCATCGCGCACCCGGATCGCGAGCGCGCGCTGGCGCTGACGCCGGCCGGTGGCGAGGGGATCTTGTCGGGGCTGGCGGGCGGCGCGGCCAGGAACCGGGTCGGCAAGACCGGGGAGTACCGCGGCGCCGACGGGCGCGCCATGTTCGGCTCACTCCGGCCGCTGACCGGGCGGCCGCTGGCGGTGGTGGCGCAGGTGCCGCGCGCGCGGGTCTACGCGCCGCTGGCCGAGATGCGCCGCGTGGTCATCCTGGCGGTGGCGGCGGCGGCGCTGCTGGCGGTGCTGGCGGCGCTGCTGTTCGCGCGCCGGGTCACCGCGCCGGTGCGCCCGCTGGTGGCCTTCGCGGGCGAGCTGGCGGCGCGCAAGTTCGGCAAGCGCCTGGAGCTGGGCCGCCAGGACGAACTCGGCCAGCTGGCCGCGGCGCTGTCGAACGCCTCGGTCGACCTCGAGGCCAGCGAGGCCCAGGCGCTGAAGGACGCCGCCATCCGCGCCGATCTCGGCCGCTATCTCGACCGCGAGCTGGTCGACCAGATCGTGCGTCGCGAGGCCGACATGAAGCTGGGCGGCACGCGCACCCCAGTGACCATCCTGTTCGCCGACGTGGTCGCCTTCACGCCGATGGCCGAGAAGCTGCCCGCCGAGGACGTGGTCGCGATGCTGAACCAGCTGTTCACCATCCTGACCGAGATCACGTTCCGCCACGGCGGCACCGTCGACAAGTTCATCGGCGACTGCCTGATGGCCATGTGGGGCGCCCCGCGCGAGCAGCCCGACCACGCCGCGCGCGCGCTGGCGGCGGCGCAGGACATGCTGCGCTGGCTGGAGGCCGGCCAGGCCGAGTGGGCCGACAAGTACAAGGTCGATGTCCGCCTGGCCATCGGGATCAACACCGGCGAGGCCATCATCGGTAACATCGGGTCGGAGACCCGCATGGAGTACACCGCCATCGGCGACACCGTGAACGTGGCCGCGCGCGTCGAGGCCATCGCGCGGCCCAACCAGATCCTGTGCACGCAGGCGACGCGCACCGCCGCGGGGGACGACTTCGAGTATGCCGACGCCGGGACGCGCGAGCTGACCGGGCGCTCGGGCGCGGTGGCGCTGTTCGAGGTCGCGCCGTGAGCGAGCCGGACGACGACAGCCGGGCCGCCGGCGCGGCTGACGGGGCCGACGCTGACGAGGAGAGCGATCTCGGCACCGAGATGGCCGCCGGCGAGCTGATCGGCGGGCGCTACCAGATCGTGCGCCTGCTCGGGCAGGGCGGCATGGGCCGGGTCTACGAGGCCACCCACGCCACCCTGGGGCGACCGGTCGCCATCAAGGTGCTGCGCGGGGATCTGTCGCTGAACGCCGCCTATCGCGCCCGCTTCGAGCGCGAGGCCCGGGTCAGCTCGCGGCTGTCGCACGAGAACGCCGTGCAAGTGCACGACTTCGGCGAGCACGAGGGCCTCTTGTACCTGGTCATGGAGATGCTGACCGGGCGCGAGCTGCGCGAGCTGTGCGATTTCGGGCTGCCGCCGCTGCCCTGGGCGCGCGCGGTGGCCATCGCGGAGCGCGTCGCCGACGTCCTCACGGTGGCGCACGAGATCCAGCTGGTGCACCGCGATCTGAAGCCCGAGAACATCATGCTCGAGCCCGCCACCGGCCCGGGTTCGCCCGAGCGCGTGGTGGTGGTCGACTTCGGGCTGGCCTTCATCGCCGGCGCCGAGGGGCCCGGCATGGGCCGGCTGACGCGCACCGGTCTGGTCGCGGGCACGCCCAACTACCTGTCACCCGAGCAGGCCCGCGGCGAGCGGGTCGGCCCGCCCAGCGACATCTACTCGCTGGGCTGCGTGCTGTACGAGATGCTGGCCGGCGAGCCGCCCTTCGTGGCCAACGCACCCGCGGAGGTGCTGTCGATGCACCTCTACATGCCGGTGCCCGAGGTGCGCGCCAAGGCGCCCGACACCCCCGACGCGCTGGCCGCGCTGGTCAGCGAGATGCTGAGCAAGGACGCCGCGCGCCGGCCCCCCGCCGCCGAGGTACTGCGCCGGCTACAGGCGCTGGCGGCCACCGGCGACGTGCGCGCGAGCAACCTGGCGCGCACCCGCGAGTCGCGCATGGTGCCGGCCAGCCCCGCGCAGCCGTCGATCCTGGAGCCGCAGGTGCTGGCGCCCGGCGTCACCGAGGTGGTGGCGCTGCTGGGGGTGGAGCCGCAGCGCGGGCTGACGGTGGCGTGCGCGGCCAATGGGCTCGCGCTCATGCTGGCGCGCGACGAGGCGGCGCTGGATGGACCCGACGCGCGCGGCGTGGTGGCCATCTTCGCGCCCGACGCCGACGCCGAGACGGTGGCGCGGCTGGCGCAGCGCGGCGTGCCGGTGCTGGCGGCGGGGGTGAAGGGGGACATGGAGCGCATCGTGGAGCTTCTGCGCGCGGGCGCGGCCGAGGTGGTGCCGTCACCGGTGACCCCGGAGACGCTGGTGCCCAAGCTGGTGCGGGCGGTCAAGACGGCGCGGCGACGCCGGCGCCCGGGCGGCACCCAGTGAGGCGGCTCGGGGGAGCTGGGCTGGTGGCAGCGGCGGCAGCGGCGCTGGCGCTGGGCGCCGCGCGCGCGCGCGCCGACGAGCCAGCCAGCAGCGACGTCGCCGAGCCGACCTTCACCTATGTCGTGCGCGCCGGCGACACCTGCAACAAGATCGGCAAGCGCGTGTATGGCGACGGCGAGCGCTATGACCTCATCCACAAGTACAACGCGCTGGGGCCGCTGCCGCACAGGCTGGTCAAGGGCCAGCAGCTGCGCCTGCCGGTGCTGCAGCCGACGCCCGACGCCAAGCTGACCGGCGCCGCCGGCCCGGTGCGCGCGCGCCCGCCCGAGACCGAGGCCTGGCGTGAGGCCGCGCGCGGGCTGCCGCTGTTCCGGCTGTGGCGCGTCAACTCGCAGGATCGCGCCTCGGCCGAGATCACGTTCCGCGACGAGTCCCGGGTCTACCTGCGCGAGAACACCGTGGTCATCATCTATGGCGACACCGGCGCCAAGGCCCGCCGCGACACCCAGGACGCCGTGCTCGAGCGCGGCACCCTGAAGACCCGCCTCGGCGAGCTGGCCGGCGAGGGCGGCTTCCAGCTGGAGACGCCGTCCGCGGCGGCCGGGGTCGGGCGCGGCGCGGTGGTGTTCGAGGTCGACGACACCGGCGCCACCCGGGTGTCGAACCTGGAGGGCGACGCCGTCTCGGTGGCTGGCAAGCTGGGCGCCCTGGCCAGCGCGGCCGCGGCGGCAGGTGCGGGCGGCGCAGGTGCCGGTGCCGGTGCCGGTGCGGCGCCGGCCAGGCCGCCCAAGCTCAAGAAGACCAAGCCGGTCGCGGTCGCCTCCGGCATGGGTGTCGCCGTCGAACCCGGCAAGGCGCCCAGCGCGCCGCGTGCGCTGCCGGCGGCGCCAGCCTGGACCGACGCCGCCGACGTCGCGGCCGTGCTGCTGGGCGGCACCCCGGTGACGCTGAGCTGGCAGCCGGTGGCCGTCGCCGCGCGCTACCGCGTCGAGCTGTCGCGCGATCCCGCCGGGGCCGACATCGAGACCCGCGTCGAGGTGCCCGCCGACGTGACCAGCTTCGAGGCCCAGGGCCTGCCCGAGGGCAGCCACTGGGTGCGGGTGTCGACCGTCGACGCCGACCGCTTCGAGAGCCCGCCGTCGCCCGCGCGCCGGCTGACCCTGGGGCTGGCGCGCGCGCTGCCCCCGCGCGGCCTGGCCGGTGACGCCGCGCTGGCGGCCGCCAACGTCGTCGGCGGCACCGTGCTGGCGCCCGCCGGCTTCCGCTGCGGCCCGGCCGACGGCAGCGTCCCCGCGGCCTCCGCCGTGCTGCTGCGCAGCCCCGGCAAGCTGGCCCTCCGCTGCGAGACCGCCGCCGGGGTCGCCGCTGGTGGCTTCGCCATCGACGTCGCCCCGCTGACCGTCACCCTGCCCGCCCCCGCCCTGGTGCGCGCCGGCGCCAGCACCACGGTGCGCGTCGCCGTGCCCGCCGGCCTCGGCAACGACGTCGACCTCGCCAGCGCTGGCGCTGCCGATTCCGGCGCGCGCGGGCGCGTCACCAGCCGCGGCGCCGATGGCCAGCTCGAGCTCGAGCTGACCGGCGTCGCTCCTGGCGAGCACAGCCTGGCCCTGGTCCTGCGCGCCGGCGGCGAGGCGCTGCCGCTGGGCAGCATCGCCATCACCGTCAGCCCGGCCGAGGTCATCGTGCGCCGCGCCGGTCCGCGCCGCCCCGTCCCGCTCGGCCTCGACGTCGGCGCGTTCGCCTCCGCCGGCTTCCGCAGCGACGACTTCCGCTTCGGCCGCACCGAGGTGCGCGCCGCCCTCGGTTTCGGCGGCGGCCTGCGCGGCGCCAAGCAGCTCGGCCGCGGCCTGGCGCTCGAGCTCGAGGTCGAGGCCCACGCCGGCGCCGCGGTACGCGGCAGCACCGACCTCCGCTCCGGCAACGTCCTCATCGTCGGCACCCGCGCCTTCCTGCGCTGGCAGGCCCGCGGCAAGCTGGCCGCCTTCGCCCGCGCCGGCGGCGGCGCCGACTTCCTGACCCTGCGCCCCGACAACTTCCGCGGCGACAGCACCGCCGTCACCGCCAACGCCGGCGCCGGCCTGCTCTGGCACCTCGGCGCCCGCCGAGGCCTCCGCTTCGAGCTGCTGTCCGCCTGGGCCGGCTCCACCGCCCTCTCCGCCACCGCCCAGGCCGGCGCCTTCCTCACCTTCTGACCATCCCCCGCCCCGACCCTCCGACCATTCCCCGTCTCCTGTTGCCTGTTGCCTGTTGGCTGTTGCCTGTCACCTGTCACCTGTTCCTCTTCTTCCTCTCACTCCCCCATCCCAAAGAACCCACGCGCCGTCTGCCCCAGCACCTGCGCCAGCACCCGCTCCGGCAGCCGCTCCGCCAGCCGGCGCACCTCGCGGTCCCACGCATACGGCAGATTCGGAAAGTCCGTCCCGTACATGATCCGCTCCGGCCGCGCCTCGACCAGCCGCCACGGCGTCTCCGTCGGCCCGGGCAGATACCCCGCCACCGCCATCGTGGTGTCGAGCCACAGGTTGTCGTACTTCTCGAGCAGCGCCAGATACGGCGTGTACTCGTCCGACCCCAGGTGCGGCACACACAGGCGCAGCTTCGGGTACGAGCGCAGCGCCGCCTCGACCCGCTCGGCCGCGCACAGCAGATGCGGATCGCACGCATACGCCGGCGACTTCGGCTCGCGCCCCGCGTGCATCACCAGGGGCCTGTCGGCCTCGACACAGGCGGCATAGATCTCGTCCATCGCGTCCGCGTCGGGCGCGAAGCACTGCACGTGACAGTGCAGCTTGACCCCACCCAGCCCCGCCGCGAAGCCCTCGCGCAGGATCTCGCGCGCCCCCGGCTCGCCGGGCAGCACCGTGGCCAGCCCGAGCACACGCGGCTCGGCCCGCGCCAGCTCGGCCACATAGGCGTTGAGCGCCCGCGCCATGCCCGGCTTGTGCGAGTAGTGCAGCGCCACCACGCGCGCCACCCCGCGCGACAGCAGGAACGCGATGACCTCCTGGGTGTGCAGCTTGTAGCGGATGGGCCAGCCGTGGGTCTCGAACCAGCGCCACACCGCCTCGAACAGCCGATCCGGGAACAGGTGCACGTGCGCGTCCACCACCTCGGGCAAGCTGGCCGGCAGCCGCGCACCCTCGAGGTCGTCCAGCCCCGGCAGCTTTCCAGCCAGCATCACAGCCAGTGGCGGAACAGGTAGTAGAAGCGCTCGCCGACCTTGCGTAGCACGCTGCGCCGGCGCCAGCTGGCGAGCTCCAGCTCGTCACAGCGCGCCAGATCACGCCGGAAGCTGGCCTCGACCTGCGCCGCCAGCGCACGGTCGACACAGATGAGGTTGGCCTCCAGGTTGTGGAACAGGCTGCGGTGATCGAGGTTGTACGAGCCCACCGTGACCCAGGCGCCGTCGATGGCCGCGGTCTTGGCGTGCATCATGCGATCGGGCCACTCGAAGATCTTGACCCCGTTGGCCAGCAGCTCGTCGCACACCGCGCGGGTGGCGTGGTACAGCGCGCGTAGATCGTTGGCCGGCCCCGGGATCAAGATCCGCACATCGACTCCGCGCACCACCGCCCGCGCCAGCGCGCGCCGGATGCCGCGGTCGGGCACGAAGTAGGCGTTCATGATCGCGATCGACCGCCGCGCCCGATCGATGGCGTGCAGGTAGGCGCGCCGGATCTCCTTGCGCAGCCGGAGCTCGTGGTTGCCCAGCACCATGGCGTGGGCGTGGCCCTCGGGGCCGGCCGGGCTCGGCCCCGACAGCACCAGATCGAAGGCGTCACCGCCGCCGCGGCGCCAGACCTCGTGGAACATGTGCGCGCACTCGGCCGCCACCGGGCCGTCGATGCGCACGTGCAGATCGTGCCAGCCGCCGCCGCCCAGCGACGGCGGCAGGTTCTCGTCGCCGATGTTGATGCCGCCGGTGAAGGCGGTCACGCCGTCGACCACGCAGGTCTTGCGGTGGTTGCGCCGGTTGATGCCCCAGCGCGGCCGCCACGGCGCATACGGCGCGTACTCCAGCACGTGCACGCCGGCCTGGCGCATCTCGCGGATGACGTCGAGCGGGAAGTCGAACGAGCCCACCGAGTCGAACATGAAGTACACCGCGACACCGGCGCGCGCGCGCTCGGCCAGCGCGGCGCAGAACGCCAGCGACGACCGATCACCATGGATGATGTAGGTCTCGAGCAGGGCCTGGCGCTGCGCCCCCGCGATGGCCTCCAGCATCGCCGGGAAGGCCTCGTCGCCGTCGCGCAGCAGCCGGCAGCGGTTGCCCGCGCTGACCCGGCGCCGGTTGACGAAGTACTCCAGGTCGGCCCCGTGCAGGAGCTCGCGCCCGGTGCTGTGGCCGGTCTCGGCCAGCTGCGGCACGGCCTCGCCGACGCTGGCGGTCACGCGGCGGCCACCGGGAAGGCCGCGCGCACCAGCGCCGCCTGCTCGGCCGGATCGTCCACGCCACACAGCTCGTCGAACACCCGGGCGATGACGCGCGGCCCACCGCGGCGCGCCTCGGGCTCCAGCAGCCGCCCGCGATCCAGCACGTGCGCCACCAGCTCGGCCCAGGGCGCCCCGCCGCTCATCAGGGACAGCGCCAGCTCGAGCAGCAGCACGCCGTCATCGACCGCGCTGTACAGCCGCTCCATCGACAGCTTGAGCGCCTCGCGCCGCGTCGCCGCCAGCCAGCCCGAGGTCACCTCCAGCGCGACCACCCCGTCGGGGCCCACCGCCAGCTGGTGCGGCGACAGGCCGCCCGCCGACAGCCCGCCGGCCGCCAGCGCGGTCAGCGCGCGCCCCGCGCCAGCACACGCCGCGATGACCCCGTGGGCGATGGTGTCGGGGCTGTGACCGCGCTCCTCCGCCGCCGCGACGGCGTCGGCCAGCGGCTGGCGCTCCCCCCACGCGACCTCGAGCGCGCCGTCCGGACCGGGCCGCGTCGCCAGCACCCCGGCGGGCAGCGCCGCGCCCAGCTTGGCGATGCGCGCGGCCAGCCGCTCCTGCGCCGGCCCCGCCGGCAGGCCCGGCGCGCGCAGCCGCATCCAGGTCGCGGCCCCGGCGCCGATCAGCACGCGCTCGAGGCCGTCTGCCGGATCGGCAAATGGCCAGGCGCGTTCGCCGCTCGTCTCGGGCCCCGCTTGCATCAGCTCAGCGACTCCTGGCGCCGGGGTCGCCACCCCGAGCGCGCTGTCAACACCGCCAGCTCCAGCGCCAGCACCAGCGCTGCAGCTGCGCAGTAGCATGTCAATCCAGCGTACGCCAACATGGCGAAGAAGACCCAGCCCGAGCTGGCCGGCTGCACCATCGGGGTGCCCCCGACCACCGCATAGGCCACGATCGCCGGCGCCACCGCCAGCGCCAGCCCGGCGATGGTCAGGCCGGCCGTCGCGCTCAGGCGCGCCGCCGGCTGCACGCGCCCGATCAGCACCAGCCAGGCCACCACCGCGTGCAGCCCGGCCGCCGCGAAGCCATAGCGGAACAGGCGCTCGACCACGGGCCAGAACTCGCGCAAGACCGACAGCGACATGGCGCCCTCGAAGGCGAAGAACAGCCCGTAAAAGCCCAGCGTGAACACCGGCGCCGCGATCCCCACCGTCTTCCAGTCCCACACCAGCCAGCTGCGCCGGTTCAGCCAGCGCGAGATCATGAAGATCCCCGCGAAGGTCACCAGCGCCAGCGTCGAGCGCAGAAGGCCCGTCCACAGCCGGCGCCGCTGCCCGCGCGCGTCGAACGCCGCGATGGTCGGCCACAGGTACTTGCGCCGCTCGGCGTCGCGCACCGTCATCTGCGCGGCCTCCTCGCTCGACAGGTCGAGCGCCTTGGTCAGCACCCGCCCGCGCGCATGCACCGGCGGCGCCACCCCCAGCAGCGCCGCCATGGTGGGCGCCAGATCGATGTGGCGCGCCTCGCGCAGCCCCTCGGCGCCGCGCGGCGCGGGCCGGATCCCCGCGCCCACCATGATGAGCGGCACCGACATGACCTCGGCCTCGGTGCCGCCGTGGCCGCCGTTCTTGCGGTGGCCGTGATCGGCGCTGATGACGATGGTGTCGCGGGTCAGATCCAGCATGGTCAGGAGGTACCCCAGCGACTGGTCGACCCGCGCCGCCGCGGCGGCATACTCGGGCGACGCCGAGCCGTGCATGTGGCCCTGGACGTCGACCTGCGAGTAGTAGACCAGCGTCAGCGGCGCATCCAGCTTCAGAGTGGGCGGCACCCAGCGGTCGTAGTGATCGAGGTCGAAGGGCAGCACGCGCACGTCGTCCCAGCTCTCGGGATCGACGCGGGCCGGGAAGCTGTCGCTGCCGACCAGGGCGGTGCGCAGCCCGGCCGCGCGCACCCGCGCCGCCAGGGTGTCGAGGCCGAGCGCGCGCAGGTGGCGGTTGGTGCGCACCCCGGTGTAGCGCGGCTCGACGCCGGACAGCATCGTGGTCAGCATCGGGTAGGTGTAGGACGGGTAGAACGGCCGCGAGGTCATGTGCACGCCGCGCGCGCCCAGCCCGTTCAGGGTCGGCATGTTGCCTGTGCGCGCGCTGCCCAGGCCGTCGATGATGATGAAGACCACGCGCTGGCTGAGGCGCCGCGTCGGTGACGCCGCCGGGGGATGCAGCTTGGCCAGCCCCGACCCGGGCAGATCGAGGCCCGGCAGCAGGCTGAAGGCGGCGTCGCCCGCCCACAGCCCGAGCGCGGCCAGCCCGAGCAGCGCCGCCACGCTGGTGGCGACGGCGGTGAGGGGACGCCCCGGGGGACGCTCAGGGGCTTCGGCGCTCGCGCCCACGCCCTCACAGTATCAGGTCACCCGACCGTGCGGGCGTGGCGTGGGGCTATGGCGGCGTCAGGGTCAGCTCGGCCTCGACGGTGGCCGGCTTGCCCCCCGAGGGTGACGGGAACTGCAGCCCGCCCAGCCCGCCGCGCAGACACGCCAGCGCCTCGGCCGACAGCGAGGCGGCCTTGGCCAGCGGCGAGAGCACGGCGCCCTCGGGGTCGATCACGAACTGCAGCACGACCTTGGTCGGCTTGCTCGCGGGGGCCACCTTCAGCGCGTTCTCGTAGCACATGCGCCAGCGGCCCAGGTTCTGCCGGAGGATGCGCTGCACCACCTCGGCGGGCAGGCCGCCCTTCACGGTGGGCTTGCGCAGCTCGACCTTGGCCGCCTTCGCCGCCGTGCCGCCGCCCAGCCTGCCAGTGCCGCTGCCGAAGCCCTGCCCGCTGCCGGTGCCGCTGCCATGGCCGATGGTGCCGATGCCGCCGAGACCGATCCCCTCACCGCGGCCGCCACCGCCCGCGCCGGTCCCCGACATGCCGAGGCCGCCCTCGCCAAAGCCGTCGACCTCGACGGCCGACCCCGCCCCCGCGCCCGCGCCGCCACCGGGCGCGCCCTTGCCCGTGCTGGCCTTGCCCATCTGGCCTTCTTCACCCTGCATCCGGGTGCCGCTGCCACCGGCCTCGTCGTCCGTCTCGGTCTCCGTCGGCTCGGTCGGCGCAGTGGCGCTGGTGTCCGCCGCCGACTCCTCGGCGTGACGCCCGGCCGCCGCGGTGACATCGCCCTCGCCGCCCGCCCCCGCACCCAGGCCGCCGAGCTGCGCCACCACCTCGGCCAGCGGCCGCGTCTTCTCGGCGCCCAGCTGGTACACCGCGCCCGAGACCAGCTTCACCGCCACGCTCGCGGCGACGCCCGTGATCAGCACATCGTCGCCGAACACCGCGTCCCCGACCTGCAACACCCGGGTCGCGCCGCCACGCCGCGCCCGCACGTCACCGCTGACCGCGCTGACCCGACCGACCTCCGCCGCCGCCGTCGCGCTGGCCCCGCCAGCGGCCTTGCGCTTGCTGCAGCCCCACCCGGCGCCGCTCGGCGAGAGCAGCCCCAGCAGCGCCAGCGCCGGCAGTGCGACCCGCTTCATTGCGCGCGCACCTCCCGTCACCGCTGCGCCACCACCGGCAGCCGCACCTTGGTGACGCGCTGCGCCTTCGGGAAGCTCAGCTTGCCGGCCCTGGTCATCACGCAGCTGTCGTAGGCGTTGGCCGCCGACGCCTCGGCCACGCTGACCGACGCCACCTTGCCGGAGGGCGCGATCTCGAGGTTGATCTTCACGGTCAGCGTCGTCAGCGTCTTGTCCTTGATGAACGACGCCTCGCCGCAGCGGCGCAGGTTGGGCAGCGCGGGCAGCACCACCGCCTTGACCTGTGCGCCGCTCAGCTGCTCGCTGACGTCGGCGCTGGCCGGCGACTTCGGCGGCCTCGGCGCGCTCAGCTCGCACAGCGGGTTGTCCGGCGGGCAGTCGAGCTTGATGCCCGGCTTGCGGTCCGCAGGCACGCGCCGCTCGGCGATCTTGGCCTTCTTGTTGGCGCTCTCCGCCTTCAGGATGGCCATGCGCTGCTCGGCGGCCATCAGCTCCTCGAGCTCTCGCTGCTGGGCCGCGGCGGCGGCGCGCTCGGCCTCGGCCACCTCCTGGTCGCCCAGCGTGATCTCACCCGGCTTCTGGGGTGGCGCCGGCGGCTCGGGCATCGGATCGGGTGCCGGCACCGACCCTGGCGCCACCGTGGTGGGCGCTGGCATCGGCGGGGGCGCCCCCGACCTGGGGCCCTCGCCACCCGACCCGGAGCCGCCACCGCCTGGCGCGGGACCGCCGCCGCTGGCCTCGGTCAGCGTCGCCGTCGCCTCGGTGGCGGCGGCCTCCTGCTCACCATGTCGACCGGCGGCCGCGGTGACGTCCCCCGCCGCACCTTCCCCCGTCCCCCCCTTGAGCAGCGCAAGCTGCGCGCCCAGCTTGCGCTCGGCCTCGGCGCCGATCTCGTAGCGCGCCCCGCCGACCAGCGCGAGCTCGACGCGCGCACCGACCCCGGTCTTGATGACGTCGTCGGCGAAGACCTCGGCGCCGACCTCCAGCTTGCGCGTCGCCTGGCCGGCCCGCGTCGCCTGGACGTCGCCCACCAGCGCCGCCACCTTGCCCACCGGCCCCGCCGGTGCCGCCGACTTGCTCTTGCCGCAACCGGCCGCCGCCAGCAGCAGCGCCACGGCCATCAACCAGGCAACCCGCATGGGCCTCAGCTTGACCCCCATGCCGCAACGGGTCAACCGAACCACCGCGACACGCGACCTGCGTGGCGCCTTGGGACGGAGACGGACAAGGAACAGGCTCCTGCAGCTTCGCTGCAGGCCCTACTTCGTGATCGCCACCAGATCGCCCGCGTCGGTCGGCACGATCAGCCCCTTGTCGGGCGCCACCAGGAGCAGCCGTCCGGAGCGCGTCAGCGGATCCAGATCCGCCTTGGCGATGTAGCCGCGGATGCGCTGACCATCACTGAAGATGAAGGTGCACACGCTGTTGTCACCGATCAGCGCGAGCAGCCGCATGTAGTCATTCGCGGAGCAGGCCACGACGGCACCTTAGCGCGAAGCCCCGCCGCGGTCTAGACCAGCACGAGACCAGCGCTAGACCGCGCGCGCCCACCGGCGCAGCGTCTTCAGGCTCGCGATCAGCGCCGCGCCCTCGTGCACCTCGACGAACACCGGCAGCTCGCGCCGCCCCGCCCACACCCCGCGCAGAAAGCCGCGCACGTCGACGTTGCCGCGCCCGATCCCGAGGTGATCGTCGGCGCTGCCACGGTTGTCCGAGATCGAGAAGCCGCACAGCCGCCCGCTCAGCAATCCTGCCGCACCCGCCAGCCCCACCGGCCCCCCGAAGGCGTGCGCGTGCGCCACGTTCCACAGCGCGCGCCACTCCGCCAGCTCGGGCAGCGCCAGCAGCGACACGAACAGCGGCACCGGATCATGCAGGTTCTCCAGCGCCAGCGTCACCCCGGCCGCGCGCGCCTCCTGCGCCAGCGTCGCCGCGTGGCCCGCGAAGCGCGCCCGCCGCCGCGACTGCTGCAGCCCCGCCTCGGCGTCGGTACGCACCGCGACCCGCTCCGCCCCCGCCGCCGCCGCGAACTCGATGGCGCGCCGCACCGCGACCGCGCAGCGTGCCGCCCACGCCGGGTCGGGATCGCCCAGCCCGAAGTTGTACACCGACGCGCACACGCTCAGCCGCACCCCGGCGTCCTCGGCGCGCGCCCGCGCCTCGACCGCCAGCGCGGCCGGGATGGGCTCCGCGGCCAGGGTGCCATCCTGGTCGCGGTCCACGATGATCTCGAGGTCAGTGAGGCGATGCAGGCGGGCGAAGCCGAACCAGCGCGCCAGCGGGCGCGACAACCAGAGGTCGCACCCGAGGCGCAAGAGCCCTCTCTAGCCCTTGGGCATCGGCGCCTTGGTCGGCGTCGGCGTCTTGGTGCCGGCCGGGGGCGGCGGCTTGATCGGCGGCGGCAGCATGCGCGGCGGCTCCTTGACCTCGACAGGCGGCGGCTTGGGCAGCATGCCGATGGCCGGCTTGCTCTTCTTGATGTCCTTGAAGAACTTCGCGGTCAGCTTCGACAGCGTCGACGCGTCGGGCGTGCCCGAGATGTCGATCATCAGGATGGCGGCCTTCTTCTCGGTCTGCCACGTGGCCAGCTTGGCCTTGACCTCGTCGTTGAACTCGTCCCAGTCGCTGCCGGAGAAGAACTCGTAGCCGATGTTGCGCTGCGGATCGTAGCCATCGACGGTGATCTTCACGCCGTCGTGCTCGAGCACGTAGTTGGAGACGATGTCGAGCTTCTCCTTGGCGAACTTCCAGCTCAGGAAGGCCTCGACCTCGGCGACGTCATACTCGTCGCTCGACGGGCCGATGCCGCCGCCGCCGCGGTAGATCATGATCTTCGGCGTCTTCTTGGCGATGGCCACGCCGTCGATGGTGCTGCCCTTGCCCAGCGCGGGCTTGGGCGCGCTCGCGGCCTCCTGCTTCTCGCCACCCGCGTAGGCCAGCCCGGTGGTCGCCAGCAGCGCGCCACCGGCGAGCAGGCCGACCCCGCGACGGACGTCGCTGCGACGCGGAAACTCGGGCCGACTGGCCCCCGCAGCTGCGACCGGCGCCACCTTCAGCTCGACCTGGGCCGCGCTCGGCGGCCGCTTGCCCCCATCATTCACGACCGGCAGCTTCTTCGTCATTTGTCAGTCCTTTCCTCGGATCCCACGGGATCATTCGTCGCAGTCGATCCAGCAGCGCGGCGGGCCGCCAGCACGGCGTCCGGGTACTGCTTGCGCAAGAAGACCAGGTTCTGCTCGCGCCACAGCTGATTGCCGACGCGATCGGCGATGGGCACGATGACGCGCTCGTGCTCGCACAGCGCGGGCGACGGGGTGTCGATGCGCCCGGTGGCGGAGTAGTGCTCGCAGGCGCACTCGTTGGCGCAGCGATCGTTGTAGGCGCAGTCGCCGCACGGCGTCTTGGGCGCGTGCGACGCCTCGACGATGGCGGCCAGCCGGTCGGGCGTGAAGCCGTTCCACACGTCGCCCAGCGCGGGCACGGTGTCCTGCTCCTCCTGGACCCAGCGCACGCAGGGGTACAGCTTGCCCGAGGGCGCCACCGAGACCTGCGAGCTGCCGACGTCGCAGCGGATGCCCATGGCCTCGGCGCCCTTGGTGTGCTGCAGCCACTTGTCGTCGAACAGGTTGACGTACAGCTCGTCGCCGCGCCGCGCGCGCATGACGTAGTCGTCGCCGATGAGGTTGTACTGGCGCTCCAGCTCGGCCACGGCGTCGCGCGTCCACGGCGCCGTCACGTCGGGCTTCACGATGAGGTACTTGAAGCCGGTGTCGAGCAGGTAGCGCAGCCCGGCGGCGGCGTGGCCGACGTTGCGCGGCGTGATGACGACCGACACCATCATGGCGGGGTTGTGCTCGAGGAAGGCCGGGAAGCGCTTCTCGAGATCGCCGAACGAGCCCTCGCCCGAGGCCGTGACCCGATCCAGATCGTGCATGGCCTGGTTGCCATCGACCGAGAGGATGAAGACCAGGTCGTGGGCCTCGAACCAGGCCAGGTGCTCGTCGGTGATGAGCGTGCCGTTGGTGTTCATGCGGAACAGGCAGGTCAGCTTGCGGCGGCGCGCCTCGACCTCGGCGTGCTCGACGATGGCCTTCATGGTGTCGAAGCACAGCATGGGCTCGCCGCCGAAGAACGACAGCACCGCGCGCTCACCGGTGCGGGCGACCTGGTCGAGGATGAAGTCGGCCGCCTTGCGCCCGGTCTCGGCGTCCATCTCGCGCTTCCACTTGGCGCCGGTGAAGCAGTATGGACAGCGCAGGTTGCAGTCGTGCGTGAGATGAATCAGGCCGTTCATGCACTCTCCCCGGCGTGAGCATACTGCATCGTGCGATTTCTGGGATACGCGGTGCTCGGACCCCGCCTTCCATCGGTAAATTCACCCAAGGCTGGGACGAATACGGTGTCGGGGCGGGTTTGGTTTCACGGCGTGGTGGGATAGGTCAGGCCGGAGCCTTCGGAGCCTTCAGCCCCCTGTGTGATGACCAGGCGGTAGTTCGCGCGCACCCCGGTGTACTCGGTGCGGGTGGCCGCCGCATCGGGCCAGCGCACCTCGATCTTGTCGATGTCACAGGCCGCGCCCAGGCCGAAGGTCAGCACCACGTCATGCTGCATCGAGCCATGACCGCCGCCGCCCGAGACCTCCTGGACCTGGGTGCGCCCCCCCGCGGTGACCGCGACGCGGGCCCCGATGGCGCTCCGGTTCGCGCCGCCCTGGCCGCGCCCGACCAGCCTGATCCGGGTCCAGTTCTGCGCCGCGCCGCCTTCATTGATGTAGCCCTCCAGCGCCTGCGTCGGCGCCACGCTGCGCGCCGTCGACGTCCCCGCCAGCAGGTCGAGGTCACCATCGAGATCGAGGTCGACCAGCGCGACACCATGGATCTGCGCGTGCCCGGCCCCCGAGGCCACGGTGACATCGACGAACTTGCCGTCCTCGCCCTGCCGCCACACCCAGCCATGGTCATCGGGATAGTCCGACGACGTCAGGTAGATGTCCTTGCGCCCGTCACCATCGAGGTCGGCGAACACCGGCATCATGTCGCCGAGGTTCCAGAACAGCCCCGTCTGCGGCCGATCCAGCCCGCTGGCGACCACGCCGGGGCGACGGAACTTGGTCAGCGGCTGCCCCGCCGGGGTGTCATTGATGATGAGCTCCGACGGGTCGGCGGCGGTGCCGACGTCGGCGTGGCGGATCGTCGCGCTCATGAGATCCATGTCGCCGTCGTCATCGATGTCGCCGCAGGTCAGGCTGAAGTTGTTGCCGCCCAGGCGCCAGGGCTGGTCCGACTCACCGGCGACCCAGCCGCGGATGGGGCACTGGATCATGCCGCTCGAGGGCGGCACCGTGGTCGGGCACATGCCCACGTTGGCCTCGCAGAAGCAGCGGTACGACTCGTCCGTCGTGTAGTCCATGCGATCGTCGAAGGCGACCCCGATCTGCTGCCCGATCTCGGTGAACCTGTCGCCGTCGTTGCGCCAGACCTGGTTGGCCTCGCGCCCATAGTCGGCCAGCAGCACGTCCTGGTCGCCATCCCCATCGAGGTCACACGCGCTGACCCCGAAATTGCGCCGGTACGACTGGTGCGTCTGCGGCGTGCCCGGCCGGTCCGGCAGCCCCATCGCCGCCGCCACGTTCTCGAACGCCCCGTCCCCGAAACCATGAAACAAGAGCGGCTTGGTGCCATACGTCCCCGGCCACAGGTCGAGGATGCCGTCGCGGTCATAGTCGAGCAGCGTCGCCGTGTGACAGGTCCAGCGCCCCGCCGCCATCGGCTGCGGATCCGGCGCCTGCGCAAACACCCCGTGCCCGTTGTTCAGCATGAACACCGTGCCATCCGGCGCCGCCGGGTCCGGTGAGCACAGCAGCGCGTCCAGATCGCCATCATTGTCGATGTCGCCCAGGTTGACCGACCCGAAGCCACGCCCGCCCACGCCATCCGTGGTCGCCAGCAGCCCCGACGCCGCCGTGGCATCGACCAGGATGCGCTTCGTCGCGTCGTTCGGATCCGGCCGGTTCATCAGCACGAACTTGAAGCGCGCCGTCGCGGTGTCCCGCGTCCCCACCCCCACCGTCGAGATGACATCCGGGTACTCGTCACCATCCAGATCCGCCGCCCGCACCGTGGTCGCCAGCGGCTTGAAGTCCGCCGTCGCCGCCAGCCCCAGCTCCGCCGTCGCCTTGCGAAACTTCACCTCCGGCGCCCCCGGCGTCTTGCACACCCGCGCTGGCAACGCCGCGTCCGGCGCCCCCGCATCCGCCTTGCCATCCCCGTCCCCGCCGCCCCCACAGCCGATCAGCAAGCCCAGCCCGAGCAATCCAAGCGTACGCATTCCCGCCAGGCTACAGCCTCGCGCGCCCCGGGACCAGCCCCAGCCCGAGACTGCGCGCCCTGTCCACCGGCGGCGCAATCGCTGCGCGAATCGTCCGCCCAGACGCGCCCCCAAGGGTGGCATTTCGCATGCAATCCCCCCGAGCATGAGGTCTGCCATCGCCAAACACCCGGCGCTGACCTACTTCGTGGTGACCTTCGCCATCTCGTGGGGAGGTGTCCTCGCCATCCTGGGTCCCGCGGGCATGTCGGCCCCCGCGGCGGAGTTCAACCGGCTGTTCCCCATCGCCGTGCTCACCATGGTCCTCGGCCCCAGCATCGCGGGCCTCGGGATGACCGGGCTGGTGCATGGCCGTGCCGGCCTGCGCGCGCTGTGGTCACGCATGCTGCGGTTCCGTGTCGCGGCGCGCTGGTATGCGCTCGCGCTGGTGGTGACCCCGGTCTACTTCACGGCGGTGCTGCTGGCCCTGGCGCTGTCGATGTCGTCGCCCGACCTGCTGCCGGGCATCGTCGCCAGCAAGCACAAGGTCGCACTGCTGGTGCAGGGCCTCGCGGCCGCGCTGGCCGCGGGGCTGTTCGAGGAGCTCGGCTGGACCGGCTTCGCGGTGCCCACCCTGCGCCGGCGCCACGGCGTCTTCGTGACCGGCCTCATCGTGGGCGTGCTGTGGGCGGCCTGGCACTTCCTGGTCAAGATCTGGGCCAGCGAGGCCTTCGGCCTGCGCTCGGTGATGGCGGCGGACCTGACCTCGGCGGTGCTGCAGCTGACCGGCTTCAGGATCCTGATGGTGTGGGTCCACGATCGCTCGAACAGCCTGCTCCTGGCCATGCTCATGCACGCCAGCCTGACCGCCAGCACGGTGATCCTGGAGCCGCTGGCGACCGGCGCTCGCCTGGTCAACGCCAACCTGGTCCTGGGCTCGGCGCCGTGGGTCATCATCGCGGTGGCCGCGCTGGCGGGGCGCCGCAGCGCGCGGCCGCACCAGCACCAGCGCCCGGCGGCGACATGAGCCGCTCCCGTTCACGGCTGCTGCGCTACCGCATCGACGTCCTCTCGGTCCTGGTCGTCGTGGCCGCGCTGGCCGCGCAGCTGGCGGCGCTGCTCCTCGCGATGCCGTGGTTCACGGTGCTGCCCATCCTCGTCCTCATGCGCTGGCAGCATCTGGTCGCGCACAACCACTGCCACCTGCCCATCTTCTGGAGTCGCCCCCTCAACGAGGTGCTCGGCTGGGCCATGTTCCTGAGCGGCGGCGTGCCGCTCGAGGCCTATCGCGTCTTCCACGCCGACACCCACCATCGCTACACCCATCGCGACGGCGACTGGACCAGCCCGTTCGCCTACCAGGGCGCCCGCTTCCCCGACAGGCCGGTCGGCCTGCTGCACTACGTGCTGACCTACTCGCTGCTCTCGCTCTGCCACGTCGTGATCGAGCTCTTCACGCGCCCGGGCAGCCCGGCCCTGCGCCGCTTCCTGATCTCCATCGCCGTGGTCGGCGCGGCGTGCGCGGCGCTCATCCACCACGATCCGTGGCGCTTCCTGCTCTTCTTCTACCTACCCTGGTGCGTGGTCTACTTCCTGGCGCCGCTCGCGAACTGGTACCAGCACCACCGCTGCGCGTTCACCGACCCGTACACCTCGGCGAACATCAACCTCTCCGTCCTCTGCCGCGCGCTCGGCTTCAACATCGGCTATCACTCCGCCCATCACCTGAAGCCGACCCTGCACTGGAGCCAGCTGGCCACCTACCACTGGACCCGCGTCGCCCCTCGCGTCCCCGAGCGCTACTACTGGCCCATCCCCCTCGCGAAGTTCCGCCGCCGGCAAACCCTGGCAACCGTGAGAGCCGAGCCGAGCCCCCGTGCTAAGTGACGCGCATGAAGCGACTCGGCCGCTGGATTCCCCCCTGGTACTTCAAGATCTGTGCGCTCGCGCTGTCGATCATGACGGTGATCATGCTGGCCTACATGCTCGGCGCGGGGGGCATCCGCTCCAGCGGCGTGACCATGAGCTTCAACCGCGACAAGGATCAGGGCCAGCTGTTCAAGATCGACGGCCGCCACGCGATGCTGGTGGACCAGAGCGGCTACGTCATGCTGGTCAACTACCGGCGCAGCCCACTCCCCCTCTTCTTCTGCGGCTGCTACGAACCCGCCGGCAACGCCGCCAGCGGCTCCTACGACACCGCGCTGCTCGACCTCGACGCCAAGCAGGTGGCCCAGCGCTTCCCGCGCTTGTGGACCCTCAAGGAGAGCTGCATGATCCTGGCGATGGCGCTCTACGCCATCCTCATCATCCTGGCGCTGATGGCGGTCCCCGTCGTCGTCCTGCACCGCCGCAAGCTGGCCCGCGAAGCTGCGAAGTAGCACCTCTCGCAGCGCTTGCGCTGCCCCGGCGGGTCGTCTACATTTTTGTAGAAACGAGGGCAGCATGTCCGGCACCCAGATCTCCGCATTCATCTCCGAGGCCACCAGGGAGCTCGTCGAGCGCTACGCCGAGGCCCACGGCGTCAAGAAGGGCCACCTGCTGGAGCAGGCCCTGCTGCACCACCTGCAGGCCCTGCGCGAGCTGCCCGCCGACATCGTGATCCCGCCCCGCCTCGTGGTCAGCCAGCGCTCCTTCGCCAAGGTGTCAGCCCTGATCAAGCGGCCGCGCAAGCCCACCAAGGCCCTGCGCGATCTCCTGGCCGGCAAGCCCGTCGCCGGCGAGCCCTGAGGTCGTGAAGCTCGCCGTCCGCCGGCTCGAACCCGCCGACGACCGCAGCGCCTTCCGCTCCGGCAACCCCGATCTCGACCGCTTCTTCCTCCGCTACGCCGGCCAGAACCAGTTCCGCCACTACATCGGCACGACCTACGTCGCCATCGACGCTCGCAACTTCATCGCCGGCTTCGCGACCGTGACCGCCTCCGAGCTCGCCCCCGCCGCCCTGCCCTCCTCGCGGCGACGGCGTCTGCCCCAGTACCCGGTCCCCGTCCTCCGCCTCGCCCGCCTCGCCACCGACGAGCGCGCCCGGGGCCACGGCGTCGGCCAGCTCCTGCTCCGCTCCACCATCATCCTCGCCCAGCAGATGGCCACCACCATCGGCTGCATCGGCATCGTCGTCGACGCCAAGGCTGAAGCCGTGCCGTTCTACCAGAAGCTCGGCTTCCTCCCCCTCGAGACCACCAGCGGCCAGCTCGGCGACCGCCCCGAACCCCTCCCGATGTTCCTCGAGCTGCCGCCCGTCTGAGTCCCCTTGTGCTGGCATGCAGAGGCGCCGACACTGCCAGCATGTCCGGGTCAGCTGGTGGTTGAAGGGAAAGAGGAAGTGCCCTGGGTGTGGGTGGCCGCGGCCATGGTGGCAGCCTCGTTGATCGGGTATTCGGCCATGTACGGGACCTGGCTGAGCAACACGTGGAGTGGCCCCGAAGGGTCGGTGTCGCTGCGCATCGGGACGTGGTGGATGGAGGTCTGCGACCCGCGTGGCTGCAAGCG
Source organism: Polyangia bacterium (assembly GCA_044229835.1). Lineage (GTDB taxonomy): Bacteria > Myxococcota_A > Polyangia > Haliangiales > JADYYK01 > JADYYK01. Next base: position 16,179 of record JBGASF010000068.1, on the reverse strand, counting down.
GCGCGACTTCCTGCGTGACTTCAGGGACCCGCAGAGCCTCGGGTGGATCGAGTCGACACAGATGATGCTGCGACTCGAGGTGGTCGCGACGCTCGGCCTGACCGTGGTGGCCGGCGCGACGGCCCTGCAGGCGCGCTGGCGGGTGCTGACGCGAGCCTGGCCCCTGGTCGTCGCCTGTCTGGGCGCAGCGGGGCTCGGCGTGCCGCTGGTGTGGCTGCCCCGCAAGCAAGGGCTGACCTTCAGCCCTCTGAACGATGGCTGCTGGACCCTGCTGCTGGGCGCCGGCCTCGGCTGCGCCGCGGCGGTCACGCTCGCCGCGCGGCAACGCGCGCTGCGGGGTGACCCGACGCCTGCACCGGCCGCGGAGCCCGTTACGACCGTCGCCTCGCCAGCGCCGGCCCCTGCGATTGCTCCTGCCCACCAGGACTCCGCGCCCCTCCCGACCTCGTGCTCGCGCTGCGGCTCGTCCGTGCGCCTCATCGAGGGACGGACCCAGCCCTGGTGTGACCTGTGCCAGGCCTTCTGCGAAGGCACGCGCACGTGAAGTCCACCGATGGCGACCTCGTGATCGCCGTCGGCAGCGCTGTCAGTCGTCCAGCTCGTCGGGGTCCCAGGCCAGCCAGTCGAACTGGTTCACGCGGCGCTTGACCGTGCTCGAGCTTACGCCGAGGACCTCGGAGGCGGCTCGCTTGCTGCCCCCACACTGCAGGGCCCGCTGTCGTCAGCCGGAAGGCCGTCGGGCGTGGTAGCGCGAAACCCGCCCGTGACGGGCGTGATCTCTGACATTCCGCACCTCGCTAACAGCTCGAGTAGCGCCGCAGACGCGGGCGTCCCGTACACCTCGACCCCCGAATACCCGGCGTGATGCTCGGCCACGTCGTCGAGCACGTCGATGCACCAGGCCTCCGGCGTGGCTCGGGTCGCGACCTTGAAGGTGGTCACCGCGCCGGGTTTCGTGCTGCCCAGCGCCGGCTGCGCGGCCCGCACCCGCACCGCCGCCGCCCGGTTCACCTCGGTGTCCGCGATCCACACCGGCAACCGCGCCGCCACCGCGTCCAGCCGGTCGCCGAACGCCGGGTCCACCACGATCCCAACGATGTAGCGCTCGGGACCATCGATCACAGCGGTCACCGGGAGAACCTCGTGCCGCAAGCTTGGCTGACGGGCGCGTTGCTGTCGGCGTGCGTGGAGGGCAAAGTCACCGCAATCGTCAGGCGCCTACAGCGTCCAGAGGTACTTCACCAGTGCGTCCACGTCGGCACACGGCAGCTCGGTGATCGGCGCGTGCGTCCCGGGGATCGACGAACCACCTGCCCCACCCGTCTTGGTCTCGTTCCAGCCGCGTTCGCTCGACTTCAGGCACATGCTGCCGGGGGGCAGCAGGACCTCGCGCACGGTGCGGGCGCGGCCGTCGTGCAGGAAGGGGCCGGGGCGGTCCCACAGGCCGCGCAGGCTGGGCGGGTTGAAGACGAACCCCGGCTTGGCCAGCAGCTCGCCGAGGATGTTGGGATCGCTCTCGTCACGGTTGAAGTCGTCGTAGCGACCCAGCGTGACCACCGGGCCGAGCGCGGACGGCTTGGTGTAGGTGTAGCCGGGGTCGTGGCAGGTCACGCAATTGGCCGTGAAGATCTGCTTGCCCTTGGCCAGTACGGCGTCGCCGGCGCTGAACTTGTTGGGGTTCGGCGGCAGGTGGGCGTCGTTGCCCAGGAACGCGACCATGTTGGCGATCAGCTGGTCGAAGGTCAGCTGCTCGCCATACAGCTGGTAGGACAGCTCCTGGTACTTGATGTCGCGCGTCATCAGCTGCCCGAAGATGCTGGCACCTGTGTAGTCGATGCGCAGCGAGATCTCCTCGACCTTGGGGCGCAGCCCGTCGAGCATGTCGATGGCGCCCTCGGCCAGGTAGGGCGCCGTGCGGGCCTGGTTCCAGGCCGGCATCACCGAGCGACGCCCGAACTTGGTCACCAGGCCGATGCCCCACGCCTTGCCGTCGCTGTTGAGCTCGTAGTGGCAGTGGTTGCAGCTCTTGTCGCCGTCCGACGCGAACAGCGCGGTCGAGTAGTAGTACGACTCGCCGATCTCGACCGCCGTGCGCGGGTAGCGCCCGCGATCGGAGCCCACCGCGACCTGCTGGATGGTGGCCTCGACCGCCAGCCGGCGCTCCTCGGCCGACCTCGCCGCGTTGGCCATCTCGGCCGCCGCCAGCTGCACCGGATCGATGATCGACACCACGTCGCTCAGCCGGTTGGTGACCATGACCTTGCCGCTCGGCGCGATGGCCACCCCGGTCGGGTTCCAGCCCGTGGTCAGCACGCGCTTGAAGCGCAGCCCGGGCGGCGCCGTGACCAGCTCGTACTGCGCCACCTCGCGCGACGCCGACATCGCGATCCAGACGTCGGTGCCGCGCACCGCGATCTGCTCGGGCAGCGAGCCCTGCACGATCTGCAGCTCGCGCGGCAGCTCGCCCTCGAAGTCGGCCTCGCTCTTCTCGGCGGTGTCGCTGGTGTAGCGCACCGCGGGCGGGTTGGGCCCGGCCTCGGTCAGCTTCGAGATCTCCCAGAGCGCCAGCTCGTTCTGGATGTCGGAGTAGCCCCGCGTGCAGGTCTGGTCGGCGACGTCGGCGAAGACGTCGTCGCTGGTCGCCGCGCCCAGCGCGACATACTCGGGGTCGGCCTTGCACGGCAGCCCGTTCGACGAGTTCGTCGTCGCCACCAGCAAGAGGTCCCCGACCGCCGCCACGTCCAGCACCATCGAGTTGGTGTCGAGGTGGAACGCCGTCTTGGCCTTGGCGACGTCGATCACCGAGATCCCCAGGCCGCCCAGCTCGCCCACGAAGACATACTTGCCGCTGGCCGAGACCGCGATGTCGCGCGGGTTCTGCCCGACCTCCAGCTCCTTGAGCTCGATCTTCGGCCCCACCGTGGCGTCCGCGACCAGGCCGCCGTCGGTCACCACCACACCACCGTCGCCGGGCAGCACGCCGCCGTCGCCGCCGCCGCCGACCTCCAGGGTGCCGTTCATCCACTGCCGCACCGTGGTGTACTGCGTGGAGCCCACCGCCCAGCGCGTGCCGCCGGCGTGCGCGGTGCCACCGTTGCGGCTGGCCTTGGTCAAGAGCGCCGAGGCGTCCGGCTGCATGTCGAGCGAGCGCTGCTTGACCTCGTCATAGGCGCGCTGCATGTCCCCGTTGGGCAGCGCGCCCAGGTTCATGCGCCCGGCCACGCCCGAGTGGCAGGCGCCGCCCATGCAGCCCGGCCCGGTGTTGCCCTCGCCGACCTGCTTCATGATCGGCCACACGAAGTTGTTGAACGCGGTCTGATCCTGCACCGGCGCCAGCACACCCTGGCTGCGCGACCCGATCAGCGGCGACGACCCCATGCCCACGCCACCGTCACCACCCGCCGACGTCACCGCCGTCATGCGAAACGTCGCCCCGGTGGTCTCGACGTCGAAGATCAGCACCGCGTCACGCTTGCGGTTGGTCACGAAGGCCTGGCGCCCGTCGGCCGAGAACGCGATCCCCTCGCAGTAGTAGTCGGTCAGCGCATAGCCCGACACCTTGCGCTTGGTGGTATCGATCACCGAGGCATAGTTCGAGTACCGGTTGAGCACCACGATGAAGCGCCCGCCCGGGTGCAGCGCCATCTCGGCCGGGCCATAGCCGACCTCGAGCCGCGCCGTCACCGCGCCGGTCGCCGGATCGAGCACCGCCACCGTGGTGCCCGGCTTGCCCACGCTGCCGCCCATCGACACATAGGCGCGCTCGCCCGCCATGTCGAAGATGACGCGCGACGGCCGCTCGCGCAGCGGCTGCTCGGCCGACCCCGGCGCGACCTCGCGGATGGCGTCCAGCGAGTCACACGCGCCGCACGGATCGTCGGGCTTGTCGCCCGGCTTGCGCCCACCGCCGCCCAGACAGCCCGCCGCCGCGCCGGCCACCACCAGCGCCCCGAAAACGGCCAACAGCTGGGTCGACTTCATGGCTTGGTGTTGTTCTCCATGTTGGCGGCGCAGTCATAGTTGATCGGCACCGTCGCGGTGTCGGTCGCGCTCATGCAGTTGATCCACGACTTGATGGCGTACATCTCGGTCGGCCCCAGATACGGCGACACGTTGACCGGCGACATCGCCACCGGCTCCAGCGGCATGCGCGGGTGCTTCGACCGGCTGTCGAGGATGGGCCCCAGCAGGCGAATCGTCAGGTAGCTGTTGTTGGCGTCGCCGGGCACCACGATGAAGCCGTTGCCGGTGCCGAACTTGCCGTTGCCGTTGGGATCGCCGGGCACGATGTTGACCAGCTTGTCCTCGGGCAGCCGGTTGAGCGCGATGCGCACGCGGTCGGGCTTGTCGGTGAAGGTCGCGCCCGGCATCGACTGGATGAAGTAGGGCGTGCTCTGCCCGAAGTGCAGCAGCGAGAACGCCACCGGCATCGGCGCGCCGGCGTCGGTCGTCACCGGCACCGTCTCCTTGACGATGATCTCGTAGGCCACGATGGGTGACGCCAGATCGGCGGGCACCATGTGCACCGCCTCGACGCGGCCGACCGTGAACGACATCCCGGTCACCGTCGGCAGGCCGGCATCCGTCGCCGGCTGCATCGCCATGCCCACGGTCAGGATGTCGCCGTTCTTCTCGCAGAAGTCGTCGTAGGTGCGCCCGTCGGAGCGCCAGTCGTTGCAGCGAAAGCGCGTCAGCGAGATCAGGTTGGCCTCGGAGGTCAGCTGCGGATAGGCGTCGTTCCAGTGGCAGTTGTTGTCCTGCGCCGCGCAGCTGGTCGACAGCACGCGCTGCTGGATGTCGGTCAGCGTCTTGTAGGTCGACCGGGCATAGATCCGGTCCGGCGTGCCCAGGCCGCCGCCGCCATCACCGCCGCCACCGTCCTTGTCGCGCGACGACACGTCGCCACCACAGCCCGCCAGGGTGCCCGCCAGCACTGCGGCGGTGATCAGGATGCGGGTGAAGGTGGTGTGGTCAGCCATTTCCAAGCCATATCTTACCCTGCGCGAGGCTCTCCCGTCCCACGCCGAAACCCCGGCGCGGCGTGACAGCCCCCACAGACCTGCGAAAAAGGTGCGCTAGACCGGCTTCTTGAGGTCGGTCCACAGGTTGCGCGCGCCCGGGAAGTAGCGCTCGCCAGCCGACGGCCCGCCATACCACTCCAGCATGGTGCGCAGCGCGTGGCGCCCGAGCAGCACGTTCGAGCCCTTGCGCTGGTCGCCACCGTCCATCAGGCCGTCGCCGTAGACCTTGCCGCCGAAGCCGCCGCCGCCGAACATGACCGCCTGGATCATGCCGTCGCCGCCGTTGTGGTCGGCGCCGCCGCCGCCGTTGAAGCCGCCGCCGTTGTAGTTGTTGCGGTTGAAGTCACCGACTTCCAGGCAGGCCAGCTTCTCGATGTCGACGTTGTACATCTTGGTGCGCGCCGCGCGCAGCACGCCGAAGAAGCCGTGCATCATGGTCCCGAAGCGCGACTGCAGCTGCGGCGACTCGTCGGCGTGGAAGTCGAACGACCCGGCGCCGATCGACACCACCGGCGCGCCCAGGCCGAGCAGGCGGAACGCGACCAGGAACGCGTGCGCCAGCTGCTGGTTGATCCCCGCCCGCGCACGCCCGCTGCCGTCGAGGCCGAACATCGGCCACAGCGGCGCGTTGATGGCGTTCATGGGGTCGAGGCCCGCCGAGTTCTGGCGGATCTTGTCCTCGATCTCCTTGACCTTGTCGATCGAGAACTGGACCGAGCCGGCGTCCTTGCTGCGCACCCGATCGTTGAAGTGGCGCGTCATGAAGCGGGCCAGGCCGCTGGGCCCGGTCAGGCGCGCGCGCTCGGCCTCCGACGTGGTCTGCATCAGCAGGCGGTCACGCAGCTGGGTGGCGTCCTGCGGCGAGTTGAACTGCAGGTAGTTGACGCCGACCAGCTCGGCGCCGGTCTGCCGGAACGGGTTGTTGTTGAGCAGGTTGCAGGCCGGGAACGGCGTGCCCGCCGGGCTGTTCTGCGCGATGGCCGCCGCGATGGCGCCCAGGCCCGGCTTGTTGTCCGACTCCGCATAGCCGGTGCACGACCAGGCGCGCCCGTTCTCGTGCGCGCCGGTGATGCCGGTGCTCTGGCCGTCCACGTTCGACGCGAAGTTGCGGATGACGCCGAACTCCGCCTCGATGGAGTCGCCGGCCAGGTCGAGGCCGAAGTGCGACCCCGCCACGGTGCCATCGATGGTCATGCCGGTGGCGCGCAGCTGCCCGCCGGGCGACTGCGACACCAGGCCCGACATGGCGTGGGTGTTGCCCCACACCGGGCGCCCCGCGCCGTAGGGATTGCCGGGCGCGCCCAGCGTGCCGTTCAGCGCGCGCTGCGCGATCGGCCCGCCGTCGGCGCACACCAGCAAGAGCTGGTTGCCGTTCCAGCCGCCGATCCCCGCCGGCGCCGCCGCCGCGCTGCCACCGCGGAGCAGAGGCAGTGCCGCGGCCGCAGCGGCCGCAGCACTGGTGACCCCGAGGAACCCGCGCCGCGAGAGACCCTTGTCGTCCTTGTTCTGGCTCATGGCTCGTGGCTCCCTAGTAGTAGAGGAACTTGGCGTTGGAGATCATCGCACGGCAGTGGCCGCGCCCCGCGCTCTCGAGCGCCGACACCCCGGCGCCGGTGGTCTCGGGACCCGCCATGTGCGCCATGAAGTAGGCGCGCGACGCCGCCAGCTCCTCGGCGTCGGGGATGGCGCCCAGGAAGGCCTTGTACTGGTGCTTGATGATGGCGTCGATGCGCTCGGCGTCGGTGGTGCCGATCTGGGTGTTGCCATCGGGATCGGCGCGGCCGGGGAACATGCCCAGCGCCTGCAGATCCAGGCACGCGGTGCGGCCCAGGTTGTCGAGCAGCACGACCTCGGGCACGCCATAGGTCTGCGGATAGTCCTGCGCCGGCACGCGGTGCTCGCGGCAGCCCTGCATCAGGAAGCAGGCCGAGTGGTAGGTCTTGTCGATGTTGGGCTTGCCCGACGCGCGCAGCAGCTCCGGGTCGGGCTGCGTCAGGTCGTAGGTGCCGAAGGCGTGGCCGGTGATCTGGGCGATGGAGTCCAGGATCTGGTTGCCGTCCATGCGCTTGACCGGCGCGGTGTCGTACAGGATCGGGATCTGCTTCTGGCCGTTGGGCCGCGGGTCGTCGCGCGGATCCTGCGGCGCGATGGTGTCGACCGAGCAGGCCGCCAGCTGGGCGGCCAGCGTCACGAGCGAGAGGATCTTGAGCATGGTCGTCTTCCTCATGGCTAACGCACCTCGTAGGTCGCCGCGTAGGCGGACGACGTGACGATCTCGCGCACCAGCTTGGGGACGCTGTAGTCGTTGGCGCGCACGAACTGCATCAGCTTGATGCGCAGCTCGGGCGCCTCGATGGCGATGGGGCCGCCCATGTAGCGCTTCCACACCTGCTGCACCAGGCCCTCGTCGAACAGCTCCGAGCCCTGGATGATGCGCAGGGCGTCGTCCACCGAGCTGCCCTCCTGGCCGAGGATGGTGACCGTGCAGTTGCCGCCGGCGCAGCCGACGGCCGGGTTGAGGTCGTACTCGTGGTAGCGCGGGTTGGGCTGACCGTTGACCTGCTCCTTGTCGCCGTTGGGGGCCATCACATAGCCGTTCCACATCGCGCCGAACGCGCGCTCGAAGCCGAAGGCGTCACGACCCAGGAAGTAGGCGAAGGCCTGCTCGCCGCGGTTGTCGGCCGAGGGGTAGCGGTTCAGCCACATCGGCGACTTGACCGCGTAGCTCGAGAACGCCTTCCACGACATGGTGCCGTTCCAGACCATGGCCGCGGTGTCGTTGAACTCCACGATGTGCTTGACCTGCGAGAACTGCGACGAGTTGTTGTAGAGGAAGATGTCCGAGAAGAAGCGCTGCCCCATCTTCACGAACTCGTCCTTCTTGGTGACCATGAAGTAGTCGGCCACCTCGGACGCCTTCTTGCCTTCCAGCATGGTGTACTCGTCGAGGGTCGGCATGCGGCCGGCCAGGTCGAGCGCCATGCGGCGGGTCAGCTCGGCCGAGGGGGCCGGGCGGACCATCAGCTTGTTGGCGTTCAGCATCGGGACGATGACGGCGTCGATCACGTTGCCCGCCTCGCCGGTGCCCTGGCCGAGCTCGAGGTCGTAGGTCTGCGACCCCAGACCGTCAGTCCCCGGACCATACTGGCCGTCCTGCGCGCAGCCCGTGGCGCCGAGCAGCAACGCCAGAGCGGATGTCGCGAGCCTCATCTTCATGGCACCAGCCTCCAAGTGATCACGCACCTAAGCAGCCGTCGTGCCATGTGGGTACACGCCCATACATGCGAAATGTCGAGCTGTCCGCTTGCGGACGGTGGGGGTCCACACCCCGATGGCTAGCTCTGGGTTGGGCTTTTTGTTCCCAGATCTGCAACCTGGATGGGGCAATTCAGGGGCTTAGGGTGCCTCGGCGGGCGGCACGGTCCTTGAAAAGACCCTTCGCCATGACGCTCCTCGGACGGTTCTCGCGGGTCCTGACGACGACGCTGGTGGCTGGGCTGGTGCTGATCCTCTCCGGGGTCGCCGAGGCCGGTCGCGTGACCACGTCGCGCTTCGTGGTCGCCCGCTCACGGGCCTCGATGTCGGCGGCGCCGGTCGGCCGCGTGGCGGCTGGCGTGTCGGTCAACGTGGTGCGCAAGCAGGGTGCCTGGGCGCTGGTCCGCTGGGGCGGCAACCAGGGCTGGATCCGCACCTCGGCGCTCGAGGGCGCCAGCCAGGACGAGGCCTCGCCGTTCGCGCGTCGCGGCATCAAGGCCAAGTCGGACGCCAGCGAGCGCAAGCTGTCGAAGCAGGACGCTTCCGACGACGAGGGCGACGCCGAAGCAGAGGAAGACGACGCCCCGGTCGCCAAGGCCAAGGCCAAGAGCGGGAAGAAGCTGACCAAGAAGGAGCAGCTCGCGCTGGAGCGGGCCGAGGCGCTGGCGCGGGCCAAGAAGCTGGCCCAGGCGCGCGCCAAGGCGCTCGCCGATGCCGAGGCCCAGGCCCTGGCCGAGGCCGAGGACATCAAGCGTCAGATGAACGAGTCCGAGGACGAAGAGTCCGAGGACGAGGAGGAGGCCGCGCCGCGCAAGAAGGGCACCGCCAAGGTCAAGAGCTCGGAGCGCAGCTCGATGGCCGCCTCGTCGGAGCGCACCAGCAAGAAGGGCTGGGGCAAGGGCAAGTCGAAGATGGCCCCCGCCGACGAGGAGGAGGAGGACGACGAGGAGTCCGCCAGCGCCGACGAGGGCGAGGACGAGGATCTGTCGCGCCTGGACGACGAAGAGGCCCCCATCGAGAAGGGCGCCAAGAAGATCGACAAGAAGGCCGCCGCCAAGGCCAAGGCCGCCGCCGCCAAGAAGCAGCGCGAGGAGGCCGCCGCCGCCGCCAAGGAGGAGCGCGAGGAGCGCGCCGCCAAGGCCAAGGCCAAGAAGAAGGCCAAGCGTGAGGCCGCCTTCGCCGCCGACGACGCCGCGGGCGACATCTCCGACGAGGACGCCGAGTCGGCCGACGAGGATGACGACGAGGCGCCGTCGTCGCGGGTGCGCAAGCGGGGCTCGGTCGACCGCGGCCGCAAGGGGCTGCGCTTCGCGGTCGGGTCGGACCTCGGCTACCAGGTCATCCAGCACCAGTTCGTGTCCGACGCGCGCGCCGATGGCGCCAACTTCCTGCCCAACTACTCGCTGGCCGCGGGCGTGGCCTCGTTCGGCATCGGCGGTCGGGTGACCTACCCGGTCGGCAAGATGCGCGCGGGTCTGTCGGCGCGCTACGCCTACGGCTACTCGTCGGGCCTCAAGGTCCCGGTGCCGGATGGCAGCGAGACGCTGGCGATGTCGACCCAGATGCTGGAGCTCAACGGCACCGTGGCCTACCCGGTCATGAAGGGCCGCCTGGCCCTGGGTGGCGCGGTCGGCTACGGCCGCTACGGCACCACCATCGCCGATGGCCAGCGCGCCGTGCTGCCCTCGGAGGTCATCAGCGGCATCCTGGTCGGCCTGGGCGCCGACGCTCCCGACCTGTTCGCCAAGATCGGCCTGCGCGCCCACGCCGAGGCCATGCCCTACGCAGGGATTGCGCAGAACCGCGGTCGCGAGGAGGGCGCCGCCGCCAAGACGCTGGGCGCCGGCGCGGGCCTGCAGCTGTACCGCCCCATCGCCATGAAGGGCCACCTCAAGGCCCAGCTGGGCTACGACTTCCGCTATACGTTCACGGAGTTCAGCGGCAACGGCAACCGCGTGCAGTCGACCCGCGCGCAGCGCGCCATGGCCTCGCACGCCATCGTGCTGGGCGTCGGCTGGGACCTCTAGCTCGGACGCACGCCCTGCCCGCCCCCCCGCCTTGCCCTGTCCTTCCCGGTAGCGCCGACCTCCTCGAAATGTGTCATCCTACGAGCCACGCGGGAGCCTCCGCGAGCAAAGGCCTGTCATGCTGGCAATCCTCGGACTTGGTAACGGCGAGCTCATCATCATCCTGGTCATCCTGCTGCTGATGTTCGGCGCCACCAAGCTGCCCCAGCTGGCCAAGGGGCTCGGCAAGAGCGTGAAGGAGTTCAAGAAGGCCTCCGCCGAGAGCGACGACGACGACGCAGACACCGAGGAAGAGCCGGCCCCGCCGCCCAAGAAGCAGATCGCCGCCAAGCAGCGCAAGCAGCTGCCGCCCCCGTCCGAGGATGCCGAGGACGACAGCGAGGCGCCGGTGGCCGACAGCGCGCGCGGCGACAAGCGCCGGTCGTAACTGGCCAGCCCCCTGACTGACTGACGGACGGACGGAGCGGAGGGACGGCGATGCTGCTGAATCGCGAGGAGATGAGCTTCGACTTCAAGGGCGCCAAGCTCGACCCGGCGCGTGATCGCGAGCTCCTGGGCTGGATGCTGAACCAGTTCCTGTATGGCGAGATGACCGGCATCCAGTGCGGCCACTGGCTGTACGCGGCGCCCTCGGTCGAGGCCGCGCGCTTCCTGGCCCGGCAGAGCGTCGAGGAGCTGCAGCACGTCGACAACTTCCTGCGCATCATGGGCATGCTGGGCGTGGCCCCGGCCAAGCCGCACGGCATGGTGAAGTTCCTGTCCACCGGCATGATGGGCAACGACTGGGCCGAGCACGTCGCGCTCGAGATGGCGGCCGGCGAGGGCTTCGTGCTGATGGCCTTCTACGCCATCATCGACACCCTCGATCACGAGGAGGCGGTGGCCATCCTGCGCCGCGCCGTGAAACAGGAAGAGCGCCACGTCGACTTCGGCGAGCAGCAGACCATGAAGGCCATCGCCGGCAAGGGCTGGCTGCGGCGGCGCCTGCTGGGCCTCAACCTGGTCAGCATGTGGGGCGTCAAGCGGCTCGCCGGCTTCATGCAGAAGCGGCTGCCCGCGGAGCACCCGGTGCTGAAGAACATGCCGGCGTTCCTCGACCGCTGCAACCAGGCCGCCGAGACGCGCATGCTGCGCATGGGCCTCATCGACCGGCCGCTGGCCGAGATGGGCGGCCTGACCCGCGCGGCGCGGGTGGCCGAGGCCTATGGCGGCAAGGCGCTGGGCGCCCTGGGGCGCCTGGTGACCTGGCCGTTCCGGCTGCTGCTGCCGTTCGTGTTCCGGCAGAAGCGGCTGACCGATACCTACCTGCAGGATCCGGCGATCCGGGCGCTGCCGCCGGCACCCAAGGCGGTGCCGGGCGCGGAGTCGGACGCCGCATAACTGGTTCGAGCTGGTTTGCCCGGGGGGGCCTGCGTGACGAAGCGTATGCGTGTGAGCTGGATGCTGGTGGTGTGCCCGCTGCTGGGGCTGGGCTGTCCCAACAAGTCGAAGGGGACGGCGGAGCTGCCGCCCGCGGCGCCGGGGCCGACGGCGGCCGCGCCGGCACCGGCCGCGCCGACGCCGATCACCACGGTGGCGCCCGCGGCCCTGCCGGCCACGGCAGGCAGCCAGACCTACTGCATCGGCGGCGCCAACGCCGACGGCAGCCAGTCAGCCTGTGCGGGCCAGGCCAGCAAGCACCCGGCCTGGCACCGCCACGGCTTCGTGAAGAGCCGCCAGGATGGCTCCTGCTATGAGTGCTGGGACGAGGAGTCGAACGAGTGCGAGGAGAAGCCACCGCAGCTGGGCTACCTGTTCGTCGGCGCCGAGGTGTCGGGCTGTGGCGGCGCGCCCATGGCCGACCCTGCGCGAGGCGTGGCTACGCCGTAGGCTCGGCCGGGACCGACTCGGCGCGGGCCGGCGCCGGCGCCCGCGCGATCGCCGGCTCCAGCGCGATCGACACCAGCGGCACCACCAGCATGGCGACCACCAGCGCGACCACGGTGGCCATCTGCTGGTGCAGCAGGCCCACCAGGGTCGCCACCATGACCAGGGTCAGCAGGGCGGCGCGCATCGTGAGGTAGCTGCGCAGGGCGCGGGCAGCGCGTCCGGCGGGATCGCGCGCCATGACGGCCAGCACCGGCAGCATGAGGTCGGTCGGCAGCAGCACCAGGATGAGCAGGTTGGCGGCCAGCTCCTTGGTGACCGCGATGCCCACGATGACGTCGATGGCGACCGCCAGCAGGCCGAGCAGCCCGCCCGCGACGCCGAGCGCGATCCGGCGCGCGCGGCCGTGGCGGCGGCAGGCCCAGAACATCAGCGGCGCCAGCAGGCCCGCGATCATGAACAGGGTGGCGTGGCCGGCGGCCGGGCTGCCCGGGGACGGCTCGGGGCCGACGCGGGTGGCCAGGATCTCGGTGGGGCCGACCACGGGCTGGCCGCCCAGGCGCAGGTCGCTGAGCTCGGCGCGCATGACCTGGGGCAGAAACAGCGCCTCCCACAGCGTCGGGTAGCGGTCCGACACACCGCCCATCAGGAAGTCGCCGGCCACCAGCAGGCCGACCATGTCGCTGACGCCGTCGTAGGTGATCTCGCGGTAGGTCTGGTGGAAGTGGCGCCCGGCGACGGCCGCATGCAGCGCGCCGCCCAGGGCGTCATCGATGATGTCGCGCAGCCGCGTGGTGCAGTTGTCACGGAAGTGGTCGTACAGGTACTCGCGGTTCTCGGGGCGGATGTCGTGCTGCAGGCGCGCGATGATCTGCGCGGTGGCGGCCTCGCCGAGCAGCAGGCGCTGCCGGTAGATGGTGCGGTCCTGCAGGTTGTAGTGCTCGAGCGTCTCGGTCATGGTGTCGGTGTCGACCCAGAACTTGACGCCGCCGCGCAGGAACTTCATCACCAGGTTGGGCTGGTTGAAGTTGGTGACGCCGTAGTTGTAGCAAGTGATCTCGTCGTCGCTGGCGTCGTCCGACGGCGCCACGCACAGCGCACCGTGACCGAAGCGCGTGAAGATGAGATCGCCGGGTCCGAAGGTGACCAGGTCGACGTGCGGCGCGGCGAGGGCGGTGGGCGCAGCGGCGGTGCTGATGAGACCGAGGACCGCTGCCGTCAGGACCGCGCGACGCACCCCTCTTTCATAGCATGGGTCCGGTGGTCGGGCCTGTGGCGGAGGTCGCAGGCGTCGCAGCGGCCGCGTAGGCCAGCATGATCGGGTGATCCTTGGGGAAGTAGTACTGCATCGAGAGCTTGCGCCAGTTCTCCTTGGCGCCCAGCCGCGACATGATCGAGTTCAGCCCGAAGGTGATGCGGTTCAGCATGACGTACTCGGGCGGCATGTTGAGCAGGCGCATGTTCTCGCCGAAGATCACCGACAGCGCCTGCTTGCAGTAGGCCGGGGTGAACTCGAACTCGGCGTCCTCCAGGATGGGCAGGTAGAACCAGCGCGCGTAGTCCCATAGCCAGTCGCGGTCGACCTTGTGCTCGTGGCCGGCCTTGACGAACTTCATGTCGCACGCCTTCTTGAAGTAGCCGTCGCGATCGCCGGTCAGGTAGGCGCGGTTCAGGACCTGGAAGTCGGCGATGAACTGCGGGTCGAAGTGCTTGACGCAGCCGAAGTCGAGGAAGGCGACGCGGCCGTCGGGCATGAACAGGTAGTTGCCCGGGTGCGGATCGCCGTTGAACAGGTTGTGGAACCAGATCGAATCGAACACGAACTCGCGGATGGTCAGCACCGACTTGCGGCGCACCTCGGGCGTGGCCTTGGCGACGAAGTCGTAGAAGCCCATGCCGGTGATGAACTCGCTGGTCAGCACGCGGCGGGACGACAGCTTGGGGAAGACGCGCGGGACCACGATGTCGGGGTGGCCGGCGAACAGCTCGATGAAGCGCTGCTGGTTCTTGGCCTCGATGGTGTAGTCGAGCTCCTCGAGCAGGCGGGCGCGCAGCTCGTCGACGATGGGGCGGGCGTCCAGCGTGGGCGTCACCGCGCCGGCGATCCCCATCAGGAGGCCGTAGTTGTCGAGGTCGGCGGCGATGGCGCGATCGACCCCGGGGTACTGGATCTTGACCGCGACCTCGGTGCCGTCGTGCAGGGTGGCGCGGTGGACCTGGCCGATCGAGGCCGAGGCCAGGGGCTTCTCGTCGAAGCGCAGGAACAGCAGCTCGGGCTCCTTGCCGAGCTCGTCCTTGATGACGTGGACCACGGTCTCGTAGTCCATCGGCGGCGCCTGGGTCTGCAGCTTCTTGAGCTGCTCCTGGTAGGCCTCGGGCAGCGACTCGTCCATGAACGAGACGATCTGGCCGAGCTTCATCAGGGCGCCCTTCATGTTGCCCATGGTCTCCAGCGCGGCCTTGGCGGTGGCCTCGTGGTAGCGCTGGTCGAGCGCGGCGCGCTTGGCCTTGGAGGTGAAGAGGCGGCGCAGGTGGCGCGACAGGTAGCGCATGATCATGCGGACGCCGTCGCCCCACAGGCGCACGGTGCGGCCCAGGCGCGAGGTCACGATCCCCGCCGACGAGCGCCGCGCGGTGATGGCGACCAGGAGGAAGTAGAGCAGCAGGAACCCGACCGGGATGGCGAGGAGGATCCAGAGCCAGAGGGGCATCAGCGGCATGTTGGGCGACCTGGCGTGTGATGCTAGCACCAGTGGCCGCGTTGCGTTTCAGGGCGGCGGCGCGCAGGCCGGCAGCGGGCCGCCGGGGGCCAGGTGCTCGGGCGGCACCTTGCAGCCGGCCGTCCAGGCGTTGCAGGCCTGGGACACCAGGTCGGCGCAGGCGCGAGGGCCGGCGTCACCGTCGCCCTCGCAGCAGCAGGCGGCCCAGCCCCACTCGTAGCGGATGGCGCACTCGGTGGAGTCGTCGGGAGGCGCCAGCGGCTGCGCGCCGCAGTGCGCAGGGCACACCGAGGCGGCGCAGCTGCCGTCGAGGGCGACCTCGACCGCGCAGCTGCCGGCGCGGCAGCGTGCGATGGGCCGGGTGCGACACCGGGGCGGCGAGGCGCAGTTGACGGTGGGGCACTCGCGGTTCTCGAGCGCGCAGGCGGCCCGGTTGCGCGCGGCGGCCTCGGCCACGGCGCGGCGGTTGCCGGCGCGCCACGGCGGACTGTCGCCACACGGGTTGCCACAGCAGCCCCCGCCGTGGTCGATGACACAGTCGTCGTCGCTGGCACACTCGGTCGCCAGCGGTGCGCCGCTGGGCGACGGCTCGGGCCCGCCGCCCTTGCCGCCGCCACGACGCTGCTTGCTGCACCCAGCGGCGACGGTCAAGACGGCGGCGAGGCCGACGGCGCAGCGAACCACGGCGCGGGAGTGCACCCCCGCATCATAGGCGCGCAGGCCGAGGCGGAGGCCGATCGAGATAGGGGCGGCCAGTAGTGACTGACCGACCCCTCTCACACCACCGGACGTACGGGTCCGTATCCGGCGGTTCACAGGTTGAGGTCCGCCTCCAGCCTCGGCAGGCCCATCGCATCGAAGACGTGGTCTGGCAGGGCGATGCTCATCGCGGGGTGCTTGGCGATGCGCCACCAGCGGCGGAGGTGGGCGGCGGCGCCTCGTGCGTTGAGGTCCGATACCCCCCTCGCGAGGAGGGCACGGTACGCCGTGGTTCCTCGCTTCCACTGTTTGGCTTGTGCCATGCGTAGCCGGCGCCGGATCCATTGGTCGAGACGGTGGAAGACCTTGGGAGTCTTCGCGAGGCTGAAATACTGCTTCCAACCCACCAGGTAGCTCCGCAGCGCGCTGACCATTGTGCGCAGGCTTCGCCCGCTGTTCCGGCTCGTCAGGTCCCGGACCCGTTGCTTCATCACCGCCAGGGTCTTGGTTGCCACGCGCAGGTGCACCACTTTTCCCCGTCCGATCCAAGTGCTGTAGCCGAGGAATTTGCGTGTTCCTGCCCATGCCACC
>JBGASF010000067.1:0-41473 GCA_044229835.1 Polyangia bacterium | reverse complement strand
CACCCTTCTCCTTGAGCGACTCGATCAGCGCCGCGTCGGGCGACCGGTTGGCGGTCGACTGCCCGAGCGAGTCGCTCCACTCCTGGTCCTCGATGCCGCCGAAGATCTCGTCATCGGTCGGGGCCGGCGGCAGCTCGCTGACCGCCGAGGTGGTGCCGGCCGGGCGCGGCTCCAGCTTCTGGATGTTGCGACGCACCGAGGGCGTCGCAACCGGGGCCCCGCCCTCGCCGGCCTCGGCGGGCTCGGGCGGCAGTGGCGGCGGCTCGTCACCGAGCAGGGTGCCCAGGGCCTGGCCCTCGCTGCCCAGCTCGATGTCGCCCTCGCCGAACAGCGCCATCATCGGATCCGGCCCCGCCGGCGCGGCCGGCGCGGTGGTCAACGGCTTCAGGACCTCGGGCGCGACCTTCTGCGAGAAGCTGAGCTCCCAGGTCTCCAGCGCCTTGCCCCAGTCCTCGCCCTCGCCCTCCCCCTCGGGCCCACCCTCGCCCGCGAGCGGACCACGGCCCGCCGGCGGCGGCGTGCCGTCATCGGGCACCGGCGTGCGATCGTCACCACCCGGTCCCGTGCCCGCGCCCGTGCCGCGTCGCCCGCTCATAGCCCGATCTCCCTGCGCAGCTCGAGACACTCATCGGACACCGACCAGGCCAGAAGCTCGCGCACCCGCGGCGCGTCCTTGCCCCCCAGCGCCTCGCACGCGGCGGCGACATCGCCGCCGACCAGCACCCCGGCGCGCTCCGCCGCGGTCAGCAGGGCGGTCGCCACCGCGGCATCCAGCTCGCCGGTCAGCTTGCCCGCCATGGCCTGCAGCGCCTTGCGATCGCGCCGCGGCATGGCCTTGAGCAGCGCCTTCTCGCGCTCCGCCACCGGCCCGGCGACCGGCGTCCTGGCCTCGTGCGCGATGCGCAGCGCCGCCGCCAGCAGCACCTGCAGCTCACCCAGCGGCAGCCCGTCGAGCAGCGGGACACGCAGCCGCACCAGCGCCAGCGCACGTCCGACCTCCCAGCGCGCGCGCGTGCTGGCGCCCGCCGCCGCCGCCGCCCCCATCAGCACCGCCCCTGGCGCCGGCGCCGCGACGACCTGGACCCCGTCGCGCCGCCCCGGCTGCACATAGAGCTCGTACTCGGCGACCCCCAGGGTGGCCGCGATGGCGTCGACGCTGCCGTGCTGCGCCGCGACCTGCTTGGGTGCCACGCGCTCGTTCTTGCCCGCGCCGGCCGCCGCCGCGGTGCGCCCCAGGGCCTCGGCGGCGCCCTCGCCGAGCAGCGCGATGACCTCGGTCTCGGGCCCGCGCGCGATGGGCGGCAGCAGGCGCGCCCACGCCGACGCAGGCAGCGGCGCGCTGCCGCGCGGCGGCCGGCTCAGGCGCTCGCGCACCGCGGCCTCGTGGACCTGGCGATGCTCGGGCGACGCCGCCGCCAGCGCGACCAGCGCCGCCGCGGCGGCCTGTCGCCCGGCCTCGTCGCCGGCCAGCTTGAAGACGTGGGCCAGATCCGAGTACAGCCGGGCGTCGCCGGGGCGCTCGCCGATGGCGGCGCGCAGGTCGCGCAGCGCCTTGTTCAGCACTCCGCGCCGCGCCGCCTCGTCGCCGCGCTTGGCGTGCAGCGCGCACAGCGCCTCGATGGCCGGCCACGACAGCGGATCGGCCAGCAGGGCGCGCTCCAGCGCGCGCCGCGCGCCGGAGTCGTCGTGGCAGCGGTCGCGCATGATCTCGGCCGCGTGCAGCTCGTCCTGGGCGCGCGCGGTGGGATCGGTGCGCTGATCCGCCAGCGCCGCGCAGGCGTCGGCGGCGTCGGCATACTCGCCGAGCTCGATGAGCAGCGTGACCAGCCGCTCGTGCTGCGCGACCCGGGTCGGATCCAGCTCGAGCAGGCTGCGCAGGGCGGCGATGGCGCCGCGCTTGTCACCCAGCGAGCCCAGCCGCAGCATGGCCAGCCGCTCCAGCGCGGGGGCGCGCCGCGCCGGATCCGTGGTCACGTCGGTGAAGGCCTGCCACAGCTCGGCGGCCGACTCCGGGTTGCCGCTCTCGCGCAGGCGCGCCAGCCGGTACAGCGCCTCCTCGTGGCGGGCGTCGAGACCGAGCAGCGCCTCGTAGTCCTCGGTCGCCGCGCGCAGCTCCGAGCGCGCCTCGCTGAGCTGCGCCCGCTCCAGCAGCCAGCGCACCCGATCGGCCTCGTCACCGTAGGTGATGAGGTGGGTGTACAGCTCCGCCAGCGAGCCGCGCGCGCCAGCCGCGACGCAGATCTCGACCAGGCGTGCCGCCAGCTCGCGCTCGCGCGGCAGCGCGCCCAGCGCCAGCCGGTACAGCGGCGCGGCCTCCTCGGGGCGCCCGAGCTCGCGATCACAGATGCGCGCCGCGCTGGCCAGCAGCGCCCCGGCGCGCTCCGGCGCGGTGGTGACGCGCCCGAGGTGCGCGCTGGCGCGATACACGCCCTCGCGGCTGCCGGCACGCTCGCACACGCGCAGCACCAGCTCCAGCACCACCGGATCATCGGCCCACGCGCCCAGCAGCCCTTGCAGCTCCTCGCCCGCCGCGCGCAGCTGCCCGGCCTCCAGCAGCGCCTCGGCGTAGGCCAGCGTGATGGCGCGCCGATCACCGCCACCCGACAGCTCGCGCCGCCGCGCCAGCAGCGCGGCACGCTGCCCGGGTCCGCCGCCGACGTCGGGCACCCCCGCGGGCGCACACTCGACCAGCAGCCAGGTCGCGGCGTCACTGTACGGATCGCGCGCCAGCGCCTGCGCGCGCAGCGTCGCCGGCTCCAGCCCGGTGCCGCCACCCTCGGCCAGCGCGGCCGCGCGCAGCGTGACCTCGGCCGCCAGCGTGGTGTCGGCCAGCGCATCGGCCTGCCCCGACAGCGACCGCACCAGCTCGCTGCGGTCCCCGCGCCGCGCCGCGCTCAGCGAGCGTCCCAGCCAGGCGCCCGAGCGCCGCGGATCCAGCTCGACCGCCTCGGCGAAGCGCGGCGCCGCCGCCTCGACGTCACCCAGCTCGCCCGCGGTCAGCCAGGCGACCTCCTCGACCAGCCCCGCGCGCGTCGCCGGATCGGCCTCGGCCGCGGCCAGCGCGGCATAGCCCTGCGCCAGCCCGGCGGCGTCGCGCCCGCGCGCCGCCAGCGCCAGCAGCGCCAGGGTGGCGTGCGCAGCGGCCGCCGCGCCGCCGCCGGCATCGGGTGCCGCCGCGGCCTCGCGCGCGCGCGCCCAGGCCTCCTTGGCGGCGTCCTCGTTGCCATCGGCCAGGTAGATCTCGCCCAGGCGGAACAGGGCGGGCGCCCGCGCCGGCCCCTCAGCGCCCTGCGACATCGCCTCCAGAGTGTCGGCCGCGCGCAGCTTGTCGCCCGCGGCCAGGAAGGCGCGCGCCAGCGCCATGCGCACCGAGCGCCGATCCGGCTCACGATCCAGCACATCGAGCAGCACCACCGCGGCGTCGGCGGGACGGCCAAGATCGCGCCGGTAGACCTCGGCCAGCTCGAGCCCGACCAGGGTGGCGTGGGCCCCGCCGTCGCCCTCGACCCCGGCGCCGGCGCGCTCCAGCTCCAGCGCGGCGGCCAGCTCGGTGGGCCCGGTGCGCGCGGCCAGCTCGCCGATGGCGGCGGCCGCGAAGGCGTGCTGCGGGCGCTCGCCCAGGATCTCGCGATAGATGGTCAGCGCGCGCGCCGGATCGCCGCGCAGCTCGGCGGCGCGCGCCAGCTCGAGGCGGACCTCGATGGCCGCCTCGGGACCGCGCGCCAGCCGCGCCATCTCCTCCAGGTTGGCCAGCCGCTCGGCGACCTCACCTGTCAGCGCGCACAGCTCGTCGATCATCAGGCGCAGCCGCGGGCTGTCGGGGTTGGCCTCGACCAGGCGGCGCGCCACCACCAGCGCCGCGTGCGGCTGCGGCAGCTCGACGTGGTACAGCGCCAGCAGCCGCTCGTCGTGCGCCAGCGCCTCGGCGAGCGCGCCGGGATCCTCCTTGACGCGCTTGCGGGCCGCCACCGCCATGGCCTCGGTCAGGCGCGCGACGTCGTCCCAGCGCCGGCTGGTCTCGGCCAGCGCCAGCAGCGCGTCCTGCGCGGGCCGGTACTCGGGCACCTCGGCCAGCGCCTGCTGGTACACCGCGGCGGCCTCGTCGGGGCTGCCGGCGCGCGCCAGCAGATCACCCGCGGCCAGGTAGCAGCCCGCGGCCCACACCGGATCGCCATCGACGCGGGTGCCGGGCCCGAACACGGTGCCCTCGGAGGCCGCGCGCGCCTGCGCCAGCTGGTTGCGCACCAGGCGCTCGACGCCCTCGGGGCCAGCCGCCACGGCGTCCTGCTCGCGCACGATCAGCGCGGGCAGGTAGCCCGGCGCCTCGGCCCACACGTTGTCCAGCGCCTGCTGCGCCGCGGCCTCGTGGCCCGCGCCCGCCGCGCGCAGCGCCGCCGCGCGGCGCACGCCCAGCGCCAGCCGCTCCGACGCCATGTCGCTGCCGCGCGCCAGCCGGTGCAGGATCTCGGCGCGGCGCAGCGCCAGCCCGACGCCGCCATCGGCCGCGGCCAGCCCGGCCGACGCCGCGGCGTCACACAGCTCGAGCTGATCCAGCAGCACCAGCCGCTCGTCGGGCTGCAGCTCCAGGGCCTGATCCAGGTGCAGCGTGGCGCGCACCAGATCGCCGGCCTGGCGCGCGACCTGGGCCTGGCGCCGGCGCAGCGCGGCGACGCGCCGGGTCGCCAGCTGCGCGGCGCGCAGCGCCGGGTGCTCGGCCGGGGCATCGGGCCCCGCCGCGGTCGCCGCCGCCACCGCCGCCGAGCGCGCCGGCTCGCGCAGCGCATACTCCAGCTCCAGCGCGGCCAGCAGATCGAGCGGACGATCGCGCAGCTCGGCGAGGCGGGTCAGCTCCAGCACCGCGCGCTCGGGATCGACGCCGAGGTTCCAGGCCTCCTCCAGCGCGGCGCGCGCGGCGTCCATCTCGCCGCGGCGCTCGTCGACGCGGGCCAGGTCGAACAGGTAGGCCGCTCGCCGCGCCGGATCACCGCAGGCGCCGGCCAGCGCGCGCAGCACCGGCGCCAGCGCGGCGTCGTCCTTGCCGGCCAGCCGCTCCAGGCCCATCAGGGCGCCCAGGTGCGTGGCGTCGGCCTCCAGCGCCTTGCCGTAGCAGATCTGCGCCTCGGCCGGGTTCTTGACCCGATCCTCGAGGATGCGCCCCTTCTCGTACCACAGCGCGGCGCGACCAGCGTCACCCTGGACGAAGCGCACCTCGGCGTCGATCAGCTTGATGAGGTTGGGCCACAGCGAGCGCCGGTAGAAGATGCGCCGGATCGCCAGCGTGTTGGCCTGGAACGCCGGATCGCTCTGCAGCGAGCGCGCGTACGACTTGACCGCCTTGGCCTCGTCGCGCAAGCGGCGCTCGTACAGCTCGCCGATCTCGTAGGCCAGCTCGGAGGCACGCGCCTTGTCGGCGTGCGCCGCGCCGGCGGTCAGCTCGGCCTCGTAGCGGGCGATCTCGGCGGCATAGTCGACCGCGCGCGCGCGCGCCACCGCGCTGTCGGCCAGGGTGCGATCGGGCGGGCCGTGGCGCTGCGGCTGCAACGCCGGACCGGTGTCCTCGGGCGGCGGCGGCGCATGCATCGGCGCCGGCGGGGGCGGCGGCGCCGCGGGCGCTACCATGGTCGGCGCGCGTGGCGGTGGCGGTGGGCGCACCGCGCCCATGCCGACCGTGGTCATGCGCCGGGGCGGCCCCGGGGGTGGTGATGGTGGTGGTGCGTGCGCGGGCGGTGCGTGCGCGGGTGGCGCATGCGCTGGCGCGGGCGGCGCCCCCGCAACCGGCGCTGCCACGACCGGCGCTGCCACGACCGGCTGGGCCGGCGCTGCCGCAGCGGGCTGTGCCACCGGCGCGGTCGGGATGCCTCCCACCGCGCGCGTCGCCGGCGCCTCGTCGAACTCCGAGGCGTCGAGCTCCTGCACCTCGTCGGCATCGAGCGGGATCGAGGGCGACGAGTGCACCACCGCCGGCAGCCCCAGCCCGGGCGGCGGCGGAGGCAGATCATGCAGAGGTGATGATGGCGGGTACGTGTGCGGTGCCTGCGCGGTCAGCACGGGCGCTGGCGCTGGCACCTGCTTGCGCGCCTCCGAGGCCGCCGCGACGGCCTGCTCCTCGGGGGTGGCGTGGCCCACACGCGTGACAGGGGACTCCTCGAACTCGTCGGCGCCGAGCTCCTGGACCTCGTCCTCGCCGCCAGGCGACGCACCTGGATCACGCGGTGGTCCGCCCTGCCCCGCATCGCCCTCTGAATTTGCTGGTGGGTTGGCCACGTATCCCGCGTAGCGATCGAAGGAGGGAGCCCAGAAGATCGCGAGCCCCGCAAGCCTACCCCCCAGGGGCGCGGAATGTCAATGTTTCCGGGCGTGTTTGGAGCACCTCTGTGAGGTTTTCCGGCCTGCGCGCGATTGACGGGCGCCAGCCCACCGGCTTATACCCGCCGCGCCATGGCGCCTGCACAGCCCCCCACATCACCTACCACGTCTCCTCCTTCGGCAGCGGCGGCAGCGGCGGTCGCGGCGCGCGCCAGCACCTACCAGGGCGTGGTGACGCTGGGCGACGAGGCCCTCGATCTGCCGCGCCTGGTCGCGGTGGCGCGCCATCGCGCCCCGGTCGAGCTCGGCCCGCGCGCGCGCGCCGCCGTGGTGCGCGCCCGCGGCTACATCGAGCGCATCTGCGCCGGCGGCGACAGCTCGCCCGCGGTGTACGGCGTCAACACCGGCTTCGGCGCCCTGGCCGAGGTCCGCATCAGCCCCGATCAGGTCGCCGCGCTGCAGCGCAACCTGGTGCGCAGCCACGCCGCCGGCGTCGGCGAGCCGCTGCCCGAGGACGCCGTGCGCGCCATGATGCTGCTGCGCGCGCAGGTGCTGGCCATGGGCCACTCCGGCGTGCGCCCCGCCATCATCGATCTGCTGCTGGCCATGCTCAACCGCGGCGTGCACCCCATCATCCCCCGGCGCGGGTCGGTCGGCGCCTCGGGCGATCTGGCCCCGCTGGCGCACCTCGCGCTGGTCCTCATCGGCGAGGGTGAGGCGCTGTTCGAGGGCGCCCGCATGCCCGGCGACGAGGCCCTGCGCCGCGCCGGCCTGGCCCCCATCGAGCTGGCCGCCAAGGAGGGCCTGTCACTCGTCAACGGCACCCAGCTGATGACCGCGGTGGGCGCCCTGGCGCTGCACGATGCCCACGACACCGCGCGCCTGGCCGACGTCTCGGGCGCCATCTCGCTGGAGGCGCTGCGCGGCACCCCGCGCGCGTTCGACGCCCGCATCCAGGCCGTGCGCCCGCACCCCGGTCAGGCCGCCAGCGCCAGCAACCTGCGCCGCCTGCTCGCCGGCAGCGCCATCGTCGAGTCGCACCGCGACTGCGGCAAGGTCCAGGATCCCTACTCGCTGCGCTGCATGCCCCAGGTCCACGGCGCCACCCGCGACACCCTCGACTTCGTGACCGCCACGCTGGAGCGCGAGGCCAACAGCGCCACCGACAACCCGCTCATCTTTTTCGCCTCCGACGATGGCGACGCCGAGTTCATCTCGGGAGGAAACTTCCACGGTCAGCCGATCGCGATGGCGCTCGACTATGCCGCCATCGCGGTCGCCGAGCTGGCCAACATCGCCGAGCGGCGCATCGAACAGCTGGTCAATCCGCACTACTCGGGGCTGCCCCCGTTCCTGGTCGCCGAGAGCGGCCTCAACTCCGGCTTCATGATGGCCCAGGTCACGGCGGCGGCGCTGGTGTCCGAGAACAAGATCCTCACCCACCCCGCCAGCGTGGACTCCATCCCGTCCTCGGCCGGGCGCGAGGATCACGTCAGCATGGGGGCCCACGCCGCCCTCAAGCTGGCCCAGGTGGTGGACGCGGTTCGCAACGTGCTGGCGATCGAACTTCTGTGCGGGGTTCAGGGTCTCGACCTGCGTCTGCCGGTGCGACCCGCGGCTGGCCTGGCGGCGGCCCACGCCACCGTGCGCGCGGTGGTCCCGCACCTGACGCAGGATCGCCCGATGTACAAGGAGATCCAGGCAGTTCGAGCGCTGCTCGACGACGGCAGCCTGATGGCGGCGGTGGACGCGGCGGTGGGAGACGGCGCGCTGGCCTGACCACTCTCGTGCATGCGTACTGTGTCCTACAGACGCGCACACAAGAGTTCGAGACCATTGACGGTCGAGATCTGGGCGACTACTGTACGCCCACTTTCCGCCGAGGTGCCGCTTTGAAGTTCGTTTCACGCTGGATTCACCCCGCCCTCTTCACCCTCACCATGGCGGCGGCGACGCCAGCCTTCGCGGATCAGCCGGCGCCCGCCGGCCCCGAGTGGCGACTGAGCGAGGCTCAGATCGCGGCCACGCTGGCCAAGCGCGCCGCTGATCTGACCATCGGGCGCGCCGCCGGGCTGAAGACCGCCGCCGATTTGCAGGCCAATCCGCCGCGCCTCGACCGTCCCGGGCGCACCGGGCTGGGCTCCGCCGCGCTGATCACCGACAAGGGCCCCTCCTTCTACATCTACGCCGCGGGCCCGAGCGTGGTCGGCGACTGGGGCAACGACACCTTCCGTGGCAACGCCATGCAGACCATCCTGGAGGACTTCTACGGTCGTCCCGGGGTGCCGCAGTCGCAGATCCTGCTGACCTACTCGACCTTCGACATCGGCAACCGCATCTCGGCCTTCTACGTGCCGCTGGGCAACGACATCCTGGGCATCGGCTACAAGCACCAGCAGGGGCTGAACGGTCAGGAGACCTTCAGCCTGCCGCCGCCGTTCGCGGCCCAGGGCTTCGTGATGATGAACCAGTACCAGAGCTATGGCAGCGGCACCGGGCGCCAGGGCTTCGAGCACTACCTGACCGCGATGCAGGAGATCGGGCACCGCTGGGGCGCCCAGATGCAGGTCGGCATCGCGGGCAAGGAGAAGATCATGCTGGGTCGCGACGACTCGCACTGGTCGTTCTACCTCGACACCGGCGGCTCACCGATGGAGGGCAACGCCTGGGTCGACAACGGCAACGGCACCTTCACCACGCGCACGCTGTCGCTGTGGTTCGGCGGCACCGCGCCGCCGTACTCGAACCTCGACCTGTACGCGATGGGGCTGATGGCGCCCAGCGAGGTCACGCCGTGGTTCGTGATCGAGCCGACCGGGTCGAGCTTCCCGGCCTCGTGCGGCCCGGTCTTCAACTGCTCGGGCAGCGATCGCACCGTGACCGGGACCAAGCGCACCCTGACGCTGACCGACGTCATCAACAGCGAGGGTGTGCGTGTGCCGGCGACCTCGCCGGCCGACCTGCACATCTCCGTCTTGCTGATCGTGCCCCAGGCCAACCTGCCGGTGTCGGCCGCCACCAAGAGCGCGGTCGAGACCCTGGTGCAGCAGGCCGCGACCTTCTACGGCAGCGCGACGCGCGGTCGTGGTCGGCTGGTGCTGGACTCGGTCAACCCGCTGCCGGCGCTCAAGGGCCTGGGCGCGACCTGCCTGTCGTCCAACGAGTGTGACCCCGCACTGGCCGACCAGTGCAGCCGGTCCGACGCCGGCGACGGCGCGACCTGCGTGAAGAACTGCGGCGCCGGCGGCGCGTGCGGCCAGGGCTACTGCTGCGCGGGCGGCTTCGGGACCACGATGGCGTGCTTCCCCGGTGGCTCGCAGGCCTGCCCCGACACCGAGCCGCCCATGAAGAAGGGCCTCGGCGAGCGCTGCGTCGGCGGCGACGACTGCCAGAGCGGCCAGTGCATCGAGCAGCCCGGCCAGCCTGGCTACATGTTCTGCACCGCGGAGTGCCAGAACACCCCGTGCGGCGGCCCCGCCGGCACCTTCTCCTGCGTCGACGCGGGCGGCGGCGCCAAGGCGTGCATCTACGCCGGCGTGCCCCCCGGCGGCCTGGGCTCGGTCTGCGCCGGCGGCGACGAGTGCGTCAGCGGCATGTGTCTGCCCCTGGCGACCGGCATGCAGTGCTCGACGCTGTGCACCGACACCACGCCCTGCCCCGGCGGCTTCGACTGCGTCGCCACCGCCGGCGTCGAGAAGGTCTGCCAGCTCAAGACCACGACCAAGCCTGGCGGCGACGGCGACGGCGGCTGCACCGTCGGCAGCCCGACCTCCAGCACCTCGCGCACCGGCGCCCTGTTCGGCGTCCTCATGCTGGTGGCCGCCCTCGCCCTGGTCACCCGCCGCCGGACCTGATCGAGTCGCCGTCCGGCGTCAGCCCGGCGTCCCAGAGCGTCCGCGCGCCGGCCCCGTCCCCGCATCAGCCCCGCGTCCCCGCATCAGCCCGGCGTCCCCGCATCAGCCCGGCGTCCCCGCATCAGCCCCGCGTCAGCCCCACGTCATTGCACAGCATGCACCCCAGGCGGGCCAGCGGCACCCGGTGCAGTGCGCAGTCGCCGTCGGTCGGCAGCTCCTCGGGTAACCAGCTCCCCACTGGCTCGAGCACCTCGCCCGGCAGTCCCTCGATCAGCCGCCGCAGCTGCAGCAGCACAGGCAGCACTGACTCCTCGCGCGGCTGGTAGCCCAGCCTGTCCCAGCCCTCCCGCGCCAGCGCCCCATCGATCATCCCCAGCACGAAGCCTCGCTGCGCCTCCAGGTCATCCGCCGTCCACCCCAGATCCGCGACATCGAACCCGACCGTCCCCGCCCGACCAACGCCTGATCGTGATCCGCTATCCAGTACACCAGCTTGCGCTCCCAGTCCGTGCTCGCCCTCCGCGCTCCCGCCATCGCCAGCACCCCAAGAACGACCGATGTCAGCCCATTGGACATCTTGATCGAGACCGCCCCCGGAACCCGCTCGCAAGTGATGCGGTTACCCACGCCCACCATCGTGCCCCCCACGCCCGCCGCTGTCGATCCAGCGCTACCGCGTGCAGCTGCGGGTGCTCGTGCTCGGCTTCGTGCTCGTGCTCGTGCTGGTGCTCGTGCTCGTGCTCGTGCTGGTGCTCGTGCTCGTGCTCGTGCTCGTGCTCGTCCTCGTCCTCGGCCTCGTGCTCGTGCTCGGCCTCGTGCTCGCGCTCGTGCTCGGCCTCGTGCTCGCGCTCGTGCTCGTCCTCCCCCTTCCGCGCGCCCGGACCGGCATTGTTGCTCTTGCTCGCCCTGGGTCACGCGTATGCCGCAAGTACCCGACATCGCCGACGCCTGTATTCTCGCCTCCCCGCACGCCGTTCGATGTCCGCCCTATTCAAGGACGGCCCCTGGGACGTGGTGAACATCGATGAGGCCGGCGCGCTGCCAGCCAATCTCGAGCAGCCAGGTCTGCGGTCTGGCGAGTCGCGGTGCGGACTGGTCGGTGACCCAGCCACCCCGGACGGCGGTGCCGCGACGACCGCGCCAGCCCTCGAAGTACCAGCCTGACGAGCAGGGGTCGATCCACCAACGCCCCAGGTGGGCTCGCTTGTGCGCGGCGTGGTGGCGCCGATTGCACAGCACATAGGCGAGCGCATTGCGCACTTCGCGCGGTGAGCCCAGCCCCCGCGCATGGTAGCGGTCGGTGAAGGCAGGGCCGCGCCGACCGATGACCTTGTTGAGCGCCCGTGCGATGCGCACCGACAGCCCCTTGATGGCGCGCGACAGCGCCGTCTGGTCCAGGCTCTCGACCACGAGGTGCACATGGTCTCCTTGCACCGAGAAGTAGACCGTCCGCGTCTCGAAGCGCTCGCAGCCCCGCGCCAGCGACCGGTAGATCGCGCGTCGCGCGCGGTCGCTGCGCAGGTAGCCGACCTCGCGGCGCAGCCGCAGCGTCACGTGCTGGGGCTCGCGCGCGAGCACGCGCGGCCGGGTGCGATGTTCGACCCGTGGTCGCGTCGTCGTGCGCGGACGGCCCGCGCCTTTGCGTGCACCACCGTGGCTACGAAACACGAACTCCTGCTGCGCCGGGCCGCGCAGCTTCCTCGCGCTGCGCCCCACGCCGCTGGCCTTCACCTCCGCTGTCATCACCGCCTCCGCTCCGCCCTCTTGAAATGGGCACACAAACCGTAGCTCGCCGGTCTGACATTGAAGGCCGCCCCGCCAGGCCCCGCAGCCCCGACGTCTGGCATGATCTCGAATTGGGCGCACATCCCGGCGGGTCCAGCCGATGCGAGGAGTGCACGGAGTCAGAGGAGTGCACGGAGTCAGAGGAAGTGCCCAGCAGTGCCCGAGGTGTGTCGCTGTCGTCGCGCCGCGTCCACTCGCGCCGGGCCGTCCGTGCTGCTCGGCCTGGTCCGTCTGGGCTGTCTGCTCTGGCTCCGCGCACCCTCTGACTCCGCGCATTGCCGCGCGAGGATGTCCGCCCCAATCAAGATCCCCGCGCGACAGGTGCGGCGCGGCCTCGACCCGTGCTAGCAACAGGCATGTCCTTGCCCGCGTCGCCCGCTGCGCCCCCCGTCATCCGCGCCCCGCGCGGCACCGCCATCAGCTGCAAGGGCTGGCAGCAAGAGGCCGCCCTGCGCATGCTGATGAACAACCTCGATCCCGACGTCGCCGAGCGACCGGCCGACCTCGTGGTCTACGGCGGCACCGGGAAGGCGGCGCGCAGCTGGCCCGACTTTCATGCCATCTGCGCCGAGCTGCGCCGGCTCGAGGATGACCAGACGCTGCTGGTGCAGTCGGGGCGCCCGGTCGGCGTGTTCCGCACCCACCCCGACGCGCCGCGCGTGCTCATCGCCAACTCCAACCTGGTGCCGGCGTGGGCGACCTGGAAGCACTTCCGCGAGCTCGAGGCGCAGGGCCTCATGATGTACGGCCAGATGACCGCGGGCAGCTGGATCTACATCGGCACCCAGGGGATCTTGCAGGGCACCTACGAGACCTTCGCCGCCGCGGCGCGCACGCACTGGGGCGCCGGCGCCGATCTGGCCGGCCGCCTGGTCGTCACCGGCGGCTGCGGCGGCATGGGCGGCGCGCAGCCGCTCGCGGTGACCATGAACAACGGCGTGTGCCTGATCGCCGACGTCGATCGCAGCCGCCTCGAGCGCCGCGTCGCCACCCGCTACCTCGATGAGGTCGCGCCGTCGCTCGACGCCGCGCTCGCCCTGGTCGACCGGCACGTCGCCGCGCGCACCCCGCGCTCCATCGGCGTCGAGGCCAACATCGTCGACCTGCTCGGCGTCCTGGTCGACCGCAACCGCACCCCCGATCTGCTCACCGATCAGACCGCCGCCCACGATCCCCTGGTCGGCTACCTGCCGCGCGACCTGACCCTGGCCGGTGGCGCCGAGCTGCGCGCCCGCGACCCGGTCGCCTACGAGGCCCGCGCGCGCGCCTCGATGGCCGAGCACGTGCGCCTGATGGTGCGCCTGGGCCAGCGCGGCGCGCACGTGTTCGACTATGGCAACAACCTGCGCGCGCAGGCCGAGCTGGGTGGCGTCCCGCACGACGAGGCCTTCAGCTTCCCCGGCTTCGTGCCCGCCTATGTGCGCCCGCTGTTCTGTGAGGGCAAGGGGCCGTTCCGCTGGGTCGCGCTGTCGGGCGATCCCGCCGACATCGCGCGCACCGACCGCGCCGTGCTGGAGACCGTGCCCGACGATCCCGCGCTGGCGCGCTGGCTGCGTCTGGCCGGCGAGCGCGTCGCCTTCCAGGGCCTGCCGGCGCGGATCTGCTGGCTGGGCTACGGCCAGCGCGCGCGCGTCGGGCTGGCCCTGAACGATCTGGTGCGCCGCGGCGAGGTCTCGGCGCCCATCGTGATCGGGCGCGATCACCTCGACTCCGGCTCGGTGGCGTCACCCAACCGCGAGACCGAGGCCATGCGCGACGGCAGCGACGCGGTGTCCGACTGGCCCCTGCTCAACGCGCTGGTCAACACCGCGGCGGGCGCGACCTGGGTCAGCCTGCACCACGGCGGCGGCGTGGGCATCGGCTACTCGCAGCACGCGGGCATGGTGGTGGTCGCCGACGGCAGCGACGCCGCGGCGCGCCGCCTCGAGCGCGTGCTGACCTCCGACCCCGGCATGGGTGTCATCCGCCACGCCGACGCCGGCTATCCCGAGGCCATCGCGTGCGCCAGCGAGCGCGGCGTGGTGGTGCCGCGGCTGCGCTCGTGAGCGGCAGCGGCGCCAGCGGCAGCAGCAGCAGCAGCGGCAGCAGCAGCGGCGGAAAGATCGCGCGCGCCGACGTCCTTCACCGCGGCGCCGTCCTGCAGGTGGAGTTCGAGGGTGGCGAACTGCGTCGCATCCCGCTGCGCAGACTGCACGACCGTGGACCGCTGATCGGTGGCGAGGGCGCGCTGCATGGCGACGACGTCCGCATCGCCAGCGCGGCGGTGGCGGCAGGCTGGCGCGGCGTCGACGTCGCGCTGTCCAGCGGCAAGACGCTGGCGCTGTCTCTGGACGCAGCGCCACTGGGCAGCGCGCTGCCGCGCGCCGAGGATGGCCGCCCACGCTGCGACCTGGTGGTCATCGGCATCGGACAGCTCCTGACCATGGACGAGACCGCGCCCGCCGGCCAGCGCCTCGCCGCACGGCGCGGTCCCGAGGCCGGCGGCGGCCTGGCCGTCGGCACGTGTCAGGGTCGCGTCGTATGGATCGGGAATGGCAGCGACGTCACCGAGGCGCTGGTGTTCGAACCGGGTGGTCGGATCGTGGATGCGCGCGGGGGCCTGGTGTCCCCGGGCCTCATCGAGTCGCATGCACACCCGGTGTGGGCGGGGGATCGCTCGGCCGAGTTCGGCGCGCGGTCCGCCGGCGCCAGCTACCAGGAGGTCGCGGCGGCCGGCGGCGGGATCGCGTCGACCGTGGGCGCACCGTCGCTGGCGACGCCGCCGTCGGCGCCCGCGCTGGCCGCGTCGACCACATCATCACCAGCGCCGCTGCCGCCACACGACGCCAGCAACACGACGGCACCCAGACTCGCGAAGCGCAGCATGCCGCGGCCATTTGCAGCCGGTGTGCCGCGCCTTGGGTCAGCACTCCCGCGGGGTTGCACGCCCGAATGCGCGGAAAACCGGGGCGTGCGTCAGCTTTTCGAGGACTACGCCGGGTACAGCTTGCGCAGCGAGGCCACCGCCGGGCCCAGGGTGTCACTGCCGAGGCCGAAGCAGTCGACCAGCAGCGCGCTGATCTGCTCGTCGGTGCCGGTGGTCACCGCGGTGCGCAGCCCCATGGCCTTGCCCATGAAAGCGGGGTCGGCGCCCATGCTCTTCTGGAAGTGCGTCGCCGCGGCGACGGCGGGCTCGCCATCGAGGTCGAGCAGCTCCTCGAGGACCTCGGCGGCACGCGCCGTGTTGCCACCCATGATTGCACCAGCGAAGTCGCGAAACGTCAGAGCAGGCATGGTGCGCATCCTACTCGAAGCGTCCCGTCATATGCTGGCGTCATGATCGACGACAGCAGCCTCGACGCGCGCGCGACCCCCATCATCCAGGCCGCCCACGCCGCGCCGCCCAGCGACGCCGCGCTGGAGCAGGCCGCCAGCATCGAGGAGGCCCCTTCGCCGGCGATGGTCGAGTCCACCGCGCGCTGGCTGGCCACGGTCGCCGCGCTGGAGGCCGCCGGCTTCAGCGCCGACCAGCTGCTGCACCTCGCGGTGCGCGCCAGCCAGCGCAGCTTCGAGATCCATGGTCCCGGGACGGCGCTGTATGGCTGGCTGTTTGCGCGCGCACCCGGCCGGGTGGCGACGGCGCGGGCGCTGTGCGAGGAGCTCCTGGCCAAGGGTGTGCCGGTGGCGCAGCCGCTGGTGCCGGTGGCCAACACCGCGCTGGCGCTGCTCGCCACCGAGGCTGCGCTGGAGGAGCGCCTGCTGCCGCTGCTGACCTTCGGTCAGGCGCCGCCGCCGGTGCTGCGCCCGATCCTGACCGCGCTGGCGCCGGCGGCGCGCGAGGCGCTGGTGCTGGCCAACGCGAAGCCGATCAACGCGCGCAACGCCTGCCACATCCTCGACAAGCTGCTGGCGCTGCGCGCGCTGGTGACGACACCCGCGGTGGAGGCGGCGCTGCAGGCGCTGCTGGAGGCCGGTCGCGCCGACAAGCAGGCGACCGCGCTGGAGGCGCGCCTGCAGGCGCCGGTGGCGCCCGATCAGCCGCCGGCGCGCCCGACCGCGGAGGCGCGGCAGGCGCTGGCGTACCTGATGAACAAGCGCGCCGAGGCGCGCCGCGCCGCCGGCCTGGGCGGCCTCGCCGAGGCCGCCTTCGCGCGCGACATCACGGTCGACGCCCCCGAGCTGCGCCAGCTCGCGACCTGGGCCGCCGCCAGCGACGCCCGGCGCGCCGAGATCGCAGCCGCGGTCGGCGCCGCGCTGGGGGCGGACTTCCGCTTGGTCGAGTTCGCCAGCTACGGCGGCCCGCCCATCGCAGTGTTCGAGCACGCCGGCCTGCGCTACAGCCTGGTCCCCGGCGGCACCGCGCAGCGCGGCCTGTCCGCCGAGGAGGAGGCCCTGATCCGCGCCCGCGCCGCGACGCAGCAGGACTCGCCGTCGTACTTCGAGCTCTACGAGTCGCTGTTCGAGCAGCTCGGGGTCATGCGCCCGGTCGGCGAGGTCACGGTCGGCGCGCTGCTGGCCGGCCAGGCGCCCGGTCGCGTGGTCGACAACCCGAAGGCGACCGACCTCCTGGAGGCGTCACGCCTGCGCCTGCCGTCGGAGGCCGAGTGGGAGCACCTCGCGCGCGGCGGCAAGCGCGGCGAGCTGACCTACCGCGGCAACGAGGTGCCCGACAACGAGGCCTGGTTCGAGGCCACCGCCGCGCTGGGTCCACGCGGCGCCAACCAGTTTGGCCTGGCCGGCTTCGGCTACGAGCCCGAGGCCTGCGCCGATCGCTGGCACGGCAGCCACGACGGCGCGCCGAGCGATGGCTCCCCGCGCCTCGGTGACGGCCCGCGCGTGGTGCGCGGTGGCGCCGGCCAGCTGTATCCCTGGCAGTCGACCGGCGAGTGGCACCTCCTGCTCAGCGCCATGCGCGGGGTGCAGACCATGTGGGAGTTCTCGCTGGCGCTGCGCTTCGTGCTCGGCGTGCGCTGCTAGCCAGCGCGTCACCGCGCGGTGATGGTCACCTGGTAGGGCTGCCACAGCGCGGGCGCCGGGCCGCGACCGCGACCGCCGCTGTCGTGCAGCGTCGCGCGGCCGTTCTCCAGCTTCACGATCCACTTGCCGCCGCGACGGATGGGCGTCTTGCCGTGCAGCTCCTGGCCGGGCTCGGCGTGCAGCGCGCGACGCTCGACACCCCCCACCGGGCGGGCCTCGACCTGCCAGCGCACCTCGGGGTCGCTGCCGGTGACGTCGACCTGCAGCTCGCTGGTGCCGCGCGGCACCTCGATGGCGTAGTGGTCGATCTGCTCGCTGCCGACCGGCGTGGCGATCAGCCCCTGGTGCGGCTGCCCCAGCGTCAGCTGGGTGGCCTGCTCCGGGGTGTCGTTGGGCTCGTCGGCGTCGGGCAGCGACCGTGTGGTCACGGTCAGGCGGTAGCCCATGGAGCGGCGGTTGCCCCGCTTGATCTGGTGATCGACCTTCATGAGGATCGACTGCCCCGCGCCCAGGTGCACCCAGCCCTCGACCAGCGCGCCGGCCGCCTCGCAGCTCTCGGCCGCCGGTGGCCGCCCGTCGCGGTGGTCGTAGAAGCTCAGGCAGCCGCCGGGTGGGCCGGCCAGCGTCATGCTGACGGTGAACCCCAGCGCTGCGTCGGCGGGGGCGGCCAGGCGATACAGGTCGCCGTCGTCCTCCGGGGTCAGACAGCCGTCGGTCACGCCCACGGGCAGCGCGGCGGCGGTCGCGGCGCCGAGGCCGATGTCGCCGCCCGGCTCCTGGGCGCAGGTCGGCTGCGCGCTCGCGCCAGGCGCGGGTGTCGCGGCCGGGTCAGGCGACGGGCTCGCCGCGGTCGGGCTCGCCGCGGTCGGGCTCGCCGCGGGGCTCGCTCCCGCTGGACTGGCTGTCGCCGGGGCGGTCTGGGGTCGTGACGGGACTCGCTGTTCCTGGCTGCCGCCGCCACATCCAGCGACAAGGGCGGTGAACACGGCGGCGACGACACGGGGCGATGCGATCATCTCTCTCCTTCTCCTCGAGGTGGACGGCCTGACTGGTACCCGCGTCGGCGCGGATACCTTCCTTCGTCGTTGCGTGCGCGCGGGCACGCGTGGGGCTGGCTAGCGGGGGGCTGGCGGCAGGGTGATCGACGGGATGCGGCCCTTGGCCTGGCGGCCGTCGCCGTTGGGGATCCAGACCGGGCGACCATCGGTGCGGGTGCCCAGCGCGGTGAACTTCAGCACCAGCTCGTCGCCGGCCCTGGCGGCGGCGGCGATGCCGGGGGCGTCGGCCTCGAAGGCGATGGCGTCGAAGCCGGTCGCGGGTGGATCGAAGTGGTGCTGCCAGGTCGCCAGCACGACGTCGGCGCTGCCGGTGCGCCGCCACAGCACGTCGAACTGGATGTCGGCGGGCTGGAAGGTGATGCCATCGCCCACGAGGTGCCACGTCCCCGCGGCGATCGGCCCGCGCAGGGTGAAGCGTGCTTCGAGGGAGTCACCGACCCCCACTCCAGGGCCTCAAAACGGGTTGGGTTCGACCGGGACCAGCTTGATGCGCAGCTCCGAGCCGTCGAGCGTCAGCCACAGCTGCTCGGGGTTCGACGGCGCGGGGTCCGACGGACAGCCGGCCAGCGCCAGCATGGCGACGGCGGACAGCAGGGCGATGCGCTTCATGGCGTCTCCGGGGTCAGCAGCACGAGGAAGTGTGCGGGCAGCGCGCGCGATTCGCTCGCCACGCCGAGGCCGGCGCGCGCCGCGGCCTCCAGCAGCGCGGCCCGGTACAGTGGCCGGTTGCTGACCGCGATGCGCCCACCCGGGGCCAGCGCGGCGGCCAGGCGACGCAGGTAGGCGGCGCGCTCGGGCAGCAGGTGATCGACCTCGGCCAGCAAGATCAGATCATACGTCGCCGGCTCGAGGCCGGGCGCGTCGGGCTGCACCACACGGGTCTCGATCGGGGCGGCGTCGGGTCCGGCGGGCGCGATGGCCGCCAGCGCCGCGGCGTCGATGTCGGTGGCGACCACCTTGCCCTTGCCGCCGGCGCCGACCGCGCGCGCCAGCCGCGCCGTCAGGTAGCCACGACCAGCGCCGACGTCAGCGACCACCTGGCCCGGGCGCAGCCCGAGCGCGGCCAGCAGCAGGTCGGGGCGGCGATAGCGATCGTACTGCTCGCGCTCGGCGGCCGTCGGCGGCGGCGGCGCTGCCTCGCGGCCGGGCGCGGCCTTGCTCTGGCTGCACGCGGTCGTGCCGGCACCCAGCATGACTCCCAGCATGGCGGCGATCGACCAGCGCACCCCCGAAGCCTAGCGCACCTGCCCGGCCCGGTCAGGGGCACCCGTCACGCCGAAACGCTTTCTTGCCCCCTGCCCCGGCGGGCCGACAATGAGGCCATGCGACTCGGCATCGATCTCGGCACGACACGCACCCTGGTGGCCGCCGCTCTCGACGGCCGCTATGCGCTGGCCAGCTTCGACGACCAGGGCGAGTTCCGCGACCACCTGCCCGGCATCGCCGCCCGTGTCGACGGCGAGCTCTGCTATGGCTGGGGCGCGGCGCGCGCGCTGGCCGCAGGCGCACCCGACAGCCTGCGCTCGCTCAAGCGCGCCATCAGCGGCCTGGGCCCCGACGACCAGGTGCCCGGCCTGGGCGCCAGCGCGCTCGACCTCTACACCGGCTTCCTGCGCCAGCTGCGCGCGGATCTGCTGGAGCGGTCGACCCTGGAGCTGCCGGCCCACGCGGACGACGGTCCGCTGGAGGCCATGGTCGCGGTGCCCGCCAACGCCAGCTCGCGGCAGCGCTACCTCACGCTGGAGGCCTTCCACCGCGCCGGCTTCCGCGTCCTCGGCATGGTCAACGAGCCCACCGCGGCGGCCATCGAGTTCGCGCACAACCACCTCGGCGGCCTCGGCAAGCGCAGCCCCAAGCGCTATGTCGTGGTCTACGATCTCGGTGGCGGCACCTTCGACACCTCGGCGGTGTCGCTCGACGGGCGCAGCTTCGAGCTGATCGCCAGCGAGGGGATCGGTCGCCTGGGCGGCGACGACTTCGACGACGCCCTGCTCGACGCCGCGCTGGACGAGGCCGGGATCGCGCGCGCGAGCCTGGCCCCCGGCGCGCTGGCCGCCGCGCAGGAGCTGGCCCGCGCCGCCAAGGAGGGGCTGCGCGCAACCACGCGCCGCGTGCTCGTCGACCTCGGCGCCGCGCTGCCCGGCGCGCCCGCGGTCACGCTGGCGACCGCCGACATCTATGCGCGCTGCGCCCCGCTGATCGAGCGCAGCATCGCGCTGACCGAGCAGCTGTTCGCTCGCCTGGCCGAGCGCGGCATCGATCCCGACGACGGTCGCCAGCTGGGTGGCCTGTACCTGGTCGGCGGCGCGGTCGCCTTCCCGCCGGTGGTGCAGGCGCTGCGCGCACGCTTCGGGCGCAAGCTGCAGCTGGCGCCGCAGCCACACGCCGCCACCGCGGTCGGCCTGGCGGTCGCCGCCGATCCCGCCGCCGGCCTGCTGGTGCGCGAGGCCGTCACGCGCCACTTCGGGGTCTGGCGCGAGGGCGACGCCGGGCGCGACAAGGTCTTCGACGCCATCCTGGGCAAGGACACCCTGGGCGGCGACGCCGGGCCGATCACGGTGCGCCGCGTCTACCACCCCGAGCACACCATCGGCCACCTGCGCTTCCTGGAGTGCGGCGGCCTCGGCGCTGGCGGCCAGCCCGCGCGTGATCTGACGCCGTGGGCCGAGATCCGCTTCCCCTACGACCCCGCGCTGCTGGGACGCGATCTCGGCGCGCTGCCGGTCGAGCGCAGCAGCGCGCTGGCGAGCGAGGAGATCGCCGAGACCTACACCTACCAGCCCGGCGGCATGGTCGCGGTCGAGATCGCCAACCTGACGCGCGGCTATGCGCGCACCTACCAGCTCGGGCAGCTGGCGTGAGTCGGCTGCGCCGGCCACGGATGATGGCTTCGCTGCTGCTCGTCGGGCTCGGCGCCCTGGCCGCCTGCGGTGCCGGGGGGCAGCAGGTGCGCGGTGTCAGCGGTCAGTGCGACGCCGCCCATCCCGACGTGTGTCGCGATCTCGGGGCCCGCGCCGAGTCGGGCGTCGACGGTCGCCCAAGCCCGGCGCGCGCCACCGAGCTGTACCGCGTCGCCGCCGAGGGCTACCTGGCGCGCTGCCAGCCGGCCTCCGAGGCGGCTGGCGCCGAGGCCGACGGGCTGGCCTGCGCCCAGCTGGCCGAGCTGTACCGCCACGGCCGCGGCGTGGTGCAGAGCCCCGCCGAGGCCGCCCGCCTGGACGAGCGCGCCTGCGTGCTCGGCGTCAGCCGCACCTGCAAGTGAGGCGCGGGCTGGGGTATCCTGGGTGGTGATGGCCCCGAGACCGCGCGCTTGACCACGCCGCTCTGGCGCCGCAAGTGGCTCGTCGTCGCCGTGGCAGGCGCCGTGCTGATCGGTGCCGGGGTGGGCGCCTTCCTGCTGCTGCGCGAGCGCCGCAGCGCCGCGCGCAAGCCGGTGGCGTCACCGCCCGCGCCGCGCAGCCCGGCCGTGGCCGCGCTGGCCAAGCTGCAGTGGAACCCGGCGCTGCTGCCCGACTTCACGCGCCCGCTGCCGGCCCAGAGCGCCAGCCCGAGCGGCCATCCGCCCGGCTACGTCGGCAGCGCCGCGTGCACGCCCTGTCACGCCAAGCTGGCGGCCAGCTACCAGCGTCACTCGATGGCGCGCACCGGCCTGCGCCCGCTGGCCGCGGTCGATCAGGCCATGCTGCACGAGGCCTTCGATCATGCCGAGATCGTCGTGCAGCGGCAGAGCGGCTACTCGTACCGCCCGTTCCGCGACGGCGAGCGCTATTTCGTCGAGGAGTTCGCCGACGCCCCCGACGGCACCCGGCTGCACTCGCTGGTCAAGCCCATCACGATGACGCTGAGCGCGGGCAGCTACGGCGTCGCCTTCGCCTTCCAGCAGGGCAGCCGGATCTGGCAGGTCCCGATCGACTACAACCCGCAGGCCGGCCACTGGGGGCTGGATCCCGGCTACCAGGAGGGCAACCCGCGCTTCTCGCGCCCCATCACCGGGATGTGCATCTCGTGCCACAGCGACACCCCGCTGCGCCGCGCCGGCACGCTGGAGTTCTTCCAGGGCGAGCTGCCCGCCGGCGTCGGCTGCGAGCGCTGTCACGGCCCCGGCGCGCGCCATGCGGAGACCGGCGCGGTGGCCGACATCGTCAACCCGGCGCGCCTGCCGGCCGCGCAGCAGCTCGACGTGTGCGCGCAGTGTCACCTCGAGGGCCGCTCGTCCGAGCGCGCCGGCCGCGACGTCTTCAGCTATCGCCCCGGCGAGCCACTGCACGGCTTCCGCCAGTACTACGTCGAGGAGCCCGCGCCCCCGGGCAGCTTCCCGCTGCTGGGCCACTCCGAGCGGCTGGTGCGCAGCGCCTGCTACCAGGCCGCGCGCGACACCCTGACCTGTACGACCTGTCATGATCCACACACGAGTTCTCTCGAAAAGAAGTCGACCGACTGGGACAAGGGCTGCGCCAAGTGCCACACCGCGCAGAGCTGCACCGGGGACGCCGCCGAGCGCGCCAAGGTCGCCGACCACTGCGTCGGCTGCCACATGCGCCGCGCCACCCCGGCCGACGTCAAGCTGCTGACCATGACCGACCACTGGATCCAGCGCCGCCCGGCGCCGCCCGGCGCGCCCGACGCCCCGACCCGGCGCGAGCGCGGCGACAAGGCCCAGGGCATGGTCGCGTACACCACGCTGGTCGGGCAGACCCCGACCCCGGGCGACGATCTCGGGGCCATCGAGGGCGTCGCCGCCGCCGAGTTCGGCTTCTTCGAGCGCGGCGCCACCCTGCTGGTCGAGGGCATGAAGGGCTGGCCGCGGGTCCCCAAGGCGCACGTCCTGCTGGCGCAGGCCTTCGAGGCCGTCGGCCAGCCCTGGAACGCCGCACGCACCTACGAGGCGCTGCTGGCCACCGACATCGATCACCGCCTGGCGCTGCTGGGCTACGCGCGCCTGCTGCTGGCGAGCGGACCGCCCGAGTCGCACGGTGACGCCATGAAGGCGCTGGATCGGCTGATCGCCATCGCGCCCGACGACTCCGACGCCCTGGAGGCCAAGGGCATCCAGCTGATGCTGACCGGCCAGGACCAGGCCGCCGCGCCGGTGCTGCTGGCGGCGGTGGCGGCCAGCCCGGTGGCGGGCAAGGCCGAGACCGCGCTGGCGGTGCTGGCGCTGCGCGCCAAGAATGTCGCCGGCGCGGTGGCGCACCTCGAGCAGGCGCGCGGGATCGCCCCCTGGGATCGCTGGGTGCTGGAGCAGCTGCGCGATGGCTATCGCACGCTGGGCAAGACCGCGCAGCAGGCCGAGGTCGATCGCGTGCTGGGCCAGCGCGCGCGCCAGCTGGGGCGCAGCATCAGCGCCTGGATGCCGGAGGCGCCCCCGAAATGACCGCTCGCCTGCACCTGCTGGGCGCGCTGGCCTGCGCGCTGACCGCCACCGCGCTGCTCGGCTGTGGTGACGACGACGGCGGCGCCGGCGACGCCGCGCTGCGCGACCGCGCCCTGGAGCCCGACGCCGAGGAGCCCCGCGCCTGTCCGCCCGGCTGTGGCGACGCCGGCATCTGCGAGTTCACGTCGTGCACCGCCACCGTCGGGCTGTGCTTCGAGCGCCCGACCTCGTGCACGAACGACTTCGATCCGGTGTGCGGCTGCGACGGCATCACCTACGTCAACCCGTGCCGGCGCGCGCTGGCCGGCGCTCGGCATGCCCATCGCGGCGAGTGCTCGAACGAGTGCGTGATGGCGCCGCGCACCGGGTGCTGCTTCGATCAGGCCGACTGCGACGTCGGCCTCGACTGCTACGGCGTGGGCAGCTGCAGCGCGGGCGCCGAGGGGCGCTGCCTGGCCCCGCCGGTGGTCGGCGCGTGCTGGGTCGACGCCGACTGCCGCGCCGGGACGCCGCGCTGTGTCGGGGCCAACGTGTGCCCGTGCGGCGTCAGCTGTCTGGTCGCCGATGCGCCAGGCACCTGCGCGCCGTGACGCGCCGGCCTGCATGATATCCTCCTGTTGATGGGGGTGTTTCGAGGCTGGCGCGCCGGGCCGCTGGTGCTGGCGCTGCTCTGGCTCAGCGGCTGTGGCGACGATGCGCCGACCGGCGCGCCGCCCAGCATCAGCGCGCTGACCCTGCTGACCACCACGGTGCCGGTCGCGGTCGGCGCGACCGTCAGCGGCACGGTGACCTTCCACGACGACGACGGCGATCCCAGGCAGCTGCTCGGTGACCTGGTGCTGCCCGACCAGACCACGGTGCCGGTCATCGGGACGCTGCTCGACGTGGTGGCCGGGCAGACCGACGCCACGCTGCGCTTCGCGGTCGAGGTCAAGGCCCCGGTGGCCGGCCGCTACTCCCTGCGCCTGCGCATGATCGACGACCAGTTCCATCCCTCCGCGACGCTGACCGCGTCGTTCGACGCCCAGTAGCCATGGCAAGCGTCGAGCCGGTGGGCGCCGCAAGCCACGCCGAGGCCGGCGCGGTGCGGCGGCTGACCTTCATCCTGTTTGGCGTGCTGGCGGCACACCTGGCCATCCAGGGCGTCCTGCTGGCGGCCGGCACGCGCTGGAAGCACACCGTGCTGCACGAGAGCGTCGACGGCCTGGTGCTGGGGCGCGGCGGGGTCTGGATCGACTCGTGGGGGCCGATGACCTTCGCCGAGGAGCTGGCGCGCGGGTCGACCACGCCGCTGTATGCCGAGCTGTTCTGGCGCCAGCGCATCAAGTTCATCTACCCGGCCACCTCGCTGCCGGTGATCACGGTGGCGCGCACCGTGGTCTCGGACGACTTCGCCACCATGGAGCACGCGCTGCGCCGGGTGTCGTGGCTGATGGTGCTGATGACGGCGCTGGCGACGGCGTGGATCCTGCTGCGCGCGACGCCCGCAGGCAGCGGCGACGGCAGCGGCAGCGGCGCGCGCGCCCGCGGCTGGGCGCACACCACGGCGCAGGTCGGGCTGGTGTGCGCGCTGACCGGGCTGTTCTACCCGGTGGTCAAGGCCTACACGCTGGGTCAGCTGCAGACCTGGATCAACGCGCTGTTCGCGGTCGCGCTGGCGTGCTGGCTGGGCGGGCGGCGCGCCACCGCGGGGGCGCTGCTTGGCGTGATCTGCCTGTGGAAGCCGCAGTATGGGCTGCTGCTGGGCTGGGGGGCGCTGCGCCGGCAGTGGCGCTTCGTGAGCTCGCTGGCGGCGGTGGTGCTCGCGGGCCTGGTGCTGTCGCTGACCCTGTATGGCGTCGAGGATCACCGCGGCTATGTCGGGGTGCTGAGCTACCTGGGGCGCCATGGCGAGGCCTACATCCCGAACCAGTCGCTCAATGGCCTGCTGCAGCGGCTGTGGCGCAACGGCGACGCGCTGCGCTGGTGGCCCGATCGCTATCCGCCGTACCGGGCCGCGCTCTTCGCCCTGACCAGCGCGGCCGCGCTGCTCGGGCTGGGCGCGGCGCTGTGGCTGCCGCGGCGCTCGGCGCGCGCGGGCGGCGTCGAGGATCTCGGCCTCTTCGTGGTCACCCTGACCATGGTGTCGCCCATCGCGTGGGAGCATCACTATGGCGTGCTGCTGCCGCTGTACGCCTGGCTGCTGGCGCGCGCGGGCAGCGAGCGCTGGCTGGGGCGCGCGACCTGGCCGGTGCTGGGCGGAAGCTTCGCGGCGGCGGCGAGCCATCTGTGGCTGGCGCGGCGCGTGGTGTGGCCGCTGGGGCCGCTGCTGCAGTCGCTGCTGCTGGGCGCTGCGCTGGTGGTCGCGCTGCTGCTGGCGCTGGCGCTCGCGCGCGCGCCGTTCAGGGCAGCGGGATCGGCGTACAGGGCTGCTCCGGCCCTGCGCGTCGCCGATACACCGCGATCCGGCTGACCGGGCCCAGGCTGCCGTAGATCGGCGGGTACTCGAGCATGCGCTCGAAGCAGTAGCTGTCGCGCAGGTAGGCGGCCAGCACCGGGTAGTCGACCATGAAGCGACCCAGCAGCGAGTCACCGGCGTCGAAGATCCAGCGCGCCGGGGCGTGCTCGAGCTCGTCGATCAAGATCTGGTGGCTGTGCGGCGCCACGCGACGCTCCAGCGTGGCCGGCGGCTCGAGGTACCAGGGCGACACCCCGCTGGGGTACAGCGCATAGACGTAGCGCGAGGCCGGCCAGCGCCGGGCGTTGAAGTGAATGTCGGCGCGGAAGCCCCACACGAAGATGCGATCGGTCGGCGCGGTGTTGCGGCGCACCCAGGCGCCGACCGGATCGCGCGCCGGCACCGTGGCGTCGAACCAGGGCGCGCGGCGCAGCGCGGCCAGCTGCCGGTCCTGCTTCACCACGATGGCGACGCCGGCCAGCACACAGGCCGCCAGCGCGCCGGCCAGCACGACGCGCGGCCGCGGCAGGGTGCGCTCGCCGAGCAGGCTGCCCGCGACGAGGCCGACCAGTAGCGCGACGAAGACGTCGGTTTGCAGCAGATAATGGCCGAAATCGCGCCCGGTGAAGGTGGCACCCGGGATGGCGACCACGGCGTTGGCCAGCGCCGCCCACAGCGCGGCCGCCTCGGCGCGGTCGCCCCGCCGCGCGGCCCGGCGCGCCGCCAGCACCGCGCCCACGCCGCCCAGCAGCAGCAGCGTGACGTAGGGCAGCCGCAGCAGGATGCGGCGCTCGACCACGGCGGTGATGTCGCCCAGCGACACCGGCGCCATGTAGACCTCGCGGCCCCAGCGCACGAAGTAGTACCAGAACTCGCCCAGGTGGCCGGTCGCCACATAGGGCGCGAGCACCGCGCCCAGCACCAGCAGCGCGCCGCCCGCGAAGCTGGCGACGCCGAGCAGCAGGCGGCGCCGCGGTCGCAGCACCAGCCCCAGCCACAGCAGGCTGACCACGCCGTGGCCCGCGAACGACTGCTTGGACAGCACCGCCAGCGCCATCAGCGCGCCGGCCAGCGCCAGCTCCAGCAGCGGGCGGCGCGCCCGGCCGCGCAGCGCGTGCGCGCACAGCACGACCTGGCCCAGCACGAAGGGCAGCGCGATGAGCTCGCCGTTCCAGGCCAGGCCATCGGCGGGGGCGAGCTCCGCGGTCATGGTCCACACCACCAGCAGCGCGGCCAGCGCGGCCCCGCGCGCGGCCGACAGCACCCGCAGCGCGACCAGCACCAGCGCCACGGTGGCCAGCGCGAACAGCAGCGCGCCGTAGCGGATGGACGCCACCCGGAAGGCGCCGCCGATGGACAGCGCCAGCGCGTACAGCCAGTACATCACCGGCCCGCGCTGCGACACCCCGGTGACATAGGGCAGCCCGCCGGGATCGAGGATGCGCAGCCCGATGGCGCCGGCGTAGCTCTCG
The DNA here is from genome assembly GCA_044229835.1 of Polyangia bacterium. Classification (GTDB taxonomy): domain Bacteria; phylum Myxococcota_A; class Polyangia; order Haliangiales; family JADYYK01; genus JADYYK01. The sequence goes on along the minus strand of JBGASF010000067.1, from coordinate 14,231 downwards.
TCGACGTTGAGCCATCGCACCGGCGCCATGTACAGCTGGTGCGCGCGCACCAGCAGCGCCAGCGCCAGGCCGCCGCCAAACCAGGTCGCGCTGTGCGTGCGCAGGGCGAGCCACAGGCGCGTCCACGGCCGGGGGCTGCTCACCACGAGTCCCACGGCGCCTGCATGGCGGCGCCTTCGTTGCCGAGCTGCTGCGCCGCCAGCGAGTCGTCACGCAGATAGGCGATCAGCGTCAGGCCACGGCGCACCATGAAGCCATACGGCCGGTAGTGGGCCTGGAACGCGGGCGCGGTCAGAAGCTCCAGATCGCCGAGGAACCAGCCGCGCGGGTCGCGTCCCAGGTCGCCCTCGGCGGGGCCGATGATGACCACGTCGGGCTCGCGCGACAGCACATAGGCGCCGTCGCCCTTGCGATGGCCGGGCAGCACCTGCAGCAGCGTCAGCCGGTGCGGCACCGCGCGGCGCGCGATGTGGCGATCGTTCAGCCCCAGGCTGTCGATGAAGGCGAGGTGCGGCGCGTGATACGGCGTCGAGCCCGCGGTCGCGGTCACCACCAGCGCCCCCGGCGGCAGGTGCGCCTCCAGGTAGCGCCCGACCTGGCTGCCCACCGCGGCCGCGGCGTCGGGCGGCACCCGGTGCCCGAGCAGCGGCGCCACCTGCAGCAGCGCCGCCCCCACCAACAGCGCGCTCGCCGCCAGGCGCGCCCAGCGCTGCCGCGGCGGCCCGGCCAGGCCGGCCGTGAACGCCAGCAGCACCAGCGCCGGCATCACCAGGCGCACCCCGGGCATGTGATCACCACCGCCCGACAGCGTGGTCAGCAGCATGGGCAGCGCCAGCAGCGCCGGCCACAGCGCGCGCGGACGGCGCGCCAGCGCGAGCAGCGCCGCCGCCGCCACCAGCGCGGGCAGCCAGGCGCGCAGGTTGAAGCGCAGATAGCGCAGCGCCGCGCCCAGCTGCACCGCCAGCGGCGCACCCAGCTTGACGCGCGCGACGTTGGGCAACCAGTCGCCGTAGTAGCCCAGGCGCACCGCCTGCCACACCAGCAGCGGCAGCGCGAAGCTCGCGAGCAGCGCCAGCCAGGTGCGCCGCGGCGCGCGCCCGAGCAGCAGCCACAGCAGCGCCAGCGGGCCCAGCAGCGCGCCCTCGGGTCGCGTCAGCGCCGCCGCCGCCAGCGCCGCGCCCGCCAGCGCCCCGGCCCGCCGCGCGTCGCCGGCAGCTGCCGCCAGCGCGCGCGTCACCAGCCACGCGCCCAGGCACAGCCAGAAGGTGAAGCTGACGCCCTCGAGGCCGCCGCGCGTCCACAGCAGCAGCCCCGGCGTGGTCGCGGCCAGCACGAGCGGCACCGCCCAGGCGCGGCTGCGCCACCACAGCGCGAACAGCGCGACCAGGTAGACCACGCCCAGCGCGCGCGCGGCGTCGACCAGCGACGCCCCGGTCAGGCCCAGCGCGGTCAGCTGCAACATCCACAGCGGGTGGCTGTAGCCCTCGACGTGCTCGCCGTCGTTCCAGGTCGGGCCCCGGCCGGCCAGCCAGCGCGCCACGTAGCGCAGCGTGATGAAGGCGTCGTCGTGGAAGAAGTCGCGCGCCTGCCACAGCCCCCACAGCGCCAGCAGCGCGGCGGCCGCGAACCAGGCCACCCGCTGCCACCGCGCCTCGGTCGGCGCCGCCTCAGCGGCCATCACCCGCCGGCGCCGGGCTCACCCTGCGAAACAGCGCGATGTGGCCGCGCCCGACCCGCGCGGTCTCGAAGCGATAGTCGCGCGCGAAGCTGGGGTGGTCGCGCACCTCGCGCTCGCCCAGGGTCTCGCTCATCAGGCCCAGGATGGGGTCCTCGGCGGGCACCATGGGGTAGATCTGCACGCGCCCGAAGATCAGCGCGGGCTGGCGCGACAGCACATAGGCGCCGTCGCCCTTCTCGTGGCCGGCGAAGCCGCTGCCGATGCTGGCCACGTCTCGCGCCGCGATGTGCGCGTCGGTCAGGCCGAACAGATCGATGGTCGGCAGCCGCGAGTAATAGGGCACCGCGCCGACCGCACCCAGCGCGATCAGCGTGCCCGGCGGCTCGTGGCCGTGCAGCCAGTGGCCGATCTGGATCCAGTCGCGCGCCGACGCGTTCCAGCGCGTGACGTCGCGCGCGAGGTCGCGATCACCGACGCGACACAGCAGCAGCGCCAGCGCCGCCACCGCCAGCACGCGCGCGCGCTGGCTGCCCAGCAGCTCGCCCAGCGCGGTCGCCGCCAGCGCCGCCAGCAGCGGCAGCGCCGGGACCAGGAAGCGATGCGCCAGCATGTTGTCGCCGCCCACCAGCACGGCGAACAGCGCCAGCGCACCCGCGCCCGCCGCCAGCGTGCGCCAGCGCCAGTCGGCGCGCCACGCCAGCACCGGCAGCAGCGCCAAGAGGCCGCCGCTGTGCAGCACGAAGTCACCCAGGTAGCGCACCCCGCGCGCGAGCTGCGGCGTGGTCGCCCCGGTCTTGGCGTGGAAGGTGTTGGGCAGCCAGGCCCCGTAGTAGGCGCGCCGCCAGACGAGGTGCGCCAGCACGCCGAGCCCCGCGATGGCCAGCGGCACCAGCAGCGGCCGCAGCCGCGCCGCCGCGCCGCCCGCGCGCGCCGCCAGCGCGCTGACCAGCGCCACCACGAGCAGCAGGCCACCCTCGGGCCGGGTCAGACACACCGCCAGCCACAGCGCGCCCTCGAGCGGTCGCGTCAGCCGCCCCTCCAGGTGCAGCGCGAAGGCCAGCGCGACCAGGCCCGCGAAGAACGTCGTCTCCATGCCGGCCCAGGCCCACAGCCCCAGCCCCGAGTGCAGCCCCACCAGCAGCGGCGCCAGCCACGCCGAGCGCGGCGCCAGCCGGCGCGCCATCAGGAAGGCCGCCAGCACACACGCCGCCGCACCCGCCACGCCGAGGACGCGCGCCGCCGCCAGCGGTGACACCCCCAGCGCGAGCGCCGCCGCCGAGGTCACCACCCACAGGAAGCTGGTGTAGCCCTCGACGCGCTCGCCCGGGTTGAAGACCACGCCGTGGCCGTCGACCCAGTTGCGCGCATAGCGAAAGGTGATGAACGCGTCATCGACCAGGTGGTGGAACCACAGCGCCTGGGCGACCACCAGCGCGACACCGGCGAGGACCGCCAGCCACGTCACATCGAGCGCGAACGCGCCCCGACCACGCGTGTCCCCCACGCGGTCAGCATACCTCAGCGCGCGGCATGACCCGCGGGCTCGGCGACGCCGAAAACGAAAACGGCGCCCTGAGGCGCCGCTTCGCTGGACCCGGACCGCACTGCCACCAAGCGCGCCTTCGGCACGCTTCTCGGCAGTCGGCTAGTGGCCGTCCTCGTAGTACGGGTTCGAGCTGTACTCGACCATGTGCTCGACCCAGTCCTTCGAGTTGCAGGTGCTCCACCAGCTGTACGAGCAGCTGCCCTCGTGGACGTTGGCGGCGTCGTGCGCCGAGCCCGCCAGCGCGAACCAGTGGTCGCTGCCGTCGTGGTTCGGGTTGTGGTTGGCGACGCCGCTGCCGGAGCAGGTCGGGTACCAGCTGGTGCGGTTGGCGTTGTAGCAGTGGCTGGTGTTCGACCAGCCCTGGTAGCTGGAGTCGTACAGCCGGGTGCTGTAGCCGGTCTCGATGCAGACGATCTTGTGCACGCCCGCCGAGCTCCAGCGCCGGTAGCCCCAGCCGCTGCCCACGCTGACATAGTCAGCCGAGTCACCCGTGCTGCCGGCCTGCTCGACCGAGCCGACGTGGTCGGTGGAGTCATCGACGATCTGTTCTTCCGAGGTGCAGCCCATCGCGAGCAGGGAGGCGAGGCACATCGTGGCCAGCGTCGTCTTGATCGTCATCATGACCAGCGACAACTAGCAACGATAGTGCCATGAGCTATCTTACTGAAATTTCGAGTGCGACGACTGGCTGTGCAAGTTCAAAGGCTGAACTGTGCAGGTGAGTCTGTTCAAGAATGGGACGCGCGCGGCCGGGCGCGGCTCAGCGCTGCCGGCTCGCATCCTCACGTAATTTCTCGTATTGCTCCATCGAGATCCGGGCGGCCGCGCGGAAGTCGTCCTCGCCGAACTTCTTCAGGAGGGCACGCGAGTCGAGGGCGATCTTGTCGAGCCGGGCCTGGGTCGGCTTGTGCAGCACATAGCGACTCAGCAGCAGGCGGGCCTCCTCCTTGCGACGCAGCCAGGCCGCCAGGGTCTCGGTGCGGATGCGCTCGAGATCGGCGTCGCTGAGGTCGATGGCGAGCACGCGTTTGAAGTCGCCGCGGATCTGCTGGCCGCGCTGGGCCAGCCGGGGGTCGCTGGGATCGAGCTGGAAGAACTCACCGAGCTGGTACAGGCGCAGGTTGCGCGCGCCCTCGAGGCACTCGGCGTCGCTGAGCAGACGCAGCTTGGGCTTCGGCTTGGGCAGCAGCAGCGCCACTCCGAGGCCGGCGCTGGCCGCCACCACGACGATCGCGATGAGCGCCACGACCATCCTTCTGCGCGAGGTCATCGGTGCGTAGGGTACACTCAAACCGGGGACGGGCTGAGTTCGCACTGACTCATGGCTGGCAAAACAGACGAGCCTGCAGGCAACCGGCGTGTCGTGGCGCTGTTCGCGGGCACCGCCCTGGTGGTGTTCGCGGTGTCGCTGTACATCGCGTGGTCGGTGCGCAGCAGCGAGGCCCGGCGCAGCATCGCGGCCGCGGGCGCGGGCGACGACGACGGCCGCGCCGCCGCCCACCAGCACGACCATGACGGTGTGGCCACCGGCGGCGCGGCGGGCGAGGCCACGCGGCCACCCAGCGCGGGCCGTCCAGGCGTCGGCGTGCCGGCACGTCCACCCGGCGCCAGCGCCAGCCCGGCCTCGATCGAGGATGATCCGCGCCCCGGCAAGCCGGCCTGGGTCCCGACCATCGATCCGCCCGCGGACATGTATGACAACACCACGCCGAAGTTCGCCATCCCCGAGGGCGGCTTCGACAAGTGGACCGGGCGCGAGGGCACCCACCCCAAGGAGCTCGAGATGTACGTGCGCGCCGAGGGCACCGACCTCGAGCTCGGCCTCGAGCTGCGCCGGCTGCACTGGCTGACCAGCCTGAGCCGCAACTTCAACCTGCTGATGGAGCTGCGCGGCGGCCAGCCGCCGGGCACCGCGATGGAGATCGAGCTCAGCGAGCTGGGCGCGGCGACCTGGACCAAGGGCGACCAGGCCTACGAGGACGTGCGCGCGAAGAAGCGCAGCTCCGAGGAGGTGCGCCGCTACTTGCGCCAGCTGCAGGACGAGTACCGCGCCGCCTACACCAGCAAGGCCGGCATCACGCTGGAGCAGATGGATCGCTTCTTCGCACCTGGCGTCGAGCTGCCATAGCGGCCGTGACGCCCGAGACGCGCGTCGCAGCGAGCGGGGGGGGCGCGGGTGCGGATCCGCGTGCGGGTGCCGAGGCCGCGCGGACCTTGCGCTGGCTGCTGGCGATCTGCGCCGCCGCGGTGCTGCTGCGCGCGCTGCACCTGTGGGCGATGGCGGGCGATCCACTGTTCGATCACCCGGTCATCGACCCGCGCGACAACCTGGAGCGCGCCCAGCGCATGGCGGCCGGGCACTGGGTCGGCGACCCCGGCGCGTACTGGAAGCCGCCCCTGTACGACTATGTGCTGGCGCTGCACCTGCGCCTGTTCGGGGCCTCGCTGTGGCCGATCCGGGTGACCCAGATCGGGTGCGACGTGCTGAGCTGCGTGCTGGCGTTCCGGCTCGGGCGCGCGCTGCGCGGCGCGCGCGAGGGGCTGTGGGCGGCCGGCGTGCTGGCGCTGTCGGGGCCGCTGATCTACTTCACGGGTGAGGTCACCTCGGCCAGCCTGACGGTGACGCTGGAGCTCGCGCTGCTGCTGCTGGTGCTGCGCGCGCGCGAGCGGCCGTCGCTGGCGACCTGGGGTGTGGCCGGGGTGATGCTGGGGGTGTCGGCGCTGCTGCGCGCGGAGGCGCTGCTGCTCGGCGGCTGGATGCTGGGGTGGCTGTGGTGGGCGCTGCGCGAGCGGGGCGCGCGCCAGCGCCTGGGCTGGAGCGCGGCGGCGCTGGGCGCGGCGGCCTGCGTGATCGCGCCGGTGACGCTGCGCAACTGGCTGCACGCGCGCGACGCCACGCTGATCTCGGCCAACGGCGGCGTCAACTTCTACATCGGCGCCGAGCCGCGCTACCACGGCGTCATCGGGGTGCGCCCGGGCGCCGAGTGGCTGGCGCTGATGCGCGAGCCGGAGCTGGCCGGCCTGCGCAAGGCGGGCAACCAGTCGGCCTACTTCATGGCCAAGGGGCTGCGCGTGATGGCGGCCGATCCGGCCGGCGCGGCGCTGCACCTGGTGAAGAAGCTGGGCCACTTCTGGCACGGGCGCGAGCTGCCCTCGAACCGCGACCTCTACCTCTCGCGCGCGCGGTCGCCAGTGCTGGCGGCGCTGCTGTGGCGCACACCGGTGCTGTGCTTTCCCTTCGGCGTGCTGGCGGCGCTGGCGCTGGCCGGCGCGGTGCTGGCGTTGCGGGCGCGCGAGCGCGCGCGCTTTCTGCTCGGGCCCATCGCCATCCACTGGGTCACGGTGGCGGCCTTCTTCGTGACCGGACGGCATCGGCTGCTGGTGGTCGGCCCGCTGGCGGTGCTGGCGGCGCTGGCGGTGGGCGTGGCGCTCGAGCGCTGGCGCGCGGGCGCGCGGCGGCAGGTGCTGGGCGCGGCGGCGGCGACGCTGGCCGGGGCGCTGCTGCTCAGCGCGGGGCCGCTGCTGGCGGCGGCGCCGCGGGCCTATGCCGGCGAGCTGGCCGCCGAGGAGGACCACTTCACCGGCACCGTGCTGCTGGTCGAGGAGCACCAGCCGGTGGCGGCGATGGCGGCGCTGGAGCGCGCGCTGCTGCGGCTGCCGTCGCGGGCGTCGACCTGGTTCAACCTGGGCCAGGCCGCGGAGGCGGCGGGGCAGCGCGAGCGCGCGCTGGCGGCGTTCGCGCGCGCCGTCACGGTCGCCGAGGCGGCCCAGGGCGAGCGCTACCTGGTGCCGCAGGCGCGGGAGCGCATGCACGGGCTGGCGTCGGCGCTGGCGAGTGCGCCGGGCACCGATGCGGGTGCAGGCGCGGGTGCGGCCAGCCGGCAGCTTGTCGAGGGTGTGCTGTGTCTCGACCGCGGCGACTGGGACTGTGCCGAGCGCACGCTGGCCGACCAGCCGGCGCTGCTGGCCGAGGCGCTGGCGGCGCGCGGCCACGCCCGTCTGCTGGCCCACGACGACGAGGCCGCGCGGGCGGACCTCGCGCGCAGCGCCGAGCTGCGCCGGCTCGAACCCGCCGCGCACCTGCTGCACGCCATCGCGGCCGAGCGGCTGGGTCGTGTCGACGAGGCGACCCGCGCGCTGCAGGCCTTCGGCGCCGTGGATCTGCCGCGCGGCGCCTTCCTGCGCGAGCTGGCGCGCCCGGCCAACGCGGCCGAGCGTGGCCTCGCCGGCGAGGCGGCCGAGGCCATCCTGCGCCGCCGACCCAAGGACAGCGCGGCGCTGCGGCTGCAGCGCGTGCTGCGGGAGGACGCCCCACGATGAAGCGCCGTGCCTGTCTCGCTGCCGCGACGTTGCTGGCCACGACCACCGTGCTGTCCGCCTGTGGCGGTGGCGATGGCGGCGCCGGCCCAGGCGACGCCAATGGCATCAAGCTGATCGACGTCACCACCGAGGCGCTCGGCGGCGAGGTCGCCGGCGGGCGCTCGGCCAGCGACGCCGACGGCTTCAACCTGGGCATCGGCACCGGCGCGGCCATCGCCGATCTCGACGGTGACGGCCGCCTCGACCTCGTGCTGGTGCGCGACGACGACCCGCGCTCCGACGCGCGCGGCGGCCCTGTCATCGTGTACCGCAACCAGGGCGGCCTGCGCTTCGCCGCCGACCACCAGCTCGACGCGCTGTTCGCGGGTGTCGCCGCCCATGGCGTCGCGGCCAGCGATCTCGAGGGCGATGGCGACGTCGACCTGTTCATCGCCGCCGAGGGGCGCGACCACCTGCTGGTCAACGACGGCCGCGGCGGCTTCAGCGAGACCGCGGCGGCGGCCGGCGTCACCGGGCCCGATGATCTCGGCACCTCGGCGCTGTTTGCGGACGTCAACGGCGACGGCGTCGACGATCTGGTGGTCAGCAGCCTGCAGCCCTCGATGGCGACCCAGGTCTGGAACCGGCTCTACCTCGGGCGCGGCGACGGCAGCTTCGAGGACGCCACCGTGGGCTCGGGCTTCGATCTGCCGGGCGCGACCTGGACCGCGGCGGCGGCGGATCTGGATCGCGATGGCCGCCTGGATCTGTACCTGGCCAACGATCAGTTCTTCCACGACGCCACCGACCGCTACCTGGTGCTGGACCGCATCGACGCGGCGGGGCGCCCGCACTATCGCGACGTCGCCGCCACGGTCGGCGTGGCCGAGCGCCGCGCCAGCATGGGCATTGCCATGCGCGACGTCGACGGTGACGGCGACGACGACCTCTACGTCACCAACTGGGGACCCAGCGCGCTGTACCTCGCCGAGGGCGTCAGCTACCGGCGCGCCGAGAAGGCCTTCGGCATCGACCAGCACCTGGTGCCCAACTTCGGCGGCGACTACGAGTACGTGTCGTGGGGCGCGCGCTTCCTCGATCTGGATCGCGATTGCGCCCTGGAGCTGATGGTGGTGCACGGCGCGGCCAGCATCCCGGTCGACGAGGCGGCGCACCGGCAGCTCGACGACTACCTGCGCCAGCCGGCGTTCGGCGCGCCGTTCGCGCTGGTGTCGGCCGAGGTCGGGTTGCCGACGCGGCCGCGCGTCAGCGGACAGCCGCTGACCGGACGCGGCCTGATCAGCGGCGATCTCGACGGCGATGGCGACGAGGACCTGGTGGTGACGCCGTTCGCCGAGAGCTTCCGGATCTATCGCAACGACAGCGCACCGGACGGGGGCGTCGTCAGGCTGCGGCTGACCGGCACGGTGTCGGGGCCCGCCGCGGCCGGCGCGGTGGTGCGCGTGCGCGCCGGCGGCAAGCTGCAGCGTGTGGTCGCCTATGCCGGCGGCGACGTGCACTCGCAGGGTGACGGCGTGCTCAGCGTCGGGCTGGGCGCCGCCGCGCTGGAGTCGATCGAGATCACCTGGCCGAGTGGCCTCCGGCAAGAGGTGCAGCGCCAGCCCGGGGCCGACGGGGTCACCCGGGTGCGCGAGCCGGAGTGGCTGCAGGTGACGCCGCGGCTGCCGGCGCCCGGCGCCGCCGCCGAGCTGCACGTGGACGCGGTCGACGGCAGTGGCGCGCTGCTGGGTGCGGCCGGGGCGGCACGGCGCGTCGAGTGTGTGCGCTCCGATGGCGTGCCGGCGCCGGTGGTCGATCGTGGCGACGGCAGCTATGCGGCGGTGCTGACGCACCCTGGTGTGGCCGGCGTGGTGACCCTGACGGTGAGCATCGACGGGCGAGTGCTGGGGCCCAGGCCGCGGGTGTGGTTTCGCTGATGCGCAGGCGGCTGCTGCTGGGGCTCGGGCTGCTGGTGGTCGCGGCCGCGGTGTTCGCCGGCGTGTTCGAGCTGGTGCGGCGGCGGCGGGCGGCGCAGGGCGAAGCGCCCAGGCCAGAGGTGTCGTCACCGGGCGGGCCAGCCGGAGCAGGCGGGCCAGGCGCGGCGGGCGTGGCGCGTGGCGCGCTGGGGCCGCGCAGCCTGGCGGCGCTGCGGCAGCTGGCGCTGCCCGAGGTCGCGGTGGCGCTGGACCAGCCGGTGCAACGCGACGAGCGCCGCCCGGCCGGCCAGGTCTCGGCGCAGGCGTGCGCGCCCTGTCACGGCGAGATCGTGCAGCGCTACGCCCGCCACGCCATGGCGCGCACCGGCCTGCGCCCGATCGATCCAGCGCGGCTGGGGCCGCTGTTCGCGCAGGCCGCGCCAGTGCGCCATCCGGCCCTGCCGCTGGAGTACCAGCCCCTGCGCGACGGCGACGCCTTCGTGCTGGAGGAGCGCAGCCTGGCGCAGAGCGGCGCGGTGCTGGCGCGGCGACGCCTGCCGGTGACGCACACGCTGTCGTCGGGTGCCTATGCCACCGCGTTCGCGTTCCAGCAGGACGGCCGGATCTACCAGCTGCCGGTCGATCACTTCGCCGAGACCGCCGGGTTCGGCCTCGATCCAGGCTTCGGCGACGGCGCGGGCGCGCCGGTGCAGCTCATCGGGGCCTTCTGTCTGTCCTGTCACGGCGACGACCCCGGCCACCTCGGTGACGCCGAGGACCTGGTGCTGGGGCCGCTGCCGGCGGGGATCTCGTGCCAGCGCTGCCACGGTCCGGGGGCGCGACACGTCGAGACCGGCGCGCCGGCCGACATCGTCAACCCGGGGCGGCTGACCGCGGCGCGGCAGCTCGACACCTGCGCGCAGTGTCACCTCAACGGCGCCATCGTGCAGCGGCCCGGGCGCACGCTGTTCGACTACCACGCCGGCCAGGCGCTGCCCGAGTTCCGCGCCAACTGGCTCGACGAGCCGCCCGATCCGGCCGCCTTCGAGCTCATCGGCCATGTCGAGCGCCTGCTGCGCAGCCCGTGTTTTCAGCGCTCGAATGGCGCTTTGACCTGTACGACCTGTCATGATCCACACACCAGCTCGCGCGAGCAGCGCGCCGACTTCGATGGCAAGTGCGTGGCCTGTCACAGCGCGCCCGCGCGGGTGTGCAGCGCCAGCGCGGAGGCGCGCGCCAAGGTGAGCGATCACTGCGTGGGCTGCCACATGCGGCGCGGCGGCGCGGCCGACGTGCCCAGCATCGTGATGACCGACCACTGGATCCAGAGGCCGGGTGCGCCGGCACGGCCAGGTCCGCCGACGCACGTCGGCGCCTATGCGACGCTGCTCGGCGAGCCGGTGAGCGGACCGGATCTGGCGCTGTCGGAGGCGGTGGGGCTGATCGACGCCGGGCACCTCGAGGACGGGGTGCCGCGCCTGGTGCGCCTGCTGCCGGACAGCCCCGCGGCGGCGCGCGCGCCGGCCTATGGCGCGCTGGCGCGTGTGCTGGCGCAGCTCGGGCGGCCGCGCCAGGTGGCGCGCGCCTTCGCCGGCGTGCTGGCGCTGCGACCCGATGCGCCCGAGGCGCTGCTCGGCTATGCCGGTGCGCTGATCGAGGTCGGGGGCGCACCCGAGGCGGCCGCGGCGCAGCGCGCGCTGACGCGGCTGCGCACGCTGGATGCCGACGCGCCCGAGGCGCTGGAGCTGGAGGGGCTGCTGGCGCTACAGGCGGGTGACCGGGGGCTGGCGCGCGAGCGCTTCGCGGCGGCGGCGCATGCGCCCCGGGCGGCGCGGGCGCGGGCGGGGCTGGCGTTCCTGGCGCTGGCGCAGGGGGACTGTGCGACGGCGCTGCCGGCGCTGCAGGCGCTGCGGCCCGACGACCCGACGAACCGGCGCGTGCTGCGTGCGATCCTGGGCTGCCGCCCCGACGATGCTGACGCCAGGGCGGCGCTGGTCGAGCTGGAGAAGACCGGGGAGGACTCGGGGCGGGTGACGGCGTTCCTGCCGGCCGAGCTACGCTGAGGCCGCACCGGCGCTGCGCGACCCCGACGCAGGCGCAGCCGCCGCGGCGACGGCCGGGCTGCCGACGTCACGACCCAGCAGCATGGCGCCCATGCGCGCCGAGGCGCCGTTCCAGAAGCCGTAGGTGGCCGGGAAGCTGCGCGGGTTGCGGAAGGTGCCGAAGGCCAGATCCCACAGCGGGAAGCTGCCGTAGTTGTAGGCGTGCACGCCGCGCTCGTGGTGCAGCGCGTGCTGCTCGGGGCGCATCAGGACGAAGCCGAGCGCCCACGGCGTCTTGATGTTGGAGTGCTGGAACACGGCGTAGAAGAAGCCGATGAGGCCGCCGATGGCGCCCGCCGCCGGGGTCAGGCCGAGCAGGCCGACGACGAGGCCGGTCAGCCCGAAGGTGACCAGGGTGTCGAGCGGGTGCGCGTAGGTCATGCCGGCCAGATCCATGCGCTCGGCGCTGTGGTGCATCTGGTGCGACCAGCGCCAGACGAAGTGCACGCGGTGCATGAAGCGGTGGATCCAGTACGACGCGAGGTCGGCGGCCAGGAACGCCACCGCGGCGCCGCCCAGCGTGCCCAGCCCCGACAGGTCGAGCGGCGCGCGATTGCCCACGATGGCCGCGACGGCCGCCGGCACGATGGCGTTCACCAGGCCGGTGAGCAGGAAGAAGATGCTGCCCTTGAGCAGCCAGCGCTTGACCTTGGGCAGCGGGCGCGCCGGGAAGCGGCGCTCGAGCACGAGGCCGAGGATGAAGGTGACCGGGATGGTGATGGAGATGATGGCTTCGAGGTTCATGGCGGTTGGCTGTCCTTTCGAGAGGACAGGCGTGACCGCGCGAGGAACCCGATGTTCCTTGCGATGGAACGGCTGAAACGCGAGTGATGACGAGGGCATCAGGGCTGGTAGCTGCAATAGGTGCCGGTGTGGATGGCGCGCGTCAGGCGGGCGCCCAGGTCGGCGTCGGCGTCGCTGATGCGGGTCAGCGCGTCCTTGAGGCGGCGCTGCACGTTGACCCGGGCGCGCTCGCTGGCGGAGGCGGCGGGGCGGGCGCGGCCGCGCAGGCCGACGGCGCGGGCCAGCTCGGCCTCCAGGGCGTCGCGCTCGCGGGTCAGCCGATCGACCTCGCTCGACAGCTGGGCGCGCTCGGCCTGCGCCGCCTGCGCCGCCGCCGCGGCCTGCTGCTCGACGCTGGAGCCCGCGCCGCGAATCGCCGCGATCTCCGCCGCCAGCCGCTGCACCTCGGCCTGCGCGCGCTCGGTCGCCGCCTTCTCTGCCGCCGCCTCGGCGATGGCCTTGTCCGCGGCCGCCTTGGCGCTGGCCGCCTCGGCGATGGCCTTGTCCGTGGCCGCCTTGGCGCTGGCCGCCTCGGCGATGGCCTTGTCGACAGCCGCCTTGGCCGCGCCCGTCTCGCCACCCGCCTTGTCGGCCGCCGCCTTCGCGCTGGCGAGCTCCGCCGCAGCCTTGTCGGCCGCCGCCTTGGCTGCCGCGGCGTCCGCGGTCGCCTTTTCCAGCGCCGCCCTGGCCGACGCCAGCTCTGCCGCCATCTTGTCGGCCGCCGCCCTGGCCTCCGCGGTCGCCTTGTCGGCCGCCGCCCTGGCCTCCGCCGCCGCCTTCTCTGCCGCCGCCCTGGCCTCTGCCGCCGCCTTCTCCGCCGCCGCCCTGGCCTCTGCCGCCGCCTTCTCTGCCGCCGCCTTGGTCTCCGCCGCCGCCTTCTCCGCGGCCGCCTTGGCCGCGGTCACCGCCGCGACCTCCGCGCTCAGGCGCGCCACCTCGGCGGCCACCTTGTCGCGCTCGGCCTCGGCCGCCTTGACCTGCGCCGCCGCTGCGCCAGCGCCCGCCGTGCGCGCCTCGCCGAGCTCGCCGCCGAGCCGCTTCAGCTCGGCCTCCAGCTTGGCCTTCTCGGCGCCGGCCGCCGTCGCCGCCGCGCGCGCCTGCTCGAGGTCGGCGCCCAGCCGCTTGTTGTCGTCCTGCGCCTTGCTCTGCTCGGCGCCGGCCTTCTCGGCCGCGGCGCGCGCCTCGGCGACCTCGCCGCTGAGGCGCTTGCTGTCGTGCGCCAGCCGCTCGACCTCCTTGGCCAGCTTGGCGCGCTCGGCCTCGACCGCGCCCGCCGTCTCACCCGCGCGTCGCGCCGCGACCAGGTCGGCGGCCAGCTTCTTGTCCTCCGCGGTCAGCCGCTCGACGTCCGCCGCGAGTCGCTTGTTGTCGGCCGCCAGGCGATCGAACTCGCCGCTCAGCATGTCGCGCTCGGCCGCCGCCGCCGCCGCCGTGCTGGTGTGCTCGGCGTTGGCCTTCTTGAGCGCCTCCAGCTCGGCCTTCACCGCGGCCAGCTCCTGCGCCGCCTTGGCGCTGCTGCCGGCCTCGGCCTTGGCGGCATCGATCGCCGCCTGCAGCTTGGTCGCGCTGGCCTTGGCCGCCGCCAGCTCGCCGCTGACGCGCGCGACCTCCTCGACCAGCTTGCTGCGCTCGGCCTGCACGCCGGCCAGGGCACCCTGGCGCAGCTTCTCGGCCGCGGCGCCGTCCTGCTTGAGCTTGTCGAGCTCCGTGGCCAGCTTGGCGCGCTCGTCCTGCACCTTGGCCAGCTCGGCGGCCAGCTTGCCGCGCTCGGCCTCGAGCTCGGCGCGCGCCTTCTTGTCGCCGCCCTCGGCGCGCGCCGCGCGCAGCCGATCCAGCTCCTCCGACAGCGCGCGCACCTCGTCCTGGATCAGCGCCTTGTCGACGTCGGCCGCGGCCTGGTAGGCGAC
>JBGASF010000066.1:0-41649 GCA_044229835.1 Polyangia bacterium | reverse complement strand
GACCTCCCGCTCGGCGGCGGCGTGGGCGTCGATGTCGCGCTGCGCCACCGCGGCGGCGTCGGTCAGCACCGCGGCCAGCTGGCTGGAGCGCTGATCGAGCCCGAACCACTCGGGGCGCGGCGCGGCCATGGCCTCGTCGAGCTCGGCCAGCGCATGCTCGGAGCTCTCCAGGACCCCGACCGGGCCGGCCCCGACGGCGTGGGGATGGGCGGCGGCCAGCTTGCTCAGCGTGGCGCGGGCCTCGCGGGCGCGGGCCAGCTCGGCCCGGGCGTGCGCGGTCGCCGCCTCGATGTCGGCCTTGCGACGGTCGATGGCGTCGAGCAGCTCGGCGATGGCGGTCAGCGCCGCGGCGGCGCGGCCGAGCTTCTCGTCGCCGGCCAGGTAGCGCTGCGTGGCGGCCTGGCCATCCTGCTCGGCCTCGCTGCACAGCGCCTCCAGCTGGGTGAACAGGGCGTCGCACTCGCTCAGATTGTCGGACTCGGCCGCGAACGAGGCGTGCGCGTAGGCCTTCTCGAGCTCGGCCAGGGTGGCGCGCGCCGGTGCGGTGCGACCGCGCGCGGAGGCCAGCGCGGCGCGGCGCTCGGCCACCAGGCGCGGCAGCTCGGTGTGCAGGCGGGCGGTGGCGTCGAGGCGCTGGCGGGTACCCTCGACGACCTCCTCGAGATCGCCGAGGTGCGCCTCGCTGGCGGCGACGTCGCCAGCGCGCACGGCGTCGAGCGCCTCGCCCGCGAGCGCGCGGGCATCGGCCAGGCGCGCCTCGGGATCGAAGATGGGCTCGCGCACCCGCAGCCCCTTGCCGCGCAGCTCGGTCACGCGTGCGGCCTCGGCGGCGATGGCGGGTGTCAGCTCGTCGACCACGCGCGCCGCGATGGTGGCCAGGAGCTCGAGCTGGTCGGCCAGCGTGGTGGCGGCGGTGCGGGCGGCCTCGGCCTGCTTGCGCGCGCCGATGAAGTCGCGCGGCAGCAGCGCCTCGATGGCGCGCCGCTCGCCTGCCAGGCGGTCGATCTCGGCCTGGTATGGCGCCAGGGGTAGCTCACGCGCGGCCAGCTTGCCGGCGGCCGCGACCACGCGATCCAGCGCCTCGGCCAGCGCCTGCTCGGCCTTGGGCGCGCTGCGCCACTCGGCCCCCAGGGCGTCGAGCAGATCGACGGCGCGGCCATAGCGCTCGTCCAGCCAGCTGAACAGCTCGAAGACCGGGATGCTCTCGACGCGCGGCTCGGGCAGGAACAGGCGCCGGCGATCCGCCTTGGCCTTGGTCGACAGCTCGACGTTGCCGAGGCGCATCATGTCGACGGCCTCGTCGAAGCCGCGCCAGCCCAGCGGACCGGTGCCCGAGGCGGCCGCCTCGGCGCTGGTCAGCAGCGTGCCGGCGGCGTCGATGCCCAGCATCAGGCCGTCGACGATCTCACCCATGGCGCGGTAGCGCTCCAGCGACTCGCCGGTCAGGGTGCTGGCCAGGTTGGTGGTGGGGCGGAAGAACAGCGGGTGGCCATCCTCGAGCCCCATCAGGCGGTCGCGGCCCTGGGCCAGCCGCGCCTTCCACTCGCCGCGCACCCTGCTCCAGCGCGCCTGCCAGCGTCGGCGTCGGCGCAGCGCCATGAGCAGGAACAGCACGGCGAGGCCGAGGCCGACCGCGCCGAGGCTGATGGGCAGGAGGCGCGTCTTGAGGAAGCGGTTGCGGCGGTAGCTGCTCTCGGCCTGGCGCGCGCCGTCGAGGCGGCCCTGGGCGCCCTCGAGCTCGCTGCTGGCCAGCCTCTGGTCGCCCCGGGACAGGGCCTCCTCGGCGCGGGCCAGGTGCTCGCGCACGTAGGTCAGGGCGACCCGGGCGGGCTCGCTGGCCAGGCTGCGGGCCTGCATCGCCTCGAGGCCGGCGCGGAGGTCGCGCAGACGCTGCTGGTTCTTCTCGGCGTCGGTCCGGGCGCGCTCGCGCGCGGCCGCGAGCTCGGTCACGGCCTGGCGGGCCAGCGCCAGGTTGGCCTCGGCGAACATGCCGGCGCGCGCGTTCGACACGAAGTCGGAGCGATCGATGAGGCCGACGCCCGAGGCCTCGCTGTAGCCGAGCGCCTGCCACTCGGAGCCCCAGTGCACGCCGATGCTGCGATTGTCGAGCGCGTGCGTGATGAGGACGTGGCGGCGGCCGTCGAGGCCGGCGTTGAGCGCGCCGGCCTCGACCCAGTGCTCGTAGAGGTCGTCGCCATAGTCGCCGGCGGCGTTGCTGTAGCCGTCACCGGAGCGGCCGACGCCGCCCCGATCGGCGATGTCGACCATGACCACGATGAGCTGGGCCTCGCTGCCCTGCTGCAGCCGGGCCAGGCCGGGCGCCAGCGCAGGCAGCTCGGGGGTGCCGCTGAAGTAGACGCGCTGGCCGGCCTGCCAGGTCGGGAACGGCGCGCGTTCGGCCCACGCCGCGCCGGCGCTGGCGACGGTCACGCTGGCGGCAGCGGCACACGCGAAGGCGAACGTGGTGGTGCGGATGGCGGCAGGACCAGGTCGGCGCATGCTGCATCATACGCAAACGTGGCCAGCCCTTGCGGCGACGTCGTCTCGCCGACACAGTAGGGCGTGCTGTCCGCCTTCGCACCTGCCACGCGCGCCTGGTTCGCGGCCAGCTTCGCCGAGGCGACGCGGGTGCAGCGCGAGGCCTGGCGGCAGATCGCGGCAGGCGAGCATGTCCTGCTGTCGGCGCCGACCGGCAGCGGCAAGACGCTGGCGGCCTTCCTGTGGTGCATCGACCGCCTGACGCAGCTGCCCGCGCGCGCGCCGGGTGGGGTGCGCGTGCTGTACATCTCGCCGCTCAAGGCGCTGGCGCACGACGTCGAGCGCAACCTGGCGCTGCCGCTGGCGGGCATCCAGGCCGAGGCGGCGCGCCTGGACACGCCGCTGCGGCCGGTGCGGGTCTCGCTGCGCACCGGCGACACCTCGCAGCGTGACCGGCAGGCGCTGCGCAAGGACCCGGGCGACATCCTCATCACCACGCCGGAGTCGCTGTACCTGATGCTGGGCTCGGGCGCGCGCGAGGTGCTGCGCAGCGTGGACACCGTGATCGTCGACGAGATCCACGTGCTGGCGCCCAGCAAGCGCGGCGCGCACCTGGCGCTGTCGCTGGAGCGCCTCTGTGAGCTGACCGGGCGCGAGCCGCAGCGCATCGGGCTGTCGGCGACGCAGCGCCCGCTCAGCGCGGTGGCGCGCTACCTGGGCGGCCGCCGCCCGGTCAGCATCATCGACGCCGGCGAGGCGCCGCGGGTCGACCTCACCATCGAGGTCCCGGCCGACGACATGGAGGCGCCGCCGCCGCCCACGGGGCATCAGGAGCCCGAAGAGCGCGGCATGTGGCCGGCCATCCAGGCCCGCGTGCTGGAGCTGGTGCTGGCGCACCAGAGCACCATCGTGTTCACCAACAGCCGGCGCCTGTGCGAGCGGCTGGCGCAGCGCCTCAACGAGCTGGCGCAGGCGCCGCTGGTGTGCGCGCACCACGGCTCGCTGGCGCGGGCGCAGCGCGAGCAGATCGAGGGCGCCCTCAAGCGCGGCGAGCTGCGCGGGATCGTGGCCACCAGCTCGCTGGAGCTGGGCATCGACATGGGCGCCGTCGATCTGGTGGTGCAGATCGAGTCGCCCGGCGGAGTCGCGCGCGGGTTGCAGCGTGTCGGGCGCGCCGGCCACGCGGTGGGGCGCCGCTCGGAGGGGCGCATCTTCCCCAAGTTTCGCGGCGACCTGCTGGAGGCGGCGGTGGTCGCGCGCGGCATGCTCGACGGCGACGTCGAGCCCATCCGGGTGCCCGACAGCCCGCTCGACGTGCTGGCGCAGCAGCTGGTGGCGACCTGCGCCGAGGCGGAGTGGAAGGTCGACACCCTGGAGGCCATGGTGCGGCGCGCCGGGCCCTACCTGGAGCTGCCGCGCGCGCTGCTGCTGGGCGTGCTCGACATGCTGGCGGGGCGCTATCCGTCCGACGAGCTGGCCGATCTGCGCCCGCGCCTGAGCTGGGACCGCGCGCGCGACGTCGTGGTCGGGCGGCGCGACGCCCGGCTGATCGCGCTGGTCAACGGCGGCACCATCCCGGATCGCGGCCTTTTCGGCGTGTATCTCGGGCATGACGGCCCGCGCGTCGGCGAGCTCGACGAGGAGATGGTGTACGAGACGCGGCCCGGGCAGACCTTCCTGCTGGGGGCGTCGAGCTGGCGCATCGTCGAGATCACGCGCGACCGCGTCATCGTCAAGCCGGCGCCGGGCGAGCCCGGCATGATGCCGTTCTGGCGCGGCGAGAGCGTGGGCCGGCCCATCGAGCTGGGCCGTGCCATGGGCGCCTTCGTGCGCGAGCTGGGTGCGCTGGACGAGGCCGACGCCGTCGACTGGCTGGGCCGCGAGTACAAGCTGGAGGTGCGCGCGGCGCGCAACCTGTGGCGCTACGTGGACGACCAGCGCAAGGCGACCGGGACGCTGCCGACCGATCGCGCCATCACGGTGGAGCGCTTCCGCGACGAGCTGGGTGACTACCGGGTGTGCATCCTGTCGCCGCTGGGCGCGCGCGTGCATGCGCCGTGGGCGCTGGCGCTGGAGGCGCGCCTGGGGGCGCGCACCGGCTTCGAGGTCCAGGCCATCTGGAGCGATGACGGCATCGTGCTGCGCTTCGCGGACGCCGGGGGCGCGGGCGGCGACGCGGGCGACGCGCCGGTGCAGCTGCCCGATCTGATGCTGGCGCCCGAGGAGGTCGAGGAGCTGCTGCTGGAGCAGCTCGGGCGCTCGGCGATGTTCGCGGCGCGCTTCCGCGAGAACGCGGCGCGTGCGCTGCTGTTGCCGCGGCGCCGGCCGGGCGGGCGCACGCCGCTGTGGACGCAGCGGCTGCGCGCGCAGCAGCTGCTGGCGGTGGCGCAGAAGCACGCTGATTTCCCCATCGTGCTGGAGACCTATCGTGAGTGTCTCAACGACGTCTTCGACGTGCCGGCGCTGCGCGAGCTGTGCGCGGCCGTGGCGCGCCGCGAGGTCGTGGTGACCCAGGTCGACACCCGCACGGCGTCGCCGTTCGCGCGCTCGCTGGCGTTCGCGTATGTGGCGGCCTTCATGTACGAGGGCGACGCCCCGCTGGCCGAGCGCAAGGCGCAGGCGCTGACGCTGGACCGCGATCTGCTGCGCGAGCTGCTCGGGCAGGAGGAGCTGGGCGCGCTGCTGGAGCCGGCGGTGCTGGCCGACGTCGAGGCCGAGCTGCAGGGGCTGGCCGAGTCGCGGCGGGCGCGCGATGCCGACGGGGTGGCGGATCTGTTGAGGAGAGTGGGGGATCTGGCGCTGGAGGAGGTGGTGGCGCGGGCGGAGGTCGGGGAGGGGAGTGCGGAAACGAGCACGGAAACGAGCACGGGCACGGGCACGGGCACGGGCAGGGCCACCGTGGCGAGGTGGCTCGAGGAGCTGGTGAGGAGTGGGCGGGCGGTCGAGGTGGTGATTGCGGGGCAGCCGCGCTGGGTGCTGGTCGAGGATGTCGCGCGCTATCGCGATGCGCTGGGCGTCGTGGTGCCGGCGGGGCTGCCGGCGGCGCTGCTGGCGCCGGTGCCGGCGGCGCTGGAGTCGCTGCTGGCGCGCTGGGCCCGCGCGCACGGGCCGTTCTCGACAGCGGCGCCGGCCAACCGCTACGGCCTGACGTCCGGGGCGGTCGAGCCGCTGCTGCGTGCGCTGGCCGGCGCTGGGCGACTGGTCGAGGGCGACTTCGGCACCGGCGCCTCGCAGTGGTGTGACGCCGAGGTGCTGCGCCAGCTGCGCAGGCGCACGCTGGCGCACCTGCGCAGCCAGGTCGCGCCGGTGTCGGCGCAGGCCTTCGCGCGCTTCCTGCCGCGCTGGCACGGCATCGCCAGCCCCCGCGGCGGGCTGCCGCGCCTGCGCGAGATCGTCGAGCAGCTGGAGGGGCTGCCGCTGTCGTTCGCCGAGCTGGAGCGCGAGCTCTTGCCCGCGCGCATGGCCGACTACCAGCCGCGCATGCTCGACGAGCTGGGCGCGCTGGGCGAGATCGTGTGGATCGGCCGTGGCGCGCTGGGCAAGGGCGACGGCCTGGTCGCGCTGTACCGGCGCAGCCAGGCCCACCTGCTGGCGGCGACGCCGCTGCCCGCCGAGGCCGCACCCAGCGCGCTGGCCACCGCGCTGCTGGCCGATCTCGAGGCCCGCGGCGCCTCCTTCTACCTGGAGCTGTGTGCGCGCGCCGGGGTCTCGGGGACCGAGGTGCTGCCCGCGCTGTGGGAGCTGGTGTGGGCAGGCCTCTGCAGCAACGACACCTTCCAGCCGCTGCGCTCGCTGGGCATCGGCAGCCGGCCGCCGACGCGGCGTCGCATGCGCGCCTCGGGCCCCATCCTGTCGCAGACCGCGGGGCGCTGGTCGGCGGTGTCGGCGCTGACCGCGCGCGGCGGCGCCGGCTTCGGCGCTGGCGCCGCTGCGGGTCCCGCGCCGGTGGCCGAGACCGAGCGCGCCCACGCCCGCGTGCTCACGCTGCTGGAGCGCCACGGCGTGGTCACCCGCGAGGCCGCGCAGGCCGAGGCGGTGCCCGGCGGCTTCAGCGCGCTGGCCCCGGTGCTGCGCGCCATGGAGGAGGCCGGCCAGCGGCGGCGCGGCTACTTCGTCGAGGGGCTGGGCGGCTCGCAGTACGCGCGCGCCGGCACCATCGAGCGCCTGCGCAGCGCGCGCGACGACGACAGCCCGACCGGCAACGCCGTGGTGCTGTCGGCCATCGATCCCGCCAACCCTTATGGCGCCCTGCTGCCATGGCCGCTCGGCGCCAGCGACGACAGCGCCACCCCGCGCCGCGTCGCCGGTGCGCGCGTGGTCCTGGTCGCGGGCGCCCCGGTGCTGCACCTCGAGCGTGGCGGCAGCGTGCGCTACTTTCCCGATGCCGCGCCGGGCGCCCTCGAGGTCGCCATCGCCGCGCTGCGCAGCGAGGCCACCCGCCGTCGCGGCCGCACCCGCAGCCTGCGCGTCACCAGCATCAACGGCGCCCCCGCCACCCGCAGCGAGCACACCGCCAGCTTCCAGCGCGCCGGCCTGCGCCTGGAGCCTGGCGCCCTGACGTTGCCGCTCGCCGACTGAGAAGATCCGCCTCGCCCTGCGGTATCCTGGCCCCATGGGCAAGGTGTTCCGGGACGGGACCCATCCGGGCTGGGCGGTGTTCTCGATGATCTACGTCATCGGGGCCTTCGGGCTCAGCATCTACTGGCTGATCACGACCTCGGGCTGGGTCGCCAGCCTGGCGCGCTGGCAGGCGCGCCACCTGTTCAACGGCAAGTGGTACCCCAAGATGACCACCCTGGTCGTGCTGATCGGCTTCCTGGTGCCCCTGCTCCTGCTCAAGCTCGTGATCGAGGCGGTCACCGGCAAGAAGTTGACCAGCAGTCCGCTGTCGCGTTCGTGACCGCGCCGACGCAGGTGATACCTTGACGCCATGTCCATGCGTCCGATCACCGAGGTGGCCGCCGAGCTCGACCTCGGGCCCGCCGACCTGCTGCCGTTCGGCCACCACGTCGCCAAGCTGCCGCTCGAGCTGCTGAACCGCCTGGGCCAGCGCCACCGCGGCCAGCTGGTGCTGGTCTCCGCCATCACCCCGACGCCGGCCGGCGAGGGCAAGACCACGGTCTCCGTCGGCCTGGCGCAGGGCCTCAGGCGCATCGGCGCGCGCGCGCTGGCGGCGCTGCGCGAGCCCTCGCTGGGCCCGGTGTTCGGCAAGAAGGGCGGCGGCACCGGCGGTGGTCGCGCGCGCCTGGAGCCATCGGACCGCATCAACCTGCACCTGACCGGCGATCTGCACGCCATCACCGCTGCGCACAACCTGCTGGCGGCCATGGTCGACGCCGGGCTGTACTTCGGCAAGCACGACCTCGACGCCCGCCGCATCACCTGGCCGCGCGCGCTGGACGTCAACGATCGCGCGCTGCGCAACGTGGTGCTCGGCCTCGGCGGCAGCGCCGACGGCGTCCCTCGCGAGGGGTCGTTCGCGATCACGGCGGCCTCCGAGGTCATGGCCGTCCTGTGCCTGGCGCGCGACATCGCGGACCTCAAGCAGCGCCTGGGCCGCATCACGGTCGGGCTGCGCAAGGACAAGACGCGCATCACCGCGGCCGACATCGGCGCCGCCGGTCCGATGGCCGCGCTGCTGTACGACGCCGTGCTGCCCAACCTGGTGCAGACCGCCGAGGGCGGCCCCGCGCTGGTGCATGGCGGGCCGTTCGCCAACATCGCGCACGGCTGCAGCAGCGTGATGGCGACCCAGGCCGCGCTGGGGCTGGCCGATCTGGTCATCACCGAGGCCGGTTTCGGCTTCGATCTGGGCGGCGAGAAGTTCCTGCACATCAAGTGCCCGGCCGCCGAGCTGTGGCCGTCGGTGCTGGTCCTGGTGGTCACCGCGCGCGCGCTGCGCAGCCATGGTGGCGGCGACCTCGCGGCCGGCCTGGATCACCTCGATCACCATGTCGAGGCAGCGGCGGCCTTTGGCCTGCGGCCCATCATCGCCATCAACGTGCGCAGCGACGACGCCGTCGCCGACCTGACCGCGCTGGAGGCGGCGGCGGCCGCGCGGGGGCTCTCGTGCGCGCAGATCCACTGCTTCCAGGACGGCGGCTCCGGCAGCGAGGAGCTGGCGCGGCTGGTCGTCGCCGCCAGCAAGAGCGCCGCTGCCCCCGCGCAGGCGCCGACCCCGCGCCGGCTCTATGCGCTGAGCGACAGCATCCCCGACAAGCTGTCCGCCATCGCGCGCACCATGTATGGCGCCCGCGCCATCGAGCTCGGCCCCGAGGCGCGCGCCGCGCTGCCCGACCTGGCCGCTGCCAGTGCCGGCGACTTGCCGATCTGCGTCGCCAAGACCAACCTCTCACTCAGTGACGACCCTCGCGCCATCGGCCGCCCGCGCGACCATGTGCTGCACGTGCGCGCCCTGCGCGCCGCCACCGGCGCCGGCTATGTGCTGGCGCTGTGCGGAGACATCATGACCATGCCCGGCCTGCCCTCGCAGCCCGCGGCGCTCGGCATCGACCTGGCCGCGGACGGGTCGGTCACCGGCCTGGCATGAGCACCGGCCCCGGTCGCACGCCTGGCTTCTCGATGCTGTGCTTCGAGAAGAATGGCGTGCACTGGGACTGTGTCGACATCCCCCTGGAGCCGGCGCTGCTGCTGCGCCGTGAGCGTGACGGTGTGCTGACCGCGCTCAGCGAGGCTGGCGCCCGCGCCCTGGCCGACCCGCTGGTCGGCACCGCCTTCCAGCGGCTGCTCGCGCTGGGCCACGACGTGCGCATCTTCCCCAACGCCGACGGCGAGTCGCTGCGCTTCGCCTTCAACCAGCTGGCCGAGGGCGCCGCCGCCGAGCTGGCCGCCGAGCGCGCCTTGACCCTGGTGTGCACCCTGCGCGACGCCGCCACCGAGCTGCGGCGTCGCGCCACCATCGCCGCCACCAGCTATCGCGCCTCCGCGGTCGACCCCGCCCGGGAGGCCGCCGCGGCGGCCGACGACGACGCCGCCGGTCGCCGCGCCCACGACGACTATGTGCTCGGCTGGGCCGCCCGCCTGCGCAACAAGATCTTCCGCCACAAGCGCTGAGCGCGCGCCGGACCCTGCCGGTTGCCGCCCGCAGGCGCCGGGTCAAACTTGTGGGGTGACCGCGCTGCTGCCCCTGACCACGCGCCACCTCGATCTCACCGCGGAGCCGATCTACTGCTGGCGCGTCCTCGAGGGCCAGACCTGGGGCTTCATCGGCATCGTGGTCGAGCCCGCGCTGGTGCTGCACCGCACCGAGACCGGCCTCGTCCGCGCGCTGTCGCCGTCGACAATGGACGCGCTGGCCGAGCCAGCCGTGGTGGCCGCCTGGCACGCGGTCCTGGCGTGCGCCCCCGACGTGCGCATCTTCCCTGATCCCGAGCGCGCCGGCCTGCAGTTCGCGTTCCTGGGCCTCGACCATCCGGCCGCCGTCGAGCGCGCCGCCGCGCGTGTGGTCGCCCTGCTGACCGCCCTGCGCGCCGCCGTCGCCGAGCGCCACCGCGACCAGGCCATCCGCGCCATCGCCTATCGTCACTCCGCGGTCGACGCCACCAGCCGGGACACCGCCATCCAGCTGGCCGACGCCAGCAGCCAGCGCGCGCTGCGCCGCCACCATCGCCGCCAGACCGTGCAGCTGCTGGCGCCGGTCGTGGTCGTGCTCGGCATCATCGGCACGTTGCTGCTCTGGGCCGGCGCCTGACGGTCAGCGTGCCGCGCGGTCGACCGCCGCGGACGAGGCGGCCGTCGGCAGCCCCACGTGAGCGAAGCCGGGCACGATGATCTCGCGCGCCGCCGCGATGGTCGCGGCGCGCAGCTGGCGCGCGGGTGGCAGCGCGTGGCCGGGCACGCCGGCCTCGGGCAGGATGCCGATGCGCTCGCTCCACACCGCCAGGTTCGCGCTCAGCAGGCGCGGCAGCCACGGCAGCAGCGCGGCGCGCACGCTGGTCGAGCAGATCGCGGCCGACATCGCCGAGATCGCCGCCGGCGGCCTCGACATCGAGGTGCCCGATGAGCTGGGCCCGACGGCGCGCCGGGGCCTGCACCTCCTGCGCGAGCGCACCCTGTCGGAGGTCGAGCAGGCTGCGCGGGCGCTGCACCGCCGCGCCGAGACCAAGCGTGCGCTGGCGCCGCTCGACGAGTGGCGCGAGTGGCTGGCGCTGGAGCACGCCTACCTGGCCGCGGTGACGCGGGTCGGCGGCGGTGCGGCCGGTGACGAGGTGCGTCGGGTGCTGTGGCCCGAGGTCGCCAGCGCGGGCTCGTCGCTGGCGTGCTGGCTGTGGAACGACCGAAACTTGCGCGCGTTTGCGCAGGCTATCTTCGCCAGCCTGGCGCGTCAGGCGACCTTGGTTCACGACGAGCGGCTGGCCGCCATCCATGCCAAGAACGCGGCGCTGAGCCCGATGTAGTACCCTGGAGACGTGCGCTTCATCCCCGGCGCGTGTCTCGCGGTCGTGCTTGCGGTCTTCACTGCGTGCACGGTCGAGGTCGACTACGGCGCCACCCGCTTCCGCTGTCCCGACGGCACCTGCCCGGGCGGCCAGGTCTGCATCGCCAACCTGTGCGAGCCGACCGACGTCATGGTCGACGCCGCGCTGCCCGCGACGGACGCCGCCACGCCCCGTGACGGCAGCGCGCCCGACGCCATGGTCGACGCCGCGCTGCCCAACCTGCTGCCCAACCCGGGGATCGAGGGCAACATCAACCCCTGGACGGCCTTCGCGGGCAGCCCGCGCTTCACCATGACCTCGCCCCACGGCGGCGCCGGCGCGCTGGTCGGGTGCAAGGACCCCACCGGGATGCCCGACCTGTTCACCGTCTATGTCGATCCCATCGCCACCGCGCCGACCCTGGTGGGCACGCACTATCAAGGCAGCGTCTGGGTGCGCAAGTCGTTCATGGCAGGGGAGGAGGCGCCGCCCACCCTCCAGCTGGTGCTGCGCGAGCGCGGCGGCAGCCAGCCGCTGCGGGACCACCCGGGGCCGCTGGTCAGTGGCATCACCACCACCTGGGTCCAGCTGACCGTCGACGCCACCATCACGGATCCCGGGCGCACGGGCCTCAACTTCATCCTGTGGCCTGGCAACGTCGCCGATGGCGTGTGCTTCGCGGTCGACGACGGCAACCTGTGGGAGCTCAAGTAAGCCGCGCGGTGGTACCCTGCTGAGGTGGGGGCGGGGGCCACGATAGCGGCAGAGGAGCTGTCACCGGGCAGCCGCGTCGGCGGCCGCTACCGGGTCGAGGCCATCCTCGGCAAGGGCGGCATGGGCACCGTCTACCGCGCCCATGACGAGCAGCAGCGCCGCGAGGTCGCGCTCAAGGTGCTGCACCAGCGCGTGTTCGCGGAGCAGCAGGCGCTGCGCACCAAGCACGAGTTCCGCGCCATGGTGCAGCTGCGCCACCCGCGCATGGTCGAGGTCCAGGACTATGGCGTGCTCAGCGCGGGCACGCCGTTCTTCGTCATGCAGCTGCTCGAGGGGCGCGATCTGCAGGGCGCCGGGCAGCTGGCGATGCCGCTGGTGTACCAGGTGGTGGCCGCGGTGGCCGACGCGCTCGGCTTCATGCACGCGCGCGGCTATGTGCACCGCGACGTCAAGCCTGCCAACGTGCACCTGTCGTCGGGCGCGCCGCCCGAGGTCAAGCTGCTCGATTTCGGCACCGCCGAGCTGACCGGCCTGGGCGCCGGCACCATCGCCGGCACGCTGCGCTACCTGGCGCCGGAGTCGCACTACGCGGGCGCCGCGGATCCGCGCGTGGATCTGTATGCGCTCGGCGTGCTGGCCTACGAGATCACGACCGGCAGCTGCCCGTTCACCGGCCACGGCGCCGCCGAGCTCTTGCGCGCCAAGCTGGCGCGACTGCCGCCGCTCGACGTGGTGCGCCCCGAGGTGCCCCCGGCGTTCGCGCGCCTGGTCGCGGATCTGCTGGCGCCGGAGCCCAGCGCGCGGCCGCGCAACTGCCAGGAGGTCAGCGCGCGCCTGGCTGCCATCGCCGGCCCGGTCGAGGCCACGCTGGAGCTGTCGGCCGAGCTGCGCACACCCGCGGTGGCCGGGCGCAAGGACGAGCTGGGGCGCCTGCGCAGCGAGTTCCAGGCCGCCGCCGAGGGCAAGGCGCGCGCGCTGTTCCTGGTCGCACCCGCGGGCGCCGGCAAGACCCGCGTGTTCGAGGAGGCGCTGCTCGAGGTCCGCGTCACCGGGGCGCAGGTCGCCATCGCACACCCGCGCGGCTTCGGCCGGCAGCCCTACGAGACGCTGCGCGCCCTCTTGTCGACCATGCTGCACCAGCCGGGGGCCGCGGCGGCGCTGGCCAGCGCGGGCGGCGCCGAGGCGCTGGGGGCGCTGCATCCCGAGGCGCAGGCGCACGCGCCGGCGCGTGGCGAGCCGGCCCGCGACCCGGTCGCCGAGCGCGAGATCATGCACGCCGGCCTGGCGCGCTTCGTGGCCGCGCTGGCCACGCAGCACCCGGTGGTGCTGGGCATCGACGACATCCACGTCGCCGACAGCGCCAGCCTGGAGGCGCTGGGCTCGCTGCTGGGCGCCTGCCGCGGCGCCCGCCTGGCGCTGTGCGGCACCATCCGCGAGGGCGAGACCATCTCGGCGCCGCTGCGCCGCCTGCTCGACATGACGGAGGTCGCGACGCGGGTGCCGCTGCAGCCGCTGGGGTCGCCGCAGCTAGGGGAGCTGCTGGCCACCACGCTGGGGCCGTGCGAGCCGAGCGAGCGGCTGCTGGCCGACATCGCGCGCGCCAGCGCGGGCAACGTCTACTTCGTGCTCGAGATCTTGCGCTCGATGATCCGGCGCGGCGTCTTGTCGCGGGCGCGCACCGGCGTGGTGCTGCCCGCGCAGCTGGATCCGGCCGACGTGCCGGGCAGCCTCGCCGAGGCGCTGCTGGCGCGCATGGAGCAGATCGGCGCGCTGGCGCGGCGCACGCTGACCGCCCTGGCGGTGCTGGGGCGCGAGGCCGAGATGGACACCCTGGCCGCCATCCTGGGCGCCCCCGAGGAGGACTTCCTCGACGCCCTGGTCGAGCTGCGCCGCGGCGAGTTCATCGAGACCGACGTCGGGCGCGTGCGCGTGCACCACCCGCGGGTGCGCGAGGTGCTGGCGGCGGCGCTGCCCGAGGCCGAGCGCGTGGCGCTGCACCGGCGGGTGGCAGAGGTGCTGGAGAAGGCGGGCAGCGCCGGCGCCAGCCAGCCGTCGGCCGCCGAGCTGGCGGTGCACTGGGCCGGCGCGGGCGTGCGGCGGCGCGCGCTGGAGCTGTGGGTGCTGGCGGGCGACGGGCGCTATGACGCGCTGGCGCACCACGACGCTGGCGAGGCCTACAAGCGCGCCGAGCAGTTGCTCGATGCGGCGCCGCGCGGCGAGCGGCTGGAGCTGGAGCGCAAGCTGTGCGATCGGCTGGGGCGCATCGGCTTTCTGACCGAGCACGGCGCCGCCATCCCATACCTGGAGCGGGCCTGGAAGCTGCACCTGTCGGCCGGGATCCTGTCGTGGATCCCGAAGCTCGGCCGGGTCATGCCGCGCGCGCTGGCGGTGGCGCTGGCGCTCGGCGTCACCGGGCTGGGCAACGCGTTGCGCCTGCGCAAGCAGCCGTTCGCGCGCGCGCTGCAGTCGCTGCTCGACGCCTTTGCGGCGGGCAGCTACCTGGCGACCTGCTACTCGTACACCGGGCGCTTCCAGCTCGCCGTGGTGGCGGCCGAGGCGCTGCGTCCCTACGTCTACTCGGAGACCAAGCTGCCGCAGGCGGCGGTCGAGATTGGCCTCGGCACCGCGCTGTTTCACATGGGGCGCTTCGACGACGGCGCGCGCGCCTGCGAGGCCGCGGTGCGCATCCTCGACACCGACCTGTCGCCCGGGATCGCGCAGCACGATCGCGAGCGCGCGGTGGCCGGCATGGTGGCGACGCGGACCTGGTGCGACCTGGCGCGCGGCCACCTGCGCGAGACCGAGTGGACGCGGCGCCTCGATCGCTGCGTGAAGGAGACGCCGTCGGTCATCCTGGACGCCTGGATGGCGCAGGTGAACCTGCAGCGCGCCATCCTCAAGGGGCGCACCGACGAGATGCTGGCGCTGTGGGAGCAAGCGTCACGGCTGCCGCCAGTGGCGCAGGTGGTGTTCGTGCACGACAGCGCGCGCTACCTGGCGGGGCTCGGGCTGTTCGAGGCCGGCCGCGTGGCCGAGGCCATCGATCTGGCCGATGCCATCCTGGAGCGCTCGCGGCGCCTCGACAACCTGCAGGTGTCGGCGCGCGCGCTGTACCTGCGCGGCGTGTGCCTGCGCGAGTGGGGCCACCTGGCCGAGGGCGAGGCCTGCTTTCGCGAGGGCGTGCCGCTGGCGCGCCACCCCGACTCGGACGCGCTCGACAGCGCCGACGTGCTGGAGCTGGGGCTGGCCGAGTGTGCGCTGGACGCCGGTCGACTGGACGAGGCCGAGGCGCAAGCGCGTGCGGTGTATGCGCGCACCGAGCGCTACCAGAAGCAGAACGACCTGATGCGGCTGCGCGCACGGCGGGTGCTGGCGCGCATCGCGCTGCGCCGCGGGCAGCCCGCCCAGGCGCTGGAGGACGTCACCTTCAGCCTGCGCTGGGCCGAGGAGCTGGCCCTGCCGCTGGAGGTCGCGCACTCCGCGCGCGTGCTGGCCGACGTACACGAGGCCCGGGGCGCGGCCGACGACAAGGCCAAGGCGCTGCAGCGCTGCGAGAAGGCGCTGCGCGCCATCGACAACAAGTACCAGCTCAGCCGGCTGGGGCTGCTGGAGGTGCCACCGCCGGCGCGCGGCGTGGTGCCGCGCCTGGGCGCCAGCTCGGGCGTGACCACGCCCGCGGCGCTCGACGACACCGCCATGAGCGGCCCGGCCCCGACCGCACCGACCATCCACGACGCGCTGGCCGCGACCATCGACGGCCCCGCCACCGGCCCGACCCCCGCCTCGGCCTCGGCCCCCGTCCTCTCACAGCCCCGCCGAAACTAACCCGCCTTCTCACGGTCCTCGTGCTCGTGCTCGTGCTCGTCCTCGTGCTCGTGCTCGTCCTCCTCCTCCTCCTCCTCCTCCTCGTCCTCCTCCTCCTCGTCCTCGTCCTCGTCCTCGTCCGAGTCTGTTGCCTGTTGCCTGTTACCTGTGACCTGTGACCTGTTTGTCCGTGTCCGCCTTACTCCTCGATCTCCCTCGAATCCAGCTCCGGCCCGCGCGCCAGCCACGCGCGCGCCGCGTCCTGCCCGGCCTGGTACATCTCCATCAGCGCCCGCGGCTCGAAGTACAGGTACGAGCCGGCGTCGAACAGCGAGCCCGACTGCGGGCGGATGGCGCGGAACAGGTCGACCTCGCGCAGGTGCGGATCGCCGGTCTCGCGCGCCAGGGCGTTGCGATCGAGCAGCAGCTTGCGGTCGATGTTGTAGGCGTTCTCCAGGAAGGCGTCGACCAGCCGCTCGACCGCGCCGCCGAAGGTGCGCGGCACCTCGCCGGCCGGGATCGCGGTGCCGCTGGTGGTCACCAGGACGGGCACGATGCGCGTCGCGCCCAGCGCCACCGCGGGCGCCATCGGCGAGTTGACCAGCAGGCCGCCGTCCCACAGCGCGTGCTCGCCGACCTGGACCGGGTTGAACAGCAGCGGGATCGACGCGCTGGCCAGGATCATGTCGAGCGACAGCTCGGGCTCGTAGCGATAGTGGCGGCTCGACGCGCGCGGCGACTTCTCGGGCTTGTGGTTGACGATGCGCACCACGCCGCCGGTGCGGATGTCGACGGTGTTGATGGCCAGGCGCACCCGCGGCGAGCGCAGGGTGTCGCCGCCGATGGCCTTGGCCAGCCGCTCGCGCACCTCGGAGGTGTCGAACAGATACGACGTGGTGATGCCCTCGAGCAGGTGCGACAGCGTGTCGAAGCGCGCCGTCATGAAGAACTCGAGGCCCATCGCCAGCAGGCCGCTGGGCTTGTACCAGGCGTGCTTGCGCAGCATCGACAGCAGGATGCGGGCCTCGCGCCAGCGCGGCGACGGCCCGCGCAGCGGCTCGCGCAGGAGCAGGCGCCCCAGCGTGCTCTCCAGCGACTTGAAGAAGCGCTCGTTGGCGATGACCGGGGGGCGCTCGGCGATGTCGAGCCAGAAGGCCAGGATGTCGTCGGGCTGCAGGCCGGCGGCGATCAGCGCGCCGTTGAGCGCGCCGGCCGAGGTCCCGCTGATGACCAGCGGCGCGCGCCCGATCCCGCGCGGGTGATCGAGCAGCACCTTCCAGACCCCGACCTGGAACACCCCGCGCGCGCCACCGCCCGAGAGCACGAGGCCAATCGGATGGGCGGCGTCCTGAGCCAGGGACCCGGCGGTCGGCGAGGCCATCGATCTCCTTTATACAGGCTCTGGCGGCCGCGCGCGCGGCGAACGTCGAGGCTCTGACAGGTGGCACGCAGATTGTGCTGCGTTGGCGCTGTCACGCGGCGTGCATTGGCCGCGCGTATGACGATGACGGCGAGGATCACGAACCGGGTGCGATGGGGATTGCCGGCGCTTGCCGGGCTGCTGATGACGGCCAGCGGGTGCGGCCAGCGGGGGCCGTGGCGCGTCCAGGGCACCAGGGTGGTGCGCAGTGGAGCATGCATCCGCGAGCGGACGGCGCGACGCGCGCAGGTCGAGGTCTCCCCGACGGGAGACCTGGTGGCCCGCCTCGAGCGGGGCTGCGTGCGCAGCGTGACGCGCCAGATCGACGAGGCGGCGCGGGTCGATCGCAGCGAGGGGCGCTTCGCCGCCGGCGCCCTCGCCGTCAGCGGCGGCGTGCTGCTCCTCGCCGGAGCGATGGTGGGGGTCGCCAATGAGCTGCCAGACTTCGATGATCAAGGCGACCGCGTCAGCGACGGCGGGGGCAGCAGCGGGGGCGGCGTGGCGATGTTCGGAGCCACCGCCCTCCTGACCAGCCTCGTCGTTGCCGCATCGGGCAGCAAGCACCCGGTCGAGCGGCGCAGCTCCTTCGCGACCGTGCTGGAGACCCGCTGGGTGCCGCTGCGCGGGCAGATCGCGCTGAGCCCGCCCTGGGGCGGAGCGCTGACGGGGGTCGCAGTGAACGGTGGCACGCGCTTTCGCATCGACTGGGCGGCGGCAGGGCCGCAGCGCCGCGCCGAGCTGCAGCGTGTGTGGCGCGTGCAGGACCCGGAGGGCGGCGCCGATTGGGTGCCCGACGAGACCGCGATCATGCGCCTGCTGGCGGCGCAGCGGCGGGCGCGAGCGGCGGAGGCTGCTCCGGTGCCGTCGAAGCGTGGTGGACTGTGGTGAGGATTCGACGGCCGAGCGGCCTGATTGCGCCGGGTTGGCGCTGTCACGCCGCGTGCAATGGCCGAGGTCGATGCGTTCGATGTGGTGGTTGCCGGCGCTTGCCGGCCTCGCGATGACGACGACGATGACGGCGGGCTGCGGCGCGACCCAGGGGCCCTGGCGCACCCAGGGTGTGCGCACGGTGGGGACCTCGGCGTGTGCGCTGGAGGCGCCCGAGCTGCGCGCGCAGGTGACGGTGAGCCAGCGCGGCGAGGTCACCGCGCGGCTGCAGCGGCGCTGTGTGCGCCAGGTGACCCGGCAGCGTGTCGAGACCGCCGAGCGTCGCGGGGGCGACCGTCGCGCGGCCGGCATCATCCTGGCGCTGAGCGGCACCGGCGCGCTGCTGGCGGGCGGCATCATGGAGATCGAGGACCAGATCCCCGACCTGTTCAGCGACAAGCCCCAGGACGAGTCGTCGGGCGGCACCATCGCCGCGGTGGGCGCGGGCGCGCTGGTGACCGGCCTGGTCATGCTGGCCAGCAACGACACCAGCGCGCACGAGGTGCGCCGCGAGCTGCCCGCCTACGCCGAGAGCGAGACGGTGTGGCTGCCGGTCGCCCTGTCGCCCAACCTGGTGCCGCCCTGGGGTGGCAGCGTGAAGGGCATGCGCATGGGCGCGGCGGTGCGCTACCAGATCGACTGGTCCGAGGTGCCCAGCCTGGAGCCCAGCAGCGTGCAGCGGATCTGGCGCCTGCAGGTCCCGGGTGGCATCGAGCTCGGCTGGGTGCCCAGCGAGGTCGAGGCCTTCCGGCTGCTGTCCGCGGCGACCGCGGCCGCGACCGCCCCGGCCGGCGCGCCCAGCGCGGCCACCTATCAGCCCTGACGGCGCCGCGGCTTCGCCTGTAAGATGTCCGCCCTATTCAACGGAGGCGGACATGGCGGACGTGCAGCGGATTCCGGAGGGTCATGGCGGGGTGTCGCCCTATCTCAACCTGGTGCGGGCGGCCGACGCGGTCGAGTACTACAAGGCGGCTTTCGGCGGCGAGGTGGTGCGGCGCGAGCTGTTCCCTGACGGCGCCGTGATGCACGCCGAGGTCCGCATCGGCACCTCGATCGTGATGGTGTCGGAAGCCCGGCGCGAGCCCGCCGCCGTGGGCGTGCTGCTCAACATGTACGTGCGCGACGTCGACGCCGTGTTCAGCAAGGCGGTGTCGCTGGGCGGCACCGAGGTCATGCCGCTGACCGACATGCCGTGGGGCGATCGCATGGGCAGCCTCAAGGATCCCTTCGGCGTGACCTGGTCATTGGCCAGCCACGTCGAGGATGTCAGCTCCGAGGAGATGCAGCGCCGCATGGCGGCGAGGGCGGCCCAGACCTAGCCAGCGCAGACGCGCTACGGCGCGTGGATCCCGGTGATCTCCCACTCGGCCTCACGGCCTGCCTGCACCACCGTCACGACCTCTCCGACCTTGCTCCCCAGCAGCGCGGCCGCGATCGGCGACAGCCAGCTGATGCGGCCGGCGCGCGGGTCGGTCTCGTCGAGGCCGACGATGTGATAGACGCGCGGGCCGCCGGGGGTATCGACGGCGACCGCGTGGCCGAAGCGGACCACGTCGGTGGGCTGGGCCGCGGGATCGATGACCTCGGCCAGCTCGAGGCGCTGGGCCAGGGCGGCCTTGCGGCGGGCGGCACGGGCGCGCGCCGGCGCGTCGGCGGGTGCGGCTGCGGGGGCGGCGGCCGCGGCGTCGAGCGCGGCCAGCTCGGCGTGGTAGGCCGCCAGCCCGGCGGGCGTCACGTAGTTGCGCGTCCCTGGCGGCAGCACCAGCGCGGCGGGCGCGACCTCGTCGGGGGCGCCGTCGTCGCTCTCCTTGGTGAAGGCCTTGCTCATGCTCGATCCTGACCGCCGAGGTCGACCGCGGCCACCGACACCAGCGGCGCGCCGTCGCGCGCGGCGTCGAACACCACCAGGTCGAGGCGCGCCGGGGTCACGCGCAGCGGCGGCAGCGCTCGCAGCGGCGCCAGCGCGGCGGCCACCGGCGCGGCCGGCCCGTCGTGGTCGTAGATCGCCGCCGTCACGTGGGGCTGATAGGGCGCGAAGCGCACCTCGGGCGCCTCGGCGGCCAGCGCCGCGCGCAGGCGCGCCAGGGTGTCGCCCACCGGTGTCACCTCCAGCATGGCACAGGTCTGGAACGACGACGCGCCACCCACGTCCAGCGCCAGCGGCCCGGCCGCCGCGCGCGCCCGCGCCAGCTGCCGCGCCAGCCGCACCGTGGCCACGTCATCGGGCCGCGCCGCCACCAGCGCCGGGAAGCCGGCCACGAACACCGTCACGTGCAGCTCGCGCACCGGGCGCACCCCCAGCGGCGCCACCGCCGCGGCCACCGCGTCGGCGCGCGCGCGCAGCCGGCCCCCTGCAACGTCATCGCCGAGCAGCAGCGCCCACACCGCATAGCTGGGGCGGCCCTGGTGCCAGGCCTCGCGCACCCCGGGGGACGGCCCCAGCGTGCGCCCGGCGTCCAGGAAGCGCTGCCAGGTCGACATGCGAAACCATACCGCGCCCGGGGTCCGGTAGGATGGCGCCATGTGGGAGCGCTTCCGCGGCCTGCTCGCCGATGAGCGCCTGCCCTGCGCGCTGGTCGACCTGCCGGCGTTCGACGCCAACGCCCGCCACCTCATCGGCGGCCTCGGCGGCAAGCGGCTGCGCATCGCCACCAAGTCGCTGCGCTGCCCGGCCCTGCTGGAGCGCCTGCGCGACGCCTTCCCGGGCGCGCTGTCGGGCCTGATGACCTACAGCGCCGCCGAGTCGGCCATGCTGGCGGCCGCGGGCTGGCGCGACCTCTTGCTGGCCTATCCGACCGCGCGCGACGGCGACGCCGACCTCATCGCCGCCGCCAATCGCGAGGGCAGCTGCGCCGTGGTCATCGACGATCCCGCCCACGCCACCGTGCTGGCGCGCGCCGCGCTGCGTGCAGGCGTGACCATCCCGGTCGTGATCGAGGTCGACCTCGGCTATCGCCCGGTGCGCGGCGTGCATCTCGGGGTGCGGCGCAGCCCGCTGGCCGCGGTCTCGGCGGTGGTCGACCTGGCGCGCAGCGTGGCCGACACCCGGGGCCTCGGCTTCGCCGGCGTGATGGGCTACGAGGCGCACATCGCCGGGCTGACCGACTCCAACCCGTTCCAGCCGCTGATGGACTGGCCGGCCCGCGTCCTCAAGCGGCTGTCACGCCCGGTGGTGGAGCGCACCCGCGCCGACGTCGTCGCCGCGCTCGGCGCCGCCGGCCTGCCGCCGCGCATCGTCAATGGTGGCGGCACCGGCAGCCTGGCCTGGTGCGCCGGCGAGGCCGCGCTGACCGAGGTCACCGCCGGCTCGGGCTTCCTGGCCGGCCACCTGTTCGACTACTACCAGGGGCTGGCGCTGGCGCCCGCGCTGTACTTCGCGCTGCAAGTCACGCGGCGGCCCACGCCCGACATCGTGACCTGTCACGGCGGCGGCTACCCCGCCTCGGGCGCGGCCGGGGCCGATCGACTGCCCATCCCTGCCCTGCCCCCGGGCCTGGCGCTGCTGCCGCGCGAGGGCGCCGGCGAGGTCCAGACCCCGCTGCGCGTGCCCCCCGGGGTCAGCCTGCAGCTCGGCGATCCGGTGCTGTTTCGCCCCGCCAAGTCGGGCGAGCTGGCCGAGCGCTTCAACGAGTACCTGCTGCTGTCGGATCGCCTGGAGGGACGGGCCCCGACGTATCGCGGTCTCGGACACTGTTTCTGATGTGGTATGGCTCGGTCATGGCGAGGATGCTGGGTGCCGCGGTGGTGGTCGCGTTGCTGGCGGCCGGGTGCGGAGGTGACGACGATCCGGGCACCAGCGTGCGCATGGACTTCGCGCGCGCCGGCGACTTCTGGGCCGCGCCGCTGCCGTCCGATGATCTGCGCCGCCCCGACGGCACCATCGCCATCGAGAACTTCCCCAACCCCGAGACCACCGAGCTGACCACCACGGTGATCGGCCTGGTCGCGCGCAGCGTGCACGGCTTCGCGACCACCGGGGGCGCCTTCTTCGCGCTGACCGGGCCCATCGATCCCGCCACGCTGCCCGATCTGGCGGCCAGCGTGACCCCGGCGGCGCAGGTCTTCCTGATCGGCGTCGATGCCTCGGCGCCCGACGCCGGCAAGCGCTACCCGGTCGAGGTCGCCTTCCGCGCCGACGGCGGCGAGTACGGCGCCGACAACTTCCTGTCGCTGGTGCCGCTGCAGGGCGTGCCGCTGCGCCCGCGCACGCGCTACGCCGCGGTGGTCCTGCGCGGCGTGCACGACGCCGCCGGCCACGAGCTGGGCCGTTCGGCAGCGATGGCCGCGCTGGCCGCGGGCAAGCGCCCGGCCGGGATGTCCGCCGAGGCCTTCGCCAGCTACCAGTCCGGCCTGGCCGGCCTGCGCACCGCCGGCATCGACCTCGCGCGCGTGGCGGGCGTCGCGGTGTTCACCACCGACGATCCGACCGCCGAGCTGCGCGCCTTCCTGGCCCACGCGCTGACGCTGCCGCGCCCGACCCCGGGCAGCTGGCAGCCCAACGAGGTCTTCACCGACTACTGCGTGTACTCGACCACCATCTCGATGCCCGACTTCCAGTCCGGCACGCCGCCGTTCGAGGCCAGCGGCGGCGAGTGGAAGACCGACGCCACCGGCAAGCCGCTGCTGGCCCGCATGAACGAGGCCAACCTGGTGGTCACCATCCCGCGCGTGCCGGCTCCCAGCGGCGGCTATCCGACCACGGTCTTCGTGCGCACCGGCGGCGGCGGCAACCGCCCCCTGGTCGACCGCGGCGTGCACGGCGTGGCCGGCGGCCCCGAGCTGGTGCCCGGCAGCGGCCCCGCGCAGGAGCTGGCGCGCGTCGGCTATGCCGGCGTCAGCGTCGACGGCCCGCTGGGCGGCCGCCGCAACATCACCATGGGCGACGAGCAGTTCCTGGTCTTCAACGTGTTCAACCCGCCCGCGCTGCGCGACACCATCCGGCAGTCGGCGCTGGAGCTGGCGCTGATGGCGCACCTGGTGGGCGACTTCTCGGTCGACACCAGCGCCTGCCCGGGCGCCGGCGCGACGGCGCGCTTCGACGCCGGCAAGCTGACCCTGATGGGGCACTCGACGGGGGCCTGGATCAGCGGCCTGGTGCTGGCCATCGAGCCGATGTACCGCGCCGCCGTGCTGTCGGGCTTCGGGG
This sequence comes from Polyangia bacterium, assembly GCA_044229835.1. Lineage (GTDB taxonomy): Bacteria > Myxococcota_A > Polyangia > Haliangiales > JADYYK01 > JADYYK01. The sequence continues at coordinate 18,722 of JBGASF010000066.1, read as the reverse complement.
GCAGCTTCCTGGAGAACGCGCTGTGGAAGAAGAAGCCCATCGACGTGCTGCCGGCGATCCGGCTGCTGCTCAACGAGACCGATCTGTTCGAGGGCAGCCCGGTGCTGACCCTCTTGCAGTGGGGCGCCGAGTCGGCCGACCCGCAGGTCTATGCACGCAGCGTGGTGCGCGAGCCGCTGCCGGGCGCGGCGCCGCGCCACATCCTGATGGAGCAGGGCATCGTCGATCACTACATCCTGCCGCGCATCGCCAACGCCACCAGCCTGGCGCTGGGGCTGGATCTCGCGGGCACGCCGCTCGACGGCGACGTCGGGGTCGAGATGCAGCCGCCCCTGATGACGCTGCTCGGCTACTCGGGCGGCAAGCAGCTCGGGCTGCCGGCCAGCGCCAACGTCGGCAGCGGCGCCGGCGCGGTCACCGCGGTGGTGGTGCAGCACCCCAGCGATGGCCTCGAGGACGGCCACGAGGTGCTGTTCCAGACCGAGGCGCCCAAGCGTGAATACCGCTGCTTCCTGCAGAGCCTGCTGACCGGTGCGCCGCGGGTGCCCAGCCCCGGCACCGGCGCCTGCGACTAGCCCCCTCGCAGCGCAGCTTCGAGGAGCGCTATCCGGCTCCGCCCGGCGGCACGTCGGCCAGCACCCGCAGCGCGTTCTCGCCCAGGATCTTGCGGATGGCGACCTCGGGCACGCCGCGGCGCAGCAGCGCCTCGGTCAGGTTGGGCAGCGCGGCGACGTCGCCCAGGCCGTCGGGCGGCTTGACGAAGCCGTCGAAGTCGCTGCCCAGCGCGGCGACATCGTCACCAGCGACGTTGCGGATGTGCAGGATGTGATCGACCACCGACTCGATGCCGGGGCCGCCCAGGAAGCGCGGCGCGAAGATGACGCCGACGGCGCCGCCGCGCTGGGCCACGGCGCGGATCTGCTCGTCGTCGATGTTGCGCCAGTGCTCCTTCACGCCGAGCACGCCGGTGTGTGACACGTAGAGCGGCTTGGTCGCGACCTCGAGCACCTCGAAGAAGCCGCGCCGGTTGATGTGCGCCAGGTCGACGATGATGCCGGTGCGGTCGCACTCGCGCACCACGTCGCGCCCGAAGCCGCTCAGGCCGCGCGCCTCGTCGCGTCCGACGCCCTTGGCCGGCGCCCCGATCTCGTTGGCGCTGAAGTGCAAGAGGCCCAGGTAGCGCACGCCGCGGCGCGCGAAGACCTCGACGTTCTCCAGACGACCGTCGAGCGCGTGGCCGCCCTCGATGCCCAGCAGCGACGCCAGCTGGCCGGCGGCGCGGGCGGCGCGCAGCTCGTCGGCGCTGCGCACGCTGGCCATGCGCCCTGGGTGCTTCTTGACCGCCGCCTCGAGGGCGTCGATCTGGGTATGAATCGCCCGGGATGACCCGGGCAGTGGCGCCGACCACATGCCGAAGAACTGCGCCCCCAGGTTGCCCTCCTCGGCGCGCGGCAGATCCAGGTGGCTGGCGTAGCGCAGGAACTTGGGCGGCGTGCGGTGGCGGTTGCCCACGTCATAGCCGAGCTCCATCAGCTTGGGCGTATCGGCGTGCAGATCGAAGACGAGCGACGCCCGGTGCAGCGCGGCGGCTTCCGTGGACACGGTGGACATCGCGAGAGAATCGCCGATTGCGCGTACGAGAGCAATCTGCCGCGCACAGCCTGCATGGGGCGGCGGTGATCGCGCGCAGTTTGCGCATTGGTCGCCAGTTGTGGCCCCGAAACCGTGGGGATCCGCTGGTATGCGGCTTGCGTTGACGGTGGATCAGAGGTGTCCCATGGACCTCACCGGCAAGACAGTTGGCAATTACCTCATCAAATCGAAGCTCGGCGCGGGCGGGATGGGGACGGTGTATCTGTGCGAACACCCGCTGATCGGGAAGAAGGTCGCCCTCAAGGTGCTGCACGACGAGATGGCGGCCAACCCATCGGTCGTCGAGCGCTTCTTCCAGGAGGCCAAGGCGGCCGCCGACATCGGCCACGACAACATCATCGACGTCATCGACTTCGGACGGCTCCAGATCGAGGGCAAAGAGGTCGTCTACCTGATGATGGAGGCCCTCACCGGCGAGAGCCTGTCACACCGGCTGCACACCAAGGGGGTCAGCATCGGCGAGACCCTGCAGATCGTGTCGACGTGCTGCTCGGCGCTGGCGGCCAGCCATGCCGCGGGGATCGTGCACCGCGACATCAAGCCCGAGAACATCCACCTGTGTGTGCGCGGGTCGAACCACAACTTCGTCAAGGTGCTCGACTTCGGCATCGCCAAGCTGACCCACCTGTCGGGGTCGTCGTCGCGCACCCGCGTCGGCGCCATGCTGGGCACGCCGGCGTACATGAGCCCGGAGCAGTGCGAGGGCAAGGGCCAGGTCGATCACCGGGCCGACATCTACGCCCTCGGGGTCGTGATGTACGAGCTCCTGACCGGGCGGGTGCCGTTCCTGGGCGAGGGCTATGGCGAGGTGCTGGTGCAGCACATGACGCGCGCGCCCGAGCCGCCGTCGAAGCTGAACCCTGCGGTGACGCCCGAGATCGAGGCCATCGTGCTGCACGCGCTGGAGAAGGACCGCGGCAACCGCTTCCAGACCATGGACGAGATGGGAGCCGCGCTGGCCGACCCGGCGCGCCACTACGCGGTGTGGAGCGCGCAGCCGCACCAGGTCCCGTTCGTGCGCAGCGGGGGCACGCTGGTGATCGACGCGCCGGCGGCGCCGGGCGCGGTGGCTGGGACGCCGATGCCGCAGGTGACGCCGACGCCAGGCGTGGCGGGGACGCCGATGCCGGGGATCCCGGGCATGACGCCGATGCCAGGCGTGCCAGGGACGCCGGTGCCGGGCGTGCCCGGGACGCCGATGCCGGGCATGACGCCGATGCCGGCGATGGCCGGGATGACGCCGATGCCGGCGGTGACGCCGCTGGGCATGGGCATGACGCCGCTGCCCGGGATGCCGGGCATGACGGCGGTGCCGGTGGTCGGCATCGGCACACCGCCGGCCGGTCGCCCGACCACGCTGTCGGGGGCCAGCGCGGAGGTCGTCGCCCCCACCGGGGTGACGGCCCCAGCGCAGCGCAGCCGGCGCACCCTGATCATCGCGGGCGCCGCGGTCGCCGGGCTCGTGGTGATCGGCGTCGGCCTCGGCGTGCTGCTCGGCAAGCGCGGCAGTGGCAGCACGCGCAGCGCGACGCCGCAGGTGTCCACCCCCGCAACGCCGGCGCCCAGCCCGCCCGCGCCGTCGCCGACGGTGGCGCCGTCGCCGGTACAGCCCTCGCCGTCGCCGACGATGCCTGCGGTGTCGCCGTCGGCCTCCCCTGCTCCAGTGGCCAGCGCCGACGCCGCCGTCGCGACGCCCAGCGCGCCAGATGCCGGCGCTCCCGCGGTGCAGCCGTCGCCGACCCCGTCGGCCACACCGGCGGTCTCGCCGAAGCCGAAGCCGACTCCGAAGCCGAAGCCGAAGAAGCCCCGCCCCCCGAACCCTGACGACCTGCTCAAGCCCAAGTTCTGACCCCGTCGCCACCCGGCCCATGTGGTATCGAGGTGCCACATGGGCGCTGGCGACGATGGAGCGGGCGAGCTCGACGACAGCGTCGAATTGACCGGGACCGCGGTGGGGCAGCCCGGTGAGCCGGTCGGCGGCTGGGCTCGCCTGGGCGCCAAGGGCGAGCGCCGCTTCGTCGCAAGCGGCTTGCGGCTGCGCACCGACGACGGTCGCGAGGTCGAGCTCACCGAGCTTGGTCGCGCCAGCATCGAGCCCGTGACCAGGCGCGAGCAGCCCTGGCACACGCTGGAGCACAGCCCCGGCGCCAGCCTGTGTGTCGCCGAGGCCCCGGCGCCCGATCGAGAGATCGAGCTGGCCACCGCGCTGATCTGCGGCGGCCAGCGGGTCGCGGTCTTCGGCCTGGTGCAGCGGCGCGACTTCGCGGCCACGGCAGCGGCCAGCGAGGCGGGCGCCTTCCGGCAGGCTGCGGCGCAGCAGGTCGGCGCGATCGCGGCCAGGCTGTTGGCCATCGGCGACGACTGCGAGGCCCGGCTGCAGCGCATGCGTGCCGCCGAGCAGCGTGCCGCCGAGGAGGCGGCGGCACGGCGCGCGACCCCGGCAGCCGCGCCGTCCACCGGGCCAGCGCGGACCCGCGCCGCCAGCGCCCGGCCCGACGGCCCGCTGCGCGATCGCCTGCAGCGCGACCTCGGGCTGCTCATCATGCTGGGCTGCGTGGCGGTCACGGGCGTCCTGGCGGTGCTGCTGCCGAGGGGGCGCGACGCGCTGCTGGCGATGGCTGCGCTGGCGCTGACGCTGCCCGCGGCGCTCGATGCCCTGGTGCTGCCGCGCTTTCGCAGCCTGGGCGGCAAGCTGCCCAGCCTGGAGGTGCCGGGTGTGGCCTACTTCATCGGCGTCGGGCTGGCGCTGGCCATGCTGCTCGGGGTCGCCCAGTCGGGCGCGCGACCCCAGGACGTCGATCGTGCCCGCACCATGCAGCTGATGGGGCTGTTCGTGGGGCTGGCCGGCGTTGGCGTGAGTCTCTACCTGGTGGCCACAGGACGCCAGCGCCGCCGCCTGATCAAGCTGCTCGCCGACGCCCCCGCGCACGCCTCGCCGCCCGCCGACAAGGTCTGGGGCCACCTCGATGGGCGCATGGTGCAGATGAAGGGCACCCCGGTCGGCGGCGTGCAGGCCGGCTTCGCCAGCGGCGTGCACCGCACCTGGTGGGGCAGCGCGAGCAAGGACTCCACCGGAGCCCGGCACCGCAACGTCAGCGAGACCGCCTTCGAGCACGCCACCCCGAGCTTCCAGCTCGAGCGCATCGGGGATGCCGGGGATGCCGCGCGGCGCACCACGGTGCAGGCCGCCGGCGCGCTGTGGTGGTCCGCGGTCCACCTCGACCAGCCGACCGGCACCGACAAGGCCGACGTCGCCGACCTCATCGCGGCCGACTGTCCGCTGCGCGTGGTCGCGCGCGCGCAGGGCGGCGTCCTGGTCAAGACCGGCGCGGACTCGCTGCTGGTGTTCGCGGTCGCGCCCGGCGCCGACGTCGCAACCACGCTCAGGCGGCTGCGCTGGCGCGAGCAGCTCGGGATCATGCTGGCCGGTGCCGGCGCAACCGGGCTCCTCGTGCAGCTGGTGCGGGCGCTGGTGCGCGTGGCTCAGGGCTAGCCAGCGCCGTCATGACGGCGTCGTGGCGGCCGGCAGGGTCAGCACGAAGCGGGCGCCGGCGGGGGCGCGCGGCTCGGCGCGGACCTGGCCGCCGTGGCGCTCGACGATGCGGCGGGTGATGGCCAGCCCGAGGCCGACGCCGGGCACCGCGCCTGGGCTGCCGTCGACGCGGTTGCCCTGGACGCCGCGCGCGAAGGGCTCGAACACGCGCTCGAGCTCCTCGGGGGCGAGGCCGGGGCCGTCGTCGGCCACCGTGATGCTGAGTTCGCCGCCGTGGCGCGCCAGCGTGACCAGGACGCGCCCGCCCCGCGGGGTGTAGCGGATGGCATTGCCGACCACGTTGCCAATGGCGCTGGCCAGGGCCTCGGGACTGCCGCGCAGCGCGCACGCGCCAGGGGGCGCCGCCACCTCGAGCTGCAAGCTGACCCCTGCGGCGCTGGCGGCGGGCTGCTGGCCCGCCACCACCTGCTCCAGCAGCACGCCGAGCTCGAGCGCGGTGCCCGCCTGCGGCACCACGTCGGCGCGCGCCAGCGCCAGCAGGCCGCTGACCAGACGACTCAGGCGCTGCACCTCGTCGAGCGAGGTGCGCGCCACGGCCTCCCACTCGGCCGGGGTGCGGCTGCGGCGCAGCGCGACCTCCAGCTCGGAGGCCAGTACCGCCAGCGGCGTGCGCAGCTCGTGCGAGGCGTCGGCGGCGAACAGCGCCAGGCCAGCCTGGCCGCGCTCGACGCGCTCGAGCAGGCCGTTCAGCGTGGTCACCAGGGTGCGCAGCTCGCCGTCGTCGGCGGGCACCGGCAGGCGCCGGCCCAGGTCGCTGGCGCCCATCAGCGCGGCCTCCTCGATGATGCGATCGACCGGGCGCAGCGCGCGCCGCGTCAGCAGCAGCGCCCCCAGCGTGGCCAGGCCGAGGCCGACCGGGGTGGCGAACGCCATCGCCAGCAGGACCTCGTCGCGCACCTCGGAGGGCGGCTCGGCGACGCCGCCCTCGAGGACCTCGCCCTCCTCGTGCAGCGACACCACGATCCACGCCGCGACGCCGAACACCGCCAGGCTGAGCGCGGTGGACAGGAAGATCCAGCGCGCCAGCTTGCCGCGCAGGGTACGGGCTCTAGCCATCGCCACCGCCGGGGCCGCTCGCGGGGCGCAGCCGGTAGCCCAGGCCGCGCACGGTCTCGATGCGCTCGGCGGCGCCGCGCAGCTTGCGGCGCAGGTTGGCCATGTGGACATCGACCAGGTTGGTGCCAGGGTCGAAGTTGTAGCCGAAGACCTCGCGCAGGAGCTCGGCCCGGCCCAGCACCTCGCCGCGCCTGCGCACCAGCAGCTCGAGCAGGCCGTGCTCGCGCGGTGACAGCGTGACTGGCTGACCGGCCACCATCACGGTGGGCTCGCCCGCCTCGAGCACGAGATCGCCGCTGGCCAGCGGGGCCCAGCGCGGCGCCGAGGCGCGCCGGAGCAGCGCGCGCAGGCGCGCCAGCAGCTCGGCATAGGCGAACGGCTTGATCAGGTAGTCGTCGGCGCCGGCCTCCAGCGCGCGCACCCGCATGTCGACGGCGTCGCGCGCGGTCAGCACCAGGATGGGCACCTGCAGGCCGCGCGCGCGCGCCGTGGCCAGCACCTCGAGGCCGTCGAGGTCGGGCAGCCCGAGGTCGAGCACCACGGCGTCGATGTCGCGCTGCTCCAGGCGGCGCAGCGCGGCCGCACCGCTGGCCACGGCGGAGACCGCGAAGCCGTCCTCGCCGAGCCCCTTGCCCAGCGAGGCCGCCAGCCGGGAGTTGTCTTCCACCAGCAGCAACTCCATCCCCTCCGGTTACCACGCGGGCGCGCGCGCAGCAAAGGCCGCGGTGGTCTTCATGCAGTCTTCACGTGGCCGGCGCGGGCGCGCCCGTAGCCTGGTGCCAGATGATGTCCGCCCCGCGCATCGTGGCCGTCGTCGGCCTGGTCGCTCTCGCCGCCGCCGCCAGCGCCGCCCCGGCAGCCCCGGCCAGCGCCGACAGCCGGCCCGCCGCCGACCGCGCGCCCGGCGACGTGGCCGACACGCAGCAGGCCCAGCTGATCACGCTGCCCCGCGCCCTGGCCGCCGCCGCCCGGGCCCCGCAGAGCCGCACCGGGGCCGCCCGCGAGGCCGCCTCCGCCGCCGAGGTGCGCGCCGCCGGTGGCTGGCCGGCCACCAGCCTCGGGGTGACCACGGCGCGACGCACCACGCGCCTGGGCCTGACCGCGTCGCTGCCGCTGCCGCTGTTCGGGACCCTGGGCGCCAGCACGGCGGCCGCCAGCGCCGAGCTCGCGGTCACCCGGGCCGAGAGCGCGGCCGCCCTGCTCGAGCTGCGCCACCAGGTCACCCGGGCCTGGCTCGAGCTGGCGCGCGCCGAGGCCCGCGCCACGCTGACCGAGGCCGCGGCGCGCCGCGAGCAGGAGCTGGCGGACGTGACGCTGAAGCGCTTCGACGCCGGCGACGCCGCGCGCGCCGAGGTGGTCGCCGCCGACGCCGCCGCCCGCCGAGCGCGGGCGCTGGCCGCGGCCGAGGTCGCCGACATCGCGGGCGCCTCGGCCGAGCTGGCCACCCTGCTGGGCTGGGAGCCCGAGGCCCCGCTGCGCGCCGCCGGTGGGCTGCCCGCGCTGGCGGCACCACCCGCGCTGAGCGCCCTGCAGGCACGCCTGCCGCACCATCCCGCGGCGGCGCTCGCCAGCAGCGCGGTCACCGCGGCGGGCGCGCGCGCCGTGGCCGCACGCAGCGAGACCCGCCCCCGCCTGTCGCTCGACCTCGAGGCCATGCTCGACGACCCCACCTTGCCGGGCAACGACTACGCCATCGGGGTCACCCTCGAGCTGCCGCTGTGGGGCCACGGCAGCGCCGCCGTGCGGGCCGCGCGAGCCCACCAGCATGCCCTGGCGCTGGAGCGTGACGGCGTGCTGGCCGCCGCCGCGGGGCAGCTGGTGGCGGCCTACCGCCGCGCCGAGGCCGCGCAGGCGCGCGCCCGCGCCCTGGCCGACGACGTGGTGCCCGCGCAGCGCGAGGCCGCGACCCTGGCGCACGCCGCCTTCGGCGAGGGCCAGGCCAGCCTGGTCGTGGTGCTGGAGGCCGAGCGCGCGCTGGTCGAGGTCGAGCTGGAGGCGCTCGATGCGCGCGCCGACAGCGCCCAGGCGCGCAGCGACCTGGAGTGGGCCGCGGGAGGTCCCCTGTGAGGCGACCGCTCGAGACGCTCCCACTGGCAGTGCTCTGCTTCACCGCGGTGATGGCCGCCGCCGGCTGCAAGCGCCGCGCAGCCGCCTCCGACGACGACCCCGAGGCCGCGCCCATCAGCGTCGTGTGCGCGACCGCGCGCAGCACCACCGGCAGCGACAGCGTCACCCTGCGCGGCGTCGTCGCGGTGCCGCCGGAACGCTCCGCGCTGGTGTCGGCCGCCATCCCGGGCCGCGTCACCCGCTTGCTGGTGCACGAGGGCGACCAGGTCCAGGCCGGCCAGCTGCTGGCCAGCATCGAGGACCCCGCGCTGGAGGCCAGCGCCACCGAGGCCGCCGCCCTGACCAGCGCGGCGCGCTCCGCGCTGACCAGCGCCGACGCCGCCCAGGCCCGCGCCCAGCGCCTGTTCGATCAGGGCATCGCGCCACGGCGTGACGTCGAGGACGCCGTGGCCCGCCAGGCCAGCGCGCGCGCCGAGCTGCAGGCCGCCCAGGCCCGCCAGCTGCTGGCGCGCCGCCAGCAAGGTCGGGCCCAGGTCACCGCGCCCATCGCCGGCCTGGTGCTTCGCCTGCACACCCGCGTCGGCGAGCTGGTCGACGGCAGCGCCGCCACCCCGATCGCCGAGCTGGCCGACACCCGCGTGCTGGAGCTGCGCGCCGACGCGCCCGCCGCCGACCTGGTCCGCCTGCACCAGGGCGACAGCGTGACGGTGCACCTCGATGCCCTCCCCGGCCTGGCGCTGACCGGGCAGCTGGTCTTCGTGGCGGCGGCGCTGGATGCCACCACCTCGCTCGGGCTGGTGCGCGCCAGCCTGGTGCGCCCGGCCGGGCAGCAGCTGCAGCTCGGGCTGTCTGGCCAGCTGGTGGCGGCGCTGGCGGCGCGTACGCGGCTGCTGGTGCCGGCGCGCGCGGTGCGCCGCTCCAGCGCGGGCGGTCGCGAGGTCGTGGTGTGCAAGGGCGGCAGCGCCGAGGTGCGCGCGGTCGAGGTCGGCGCCAGCCAGGGCGACACCGTCGAGATCACCTCGGGGCTGGCCGCGGGGGAGCAGGTGGTGGCGCAGCGCGTGCTGGGGCTGGAGGACGGCACCGCCATCCACGCCAGTCCCGACGGCACGCCGGGAGCGTCCGGGCCGTCTCCCGACGCAGGCCCGCCATGAACCTGGTCCGCGCGCTGCGCCGTCGCGAGAGCCTGGTCTGGTCACTCACCCTGGCCGCCCTCGGCTTCGGCATCCTCAGCCTGCGCGACCTGCCCAGCGGGATCTACCCCGACGTCGACTTTCCCCGCGTCGTCGTGGTCGCGCACCTCGGCGACCTGCCCCCCGAGGTGGTGCAGACGGTGGCCACGCGCCCGCTCGAGGAGGCCCTGGCCACCGTGCCCGGGCTGCGCCAGCTGCGCGCGCGCACCATCCGCGGCGCCACCGAGCTGTCGGCCCAGTTCGCGCCCGACAGCGACATGTGGCGCACCCTGCAGCTGTGCGAGACCCACCTCGCCGAGATCCGCGGCGATTTGCCTGCGGATCTCGAGCTGCGCGTCGAGCGCGTGACCCCGACCGCGCTGCCGCTGGCGACCTTCAACCTGGGCGGTGACGTCGACCCGCGCGTGCTGCACGAGGTCGCCACGCTGATCGTGCGCCCCGCGCTGACCCAGGTCGCCGGCATCGGCGCGGTCGAGGTCCAGGGCGGCGAGGTGCGCGAGTACCAGGTCATCCTGCGCCCCGCCGCGCTGGCCGCCGCGCACCTGACCCCGAGCGCGGTCGCGGACCGCCTCGCGGCCGGCGCCCGCGTGACCGCGGTCGGCCGCGCCAGCGCCGAGCACCAGGTCCTGACCGTGCTGGCCGCCTCCGAGCCGGTGACGCCCGACGCCCTCGGCGCGCTGCCCATGGGCGCCGGTCCCGATGGCCCCATCCTCCTGTCCACCGTGGCCGACATCAGCGAGGGCGCCGAGGACCCCACCACCATGGCGGCCGGCCCCGGTGGCGACGTCGTCGTCATCACGGTGTCGCGCGCCCCCGGCGCCAGCGCGCCCGACGTGGTGCGCGGCGCGCGCGCCGTCATCGCCGGTCTGGTGCGCCGCCACGCCCTGCCCGCCGGGGTGCACATCGACACCGTGTACGACCAGTCCGAGCTGATCGACGACGCCATGGCCGGCGTGCGCGACGCCATCCTGATCGGCATCGGCCTCAGCCTGCTGGTGCTGGCGCTGTTCTTGCGCAACCTGCGCGCCGGCCTGGCCGCCGCGGTCGCGGTCCCCATCACGCTGGTGTGCAGCTTCGGCGTCATGCGCCTGTTCGGCCAGAGCCTGAACCTGATGTCGCTGGGCGGCCTGGCGGTCTCCATCGGCCTGGTGGTCGACGACGCCATCGTCATCGTCGAGGCCATCGTGCGCCGCCTCGAGGAGGGTGCCAGCGTCGAGGTCGCCGCCGAGCAGGGCACCCGCGACCTGCTGGCCGCCGTGGTCGGCACCACGCTGACCACCGTGGTGGTGTTCGCGCCGATGGCGCTGATGGCCGGCGTGGTGGGCAGCTTCTTCGGCGCGCTGGCGGTGACGCTGTGCGCCGCGGTGGTGCTGTCGCTGCTGGTTTCGGTCCTGGTGGTGCCGCTGGTGGCGACGCGCCTCCTGCGCCCCCGAGCAGTAGCCAGCGCCCCTCGCCCGCCGGGTCCGAGCGGGCTGACGCACCTCTACACGCGGCTGCTCGGCCACGCCATCCGCCACCCCATCGTCAGCGTCGCGGTCGTCGTCGTGCTGGCGGGTGCCGGTGTGCTGGCCGCGCGGCGCACCGCGACCGGCTTTCTGCCCACCATGGACGAGGGCGCCATGGTGGTCGACTTCTTCACCCCGCAGGGCACCTCGCTGGAGGAGACCGACGCCATCGCGCGCCGCCTCGATCACATCCTCGAGACCACCCCCGGCGTGGTCTCGTTCACGCGCCGCACCGGCGCCGAGATGGGCCCCGCCACCGCGACGCAGCAGAACACCGGCGACATCCTGGTCCGCCTGTCGCCGCGCGGCCAGCGCACCTCGGTCTACGACATCATGGAGCGCGTCCGCGTGCGCGCCGAGCACGAGGTGCCCGAGCTGCGCGTCGAGTTCGTGCAGGTGCTGCAGGACGTGCTCGACGATCTCTCGGGCAACCCCGGCCCCATCGAGGTCAAGCTGCTGGGCCCGGAGCAGGCCGAGCTGGAGCGCCTGGCCAGCCTGGCCGCCGAGCGCCTGCACGACCTGACCGAGCTCGACGACCTGTTCGACGGCATCGAGGGCAACGTCCCGGTGCTGCGCTTCGACGTGGCGCCCGCGCGCGCCCAGGCCCTCGGCATGACCCCGGCCGAGGTCATGGACGATCTCGCGGTGGCGCTGGCCGGCCGCGTCGCCGCCAGCGTGCGCGTCGGTGATCGCAGCCTCGGGGTCCGCGTGCGCTTCCCCGACAGCGTGCGCTTCGACGCCGACCGCCTGCCCGGGCTGCCGCTGGGCTATGGCGGCACCACGGTGCAGCTGTCGGCGGTGGCCGACATCTCACGCCCGGTCGGCACCTCGGTGCTGTCGCGCGAGAACCTCAGCCAGATGGTGATGCTGACCGCGGCGCTGCACCCCGGCGCCGACCTCGGTGCCGTCACCCGCAAGGTGGCCGCGCGCCTGCGCGACCTGCCCCTGCCGCGCGGCTATCGCGTCGAGATCGGCGGCCAGCTGGCCAGCGCCCGCGCCACCCAGCGCGAGCTCGGCACCGTGTTCGCGCTGGGGATCGCGCTGGTCCTGGTCGTCCTGCTGGTGCAGCTGCGCTCGCTCAGGCTGGCGCTGGTGGTGCTGCTGGGCGCGCCGCTGGCGCTGGTCGGCGCGGTGCTGACGCTGCTGGCGGCGGGCATCCCGCTCAACGCGTCGTCGCTGATGGGCTGCGTGCTGCTGGCGGGCCTGGTGGTCAAGAACGGCATCCTGCTGCTCGAGCACGCCATCGCCGAGACCGCCAGCGCCGGCGGCTTCCGCGCCGCCGTGCTGCAGGCCGGCGCGCGCCGCCTGCGTCCGATCCTGATGACCACCGCCGCCACCGTGGTCGGCCTGGTCCCGCTCGCGCTCGGCTTCGGCGCCGGCGCCGAGCTGCAGCGCCCGCTGGCCATCGCCACCATCGGCGGCCTCGTGCTGTCGACCGTGGTCACCCTGCTGGCCATCCCGGCGCTGGCCTGTGCGGTGATGGGGCGCGAGCGGTCAGCCCGCTGAGGGCGCCGTGCGCGGCGCGGTGGCGCTGCGCCAGGCGCCGAGGATGTGCTCGATGATGGCGCCGATGCCCTGGCCGTGGGTGGCCTGGGCGAAGACCACCGGGCCGTCGCCGCGCATGCGGGCGGCGTCGCGCGCCATGATCTCGAGCGAGGCGCCGACGTGCGGGGCCAGGTCGGTCTTGTTGATGACCAGCAGATCGGACTGGGTGATGCCGGGGCCGCCCTTGCGCGGGACCTTGTCGCCACCGGCGACGTCGATGACATACACGGTGTAGTCGACCAGCTCGCGGCTGTACTGCGCGGCCAGGTTGTCACCGCCGCTCTCGACCAGCAGCAGCTCGGGGCGGACATCGTGCATGAGCTCCTCGAGCGCGAGCAGGTTGTGCGAGATGTCCTCGCGGATGGCGGCGTGCGGGCAGCCGCCGGTCTCGACGGCGCGGATCTGCGGCGCCGGCAGGGCCTGGTGGCGATGCAGGAACTCGGCGTCCTCGCGGGTGAAGATGTCGTTGGTGACCACGCCCAGCTTGTAGCGATCGCGCAGCGAGCGACACAGCGCCAGCAGCAGCGCGGTCTTGCCCGAGCCGACCGGACCACCGATCCCGATGGTGAACGAGCGCGCGCCGTAGTCGCGTGGGACGGCCGGGTCGCGCTCCGAGAAGCGCCCGGGGTGCGTCCACTCCTCGTGCACATGCCCGTGCTGCTGCCCGTGCTGGTGCCCGTGCTCGTGCCCGTGCTCGTGCTCGTGCTCGTGCGGATGCTCGCCGTCGTGACCCATGCTCGCTCTCCCTAGCTCTGGAACAGCCGCGAATACAGCCGATCATGCAGCGCGCCCAGCAGCTCCTCCACCGGCGCCACGCTGGCCAGCTGCTCCACTGTACGCCCCGCGTTCGCGCGCAGCACGGCCTCGGCGTCACCCGCCAGCTCGAACTGCAGCCGCTGCGCCTGCATCGGCCCCAGCTGCCCGAGCCGCACCGCCGCCGACAGCACCCCACGCAGCACCTGGTGCAGATACAGCTGCGCCGCCGGCCCGGCCTCGACCCCCAGCAGCTGGCCGAAGATCAGGCACACCAGGGTCACCAGCACCAGCTTCTTGGTCATGACCCCAATCTACGCGCGAACGCGCCCGCCCGCGCTATCTGCCCGCGTCGCCCGCTAAAACCGCATCAATTCGCGGAACTCGCCGAAGCGCTTGTCGACGTCCGGCTTCTCCAGCACGCGCAGCCGATCCAGGCTGAAGTCCTCGACACAGTAGGACGCCAGCGAGCTGCCATGGATCATGGCGCGGCGCAGGCTGTCGTCGTCGATGGTCTCGGCGCACGCCAGCGAGCCCATGAAGCCGCCCGCGAAGGTGTCGCCGGCGCCGGTGGGATCGCAGACCTCGTCGATGGGATAGGCCGGCGCTGCGAAGACCCCGTGCGGGTGCACCAGCAGGGCGCCGTGCTCGCCGCGCTTGATGACCACGATGGTCGGGCCCATGGCGTGGATGACGCGCGCCGCGCGCTGCAGGTTGGACTCGCCCGACAGCTGGCGCGCCTCCTCGTCGTTGAGCAGCACGGCATCGACCCGCGCCAGCACCTTGGCGAGTTCGGCCGGCTTGCGCGAGATCCAGTAGTTCATGGTGTCGAGCGCGACCAGCTTGGGCTTCCTGATCTGCTCCAGCACGTCGAGCTGCAGCACCGGGTCGATGTTGCCCAGGAACAGCAGATCGGCCGAGCGATAGCTGTCGGGCAGCCGGGGCTGGAAGCCGGCGAAGACGCCGAGCTCGGTGTTGAGCGACTCGCGGGTGATGAAGTCGGGGGCGTAGCGCCCGGCCCAGCGGAAGGTGCGCCCGCCCTTGACGACCTCGAGGCCGCTCATGTCGGCCCCGCGCGAGGCCAGGAAGTCGAGGTGGCCGCGCGGCAGGTCGTCGCCCACGATGGCGACCAGGCGCGTGCGCGGCACGAAGAACGACGCCGCGGTGCAGATGAACGACGCCGACCCGCCCAGCACTTCGTCGCGCTTGCCGCGCACCGTCTCCACGCTGTCCAGCGCGACGGAGCCCACCACACACAGCTCGAGGTTCGCCATCTCAGCTCTCCCAGTCGACGATGTGCTTCAGGCGCGCGCGCATCTCGGGTGTCACCGCCGACGCATCGGTCATCACGGCCCGCCTGGCGGCGTCGGCGAACGCGCACGGGGCCTCGGCGGGCAGGCGCCCGACCAGGTTGACGAGGACCTGCTTGGCGCGCTCGACGTTGGCCTTCATGACCTTGACCACCTGCTCGACCGAGACGTCCTCCTCGCCCTCCTGCCAGCAGTCATAGTCGGTCGCCAGCGCCAGCAGCGCGAAGCACAGGCCGGCCTCACGCGCCAGCTTGGCCTCGGGCATCGCGGTCATGCCGATGACCTCGAGGCCCCAGCCGCGCCAGATCAGCGACTCGGCGCGGGTCGAGAACTGCGGCCCCTCGATGCAGATGTAGGTGCCGCCGCGGCGGGTCTTGCCCGCGGTGTGCGCGGCGGCGTCATACAGGTGGCCGCTGAGCTCGCGACACACCGGCTCGGCCATCGGGACGTGGCCGACCACGCCGCCGCCGAAGAAGGTGCTCTCGCGCCGCTTGGTGAAGTCGATGAACTGGTCGACCACGACGAGGGTGCCGGGGTGGATGTCCTCGCGCAGCGAGCCGACCGCGGACACCGAGACCAGGTGGGTCACGCCGAGCTGCTTCAGGCCGCAGATGTTGGCGCGGTAGTTGACCTCGCTGGGCAGCAGGCGATGGCCACGCCCGTGCCGGGGCAGGAAGACCATGCGCGCGCCCTCGAGGCGGCCGACCACATACTCGTCGGAGGGTGCGCCAAACGGGGTGTCGACGCGCTGCCGCGTGACCTCCGTCAGGCCAGGCAGCTCGTACAGGCCGCTGCCGCCGATGACTCCGATGACCCGCTCGGTGGATGCCATGTTGTCCCTGCTGTCTCCCGAAAAGCCGCCCTCTGTTAGCACGGCGAAGGCGCGGCCGGGAAGCACTGTTCTGGGGCCTGGGACAGGCGCGGCGCGGGAATGTCCGCCCCGCGCCGAGCGTCTTGCTGGGCACAACCTGGAGGCGAGCGTGCGGCGGCCACGGATCGGACTGACAGCGGCGTTCTTGGCGGGAATTTTCGGTGCGACGGGCGGCGGCGGGAGGGCGCGGGCGCAGGGCTTCGACGACCTGCTCAGCGACGACTCCAGCTGGACCTTCGAGCTGGTGCAGGGGCGCTCGCTGGAGCGGCTGCGCCCGGTGCCGGGGGCGCCGCCCATCAAGGTCTCGGTCGCCGAGGTGACCCAGGCCGGGCGCTTCAAGGTGGCGCGCCTCGAGCCCGAGGTCGCGGACAACCACGCCCCGCTGCACCAGCTGGCGACCTCGGTGCCCAAGAAGCGCTTCGCCGACGCCATGTGGGCCATGAGCGGGCCGTTCTTCCTCGCCGTCAGCGCCACCGGGGTGACCCAGGTCTGGGGCGCCACCGAGGACGACGTGCCGTTGCAGGACGAGAACCCGCGCCCGGGGCCGTTCACCTTCGCCGAGCGGCCCGACGAGGCGGTGAAGTTCGACGAGCTCATCATGTCCGACGTGCGCCTGGCCGGGCGCTGGCGCTTCGGGCGGCGCGCCTTCGAGGGCGCCGGGATCCGGACCTGGACGGTGACCTGGACGCGCTCGCTGTGCGACTTCGAGGGCAAGAAGTGCAAGCCCGTCGCGAAGAGCTTCGCCAGCTGGTCACCCGACGCCGGGCCCATGCTGCTGTGCGAGCCCACCGGCGGCGGCGAGCCCAACCCCATCGGCGGCAAGAAGCAGCTGCGCGCCGGCGAGGTGGTCTGTCTGCGCCGGGTCGCGCTGCCGCAGGGCTGACATCTTCATGCCTACATGCGCGGTGAGAGTGGCCTCCCCAGCTGGGGTGTCCGCCCCGCGGTTTTGTGGGCCCAAGTACGTGAAATCGAAGATGCGTCAGCTGGCACGAGCATCGCAATAGCCCCGACATGTGAAGACCCTGCTGGCCACCCTGGGACTGCTGCTCGCGAGCTGTGCATTCGACCCGGCGGGCGTGCCGCCTGACGAGGAGACGCCGGGGGTCATCATCCCGACGCCCACGCCGGCCGCGCCCGGACCGGATGGCTCGGTGCCCGCGGTGACGCCGCCGCCGACCACCGGGCAGCCCCCGCTGATGCCGGTACCCATCCTCAAGCCGCTGCTGCAGAAGTGCGCCACCGACGCCGAGTGCGCCAGCAACCTGTGTCGCGACGTCAAGGGTGAAGGCCGCGGCAGCGGTGGCGCCGGGCGCGAGAAGGTGTGCACCATGGCGTGCCTGAAGGACACCGACTGCAGCGCGGGCGAGTGCGGCGACGACAACCTGTGCAGCCCGCCCTGATCGGGGCGCTGCCCGCGATGCTATCGTGAGCGCATGTGCTGCTTCGCAGGCGCGGCGCCCGCCGGCTGGTTCCGGCGCAAGCCGCTGAAGGTCGCCGGCACCGAGATCTTCGCGCGCCGTGACGGCGCCGAGCAGCTGCTGGCCTACTCGATGCGGCTGTCGTCACGCACCGACGTCGCCATGATCCTGCCCCTGCCGGTGGCCCAGAGCGCCGGCACGGTGGCCGACGACGCCCTGCACTTCATCGACCTGCACGAGTATCCCGAGCTGTTCACCGACCTCGACTACTGCTGGAACCCGCCCCTGACGGCCGCGCTGGGCCCCTCGCGCGGCGGGTTCGCCCCGCAGCGGCGCCAGCTGGTGGTGCACAACGTGGGCTCGTTCGAGGCCTCGTTCGTGCCGACCCTGGGCGACTTCGACCGCCTCGACCCGCGCTTCCGCCTGTCCGACGCCGTCTGGGCCCAGCTGCCGCAGTACCGCGACCACAGCTTCGCCGTCTTCAAGCTCAAGGCCGCCGAGCTACAGAAGCCGCACCCGATGGCCTTCCGCTTCCCGACCCGCGACCCCGAGCGCCTGTTCTTCCCCACCGTCCACGTCCACGACGGCCGCGTGCACAAGAAGGCGCGCTTCGATCACACCCTGTACTACCAGGGCCGCGGAGGCGGCGTCGGGCAGCCCTCGCTGATGCCGGTCACGACCTTCGTCAAGCTGGACCGGACCCACGGCCTGGTCATCGACGCCCCGGTGCATCGCACCACGCTGACCGGCAAGCTGCCCAACCAGGACACCTGGATCTGAGCCGCATGGCGCGCGAACCCATCCCGACGCACTTCTTCGTGCTGGCCATCGTGCGCCTCGGCCATCGCTTCCTGCTGGTGCAGGAGCGCAAGCATGGCCAGCTGTGGTACCTGCCCGCGGGCCGCGTCGAGCCGGGCGAGACGCTGACCCAGGCGCTGCTGCGCGAGACCCAGGAGGAGGCCGGCATCCGCATCGTGCCCGAGGGGATCCTGCGCTTCGAGCATCGCCCCCTGCCCGAGGGCGGCGCCCGCGTCCGCGTCATCTTCGTGGCGCGCCCCGCCGATGACACTCCACCCAAGTCCGTCCCCGACGCCGAATCTCTCGGCGCCGCCTGGGTCTCCCTCGACGAGCTCTCGCGCTACCCCCTGCGCGGCGACGAGGTCGCCAACCTGTTCTCCTACGTCGCCCGCGGCGGCCCCATCGCGCCCCTCTCCACCCTGGCCATCGAAGGCTTCGCCCTCCCCTTCTGATCCCGGCGCCCCATCGCCCCCTCCCCCTCCGTCATTGCCTGTTGCCTGTTGCCTGTTGCCTGTCACCTGTTCACTCCCCCCATACTCTCAATCCACATGGCCGCCGCCCCCTCCGACCTCATCCTCTCCACCCACCGCCTGGGCTTCCCCTGGGAGACCGCCGACCCCTTCCTGTTCTGCGTCCATCACGACGACGCCTACCCCGCCGGCAACGACCAGCTCGGCCCCGCCGCCTCGCTGGCCGGGCGCGACATCGGGCAGGACTTCGCCGGCCTCGACGGCTGGCGCATGTACCACGGCGACGTCGTCCCCGGCTTTCCGCAGCACCCGCACCGCGGCTTCGAGACCCTGACCATCGCGCGGCGCGGCTACATCGATCACTCCGATTCCCTCGGCGCCACCGCGCGCTTCGGCCGCGGCGACGCGCAGTGGCTGACCGCCGGGCGCGGGATCGTGCACTCCGAGATGTTCCCGCTGCTCGATCCCGCGGGTCCCAACCCGGTCGAGCTGTTCCAGATCTGGATCAACCTGCCGCGCGCCTCCAAGATGGT
>JBGASF010000065.1:0-41988 GCA_044229835.1 Polyangia bacterium | reverse complement strand
CTCGCAGGCCACGTGGATGGTGTCGCCCGCGGTCAGCTGGATCGGCGTGAAGCTGCCGAAGCTCTGATCGTTGAAGTCATAGTCCTTGTCCCACACCACCTGCTGGCCACCGCCGGTCTCGGCCCAGATCTTGATGTGGCGCCCCTTCTGGTGCATGTGCGGGAAGACCGCGAAGAACTGGGTGTCGCGGCTGACCTTGCAGCGGTCGGTCATCATGACGTTGGAGGGGATGCGGAACTGCCCGGCGGGCGGCGGACCCACGAAGGGGACCCCGGCCGGCTCCAGCGCTGACGGATCGGTCGAGACCACCGCGTCCAGCGCCGCGGTGCCCGTGATGGTCGCGCCGCTGGCGTTGTACAGGTGCAGGTTGAGCACCATCTGGTTGCCGCTGGCGATGCGCAAGCTGACGCCCGGGGGCATGGTCAGCGCCGGTGAGCCGACGCCAGAGGCGAACAGCGGCTTCCAGTCGAGGCCGATGGCGCCGCAGTCGTTGCGCGAGGTGCCCACGGTGCCCTTGCTGGGATCGGTCGCGAACACGGTGTGGTGGGTCCCGTTGGGCGCCACCGGGATCAGCTTGAGGATGTCGAGCTGCTCGGTGGCATCGACCCGGGTGCACTGGTAAAACTCCTGCCCCGCCGGGATCGAGTACTGGGCCTCGATGAGCCTGACCATCTTGCTGTTGGGCGGCATCACGTAGGCGTCGGGCTGGTTGCCGCCGCCGTCGGTCGTGCTGACACTGCCGTCCACCGTGGTGTCGTCATCACCACTCCCGCCGCCGCCGCCGCACCCGACCAGGAATACGCTTGCCAGCCCAGCGAGCCAGCCCTGTGCGCGGAACTTCATGCGAGGACCTCCTAGAATGGAGGGCAGTATAGGGGATCTGCGATGAACCTGGGTTGACTTTGCGGGCCAGGCCGCCAACATACGCGCGTCCATGGCCGAGCCGCCCCCCGGAAAGCCCCTGCGTCCGCTGGTCCAGGCGACGCTGACCGGCGCCTGGGCGGGCCTGGCCGGCGGCGTCATCGCCGCGATCGGCGACGCCATCTCGGCGACC
Source organism: Polyangia bacterium (assembly GCA_044229835.1). Taxonomy (GTDB): domain Bacteria; phylum Myxococcota_A; class Polyangia; order Haliangiales; family JADYYK01; genus JADYYK01. The sequence continues at coordinate 40,934 of JBGASF010000065.1, read as the reverse complement.
CGGCGGCTGCGCCAGTTCTTGCCGGGACTTGGCGCGCGCATCGGCCATGGTGTCTTCCTGGCGGCGCTGTATGGCTTGCTCGGGTTTGTGATCTGCGCCGCACTGGGTGCGGCAGGCTGGCTGTTCTGGCGCCACACCCGCGCGGGCGCGCTGATCACCCGGGTGCGCGCCACCCTGGCGGCGCGCCGCGAGGCCGACCCGCTGGTGGCCATCACCATGACCGCGCACGTGCTGGCGGTGCTGGCGGCGCTGGGGATCGCCTGGGGGATCTCGCGCAAGGTGGCGCTGACCTTCCAGCTGCGCTTCCACAACCAGGGGCTGATCGCGGCCTACATCGCCACCGTGGCCATCGGCGCCGTGGTCGGCGCGCTGGTCTTCAGCCTGGTCATCGGGCGGCTGCTCGAGGTCGGGCTGCGCGCGGCGGCGCGCGGACCGATGCGCCGGCCGCTGGCGTCACCGTGGGCGGCGCTGGTGCTGGCGGTCTCGGCCGTGGTGGTCATCGCCATCGTCGGCATCACCGTCGACTACAAGTCGATCAAGCTGCTCAACCTGCGCCCGCAGGCGATGGCGGGGCTTTTGGCGCTGTTCGCGGTCGCCGCCGCCGTGGCCATCCACAAGCTGCGCCTGTGCCAGCGCGCGCCGCGCCGCCCCGCGCTGATCGCGACCGTGGTCGCGCTGCCGGTGCTGTTCGGCCTGGTCGTCGGGCTGGCCTCCGACGCCGTGCGCAAGGGCGCCGAGCGCTACACCGGCCTGGGCGCCCCCTTCCTGGCCACGCTGCGGCGCGCCTTCGACTTCGATCGCGACGGCTACTCGCGCATCCTCGGCGGCGGCGACTGCAACGACTGGAACAAGCGCATCCACCCCAACGCCACCGACATCCCCGACAACGGGGTCGACGAGAACTGTGTCGGCGGCGACTTCTCGCCGGCCTCGCTGGGCGCCAACCTGCCGTTCACCCCGCTGCTGCCCGCGATGCCGCAGCGCCCCAACATCCTGCTCATCACCATCGACACCCTGCGCGCGGATCACCTGGGCGCCTATGGCTATGCGCGCCCGACCTCGCCCAACATCGACAAGTTGGCCGCCACTGGCACCCTGTTCGAGGCCGGCTTCTCCAACGCGCCGTCGACGCGCTACTCGATGCCCGCCATCATGACCGGGCGCTGGCCCTCGGTGGTGGCGTGGGACTCGCGCTGCCCCTTCGTGGGCGGCTGCGGCGACGCCTGGCCGCCGCCCATCTCGGACTCCAACCACATGCTGGCGGAGTCGCTCAAGGCGCACGGCTACTTCACGGCGGCGCTGCTCAACTACCGCTTCTTCACGCCGACCTGGGGCCTGGGCCAGGGCTTCGACCTGTACGACAACGGGCGCGAGTACCTGCACCAGGGCAACACCGACCCGGCCACGCACGGCTCGTCGTCGCGCGAGCAGACCGACGTCGCCATCGACTTCCTGCGCGCGCGCGGCAGCGAGACCTTCTTCCTGTGGGTGCACTACTACGATCCGCACTACTTCTACGAGGTCCACCCCGAGGTGACCTCGTTCGGCAGCTCCAACGTGGATCTGTATGACGGCGAGATCGCCTTCACCGATCTGCACGTGGGCCGGCTGCTCGACGCGGTCGACGCCCTGGGGCTGCGCGACCGCACCGTCGTGGTCCTGACCGGCGACCATGGCGAGGGCTTCGGCGAGCACGGCATCGACTTCCACGGCTATCACCTGTATCCGCCGCAGACCAAGGTGCCCTTCATCATCCGCGCCCCCGGCGCGCCGCCCGGCCGCACCCGCGAGCCGGTCAGCCATGTCGACCTGATGCCCACGCTGCTCAACCTGGCCGGGGCGTCGCCGGATCCGGGCACGCTGGGGCGCTCGGCGGTCGACCTCATCGTGGGCGCCGCGCCGCCGGCGGGGGCGCCGCCGCGCGCCGCGCTGCAGGAGGTGCTGTACGAGCCCAACGTGGTGCGCAAGGCGCTGGCCACCGGCGACTGGCAGCTGGTCTACAACATGGTGCCCGACAACACCTGGGAGCTTTACAACCTGTCAACAGATCGGCAGGCCACCAAGGACGTCAGCGGGCAGGGTGGCGACGCCGCCCGGGCCATGGGCGAGCTGCGCCCCCGCCTGGAGCGCTGGGTCGACCTGACCCAGCAGCTGATGAGGGCCCGCAAGTGAGGCCCGCGCGGGCCGGCCGGGTCGAGGCGCCGTGACCGAGGCCCGGCCCGCGTCGCCGGTGGCACGTGCGCTCGAGCTCGCCGGCCAGGCGCTGGCCGCGCTCGCGGTGCTGTTCGCGATCTACCAGCTGCTGGTGCTGGGCGTGACCCTGGGGCTGCGCCTGGGCTATCCACACGACCTGGAGTGGATGGAGTCGGGCATGATGACCCACGCCCAGCGGCTGGCGGCGGGGCACGACCTCTACGGCCCGCCCACGGTCGACTTCGTGCCCTACCTGTACACGCCGGGCTACCCCGCGCTGGTGGCGCTGCTGTCCAAGCCCTTCGGGCTGACCTATCTGCTGGCGCGCAGCGTGTCGGTCGCCTCGATCGCGTGGGTCTGCTACCTGGCGTACCGGATCTGTCGCAAGGAGGGCTCGCGCATCGGCGGCCTGGTCGCGGTCGGCATGATCGCGGCGTCGTTCCCGTTCACCGGCGCCTGGTACGACATCGCGCGCGCCGACAGCCTGTTCCTGGCCCTGGTGGTCAGCGTGCTGTACCTGGTGCGCTTCCACGCGCGCTCGCGCTGGGCCTGCCTGGGCGCCGGCGTGCTCATCGTGGCGGCGTTCTACACCAAGCAGACCGCCAGCCTGTTCGGCGTCGCCGCGGGCCTGGCGCTGCTGGCGCAGACCTTCTGGGGCGCGGCGATCTATGGCGTCACCGCGGGTGCGCTGTGGGGCGGCTCGGTGTGGATCTACAACAAGGCCACCCACGGCTGGTTCTGGCGCTGGATCTACCAGATGCACCAGAAGCACGACTTCAACGACGTGCGCGCCTATGACATGGCGCCCGACCACTTCTGGAAGCACATGCCCATCGGGATCTCGCTGGTGCTGGTGCTGGTCATCCTGGGCACGCTGTACTGGCTGTGGCGGGGCGCGCTGTGGGCGGCTGGGCGGCGGGCTGGCGAGGCGGCCGCGCCGCGGCTGGCGGCGCCCACCGTGGGGCTGGTGCTGTGGACCTTCTTCGCGCTGGTCGGCTTCGTGGTCAGCTCGATCGGGTTCGGCACCCAGTTCTCGTGGTTCAACGCCTACATGCCGGGCACCACGCTGGGCGCCATCGCCATCGGCGTGGCCATCGCCGAGCTGGGCCGCCATGGCGCCGCGCTGGCCGGCCCGGCGCGCACCGACGACCCCGAGCGCGCGGGCTGGCGCAGGGCAGGGCGCGCGCTGGCCATCGCCGCCGGCGCCCTGCTGATGGCGCGCGAGCTGCACAGCCTGGCCTGGCGCCCCGACGGCAAGATCCCCGAGCGCCGCGATCGCCGCGCCGGGGCGCTGGTGATGCGGATCGTGCGCGAGGCGCCCGGCGACGTGCTGGTGTTCTCGCACCCGTTCTACGCCTACCAGGCCGGCAAGCGCACCTTCCTGCACCGCATGGGCATCCGCGACGTGCTGGCCTCCAACCTGGGCTACCCGAAAGGCCTCGAGGAGGGCATCCGGCAGCACCGCTGGGCCATGATCCTGGTCGACGACAAGATCGACTGGGATCAGCTGCCCGGGCTGCGCGGCAGCTACCGCCTGGCGCGCGATCTCGGCGGCCCCGAGGTCATGCGCACCTTCAGCGGCGCCGAGACCCGGCCCAAGAAGATCTATGTGCCCATCGACTCCAAGTGGACCCCGCCCGCGGAGCCCCAATGAGCGACAGCGCGCGCTGGAGAGGGCCGGCCAAGCTGGCGGCAGGGATCCTGCCTGCGCTGGCCATCCTGGTGCTGGCGGTGTGGGAGGTCTTCGCCACCCGGGCGGTGCCCGCGCGCGTGGCGAGCGACGCCGACTGGGCGGCGGCCGAGGCCGAGGTGCGCGCCGGGTGGCAGGCCGGTGACCTGATCGTGTTCGCGCCGCGCTGGGTCGACCCGGTGGGGCGGCTGCACCTCGGTGATCTGCTCCCGGTCGACGTCGCCGGGCGCATGGATGCGGCGCGCTTCGGGCGGATCTGGGAGGTCTCGATCCGCGGCGCGCGCGCGGCCGACACCCGGGGCGCGCGGGTGACGTCGTCGCGCGCCCACGGCGGCGTGCGCGTGCGCCTGCTCGAGCAGACCCCGGTCCGGGTGCGCACCGACTTCGTGGCCGCCTTCGCGGCCGCGCGCAGCGAAGGCGCCGGCGCCGGCCCGATCCTCGAGGAGGTCGGCTTCCAGCCGCACAAGTGCATCCGCATCGAGCCGCCCGCCGGCGGCAGCGGCAAGCTGACCTGGCCCGCCGCCGAGCTGGGCAGCAAGCTGGTCGGCCACGTCGGCCTGGCCGACGTCTTCACGCGGCGCGACATCCGCGGCCCCGGCAAGCTCGAGGTCCTGGTCGTCGGCAAGCCGGTGGCGACCACCGTGGTCGGGGTCGACGACGGCTGGGTGCGCTTCGAGGCCGCGACCACGCCGGGGCCCGCCGAGGTCACGTTCATCGCCAGCGCGAAGGACCCGCGCCGCCTGATCTGCTTCGCCGCCGAGGCGCGCGAATGAGCACGAACACGGACACGAGCCCGAGCCCGAGCCCGAGCACGAGCACGAGCCCGAGCCCGAGCCCGAGCCCGAGCACGAGGCGCAGAAACCGGCTGATCAACGCCGGCCTGGCGCTGGCGCTGGCCCTGCTCTCGTTCGTCGCCGTCCTGAAGTCCCAGCATCGCCAGGGCATCGCGCGTGACGAGGCGCAGTACTTCGGCTTCGGCGCCCGCTATGCGCGCTACTGGGTCGACCTCTTCCGCGGCGTCCCCGGCCTGCGCACCGCCGCCGCCATCACCGCGACCTGGGGTGGCCGCGCGCCGACCGACAACAACCGCGAGCACCCGCCCTTGATGAAGACCCTGTTCGGCCTGTCCGAGCTGGCCTTCCACCAGAAGCTGCACTGGACCGACGCGGTGACCGCCAACCGGCTGCCGACCATCGCGCTCAACGCCCTGCTGGTGGCGCTCGTGTTCCTGTTCACCACCGGGATCTGGGGCCGCGCCGCCGGGGTCACCGCCGGCCTGCTCACGCTGCTCTTGCCGCGCGCCTTCTTCCACGCCGGGCTGGCCTGCTTCGACGCCCCCATCGCCGCGCTGTGGTTCGCCACCACGGTGGCCTATCACCGCGCCCTGCGTGGCGGCGTGCTGGCGGCCCTGCTGTGCGGCGTCTGCTTCGGCCTCGCGCTGGCGACCAAGCACAACGCCTTCCTGCTGCCCATCGGCCTCGGCCTGCACTACCTCTGGGTCGCGCTGCGCCCCGAGCTCCTGCACCAGCGCGCCCGCCGCGCCGCCCAGGCCGCCGCCGGCCCCGGGGTCCCGGCCCTCGCGCGCGAGCTGCACCCCGCGGCGCGCTTCGCGCTGGCCCCGCTGACGTTCCGCCCCGCCATCCTGGTCGCGCTCGCGGTGGTCGGCCCGCTCATCCTCATCATCCTGTGGCCCTGGCTGTGGTTCGACACCGAGGCCCACCTGCGCGACTGGCTGCGCTTCCACCTCACGCACGTGCACTACAACTTCGAATACCTTGGCCACAACTGGAACCACCCGCGCTTCCCCTGGCACGTCGCGCTGCTGACCACGCTGCTCACCGTGCCGGTCGCCACCCTGGCCGCCGCCGCCACCGGCCTCGGCGTGGTCCTCCGCCGCGCCATCCGCCGCGTCACCGACGATCCCGCGCGCGCCCCCGCGCTGCTGTGCGTGCTGTCGATCGCGGTCGCCGCCGGCCCCTTCTTCCTGGGTTCGACGCCGATCTTCGGCGCCGAGAAGCACTGGGCCCCGGCCATCCCCTTCCTGTGCGTGTTCGCCGGCGTCGGCCTCACCGCCGCCGCGCGCGCCGCCATCGCCCGCGGCGCCGCGCTGCTGCCGCGCGCCGCCTTCCTGCGCCACCGCCGCGCCCCCACCGCCGCCATCGCGCTGCTCGCCACCCTGGCGGTGACCGCCGCCGCGACCGAGACCTTCCACGCCCAGCCCTACGCGCTGTCGTCCTACAACGCCCTGGCCGGCGGCGCACCCGGCGGCGCCGATCTGGGCATGAACCGCCAGTTCTGGGGCGTCTCGGCGCGCGGCGTGCTGCCCTGGCTCGACGCCCACGCGCCGCCCGGCGCCCGCGTCTACACCCATGACGCCAACATCCCGTGGGGCTACTACATGAACCAGGGCCTGCTGCGCCGCGACCTGCCCGACGCCGGCCACGAGGAGGGCGGCGTCGCCAGCTCCGACCTGGCCCTGGTCATCCACGAGCTGCACTTCAACCGCCACGACTACATGATCTGGCGAAACTACGGTACGGTTCGCCCCGTCCACGTGCTGACCTTCGACGGCGTGCCCCTGGTCTCGGTGTACCAGCGCCCCCGGCCATGATCCGGCTGCTCAGCAACCTCGTGCGCTGGCTGGCGCGCGGGCAGAAGCACACGGACGAGTTCCTCGTGCGCCAGGGCCGCGGCTTTCGCGGCCCGCTCGCGCTGTACGGCATCACTGTCGTCATCCTGTTCCTGGCCAGCGGCCGGCGCGCGCAGCGCCAGTCGACCGATCCGCACTTCGTGGTGCTGGCCGACGCCTGGCTGCACGGCCGCCTCGACGTCACGCCGCCGCCCGGCCACAACAACGACTGGGCCCGCGTCACCGTCTACCAGCTGACCTCCGGCGAGCGCATCGCCGGCCGCGCCCTGACCACCGAGCCGGGCCGCTTCCGCACCCTCGACGGCCGCGAGATCGACACCCCCGCGGCGGGCGAGATCGCCAGCCAGTCCGAGCGCGTCTATGTCTCGTTCCCGCCGTTTCCGTCGGTCCTCATGCTACCCGGCGTCGCCGTCGCGGGGCGCCGCTTCAACGACGTCGCCTTCACCATCTTCTTCGCCGGCCTGGCCCCGGCGCTGTTTCTGCTGCTGCTCCGTCGAGTCCGCCAGCTGAAGCTCGGCCTCGACGATCGCAGCGAGACCGAGCTCTATGTCCTGTCGCTGTCGCTGCCGCTCGGCACGGTGTTCTTCTACAGCTCGATCATCGGGCAGGTCTGGTACACCGCCCACGTCTTCGGCGTGCTGTTCGCGCTGGGTTATGCGCTGTGCGCGCTCGGCGCGCGCCGCCCGCTGCTGGCCGGCCTGTTCGTCGGCGTCGCCTTCGTGACCCGCACGCCGATGCTGTTCATGTTCCCGCTGCTGGTGCTGGAGTCGTGGCGCGTGCACGGCGGCCGCGCCGGCCTGCGCAAGATCGCCCGCGATCTGGCCCTCTTCGCGGCCCCCATCATGGTCATCGGCCTCGCCGCGGCCTGGTTCAACCAGGTCCGCTTCGGCAGCCCGTTCGAGTTCGGCCACTCCTACCTGGTGGCCCGCCAGCAGGCCGAGATCGAGCACTGGGGGCTGTTCCACGTGCACTACCTCGGGCGCAACCTGGCCGCCGCCTTCACCCTGCTGCCGCAGCTGTCGCGCCAGCTGCCGCACATCAAGATCCACGGCCACGGCATGAGCCTGCTCCTGACCACGCCGATCTTCCTGTTCGCGGTGTGGCCGCGCTCACGCGGGCCGCTGCACCGCGCGCTGTGGCTGACCGTGCTCGCGGTCGCGGTCCCGATCTTCCTCTACCAGAACTCGGGCTGGGTGCAGTTCGGCTTCCGCTTCTCGCTCGACTTCACGGTGTTCCTGCTCCTGCTGGTGGCGCTGTCGGGGCGCCCCATCCTGTCGCGCGTCGGCGTGCCGCTGCTGGTGCTGGCCTTCGTGGTCAACGCCTTCGGTGCGTATGCGTTTGCACACAAGCAGGGCGTCTACTTCGACACCACACAGTACGAAAACCTGTTCCCGACCCAGCTCAGGTAGGCGGCCGTTCTGTTCCGCGCGTCGGTCGCCTCACCGTTGTTACTTCACGAGTTTTGACAAGTCGGCCCAACTCACCGTAAAATACGGCGAATCGGCCTGATCCAGGGGGGTCCGAGGAGCGCATGCTCTCCAAGCGCGTGATAGCGGTCTCGGCCGAGAAGACGTTCCAGAAGAAGTTGGCGGCTGCCCTGATGGCGGCTGGCGGTGCCGTCGAAATCCTCAACAGTCTCGACGAGTTGTCGGCCAAGGAGCCGGACGTCGACCTGATCGTCTATCACGTCACCGAGTTCCCCGACAGCAAGCTCGGACCGCTGCTCGACCGCATCAAGAAGGACGTCAAGGTCATCACGATCATCCCGACCTCGGACCTCGAGAAGATGATCACCCTGATGAAGGACGACCGGCTGTCGAACTGCCTGGTCGCCGAGAACCTCGACATGACGATGCTGTCGGGGGTGGCCACGCGCCTGCTGTACGGCGATGTGTTCGGGCTCGAGAAGTTCATGCCCTGGGGCGTGCGCGTGTACTCGATGCTGGTCGGCGACTACCAGGAGAAGTCGGTCGCCATCGCCGCGGTGTCGGACTTCGCCGCCGCCATGGGCGTGCGCCGCAAGTACCGCGAGTCGATCGAGCAGTGCATCGACGAGCTGCTGATGAACGCGCTGTATGACGCGCCGGTCGACGCCGACGGCAAGCAGATGTTCGCCGAGGTGCCGACCAAGACCCGCATCTCGCTGCGCATGGAGCAGAAGGCCGTCATCCAGTACGCCTGCGACGGCAACCAGTTCGCGGTCTCGGTGCGCGACTCGTTCGGCGCGCTGCAGAAGCAGACCGTGGTGAAGTACATCGACAAGTGTCTGCACGCCGGGTCGGACAAGCAGATCGATCGCAAGACCGGCGGCGCCGGCCTCGGCCTCTACATCATCGCCAACTCGACCTCGCAGTTCATCATCAACCTGTACCCCGGCGTGGCCACCGAGTGCGTGTGCACCTTCGCGCTCGACGTGCCGAAGGTGCAGCTGAAAAACTTCGGCGCCTTCCACGAGCGCATCGACGCCTCGGGGCGCCTGGTGTCGAGCGGCGGCGCGCGCCTGGTCGGGCCCGGGCGCAGCTCGGCGCAGCCCAAGGCCGAGGTCACGGTGTCGTCCACCGGCCTGCGCCTGGCGCTGGGCGCCGCGGTCGCGCTGGTGCTGGTGCTGGCCGGGATCGTGCTGTACCCGATGCTCAAGCGCAGCAAGGCGGGCACCATCGCGATCACGACCACGCCGCCGGGGGCCACCGTCGAGATCGACGGCAGCTCGCACGGGCGCGCCGATCCGCGCCTGGAGGTGTCCCTGGAGGCGGGCAGCCACACCGTGACCGCGCACATGGCCGGCCACGCCGACGCCGTGCAGGCGGTCTCGGTCAAGGCCGGCGCGACCACCGCGGTGTCGCTGGCGCTGCCGCTCAAGCGCGCCACCGTGCGCATCCGGTCGACGCCGACCCAGGCCAAGGTGCTGATCGACGACAAGGAGGTCGGCATGACGCCGGTCGACCTCGGCGATCTGGAGCCGGGCAGCGAGCACACCCTGACGGTGCGCCAGTTCGGCTATGTCGACGACGTGCAGACGCTGACGGTGCCCGAGGGCGGCAGCGAGATCATGTTGTCGTCGTCGCTGCGCGTGGCGGCCGACTTCGGCTCGCTGGAGATCACCAGCGATCCGCCCGGCGCCAGCGTGTTCGTCAACGACTCGGTCGAGCTGCCGTCGCCGACGCCGGTCAAGGAGTACCTGGTCAAGTCGGGCCAGGCCTACACCCTGACCATGAAGCTGCCCGGGTACATGCCGCAGAAGGTCACGGTGTCGGTGCAGGCCGGCGCCAAGAAGGTGGTCACCGCCAAGCTGGAGCCCGGTGGCGCGCTGAGCGTGGACAGCAACGTGCCCGAGGCGCGGGTCTGGGTCGACGGCGTGCTGGTCGGGCGGGTGCCGCTCAAGGACCACGCGCTCAAGCAGGGCAAGCACCGCATCGAGCTGCGTGGCAAGCGGCCCTGGGTGCAGCAGGCCTTCGAGGTCGACGTCAAGCAGGGCGACGACCTGCAGAAGTCGCTGCAGCTCGGCTTCGTGGACATCGCCATCCCGGGCGCGACCGCGCTGCCCAAGGGCGCCGATGGCCCGGGGGCGACGCGGCTGGCGCTGGCGGAGGGGCAGGCCACGCTGGTGATCAGCACCAAGGCGGAGAAGAAGGAGAAGGTCGTGAAGGTGCGGGCGGGGGAGACGGTTCGGATTGAGACGATGGAGTAGGGCCGGAACGGAGCCCGGAGCCCGGAGCCCGGACGAACAGGTCACAGGTTACAGGTCACAGGTCACAGGCAACGGGGAATGGGACGGAGTGGGGACGGCGGGGGATGGGACGGAGTGGGGACGGCGGGGGATCGGCGGGAGACGGTGGGAGCGGGACGAGCTAGGGGAGCTCGTCGACCAGCTTCTTGAGTTCGCCTGATTCGGCCATCTCGAGGACGATGTCGCTGCCGCCGACGAACTTGCCGCCGATGTAGACCTGCGGGATGGTCGGCCAGTTCGAGTAGCGCTTGATGCCGTCGCGCAGGGCCGGGTCGGCCAGCACGTTGCGGGTCTCGAAGGGCTTGCCCAGGGACTTCAGCACCGCGACGGCGCGCTGCGAGAAGCCGCACTGCGGGAAGCTGGCGGTGCCCTTCATGTAGAGGATGATCTTGTGCTGCTTGACGTCGGCGTCGATGGCCGCGAGGACGGGGTCGTCGGTGCTCATGCGATCCATGTACCACAGGGTGCGCGGAGGCGGTAGGATCGAGCCGTGTCACGCTGGATCTGCGGGTTCTGGGCTGCGGCCACGCTGGCGGCGGCGGCGCCCGCCCAGGCTGCGGACGTCAGCACCGACCCCTACCCGGGGGTGCGCCACGTGGTGCGCACCGCGGGCACCCCGGCGGTGCGCGCCCACGTCGTCGTCATCGATCTGACCTCGGCCGAGATCGCGCTGCACGCCACCACCCCCGACCGGCGTGGCCAGAAGCCGTCGGCGTGGGCGGCCGCGGTGGGCGCCCAGGTGGCCATCGGGGGTGACCTGTTCGATCCCACCGGCTACCGGCCCGCTGGCCTGGCCATGGGCGATGGCACGTTGTGGCCGGGCAGCGCCGACGACGACCGCGCCGCCATGCTGATGTGGGACGAGCAGACGCGCCGGGCCCGGGTGGTGCCCGCGGGTGACGTGGTGGCGGCGGCGCCGGCGGGTGTGACCCAGGTGGTGTCGGGCCGGCCCATGGTGCTGGAGGCCGGCAGCGTGCCGGCCACCTTCGTGTGCAGCGACGCCGACGCCATCCCGTGTGTGCGCGCGCCGCGGGCCGCGGTGGGGCTGGACAGCGCGGGGACGCGCCTGGTCCTGGTGGTGGTCGACGGCTGGAGCGCGACCTCGGCGGGCATGACCGCGGCCGAGGTCGGCGCGCTGCTGGCGGGGTTCGGCGCCGATGACGGCTTCCTGCTCGACGGCGGCGGGTCGGCCGCGCTGTTCGTGCAGGGTGAGGGCGGCGTGGTGTCGCGGCCGTCGGACGGCGTCGAGCGCGCGGTGGCCAACCACCTCGGGGTGGTCTATGGCGCGCAGCCCCCGGGCGCGCTGGTCGGCTTCATCCGCGAGGGCGACATCTTCGACGCCACCAAGGGGATCTCGCCGGCCACGGTGCGGCTGGACGACGGCCAGACCACGATGACGCTGGCGACGCCGGCGGATCAGCGCGGGCGCTACTCGTTCACCGGGCTCAGGCCCCGGCTGTGGTGCGTGTCGGTGACCGCGGCGGGCTACCACCCGGCCTCGAAGTGCAAGCAGGTGGTGTCGAACACGACCGAGTTCAACTCCATCGCGATGGTGCGTGACACGGTGCCGATCGATGCTGCGGTGCCGGATGCGGCGCGGCCGGATGCGGCGGTGCGGGATGGCGGGAGTGGGGGCAAGGATGGTGGCGGCGGCGGCGATGGCGGTGGTAGCGGGGGCGGGGACGGAGGCAGCAGCGGGGGCGGCGAGGGTGGAGGGTGTGGGTGTCGGGTGGGGCAAGGGCCCGGAGCGGGCACGGGCGCGGGCACGGGCACGGGCACGGGATTTCTGGTGGTGTGTGGGGTGGGGCTGGGGTGGGGTATGCTGCGGGCGCGGAGGCGGGGGCGGGTGAAGCCCTGACCACGGAGGATCCGGCGTTTTGAGCGATGACAGGCCCCCGAGCGACCCCAAGGACCGCACTGCGGTGGTTCGCGTCAACCTGTTCACCGACGCGGACACCGGGGCGCTGCGCGCGCGGCGCTACCAGCTCGTGGTCATCAAGGGGCCGGAGAAGGGCCGCGAGGTGCGGCTCGAGGGCGGCACCCTGCTGGTGGGCACGCACGCCAACAACGACCTGGTGCTGACCGATCCCACGGTGTCGCGCTACCACCTCGAGATCTCGGTGCGCCAGAGCGGCGTGCACATCCGCGATCTCGACACCACCAACGGCACCTTCTGCGGCGGCACCCGCCTGGGCAGCGTGACCGTCGAGGGCGTCGCGCGGGTCAAGGTCGGCGGCAACACCGAGCTCGAGATCCTGCCCGAGGACGAGCCCATCGAGGTCGCGCCGTGGACCGGGTCGCGCTTCGGCGCCGCCATCGGCGAGGGGCCGTCGATGCAGCGCCTGTTCGCGCTGCTGGCGCGCGTCGCCGACACCGACGTCACCGTGCTGCTGGAGGGTGAGACCGGCACCGGCAAGGAGCTGCTGGCCGAGGGCATCCACGAGCACAGCCCGCGCGCCAAGGGGCCCTTCGTGGTGGTCGACTGCGGCGCCATCCCGCGCGACCTCATCCAGAGCGAGCTTTTCGGCCATGTCCGCGGCGCCTTCACTGGCGCGACGCAGAACAAGCTCGGCCTCATCGAGGCCGCCGACGGCGGCACCCTGTTCCTCGACGAGATCGGCGAGCTGCCGCTGGAGCTGCAGCCCAAGCTGCTGCGCGTGCTGGAGAAGCGCGAGCTGCGCCGGGTCGGCGAGACCAAGCCCAAGCGGGTCGACATCCGGGTGGTGGCGGCGACGCACCGCGACCTCGGCAAGATGGTGGCGGCGGGCAGCTTCCGCGAGGATCTGTACTTCCGCCTCGCCGTGGTGCGCGCTCTGGTGCCGCCGCTGCGCGACCGCATCGAGGACCTGCCCGTGCTGGCGCGCGCCTTCGTCGAGCGCATGGGGCGCGGCGGCTTCGAGCTGGGCGACGCCACGCTGGCCGAGCTGTCACGCTACGCCTGGCCCGGCAACGTGCGCGAGCTGCGCAACGTGGTCGAGCAGGCGCTGTCGATGGGCGTGCCGGCGCTGTCGCCGGCGGGCGCGGCGGGCGCGGGGCAGGGCGTGCGCGGCGGCTCGGGTCCGGTGCCGGCGCTGACGCTGGGTGAGCCGGGGCTGAACGCGCCCGGCGGCAGCGGCGCCCCGGGTGCGCGTTCGCCGTCGATGCTGGCGCCGACGGCGTCCAGCGGCGCGCGCGACGTCCTCGAGCTGCCCTTCAAGGAGGCCAAGGGCGCGCTGGTAGAGGCCTTCGAGCGCGAGTACATCACCGCGCTGCTGGAGCGCCACAAGGGCAACATCTCGCGCGCGGCCCAGGACGCCGGCATCGACCGCAACTACATCCACCGCCTGGTCAAGAAGTACGGCCTGGCGGTCGACCGCGAGTGACGCGGCGGGTGCCGGGGGCGCGGGCGGCTGGGCGTGCGCCCGCGCCTGCGCCTGCGCTGGCTGGTGCGCTGGCGCTGGCGCTGCTGGGGGTGCTGGCGGTGGGCTGCGCGAAGAAGGCCGCGGTCGTGCGTCCCACCCGCGAGGCCTGTCAGGAGGCCTTCATCCATGTCGGGGTCTCGCAGGCGCGCGCCGCCGGCATGCCCGAGGAGACCGCGCAGGCCGTCGAGGTCGCGGCCCGCCAGGTCATCGCTGGTGACGTCGCGGGTGTCGACGCCGCTCTGGTGGCGCAGTTCGAGCGCTACGTGAAGAAGTGCCAGGCCGAGTACACGGCGGCCCAGGTCGACTGTCTGCGCGCGGCCCGGAACGACCACGAGCTGCGCGCCTGCGCGCAGCCGCGCTGAGCCGGTTGGAGTAGATTCGAGCTGTGGGCAAGCGCGACGTCACCCGGCTGGTCATGCTGCGCACCGCCGAGCGGCTGTTCGCCGAGCGCGGGGTCGACAACGTGTCGCTGCGCGAGCTGGCCGCCGCCGCGGGCCAGCGCAACCACTCGGCGGCGCTGTATCACTTCGGTGACAAGCGCGCCCTGCTGGAGGCGCTGCTCGACCGCCACTCGGGGCCGGCCGACGCCAGCTTCGAGCCCGCCATCGCCCGCCTGCGCGCCGAGGGGCGCGAAGATCTCGAGCAGCTGGTGCGTGTCCTGGTGGCGCCCATGGTGGCCAAGCTGGAGGACGAGGACGGCGGCGCGCCGTATCTCCAGATCTGCGCCGAGCTGGTCTCCAGCCAGACCTTCCCCCTGACCGGGCTGCGCGCCGCCAACGGCCCCGGCGCCCAGGCCCTGACCCAGCGCCTGGTGGCGCACATGGTCGATCCGTCGCCGATGCTGCAGCCCATCCGCATGATGCGCACCGCGGCCGTGCTGTTCTGCTCGCTGGCGGCCTGCCTGCGGCTGCGCGCCGCCGGGCTGTTCATCTCGCAGGAGGAGTTCACCGAGGATCTGGTGCATGCCCTGGTGGCGTCGCTGAGCCCGCGCGGGACCGCGAAGGCGCTGTCGCCGTCGCCGCCGACGCCGCGCACACGCAAGCGCTGAGCGACGACCTCTCCGCTGGGGTCGTCCTAGAGTGCGAGGGTCGCGATGTGGGCCCCGCCGTCGTCGAGGATGTCGGCGCGCGCGTCCTCCCAGAAGCCATGCAGGCGCAGCCAGCGCTTGCCGGTGTCGAGGTCGAGGACCACCGAGTCGCGGTGCGCGGCCGAGAAGCCGACCAGCCAGCCGTCCACCAGCGCGAGCCTGCTGGCCATGCCGGTGCCGACCTCGTGCACCCAGCGCGGCTCGGCGCCGGCGCTGTCCACGCGGGCCAGCCCCCAGTGCACGTCGTCGCCGAAGCGCCGCGACAGCGCGGCCACCGCGCCGCCATCGATCACCAGGGCCCGGGTGACCCGCCAGTCGAGCTTGCGCAGGCGGGTCCTGAGCGCGCTGGACTCGCCGGGCAGGTCGTCCACCTCCGCGCCCCGGGCACGGTCGAAGCCGAGGCGCTTCAGCTCCTGGCCGCCCTGGTGGGCGCGGCTCTCGAGCAGTACCCAGCGCCGGGCATCGATGCGGTGCAGCTGGCCGTCCATGGTCGCGCACAGCGCGGTGTCGCCATCGAGCAGCGGGGGCACCGCAAGCGGTGCGGGCAGTGGCAGCCGGGCGAGCTCCCCGTCGGGCCACTCGATGCGCGCCAACTCCAGGGTGTCGAGCTGGACCACCAGGTGTGGCCCCAGCCGGTTGGCGGTCTCGTGGCCGCGCTCGGCGAGCAGGCGGTCGTGCTGCGGCTCGACCTCGCTGACCACGCGCAGGCAAGGCGGCCCCAGCTTGTCGACATAGGCCAGGCGGGTGGGGGCGCAGGCCAGGCCGAGGATCCAGGGGGTGTTCCACCACAGCGGCGTGCGGGGCAAGTGCGCCGGCGCAGGGCCGGCAGGCGCGGGCGGCGCGGTGGGGGCCGGGGGCGGCGAAACCGGCGGCTCTGGCCTGACTGGCGCGGCGACCACGGGGTTGCGCAGCGCGGCGAGCTCGGCGCGGGTCTGGGCGAGCTCCTGCTCGAGGGCCTGGATGCGCGCCAGTGCAGCCGAGAGGTCGTCACGCAGCGCCATCGACGCTACTCCGACGTCGTCCTGGCGAAGCCGGGGGGCAGGCTGCCCTCGGGGGCGTCCTCGGCGCCGGAGATGAGGACGGCGGCGGTGATCGATGCGCCCACCGCGGCGGCGCCAGCCCAGATGTACCAGCGGCCGTACCAGGGGCGCGCGACCGCGCCGGTGCCGCCGCGCACCGGCAGCGACAACGGGGCGTCGGGGCCGCCGGCTCGCGCGACCACGGCGCCCGCGGGGCCGCGCGCCTCGAGGTAGTACTCCAGCGTGTAGCCGCCGCGATCGGCGGGCGGCGTCAGCGCGACCACGAAGCCGGGGCGGCGCCGGCGGGCGGACATCGGGGCGTCGTGGTACTCGAGCAGCCCGCGGCGACGCCAGCGCAGCACCACGCTGCGCACACTGCTGGTGTCGGGGCCGGCGCTGCCCGCGGTGATGACGGCGGACATCTCGAGGCGGTGGCCGGCGACCGCCCCGGTGGGCGCGCTGTGCTCCAGCGCGGCCTGGCCGCCGCCGCGGAAGTCGGGCAGGTAGCCGCGCTTGACGTCGTCGAAGAAGCTGCGCAGCTTGGGCGACTCGCTGGGCTCGGTGAGCAGGTAGTCGGGGTCGAGGGCGAGGAGATCCTCCAGGGTGGCGCGCGCGGCGTCGGTCTGGCCGATGATGAACATCGACAGTCCGACCAGCTCGAGGGCGGCGACCTTCTGGGCGCGGGTGGCGGCCGGGTCGCGCACGATGGGGCGCAGGGTGCGGATGACCTCGCGATACTCCTGCTGCGCATAGGCGGTGCGCCCGCTGGCCAGGCGGGTGCGGATGGCCGCGCCGCCGTCGCGCGCGAAGGCGGGGCTGGAGGTGCCCAGGCTGACGAGGAAGATGAAGAGGGCGGACATGTGGCGGAGCCGAGGACTCGGGGCAGAGGACGAGGACGAGGACGCGGACGGGCACGGGCACGGGCACGGGCACGGGCATGGGCATGGGCACGGGCATGGGCACGGGCACGGGCATGGGCGGGCGCGGGTCATCGGCCGGCCACCCAGGTGATGTTGGTGGCGCCGGCGAGGATGAGGTCGCGCAGGCCGTCGCCGTCGAGGTCGGCGATGCGGGCGCGGGTGCTCTCGGGCGGGGCCAGGGTGGCGGGAGCCAGCGTGCCGGTGCCGGTGCCGGTGAGCAGGCTGGTGGCGGCGCCGCTGCGGGTCAGCGCCAGCTCGGGCAGACAGTCGCCGTCGAGATCGCCGCTGACGGCGGCGCCGAGGTCGTCGCTCGCGGCCGGCAGGCGTTCGAAGCTGCGGTCGTCGAAGCGGCCGCTGCCGCGGTTGACGTAGAGATGTGCGCCCCCGAGGCCGGCCAGCACGGCGTCGAGATCGCCGTCGCCGTCGACGTCGGCCAGCGTGACCGCACGCGTGCTGAGCGGCGTCTCCGGCAGGTAGGCCGCCGAGGCCTGCCCCGCCAGGTGGCCGGCGCCGTCGTTGGCGTAGGCGCGCGCCGGCGCGGCCGCGGCGCCACCTTGCCCGATGATGAGGTCCAGCGCACCGTCGCCCGTGAAGTCGCCCAGGTCGAGCGCGGTGGCGTCGGTCGGCATCGGCGTGATCGCGGCCGCGGCCTCGCTGAAGCGCCCCGCGCCGTCGTTGACCAGCAGGCGTACCCGCGCGCCGCCCGCCAGCACAAGGTCGGCGTCGCCGTCACCATCGACGTCACCCAGCGCGGCCGCGCCGAGGCCGGCGCCCGGCAGCGTCTCCGCGGTCAGCCCGCCCCGCCCGTCGTGCCGCCACAGCTCGACCGCGGCGTCGGTCACCACCACCAGGTCGTCGTCACAGTCGCCGTCGACATCGGCCGCCGCCAGCGCGCGCACACCAGCAGGCACCGCCGGCGGCGCGCCGGTGACCTCGGGCATCAGCGCGTCACCGTCACTCACCAGCACGCGCACCGCGCTGGCCTCGACCACCACCAGGTGCGCGCGCCCGCGGCCGAACAGCACCTCGATGTGCGCCCCGGTCGCGGGCACCTCGTCGCGCACCGCCAGGGTCGACACCCCGGGCGCGGGCACGCAGCGCAGCAGACCGAGGGGCGCGTGCGACACCCCCGAGAACGACAGCGCCGTGCGCGCCCGCAGCACCTCGCGACCGTCCCGGTAGCCCCGCGCGGTCGCCACCGGGCCGCTGCCTGCCCCGGGCAGCACGGTCAGGGTCGCCGGCAGGGCCGGCACCTCGGTGCCGCCCAGCACATAGCGGCGCGCGAACGGGGTCGCGCCCCGGGCGCTGACCTCGATGCAGAGGCCGTCGAGCTCGCCCGGGATCGTCAGATCTGTGCGTATCTCGAGGACAACTGCGTCGTCGTCACATCCGACACACACGACACATGCCGCCAGCAGGGCCACGGCGGCCGTTGATTTCGAACAGTTGCGCACGGAGGCGAGTTTGATCATACTCCGCCGCGCTCACGGGACGAACCCCAGTCCGAACAACGTGAAGATCGATCGCGCTGCGCAGTAAAAAACGATTTGGATTCACAGAGCGGAAACATCAACAGGGGATAGTGCGTTATCAGGTCACAGGGAGGGCGTCGATGTTCCGACTCATCAGCAAGCTTGCCACCACCGTCACCGACTACACCGTGGGCACCGCCATCGTGCTCGTGCAGCTCGCGCTGGTGGGACCGCGTGAGGACCAGCGGGCCTTCCGCTTGCTCGACGCCGCCAACGCCCGCACCGCGAACTAGCTCGCAGCAACCGCGCGCACGGTCGCGTTCGCGCTGACCGCGCCGCAGCCCCCGCCGACTAGTCCGCCGCCCGCTTCCGGCTTCGCAGCAGCACTCCCAGCCCGATCACGAGCAGCACCAGCGCAGCGCCCCCTGCGCCCGCCGCGCCGCGCGCGCTGCCCGGCCCGCCGCCGATGTCACACGCGCCACCGGCCTCGCCCTCGGCCTCGGGCGCCGTGCCCGGCTCCTGGCCAGGTACCGGCCCCGGCGTCGTCACCGTCGCCTCGGGCTCCACCGTGATGGTCAGCTCGACGGCCGGCGCGAACCAGGTCGTGCCCTCCTGCACCAGGCGGAACTTCTCGTGGAAGACGGTCTTCTGGGCCACCGCGGGCGCCTTGACCACGAACGAGAAGCGCCCCACCGCGCCGGGCGCGTAGCTGTGATCGGCGCCGGTGGCGCGGTTCTTGGCCAGCCAGTTGCCGTCCTTGAAGAAGGCGCTGTCGCGATCCTGCGGCTCGGTGGTGCCCAGGCGGGTGTTGTTGATGTCCCAGGTGGCGCTGCCGTCGTTCTTGTACTCGACCCAGGCCACGGCCTCCTCGCCGGGGGCCAGCACCGGGAGGTCGCTCTTGCCGACCAGGCTGGCCTGGTAGGCCGGCGCGGTGGGCTGGCCGCCGCCGCGCACCAGGTCCATGTAGCGGGTCCAGTTCCAGCCCGAGCCGGGGTCGGTGTGATCCGAGCAGTCGGCGGTCTCGCCGTGGCCCTGGATGTGCGCCCGGTCCTTGGGGATGCCGTACTGGTCGCACAGCCACGCGGTCAGGCGCGCGCTCTGCGTGTACATCGCCTCGGTGTACCAGCGCCCGGGGTCGGCCACGAAGCCCTCGTGCTCGATGCCGATGGAGTTGGAGTTGAAACAGGCGTCGTGCCAGGCCACGTCGGAGTCGTCGACCATCTGCGTGATCTGCCCATCCGACGAGCGCACCACATAGTGCGAGCTGACGTTGGCGTCGGGGTTCTTGAACCACGAGATGGTGCCGGCGTAGGAGCCCTGCGTGGTGTGGATGACGACGTTGTTGATCTGCGCGGCGCCGCGCGACGCCGACTGGAAGTTGCCCGAGTAAGCGGCGTTCCAGATCGCGCCCGCGAAGCCGAGCGCCTGGCTGGACTGCCCGATCCCCGCCTCGATGCCGCGCAGCGTGCGCGCCGGGACCAGGATGCGCAGGCCGTCGTCGTCGATGCCGATGATGCCGCGCTCGAGGTTCGACAGCACGTCGTGCGCCAGCGTGATGGCGGTGAAGTCGTCGCCCGCGAAGCGCGCCAGCACCGGGCGGTAGGCCTCGACCTCGCCGGGGACCTCGCCGTAGTGGTCGCGCGCATAGGCCGCGAGCAGGCGCGCGGCGGCGAGCACGTTGACCGCGGGATCGCGGCGCAGATCCTCGACCGTGACGCCAGCCAGCCGGGCCGCGCGGGCGACGTCGCGCGCGGGGCCGACCGACAGCGCCATCACGCCATGCGCGCGCGGGGCTCCGTGCGCCAGGTCGGAGTCATAGCCGACCGACTGCGAGAAGCGGGTCTCGACATAGGCCAGGCTGGCCAGCAGCTCGGCGGGGACGCCGGTGTCGAGCGACGCGCGCACGAAGGCGCCCACCAGGGGCGACTCGCCGGTCACGGTGGCGTGCTGCTGGGTGCTGCTCTCGGGCGACTCGGCGGAGCAGGCCGCCAGGGCCAGCATCACGGACAGGACCAGGGGTCGGATCAGGAACCGCGGACGGGACATGCCCGCACCAAGGTGCACGGGCCTTGCCAGCCCGCGTCGTCGTGATTTCGGGGGGCTAGGACCCCGGAATGCAACCGGACGAGGGCAGAAGGTGCGGACGGGAGGTTGCAGCTGGGGGGTGGAGGTACGCGGGATCGCTGGTTGCAGCTGGCTCACGCACAGAAGCTCTTCACCAGATCATGCAGCACCCGGGTGCCCCACTTGAAGCCGTCCACCGAGATGCGCTCGTTGACGCCGTGGTAGAGGTCGCCGAACTGGACGTCGTCCTTGGCGTCGAAGCGCACCGGTGAGAAGCCATAGCAGCGGATGCCGAGGCGGTTCCACTGCGAGGCGTCGGTGAAGCCGGGGATCATGTACGGGATGGGCGTGGCCTGGGGGTCGTGCTGCTTCAGGGTCGCGCCGATGGCGTCGAACAGGGGCGACGCGTGCGGCTCGGTCACGCTGGGGCCGTGCTCGCGCAGGATCTCGATCTCGAGGTCGGCGAACTCCGGGCCCAGCGCGGCGCGCACCTCGCGGATGAGGTCCTGCGCGGTCTGGCCGGGCAGGGTGCGGCCGTCGAACTCGGCCTCGGCGGTGGCCGGGATGACGTTGGTCTTGTTGCCCGCGCGCAGCACGGTGGGCGACACCGTGTTGGCCAGCACGGCCTGGAAGACGCGCCGCATCGAGGCGTTGGGCAGCGCCTTCAGCACATAGTTCGCCAGTCGCGGGCTGAGCAGCCCCTTGAGCACGGTGCCGCGCACGCGCGACTGAGCGCGCGCCAGCTCGGCGACGTAGCGCTCGACCACCGGGGTCACGCGGTGCGGCAGGCGGGTGCGTCCCAGCCGCGCGACCGCGGCGCCCAGGCGGGCCGGTGCGTTGTCCTCGCGCGGGATCGACCCGTGGCCGGCGGTGCCGCGCGCGCGCAGCACGAACCAGCAGATCCCCTTCTCGGCGATCTGGATGGGATACAGGGTGCGGTCGCTGCCCGGCAGGTTGACCGAGAAGCCGCCGACCTCGCCCAGGCAGTACTCGGCGCGGACCTTTTCGGGGTGCTGCTCGACCAGGAACTTGGAGCCGTGATCGCAGCCGACCTCTTCATCGGCGACGCCGGCGAAGATGATGTCGCGCCGCGGCTTGATGCCGGCGCGCGCGAGGGCGCACATGGTGGCGACCGACATCGCGGCCATGTTCTTCATGTCGATGGTGCCGCGCCCGAACAGGTAGCCGTTGTCGATCACGGCTGCGAACGGGTGGTGCTTCCAGCCGTCCTTCATCGCCGCGGGCACCACGTCGAGGTGCGCCGCCAGCAGCAGCGGCGCGCCGCCGCCGCTGCCCGCCAGGCGCGCGACCACGTTGGTGCGGTAGGGCGCCATCTCGAGCAGCTCGGCCGGGATGCCGGCGGCGGCGAACTCGCGCGCGCACAGCTCGGCCGCCGGGCGTTCACCGCCGGGTGGGTTGGTGGTGTCGATGCGGATGAGCTGGATGAGGAGGTCGAGGGCGTGTGCCTCGAGCGTCACGGGGTCGGCCACGGCGGCAGGGTAGCGCGTTATGCTGGTTCCGTGGACATCAAGAGCTTCCAGGACACCCGGCGCTTCGGCGCCGACAAGATGCAGAAGTTGAACCTGTTCGAGACGCCGCGCTTCTTCTGCGACGTCTACTGCCTGGAGCCCGGCCAGGCCCAGAAGCCGCACGCCCACGAGGGCGCCGACAAGATCTATGCGGTGCTCGAGGGCGCGGTCGAGGCCAGCGTGGGTGACGAGGTCGCCACCGTGTCCGCCGGCCAGGCCGTGCTGGCCCCGGCGGGGCTGTCCCATGGCATCACCAATCGCAGCGCGGCCCGGGCGGCGGTGCTGGTGTTCATGGCACCGAAGCCGTAGCGGGGAAAAAGACGGGCCCGCTCTGGTGGGCGGTCGACTCGGGGGAGAGCGAGATCGGCACCAGAGCGAGCCCGAAGTGCTGCATGTCGGTGGTCAGTCCAGGTCAGTCCTGGTCAGTCCTGGCTGGCCTGACTGGCCTCACGCCCCTTCTTGCCCTGCGAACGCGGGGCCTCCAGCGCGGCCTCGGGCCCGCGCTTGGTCAGGCCGGGGCCATTCAGGGCCAGGAACGGGCGCAGCTTCTGGAAGGTCTTGCGCCCGATCCCCTTCACCTTCATCAGATCCTCCACCTTCTTGAAGCCGCCGCGGGCCTTGCGGAAGGCCAGGATGGCCTCGGCCTTGGAGGGGCCGACCCCGGGCAGCTCCATCAGCTCGTCCACGCTGGCGGTGTTGAGGTTCACGGTGCCGGAGAAGGCGGGCTGCTTGCTGCCCTCCGCCCCGGCGCTGCCGGCCATCAGGATGAGGCCCAGGAAGACGGCCACCAGGGAGGCCGCCCGCTTCGTCGTCGTCATCCTGGTCGCCATCGTCCTCGCCAGGGTCGTCGCCATCGTCGTCGCCATCGTCGTCTCGGTCATGTGCGTAGGTCCTTTCAGCCGTGCGACGAGCCGAACAGGCTGTCGCTGTCGTGGTTGTCGTTGCTGGCCCCGGCCCAGGCGCCGGCCTGGCCGTTGCGGCGCGCGGCGAAGCGCCGCTCCTTCTCCTCCTGGCTCTCCCAGCGGCGCACCATCAGGCGGCCGCCCTGCGCGGGCAGGGTGTCGAGCACCAGGGTGATCGACTCGTCCCGGTTCACGAACCCGATGCCGCAGCGCACCCACTTCTCCTTGTCCTCGGACTCCCGCTTGATGAGGGCGTAGACCTCACGCTTGCGGGCATCCGGGTAGCTCGTCCGCTTGTCGTCCATGTGCTGTCCTCTCCTTCGTCGGCTTGCTGTTCCGTCTCGTGCTGTGTCGTGTCGCGACGAGCGAGGACTAAGCAGCGCGCGTGCCGGACAGTTGCGCGGCGGAATCCGCGGGCTTCGCGCTCCTGCGGCGCGCTTGTCCGGCCGGACGCCGGGCGGGGGGGCGGGCCCCCCGCCCCCCTGCAGCGAACGCACATACATGATGATCTTCCAGCGGTCGTTCCAGCCGACCTGCGCCGCGTGCGACGGCATCACGCCCTGGCCGCGGCTGATGATGTGGAACAGCTGGCCGTCGGGCAGCGCGCGCGCGTGCGCGGCCAGCAGCGACGGCGGGGTCGGGAACTTGGGGATGACCGGGCCGTCGCCCTCGCCGCCGCGGCCGTGGCAGGGGAAGCAGAAGGTCTGGAACAGGTGCTCGCCGCGCGCGGCCACGCCCTTGTCGGCAGCGATGGCCGCCGGCAGCGTCAGCTCGCGACCAGCGCGGGCAGCCTCCTCGGGCCCGGGGCCGTAGTGCAGCAGGTGCTGGCCGCGCGCCACCGTGCCCGGCTGCGGCGGCTGCATGGTGCGCCCGCCGGGCAGGTAGGGGTTCGCGGTGAACGACTCGTAGGCCACCGAGTCGACCATCTCGGGCACATACTCGTAGCGCGGCTGCGACGGGTCGCTCGAGCACGCCGCACCCGAGGCCGCCGCGCCCAGCGCCGCCAGCCCCAGCACCAGCCGCACGCGCAGCCGCTGCTTCTGCTTCCGCACTGCTGTCTTCCGCGCGCCGCTCATGGCGCCTCCTCGACGGCGCTGACCTCGCAGGCGCCGGCCTTGCGGCACAGCTCGGTGGCCGCTGCGCTGCTGAAGTCCTCACCATCGGTGCACAGCGCCAGCGCGAAGCGATCGTTGGTCACGCGCGGCAGCACCCGCGGCAGCCCGATCCGCGGCCGCAGCCCGGCCCGGATGAACAGCGCTGCCACCGTGCTCAGCGCCGCCAGCAGCACGGTGAACTCGAAGGCCACCGGGATGAAGGCCGGGAACGAGTGCGCCGGCTTGCCGCCGACGTTGATGGGCCAGCTCACCGCCGAGGTCCAGCGCTGGAACCAGAACGCCAGCAGGGTCCCGGTCAGCCCGAACAGCAGGGTGACCCAGGGCAGGCGCGAGCCACGCTGCCCCATCGCCTTGTCGAGGCCGTGCACCGCATACGGGGTGTAGGCGTCGTGGATCTTCAGCCCCGCCGCGCGCGCCTCGCGGGCCGCGCGCAAAAGGCCGTCCTCGTCCTCGAAGTACGCCACCAGCAGGCCGCTGCTCATGACCGCTCCTTGCTCGCCGCGATGGGCAGGCTGGCGCCGGTGGGCGCGCTGCTGGCGCCGCCCTTGGCCTTGGCCGCCGCCGCCTCACGCTTGCGCGCCGCGAAGCCCAGCACGCCCTTGACCTCGGCGATCGAGATCATCGGCAGCACCCGCGTGAACAGCAGGAACAGCGTGAAGAACAGGCCGAACGACCCCAGCAGGATGGCCAGCTCGATCAGCGTCGGCGCATACATGGCCCAGCTCGAGGGCAGGAAGTCGCGGTGCAGCGAGGTCACGATGATGACGAAGCGCTCGAACCACATGCCGACGTTGATGAGCAGCGCCAGGATCAGGATCATCCAGGGCGACGTGCGCACCTTCTTGATCCAGAACAGCTGCGGCACGCCGACGTTGCAGCTGACCATGATCCAGTAGGCCCAGCCGTAGGGGCCGAACGCGCGATTCTTGAAGGTGAAGGCCTCGTACATGTTGCCCGAGTACCAGGCCATGAAGAACTCGGTGCCGTACGCGAGGCCGACGATGCCGCCGGTCACGATGATGACCTTGGTCATGTTCTCGAGGTGGCGCACCGTGATGAGGTGCTCCCAGCGCATGATCTTGCGCGTGATGATCATCAGCGTCAGCACCATGGCGAAGCCGGAGAACACGGCGCCGGCCACGAAGTAGGGCGGGAAGATCGGCGTGTGCCAGCCCGGCAGCACCGAGGTCGCGAAGTCCATCGACACGATGGTGTGCACCGACAGCACCAGCGGCGTGGCCAGCGCGGCCAGCAGCAGGTACACCGTCTCGTAGCGCAGCCAGGTCTTCTGCGAGCCATTCCAGCCCAGGGCCAGCACCCCGAAGATGCGGCGCTTCAGCCCCTTGGCGCGGTCGCGCACGGTGGCCAGATCCGGCAGCAGGCCGACGTACCAGAACACCGCCGACACGATGAAGTAGGTCGAGATCGCGAACACGTCCCACAAGAGCGGCGACCTGAAGTTGACCCACAGGCTGCCGCGCGTGTTCGGGTACGGCAGCATCCAGAAGCCCAGCCACGGCCGCCCCATGTGGATGATGGGGAACAGGCCGGCGCACATGACCGCGAACAGCGTCATGGCCTCGGCGGCGCGGTTGACCGAGGTGCGCCACTTCTGGCGGAACAAGAACAGGATGGCGCTGATCAGCGTGCCGGCGTGGCCGATGCCGACCCAGAACACGAAGTTGGTGATGTCGAAGGCCCAGCCCACCGTCTTGTTGAGGCCCCAGACCCCGATGCCCTTGCGGATGGTGTGCTGCACCGCCCACACGCCGATGCCCAGCGCGACCACCGCGACCAGGAAGGCCAGCGTCCACAGCATGCTGGGCCGGCGCTCCATCGGCGCGCAGACCTCGTCGGTGATGCCGGCCATGGTGCGCGGCTCGGTGACCAGCGGCTCGCGCAGGTCGGACAGCGCGTGCTCACTCATGGCGTGCCTCCCGTGTTCTTGAGCCGCACCAGATAGCTGACCACCGGTCCGACATTGAGCTCCTCGAGCAGGCGATAGCCGCGATCACCGCGGGTCAGGCGTGACACCCGCGACTTGGGGTCGTTGAGATCGCCGAACACGATGGCCTGCGCGGGGCAGCTCTGCTGGCAGGCGGTCTGGATGTCACCGTCGGCGACGGTCAGCCCCTCGGCGCGCGCGGCGGCCTTCTTGCCCTGGATGCGCTGCACGCACAGCGAGCACTTCTCCATCACGCCGCGGCTGCGCACCACCACGTCGGGGTTCAGCGCCAGGCGCAGGTGTGGATCGTGCGCATAGTCGAACCAGTTGAAGCGGCGCACCTTGTACGGGCAGTTGTTGGCGCAGTAGCGGGTGCCGACGCAGCGGTTGTAGACCTGCTGGTTCAAGCCCTCGCTGGAGTGCACCGTGGCCAGCACCGGGCACACCGTCTCGCACGGCGCGTTCTCGCAGTGCTGACACATCAGGGGCTGGTGCACGACGCCGGGCTCCGCAGGATCGCCGGTGTAGTAGCGATCAATGCGCAGCCAGTGCATCTCGCGCCGGTTGGCGACCTCCTGGCGGCCGACCACGGGCACGTTGTTCTCGGCGTTGCAGCTGACGATGCACGACGCACAGCCGGTGCAGGCGCTGAGGTCGATGGTCATGCCCCAGCGGTGGCCGGGGTACTCCCACTCCTTCCACATCGTCAGCTTCTCGTGACGACGCGGGGTGCCGGGCGCGCGGGCATAGTCGGCGGCCTCGCGCTCGAGCACCAGCGGGCGGCCCTCCATGACGTGGTGGGTCTGGGTCTGCGCCAGCGCGCGGCGCTCGCCGGTGCGCGTCAGCTTGACGTCGCTGCGCGTCAGCGCGACGCCGGCGCCGGCCACGCCGACGCCCGCCAGCGGCCAGGCGCTCTGCCCGATGCCGTTGCCGACGCTGCCGGCGGCGCTGCGCCCGTAGCCCAGCGCGACCGCGACCACGCGCGGGTGTACCCCGGGCTGCACCACCGCGGGCGCGACCACGCGCTGGCCGCCGGCCTCGATGGCCAGGAGGTCACCGTCGGCCACGCCGAGCTGCTTGGCCGTGGCCGGACTCAGGCTACAGGTGCCGTCCCAGGTCGTCTTGCTGATCGGATCGGGCAGCTCCTGCAGCCAGGCGTTGTTGGCCATGGCGCCGTCACGCAGCCCCACCGTCGCGTACAGCACCAGCTCGAGTTCGCCGGGCGCAGGCGCGTCGCCGAGGCCGGCCAGCGCCTCGGGGTGGAAGGCCGGCTCGGGCGCCTCGGGCGCCAGGCTCTGCGAGAAGCCCGCCTCCAGCGCGCTGTCCCAGGCCGCCTGCAGGACGAGGCCCGTCAGGCCCGCGGCCTGCTCGCCGCGCCAGCGCTCGTACAGGAAGTCGCGGTACGCCGTGTCGACCCCGGCCCAGCGCAGCAGCGACTCGCCGGCGGCGCGACCGCCGGCCAGCGGCGACACCGTGGGCTGCATCAGCCCCAGGGTGTTGCGCCCGACGCGGCGATCGCCCCAGCTCTCCAGGAAGTGCAGATCGGGCGCCAGATGGCCACAGTGGCGCGCGCTCTCGTCGAGGCGATCCGCGGTCGACACCGCGACCGCGACCTTGTCCAGCCGCTCGGCCAGCGCGGCGCCCTGCGGGTGGTCATAGACCGGGTTGCAGCCGAGCAGGACGACCGCGCCCACGCTGCCGGCGTCGAGCTCGGCGAGCAGGCTGGCCATCGGCGCCGCCTCGGCGTGCACCGGCTGCCCGACCAGCGACAGCGTGCTGCCATAGGCGCCCAGCCGATCATTGATGGCCGCCACCAGCACCTGCACCCCGACGTCGTCCGACCCGCACACCACCAGCGCGCTGGAGCCCGCGGCGCCGAGCTCGCGCGCCAGGCGGCTCAGCCGCTCGGTCGCCAGCTCGGGCGCGCGCACCTCGCGCGGCAGCGTCACGCCCAGCGCCTTGGCCAGCGCGGCCAGCGCGGGCAGCTGATCCGACGGCGCCAGGTTCCAGCGCACGTCGGCGGCGGCGCCGGTCAGGGTCAGCGTCGGCTCCAGCACGAACAGCCGCGCCATCGCCTCGGGGCGCGCGGCGTCGTGCGCCCGCGACCAGCGCCGGGTGTGCACCGGCGGCGCCTGCCAGCTGCCCAGGAAGTCGGCGCCGAACGACGCCACCACGCGGGCACGATCGAAGTACAGCTCGGGTAGCGCGCGCACGCCGTGGCTCAGCTGGTGCGCCGCTGCGATGGCCTCGAGGCCCAGCGGATCCGACAGCACCCGCTTGGTGGTCGGGAACTTGGCGGCGAACGCCGCCAGCGCGGCCTCGCCGGTCGGCCCCAGGTCGGCCGGCGCCACCACACGGATGCCCTGTCCGCTCGCGGCCACCTTGCCGAGGCCGCTGCGCACCACGTCGTCGAGCGACTCCCACGACGCCGGCGCACCGCCGAGGTGCGGCCCCGGCGCGCGCGACGCGTCGTACGGCCCCAGCACCGCGGCCTGGCCCAGGGCGCACAGCGCTCCCGCCGAGACCGGATGCTGCGGGTTGCCCTCCAGCTTGATGGGCCGCCCGTCGCGTGTGCGCACCACGGTGCCGCAGCCCGCCGCGCAGGCGCCGCACACCGAGGCGTACTCCAGCGCCACGCCGGGCACGCTGTCCTCGGGCGCCTCACCATAGGGCACGATCTGGCGCACCGGGGCGCGGCTGCACGCCGACGCCGCCGCCAGCGCGCTGGCCGACAGCCCCATGATCTTCAGGAAGTCGCGGCGCGATTTCGGATCCGGGCCGGGGTCGGCGCCGGGCCCGACCGGCAGCTCCTCGGGGAACTCGCGCGTGGCCTCCGCGGCCAGCACGGGATCGCCTGCGCGATCCGCCATCGACAGCCAGTACTTTGGGTCACTCGCCATCGTCGGTCCTCACTGGTGACACGCGGAGCAATCGGTGGGCATGGGCGCCAGCGCGGTCGGCAGCAGCGTCTTCTTGGCGCTGGCGCGGTGGCAGCTCAGGCACCAGCCCATGGACATGTCGTTGGCCTGGCGCACGCGCACCATCTGCTGCACCGGGCCGTGGCAGGTCTGGCAGGCCAGCCCCGCGGTCAGGGTGTGGCTCTTGTGGCTGAAGTACACGTGGTCGGGCAGCCGGTGCACCTTGACCCACTGCACCGGCTCGCCGCCCGCCAGCGCGCGCGACAGCTTCTGGATCTCGGGCGAGTCGGGCTTGACCTGGGTGTGACAGTTCATGCACGTGCTGACCGCGGGCACGCCCGCGTGGCGGCTGCGCTCGGCGCCCGAGTGGCAGTAGCCGCACGGGATCTGCAGGTCACCGGCGTGCTGCGCGTGCGAGTAGGCGATGGGCTGCGGCGGCTCGTAGCCCTGCTGCGAGCCCACGTTGCAGCCGGTGGCCAGCAGGCCGAGGCCTGCCAGCACGACGAGAGCTCTGGGCGCAGAGATGTTCATGGCTATGACGGCCGCTCGCAGCCGGTCCTCCGGTAGAACCACCAGTTGACGGCGACCGCGATCAGGTAAAACACCGCGACGCCGATGAAGAAGGGCTTGGCCGAGCCGGTGTTGGTGATGGCGCTGCCGACCAGCATCGAGAAGGCGAACGGCCCGTAGGCCGCGACCGCGCCGGTCCAGCCCAGCACGCCGGCGCCCTGGCGCGGCGAGTGCGAGAAGATGATGGGGTACTGCCGGAAGGTCCCGGCGTTGCCGACGCCGGCGAAGAAGAAGATCCCCAGCATGCAGGCCACGAAGATCTGGAACTGATCCATCGAGGTCGGGGTCAAAAAGCCCCCGAACACCAGCACGCCGCACAGCACGGTCATGCCCAGGCCCGCGAGCTGGGTCAGGATGGCGCCACCGGTCTTGTCGGCGACGAAGCCGAAGATGATGCGGCTGGCCGACCCGATCAGCGGCCCGTAGAAGGCGTACTTGAGCGGATCCGGCGCGCCCGGGAAGCGCCCGTAGGTGGTCTTGATGAGCAGCGGGAAGGCCGCCGAGAAGCCGGCGAACGATCCGAAGGTCATCACGTAGGTCATGGTGCAGAACCAGGTGTGCTTGTTCTTGAAGATGTCGAGCTGCTCGCGGAACGACGCCTTGACCGGCACGCTGCGCAGCCAGACCAGGCACATCACGCCGAGGATGATGAGCAGCGGCACGTACCAGAAGGCCGCGTTCTGCAGCCAGACCTCCTTGACCACGCCGCCCTTCTTGAGCAGCTGCGAGCCGCCGGCCACGGTGCCGATGGCCGCCACGCCGATGATCCAGGGCGTCACGAACTGGGTCAGGCTGACGCCGAAGTTGCCGATGCCGGCCTGCAGCCCGAGCGCGGTGCCCTGCAGTCGCTTGGGGAAGAACAGGCTGGTGCTCGGCATGTACGACGAGAAGTCACCGCCGCCCATGCCGCACAGGAAGGCCAGCAGGATGAACATCCAGTACGGCGTGCCCGGCGTCATCACCGCGAGGCCGAGGCCCACGCAGGGGATGATCTTGAGCAGCGTCGACATCCCGACCACCATCCGGGTGCCCAGCAGCGGGATCAGGAAGGTGTGCACGATGCGCAGCGTGCCGCCGGCGAGGCCCGGCATGGCGGCCAGCCAGAACAGCTGCATGGTGGTGAACTTGAAGCCGATGGCCGGCAGCCGCACCACCAGGGCGGACATCACGAACCAGGTCGAGAACGACAGGATGAGCGTGGTGGTGGTGAGGATCAGCGTGCGCCACGCGATCTTGCTGCCGGTCTTCTCCCAGAAGGTGGCGTCCTCGGGCTTCCACTCGGGCAGCTCGCCCCAGACGTGGTGCGCCGGCTTGGCGGCCGTGCCCGAGCTCGGAATGACGGGTGGTGCCGAACCTGCGGTCGTCGAGCTCATGGCGCGACCTCCCCGGCGGCGTGCGTGGCGGACGTGGTGTGGCCGCCGTGGCCACCGTGGCCATGGTCGTGGCCGTGGTCATGCGCCTTGCCGCCCTTGCCGACCCAGGTCGAGGTCCACTTGCCGCTGACCATCGCCAGGGCGACCAGCGCGGCCACGGTCAGGAAGGCACCGCCCAGGAAGCCGGGCGTGAACGAGCCATAGTGCTGCTTGCCGAGGCCCATGGCGTTGGGCAGAAAGCCGCCCGCCAGCGCGCCGATCTCGCCGATCAGGCTGCCCGCCACCGCGGTCGCCGCCGCGAAGCGCAGCGGCACCAGCTGGAACACCGCGCCGTTGCCGGCGCCCATGGCGCCCATCGCCAGGGCCACCGCGACCGCCATCACCACCGGGCTGGTCGGCATCGACGCGGCCGCCGCGATGCCGCACAGGATGATGCCCCCGAGCACATACAGCAGGCGCAGCCCGCCGATCTTGTCGGCCAGCCAGCCGCCCGCCACGCGCAGCACGCTGGCCGCGACCACGCCGACGGTGACGTACAGGCCGACCGACTGCTTGGGGATGTTGTACTGGTCGTGGAACAGCGTGGGCAGGAAGGCCGCCAGCCCGATGAAACCGCCGAAGGTCACGCTGTACATCAGGTTGAAGATCCAGGCGTCGCGCGAGACCAGGATCTTCAGGTAGTCCTTCATCTTGGTCTTGGGATCGCGATCAGGCGGCTCCTTGGCCAGCAGCTGCAGCAGCACCATGGCGAGGCCCATCGGCAGCAGGCCCAGCAGGTAGACCGTGCGCCAGCCGTAGGCCAGCGCCAGCGGCGGCGCCGCCAGCATCGCGATCACGGTGCCGGAGTTGCCCGCGCCCGCGATCCCCATCGCCAGCCCCTTGTACTTGGGCGGGTACCAGCCCGAGCCCAGCGACAGTGCCACGCCGAAGCTGGCGCCGGCGACACCCAGCGCGATCCCCATCGCGAACAGCGAGCCCAGCGAGTTGGTGAAGTAGTAGCCCCAGATCAGGCAGCAGCAGATGATCGACATCTCCAGCATCGCGGCCCGCTTGCGCCCGATGTACTGGGCCAGGATGCCGAGCGGGAAGCGCATCAGCGCGCCCGCGATCACGGGCACCGAGACCATGAAGCCCTTCTGCGAGGGCGACAGGTGGAACTCCTCCGAGATGAAGGGCGCCATGGCGCCGTTCACGATCCACACCGAGAAGCAGACGTCGAAGTACAAGAACGCCGTGAGCAGCGTCGGCAGGTGGCCCGCCTTCAGGAAGCCCTTGGTTTCGCCCTTCAAGCTCATCGAGTCCCTCCTGGGCGCGGAGCCCCTTCCGCGCGCGCACGGTTCCACAGCACGAGCTGCGGGCGCCGCCACAGGTAGGGCAGCGGCGCCACCAGCACGTGCATCAGGCGAGTGAACGGAAACACCGCGATCAGCGTGAAGGCGCCGATCACGTGCAGGCGCGGGATCAGCTTCATCTCGGCCATCACCGCCAGGTTGGGCTGGAAGGTGAAGACCGAGCGCAGGTACGGCACCAGCGTCTGCACGTACCAGGCCGAGCCCCAGCGGTAGAACAGCGCGACCCACAGCCCGGTCACGATCTGGAACAGCAGCAGCGCGTACAGCGCCTTGTCGACCGGCGAGGTCACCACGCGCAGGCGCGGGTGCGTCATGCGCCGCACCATCAGCAGCACGCAGCCCCACAGCGCCAGCAGGCCCGCGGTCAGCCCGGTGACCTCCATGATGAGCAGCCGCAGCGGCACCGCGCCGAACAGCGCGACCTGGCGCGGGATCAGGAAGCCGATGAGGTGGCCGAAGAACAGCACCGTGATGCCGAGGTGGAACGGCACCGAGCCCCAGAACAGCTGCTTGGCCTCGAGGAACTGCGATGACAGCGAGGACACCGTGTAGGCGTTCTTGCGGTAGCGCTGGATCGACACCACCAGGAACAGCGCCATCGCCACGTAGGGGAAGGCACCGAACAGCAGGACATCTGACGTCATGGTTGCGCCTCCTCGTTGGCGGCACGGAACAGCGGCAGGTGCACGGCGGCGCGCTCGGGCGGGCTGGCGCCCGGGAAGGCCACGTCGAGCTCGCTGCGCAGCGCCTCCAGCAGCGCGCGGTACGGACTCGACTGCCCATCCTCGTGCACCACGAACGAGGCCACCATCTTGTCGAGCCCGGGCAGCAGCACCTCGTGTGCCAACCCGAGCGCATCGTCATCGGGACCCAGGCGGGTCAAGAGGCGCAGCACCACCGGCAGGTGATCGGCCAGCTCGGCGCCGGGGTCGACCTCGTGCTTGCGCGCAGCCATCACCATGCTGACCAGGAAGACGCCGCGCTTGTAGGTCTCGCCGAACAGCTGGTAGCCGAGGTCGAGGCAGCACGGCGCGCTGAGGTCGAAGCTCTGCGTGTACAGCTCCTCGACGGTGTGCGGCTCGCTGCCGGCGATGAAGGTCGCGAAGGCCTCCAGCTTGGCGGCGCCGGGGCCACCGGCGCAGGCGGCGCGCACCCGGGCCAGCGCCCCCGGCAGCGCGTCGCCGGGATACTCCAGCAGGGTGGCGAAGTCGGCCCAGGGCATCGGCATGGCGGTCTTCACAGCGCCCTCCGCGGCGGCTCGCGGAAGCCCAGGCCGGCGGCGCCCTTGAACTCCAGCGGATCGTCGAGCGCGGCGATGGCCTCCTCGCGGTGCGAGGGCGGGATGACGAAGCGCTCCTCGAAGGTCGGCAGCGAGGTCAGCCGGTAGATCTCGTCGGCCTCGCCGCGCGGCAGATCGGCCTCGGCCAGCATGGCCTCGATCTGCTCCGGCTTCAGATCACCGACCGTCTCCTGGCGGCGCAGGTAGCGCACCGCCATCATCTTCTTGAGCGCATAGCGCACCTTGCCGACGTTGCCGCCGGCGAACAGCCGGGCCAGGTACTCGATGGGCAGGCGCGACTGATCGAGCGCGCCGAACAGGTCCGGGGTCGAGGTGTCGTAGGTGCCGCTCTCGGCGCGCCCCAGCACAGGCAGCAGCGGGGGCACGTAGAACAGCATCGGCATGGTCCGGTACTCGACGTGCAGCGGCAGGGCCAGGCCCCAGTCCTTGACGAACTTGTAGACCGGCGACTTCTTGGCTGCCTCGAGCACGCTGTCGTGCATGCCGCCGGCGCGCGCCGCCGCGATGACCTCGGGGTCGTTGGGATCCAGGATGAGCTGGCGCTGCGCGTCGACCAGCTCGGTGTCCGACTTGCCGGCCAGCTCGGTGATGCGATCGGCGTCGTACAGCAGGATGCCGAGGTAGCGGATGCGCCCGACGCAGGAGTGGAAGCAGGCCGGGGCCTGGCCGGTCTCCAGGCGCGGGTAGCACAGGATGCACTTCTCGCTCTTGCCGGTGGACCAGTTGAAGTAGCTCTTCTTGTACGGGCAGGCGCTGACGCAGTGGCGCCAGGCGCGGCAGCGCTCCTGGTTCAAGACGACGACGCCGTCCTCGCCGCGCTTGTACAGCGCGCCCGACGGACACGACGCCACGCAGGCGGGGTTCAGGCAGTGGTTGCAGATGCGCGGCAGGTAGAAGAAGACCAGGCGCTCGATCTCGAACAGCTGCGCGCGCTCGGCCGGGCTCATGGCCTCGAGGTTGGGATCCTTGGCGGCATACAGCGGCGAGCCGCCGAGGTCGTCGTCCCAGTTGGGGCCGGCGGTGATCTCCATCGGCTTGCCGGTCAGCATCGAGATCGCGCGCGCGATGGGCTGGTCGTCGCCCGCGGGCGCGTCGAACAGGTCCTGGTACCGGTAGGTCCAGGGCTCGTAGTAGTCGTCGATGACCGGCAGCTTCGGGTTGTGGAAGATGTTGGTCAGGCCGCGGTAGCGCCCCGCGGTGCGCAGCTGGACCAGGCCGTTGTTGGCCTCCCAGCCGCCGCCGTAGTGATCCTGATCCTCCCACTTCGTCGGATAGCCGGTGCCCGGCTTGGTCTCGACGTTGTTCCACCACATGTACTCGGCGCCCTTGCGATCGGTCCACACGTTCTTGCAAGCGATCGAGCAGGTGTGGCACCCGATGCACTTGTCGAGGTGAAAGACCATCGAGACCTGGCTGCGAACGTCCATCTGCGTCCTCCCTCTCAGAACGTTGGCTTGTCCAGGCGACGCACCAGCACGTGGCTGTCGCGGTTCACGCCGGTGGGGCCCCAGTAGTTGAAGTGGAACGTGAACTGCGCGTAGCCACCGACCATCAGCAGCGGCTTGAGGCGGATGCGCGTCAGGCTGTTGTGACCACCGGCGCGCTTGTTGCCGCGCAGCGGTGACTTGGGCACGTTGATGGTGCGCTCGGGCGAGTGGTAGATGATGCAGACGCCCTTGGGAATGCGCGCGCTGACGCAGGCGCGGGTGACCACCACGCCGTTGTCGTTGTGGACCTCGACCCAGTCGTTGTCGGTGATGCCGAGGTCGGCGGCATCACGGTCGTTCATCCAGCACGGCTCGCCGCCGCGCGACAGCGTCAGCATGCGGTGGGTGTCGCCGTAGGTCGAGTGGATGTGCCACTTGCCGTGCGGCGTCAGGAAGTTCAGCACCTTGGTGGGACCCGGCCGCGGCGAGGTCACCAGGTCGCCGTAGGCGGCCGGCAGCGGCGACGGCTTGTACGTGGGCAGGTGCTCACCGAACGCGATATACGCAGGGTGATCCAGGTAAAATGATTGACGGCCCGTCAAGGTCCGCCACGGCACGTCGCGATCGACGTTGTAGGTGAAGGCCGAGTAGGTGCGCTTCTGGTCGGTCAACCCCGACCAGCACGGGCTGTTGAGCAGGCGGCGCGGCTGCGCCTGCAGGGCGGCGAAGTCGGCGCGCACGTGGCGCGAGCCCTCGGCCAGATCGGCCAGGACCAGGCCGGTCTTCTTCTCCATGTACTGGTAGGCGCGGTAGGCCAGCTCGCCGTTGGTCTCGGGAGCCAGGCGCAGGATGGCGTTGGCGGCCTCCTTGGCGGTCGCGATCGATGGATAGCGCGGCAGCAGGACCTCGCCGTTCGGGCCGGTGGCGGGGTGGCCGTTGCCCTGGCCGTTGCCACCGTTTTTGCCATGGCCGTTGTGCCCGTTCTGGCCGTTGCTGGCGATCTCGACGTGGCCGCGGCCCAGCACGCGACCGCTGCCACCCTCGATGTTGCCGGTGTCGCGCACCAGCTCGTCATAGAAGTCGGCGCAGTCGTACTTGACGCCGTGGGCGCCCAGGCCGTCGCTGCGCACCTTGGGCCCCAGCGAGATGAAGCGCTCGTACAGGTGCTGGTAGTCACGCTCGACGAACGACAGCTTGGGCCCGGTCTTGCCCGGGACGTACTCGCACTCGCCGCGCCCCCAGTCCTGCATGGTGGGCTGCGCCAGCTCGTCGGGGCTGTCGTGCGCCAGCGGCGACATCACGACGTCCATGACCTGGTTCGGCAGGTGGCGCCCGGCCAGCTGGCTGGTGCGCTTGGCGATCGACTTGAAGATCTCCCAGTCCGAGCGCGACTCCCACGACGGCGGCACCGCCTCCGACAGCGGGTGGATGAAGCTGTGCATGTCGGTCGAGTTGAGGTCGTCCTTCTCGTACCAGGTCGCCGCCGGCAGGACGATGTCGGAGTACAGCGCCGACGTGTCCATGCGGAAGTTCAGGTCGACGATGAGGTCCATCTTCCCGGTCGGCGCCTTGTCGTGCCAGCTGACCTCCTTGACCCGGCCGGCCGCCGACTCCTCGGCGATCGAGTTGTGGTGCGTGCCGAGGTAGTGGTTGAGGAAGAACTCGTGGCCCTTGGCCGAGGCCATCAGGGCGTTGCCGCGCCAGATGTAGAACACGCGCGGCCAGTTCTCGGGCGCGTCGGGATCCTCGACCGACAGCGGCAGATCGCGCGAGCCGATGCGCTTGGCGATGCGCGCCAGCTGCTCGGCCGGGGTGCCACCCTCGGCGGCGGCCTTGCGCGCGACGTCGAGGCTGGACTCGTTGAACTGCGGGTAGAACGGCAGCCAGCCGCCGCGCACCGCCTTGGCCTGCAGATCCGCGGTGTGCTCCTCGCACAGCGGCACACCCTCGGGGTTCGAGCCATAGGCCTGGTGGCCGGCGTCGTAGCGCCACTGGTCGGTGTGCATGTAGTGCCACGACGGTGCGTTCTGCAGCCGTGGCGCGCCGCTCCAGTCGCGCGCGAAGGCCAGCGCCGACCACGGCGCCATCGGGGCCAGCTTCTCCTGGCCGACGTAGTGGTTGAGGCCGCCGCCGTTCTTGCCGACGCAGCCGGTCAGCATCAGCGCCACGATGCCGGCGCGGTAGATCAGGTTGTTGTGGTACCAGTGGTTGATTCCGGCGCCGATGATGATCGAGCACTTGCCGCCGGTCTTCTCCGCGGTGCGGCCCCACTCGCGGGCGAACTGCACCACGGTGGCGCGGTTGACGCCGGTGAAGCGCTCCTGCCACGCCGGGGTGTACATCGCGGTGTCGTCGTCGTAGCTGGCGGGGTACTCACCGGCCAGGCCGCGGCTGACGCCGAACTCGGCGAACAGGAGGTCGTAGACCGTGGTGACCGGGATCTTGCCGGCCACGGTGTCGACCCAGCGCACCGGCACGCCGCGCTTGCGCGTGGCCTGCTCGGCGAAGTCGGCCAGCGCCACCTGCAGGGTCTCGCTGCCCGCGCTGCCCAGCAGCGTCAGCACCGGATCGATGGCGGCGCCGTCGCTGGGGTCGACCATCTTGAGGTTCCAGGTGCCCTGCTTGCTCTGCCAGCGATGGCCGACCGAGCCGCCCGGCGTGCGCAGCGTGTCGGACAGCTTGTCGAGCACCAGCGGCTTCCACTGGCTATGCTCCTCGCCCTTGCGCGAGGCCAGGGCGTCGGCCTTGAGCAGCTGGCCCGGCTTCCAGCAGCCGTTGGCCTCGTCCTTCTCGAGCTTCACCAGGCAGGGCGAGTCGGTGTAGCGCTTGATGTAGTCGAGGAAGGCCGCGCTGGGCTGATCGACGTGGTGCTCCTTGAGCAGCACGTGGTTGACCGCCATCCAGAACGCGCCGTCCTGGCCCGAGTTGATGGGCACCCACTGATCGGCGTACTTCGCGACCTGGTTGAAGTCGGGCGCGAACACCACCATCTTGGTGCCGTTGTGGCGCGCCTCGGCGGCGAAGTGGCAGTCGGGCGTGCGGGTCATGTTGAGGTTACTGCCCATGACCGCGGTGAACTTGGAGTGGTACCAGTCGGCGCTCTCGGCGACGTCGGTCTGCTCGCCCCAGATCTCGGGCGACGCCGGCGGCAGGTCGCAGTACCAGTCGTAGAACGACAGGCACACGCCGCCGACCAGCTGCAGGAAGCGCGCGCCGGCGGCGTACGACAGCATCGACATGGCCGGGATGGGCGAGAAGCCGGTGACGCGATCGGGGCCGTACTTCTTGATGGTGTAGACCGTGGAGGCCGAGATGATGTCGAGCACCTCGTCCCAGCTGGCGCGGCGGAAGCCGCCCTTGCCGCGGGCGCGCTGGTACGACGCGCGCGCCTTCTCGTCGGCGACGATCGACGCCCAGGCCTCGACCGGGTCCTCGAACTTCTTGCGCGCCGCGCGCCACAGATCCATCAGGCGGCCGCGCAGGTAGGGGTACTTCACGCGCAGCGGGCTGTACAGGTACCAGCTGAAGGAGATCCCCCGCTGGCAGCCGCGCGGCTCGTAGGGCGGGATCTCGGGGTCGATGGTCGGGTAGTCGAGCGCCTGCATCTCCCAGGTGACGATCCCCTCCTTGACGTGGATGTTCCACGAGCAGCCGCCCGTGCAGTTCACGCCATGCGTCGACCGCACGACCTTGTCGTGCTGCCAGCGGTTGCGATAGAACTCTTCCCAGCTGCGCGTCTGCGGGTCGACCAGATCCTTGATCCAGCTCATGAGTGCCCTCGATTGCCTTCCTCGCGGACGCCGCGCGCCCGGCCGCGCCAGGCCAGCCCGATGGCGCCCAGCGACGTGAACAGCCCCAGCACGCCCAGATAGACGAAGTTGCGATCGACGCCGCTCGGGCTGCCGTCCTTGGCGGTCGCCGCCAGGTACGCCTTGAGCTGGAACTGCTCGGCATCGAGCAGCGCCCGCCCGGTGTAGATCCGCTTCATCAGCGGGAACGGCGTCGAGGCCAGCGCGGCCGACAGCCCGTTGTCACCCAGGCGCGCGTAGACGAAGGTCAGGTCCTTGGCCAGCGTGCCGCCGCCGAGCAGGCCGGCGCCGCGCGCGTGGTGGCACGAGATGCACGGCGGGCCGCCGCCCGCGAGGCGGGTCTGCCCGGCGAACAGCTTCTCGCCCGCGGCGATGTCGGCCGGCGTGGCGTCGTTGGCGTGCTTGATCTTGCCCAGCGTGATCTTGCAGCCGCCGGCGGCGGTGCAGCCCTCGAGGTAGGCGAGGAGGTCATTCAGCTCGGCGTCGGTGAAGGCCTGCTCGGGCATGCGCACGCCCTTGAACTTCGACAACAGCGCACCCGCGACCGGATCGCCGCCGTCGATGATGGCGCCCGGGTTGCGGATGAACGGGATGAGCCAGGTGCGCTCGCGCCGCGTGGTGACGCCGAGCAGGTCGGGGCCGGCGCGGTCGCCTTCACCGATGGTGTGGCAGCCGCCGCAGCGCTTGCCGAAGGCGATCGCGATGGCCGGCGGTTCCGGCGCGGCGTCGGCGGGTGCCGGCGCGGTCGCCGCAGGTGCGGGTGCGCCGGTTGCGGGTGCCGGCTGCTGAGCATGCACGGCCGCGGCACCCACGGTCAGACCGAGCAGCACCACCGAGAAGGAGACCCTCATGGCCGGCCGACAAAGCAACCGTCGTGCCTGAGGTG
The DNA here is from genome assembly GCA_044229835.1 of Polyangia bacterium. GTDB lineage: Bacteria > Myxococcota_A > Polyangia > Haliangiales > JADYYK01 > JADYYK01. The sequence continues at coordinate 1,585 of JBGASF010000065.1, read as the reverse complement.
GTCTGAGCCTTGCTCTTGGCAGCCGTCATGAAGAGCGAAGAGGATGAGGTCCCATCGGTTCCCATCGAGGTGACCGAGGCGATCTGGAACGCCCTGCAGAGCGACCCCGCGACCGCGGACCCCATGAATGCATTGCTGCTTTGGACCGAGCTCGGCAAGGGGCTGGCCGGGACCCTGGAGCGTAAGGGTGCGGATCTCGGACTGCTCAGACGCACCGTGCTGGCGCACTGCGGCGCCCCGCCCGATGCTGCCGCCCTGGCGCGCTGGTTCTACCGGGTCGAGCCAGAACGCCGACTTGCGCGGGAGACCGTGGCGGCGTCCCTTGCTCGCATCGAGCAAGCCATCGAGAAGGCGTCGGCGCCCCTGGCGCACCAGAGCACCGGCGGAGAAGGCCAGCGCAACCTCTTCATGGCCATCGTCGCGGGCTGGTTTCCGGTGGGTCCCAGCATCCTGCGCTGCTTGCCAGAAGGCGCACGTGCGACCGAGAGCCAGGTCATGGCGGCGCTGGGCGGCTGGTGCAGCAAGTACCTGCCCGAGGACCCGTCAGGCGCGCGCGACCTGGGCGTGCGCGTGACCCGCGGCGGTGATGCCGGCGAGGAACACCCCGCACGGCTTGCGGCAGCCGTTCCGACGGCCGCAGACGGTTCGCGATCGTGATCTGGCACCACGAAACAGACCCGCGATGCATGTGACCGCATGCATCCTGATCCGTGCACTCCCACGCATCATTTCATTGGCTTCCCATGGATCACTCACGACGAGGTGCGGCAATGATCCAGATCGGCTCCCGCCCGCAACAAACGACCTCCGAGCCCGATGCGGTCGATCTCCTGCTCGGTTGTCATGCTCGCATCCGCAAATTTGTCGCGCTTGGTCTGCGCGTCGCCGAGGCCGGTGGCGCAGCAGCTGCGGAGCGCCGGGAGGCCGCGCAAGCCGTGCACCGCTACTTCACGGTCGCCCTGCCGCGTCATTCACACGACGAGGACGAGCTGGTGGTGCCGCGGCTGCTCCTCGCGCATCCTCCGGCGGCGCTGCCACGCGTGCTGGCGACGATGTCGGGGCAGCACGAGGATCTGCATCGACTGATCGATCGCCTGACGCCGCGCTGGGCCGCGCTGGCGGCGAGCGCGGATCCCGATGGCTGGCTGGCGCAGTCAGGCGCTGCGCTGGCGGAGGACACGCGGCGCCTGGACGCCATGTTCGTGACCCACCTCGAGCCGGAGGAGACCATCATCTTCCCGGCGATTCGCGAGCTGCTCCCGGCGCACGTGCAGCGCGAACTGCTGAGCGAGATTCGGGCCTTCCGCCAGCGCGAATGAAACGGGCGCGACACTTGCTCGTGCGAGCGTCGCGACACTTTCAGTCCTGGAGGCTGGCCCATGTCCCGCGCAACGTTCCGCATCGTCCTCTCGCTGTGCACTCTTCAACTCGCTGGTGTCGGGGTCGCGTGGGCGCAGGACGCCGAGACCGCGCCGCCTGACGAGGCCGCCCCGACCGACGACGGCGCCGCCGCGACCACGCCGGGCGACATCGCGCCCGAGCCGGGCGACATCGCGCCCGAGCCGGCGCCCGCGCCGCCCAGGCC
>JBGASF010000064.1:0-42130 GCA_044229835.1 Polyangia bacterium | reverse complement strand
GGTGCTGGCGACCGCGGCAGGGCAGATCGCGGCCAGCTTCGACCCGTCGTGGGGCGGCCTGCGCGGCGCGCCCAAGTTCCCGCAGCCGGCCATGCTGGCGCTGCTCCTGCGCCACGCCCGGCGCACCACCGACCCGGTGCCGCTGACGCTGGCGCTGCGCACCCTCGAGCGCATGGCCACCGGGGGCATCCACGATCAGCTCGGTGGCGGCTTCCATCGCTACTCGACCGACGAGCAGTGGCTGAAGCCGCACTTCGAGAAGATGCTGTACGACAACGCGCAGCTGGCCATGGTGTACCTGGAGGGCGCGCAGGCCGGCGGCCGCGCCGAGCTGCTGGCGTGGGCGCTGGACACCCTGGACTGCATGGCGCGCGACTTCATGGCGCCCGAGGGGCTGCTGTACGCGGCGCTCGACGCCGACACTGCGGGCGACGAGGGCGCGACCTACCTGTGGACCCCCGAGGAGGTCGACGCCGTGGTCGGCCCCGAGCGCGGCGCGCTGCTGCGCCGGGTCTACGGGGTCGAGGCGCGTGGCAGCTTCGACGCCCGGCGCAGCGTGCTCATCCTGGGCGCCGAGGGCGTCGCCGCGACCACAGGCGGGCTGGCCCCGGAGGTGGCGCGCGCGCTGACCGACGGGCGCGCCGCGCTGCTGGCCGCGCGCGCCCGTCGCGCCCAGCCCGCGGTCGATCAGAAGCGCCTCACGGGCTGGAACGCGCTGGCCATCTCGGCCTTCGCGCGCGCCGCCGCGGTCGACCCGCGCTACCTGGCCATCGCGCAGCGCGCCGGGCGCGAGCTGTGGCAGCGCGCCTATCTGGACCACGGCAACCAGCTGGCGCAGCACCTGGCCGCGGGGCCCCAGGGCGGCCTGGTCGCCAGCGGCGAGGCCTTCCTCGATGACCACGCGCTGCTGCTGGCCGCCATGCTCGATCTGTTCGAGGCCGACGCCGATCCACGCTGGCTGGCCGCCGCGCGCACGCTGGCGCGCGAACTCGACGCCTTCGCCGATCCCGCCGGCGGCTGGTTCACCACCAGCGCGCGCCACGAGGCCTCGTTCGCCGGTGTCCGCGTGCACCCCGAGCACGACGGCGCGCTGCCCGGCGGCGACTCGGTGGCCGCGCTGGCCCTGCTGCGCCTGGCCGCGCTGACCGACGACCAGGCCGCGCGCGCCCGCGCCCTCGCCGCGCTGGCGACCGAGGCCGGCGCGCTGGCGGCCCGCCCGCTGTCGCGCCCGGCGCTGCTGCTGGCGCTCGACTTCGCGACCGCGCGCGTGAAGCAGGTCGTCCTGGTCACGCCCGACGACCCGGCGCGCGCCGCCGCCGCGCTGGCGCCGTTTCGCCAGGTGCTGGCGCTGCGCTTCTTGCCCGCGCGCGTGCAGGTCACGGTGCGCGCCGCCGACGTCGCCACGCTGGCGCGCGAGCTGCCGCTGCTGGCCGATCGCACCACCACGCCCGACGCGGTCACCGCCTATGTGTGCATCGACACCGCGTGCGAGCTGCCCACCAGCGACCCCGCCGTGTTCGCGCAGCAGCTCGACGCGCCATGAAATGATACGGTTCGCCATGCGCCTCGTCCTGCTGGCCCTCGTGTTCGCCGTCGCGGTCGTCACCGTCGCCACCCCGGGCTGCTCGGGCTCCAAGGGGTCGGCGCCCGCGTCACCATCGCCGACGGTGTCAGCCTCTCCGGTCGCGACGCCCGAGCCGACCGCGACGCCCGAGCCGACCCCGACACCCGAGCCGACCGCGACCCCCGAGCCCTCCGCCACGCCAGAGGCCTCGGCCTCGCCCGAGCCGTCGGCGTCCCCGGTCGCGTCGGCCACGCCGGCGCCCAGCGTCGCGCCGGGCGGCTGCGAGCTCCTGCACGAGACCCTGGTCGACGGCAAGGCCAAGGCCACCCTGAGCAAGGGCGGCTCGCTGCAGGCGACCGCCTTCATCACCAACCGCACCGGCGCCGAGCTGAAGCTGGTGGTGCGCGACCGCTGTCCGCAGGCGCAGGCCAGCTGGAAGGGCTTCGGCAAGGTCACGATCTATGACGGCTCGTGCATGATGGGGATCTGCGCCACCACCGGTGACGACAAGACCATCACGCTGGCCGCCGGTGCGCGCGTCGAGGTCAGCCAGGTCGAGCTGCGCACCAAGATGCGCTGCGGCGACACCGTGGTGCGCCCGGGGACCTACACGCTCGACTTCGATCTCCCGGTCAAGGGCACCGACCCCAAGCGCTGCCACACCACGGCCAAGGTCACCGTCAAGTAGCGCGCGGCGCGCTACTCGGCGGCCACGACCTTGTGGCCCTCGCGCGCCAGCAGGCCCTTGAACTCGGCCTTGTTGACCGCCTTCATGTAGGCCTCCTGCGGCTCGACCAGCCCCTTCTTGACCAGCTCGATCAGCGAGTCGTTCATCGTCATCATGCCCTGCGCCTTGCCGGTCTGCATCATCGAGAACAGCTGGAAGGTCTTGCGCTCGCGGATCAGGTTCGACACCGCGCTCGAGCCCATCAGCACCTCGTAGGCCGCCACGCGCCCGCCGCCGACCTTGCGGCACAGCGTCTGCGCGATCACGCCACGCAGCGACTCGGCCAGCATCTGGCGCACCTGCTCCTGGCGGTCGGACGGGAACTGGTCGATGACGCGATCGACGGTCGACGGCGCCGTGGTGGTGTGCAGCGTGCCGAACACCAGGTGGCCGGTCTCGGCGGTCTCGACCGCGATGGCGATGGTCTCGAGATCGCGCATCTCGCCGACCAGCACGATGTCGGGATCCTCGCGCAGCGCCGCGCGCAGGGCGTCCTTGAAGGACCGCGTGTGCGAGTGCACCTCGCGCTGGTTGATCAGGCAGCCCTTGTTCTCGTGCACGAACTCGATGGGGTCCTCGATGGTGATGATGTGGTCCTTGCGGTGCACGTTGACGTAGTCGATGAGGGTCGCCAGCGTGGTCGACTTGCCCGACCCGGTGGGCCCGGTCACCACCACCAGCCCCTTGGTCAGGTTGCACAGCTCGAGCACCCCCTTGGGCAGGCCGAGCTGCTCGGGCGACAGGATCTTGAAGGGGATCTGGCGGAACACCGCGCCGGGCCCCTTGCGATCCTTGAACAGGTTGGCGCGGAAGCGGGCCACGCCGGGGATGGAGTGCGCGAAGTCGGTGTCGTTGCGCTGCTCGTACTCGATGCGGTTCTTCTCGGGCGTGATCTCGTACAGCTGCTCCTGCAGGGTGTGCGCGGTGAAGGCCTCGTGGTCGCCGGGCAGGTGCTTCATCTCGCCGTCGACGCGCACGAAGGGCGGCGACCCCGTCGACACGTGCAGGTCGGACGCCTTGGCCTTCAGCATGTCGAGCAGCAGCTGCTCCATGCGGTGCTTGACGGTGACGCTGGCGTGCGGCTCCGGCTCGGCGGGCATGGCCACCGGTGGTGGGCCCGCGGGCGCCGCCGCGGCGCCACCCAGCAGGCTGCCCGGCGGATCCAGCTTGAGGCCAGGGGGACCGGGGGGGCCGGCCGCGGCGCGGCCCCGGGCGGCGGCCGGCTCGGCGTCGGCATAGTTGTGACGCTCGATCTTCAGCCCATCGTCAGCGGCCTGCGCGGCCGGCCCCACCGCGGCCCCGCGCATGGTCGGCGCCGGCCCCATCGAGACCGCCCAGGTCGGGCCCGACGGCGTGACCTCGACCGAGTACACCTTGCCGAGGTGGGTGTGCGGGAAGACCTGCACGCGCCCGGTGCGGATCGCGGTCATGGTCGCCGCCGGTGCGATCTCTTCGAGCAGCGCGACCAGCGCCTCGTGCGGCGTCGACTGGCTGCCATAGCGGGTGCCCGTGGGAAACTCGAGCGCCACGTTGGCATTCGAGTTCAGCACCACGCGGGTGGCGCCGAACTTGATGAGGGTGTTGAGATAGACGTCGATCCGCGGCATCGGAGCTCCTCACATGACGGTCAGCTGCGTCGCAGGGTGCGGGTGGCGCTACCGCCCGCGGGCGGCGTGGCTGGCGCCGGTGGGGGTCGCTCGGGCGGCGGGGCCTGACCCACCGTGGTGCCGGCGGGCGAGCGCTTGGCCACGAACCGGGTCGCGGTCGCCAGCACATGTTTGATGGGTGTCAACATCTCGGTCGCATTTGCAAAGCGCTTTTCAGCATCGATCTCCAGCGCGCGGTGGACGATGCCCTCCAGGATCTTGGGCACCGCGGGGTTCAGCGTGCGCACCATGGCGGGCGGGAGATCGCGGCGCAGTCCCTCGAACGGGGTCTTGCCGACCAGCATCTCGTACAGCGCGGCGCCGACCGCGAACAGGTCGCTGCGCGGCTCGGCGCGTCCCGCCAGCTGCTCCGGCGCCATGTACGGCGGCGTGCCGGCGACCACGGTGGCCTTGGTCGGCGACGGCGTGGCGTCGATCGACTTGGCGATGCCGAAGTCCATCAGCTTGACCAGCCCCTGCTTGGTCTTCATCAGGTTGCCCGGCTTGATGTCGCGGTGGACCACGCGCTTGCCGTGGGCATACTCCAGCGCGGTCAGCACCTGGGCCGCGATGTCGAGCGCGTCGAGCACCTTGAGGCGGCTCTCGGTGCGCATCAGCTGCTCCACCGTGTTGCCCTCGACCAGCTCCATGCAGATGAAGGGGCGGCCGTCGAGCTTGCCGACGTCGAGCACGGTCACGATGTTGGGGTGCGACAGCCCGGCCGCCGTGCGCGCCTCGCGCTCGAAGAAGCTGCGCATCAGCTCGTCCTTGCCGCCCTCGTCGGCGATGAACTTGATGGCGACCTCGCGGTCCAGCGTGGTGTCGTGCGCGCGGTAGACCACCGCCATGGCGCCGCGGCCGAGCTCGCCGAGCAGCTTGTAGCGCCCGCCCGCCAGCGCCGGCAGCGGGCTGTCCGCGGTGGCCGCCGCGCCGAGCTGGGTCGCCGCCAGGGCCTGGCGCCAGCGCGCCAGCTCCTGCGCGCGCTTGAGGGCGTCACGATAGCCGGGAGAGGCGTAGTCGACGGCGGAGAAGGCGTTGCGCGCGTCGTCCCAGCGGCCCGCCGCCATCAGCGCCAACCCCATGCGGTAGTACACCTCGATGTTGCCGAGGTCGGCCTTCTTGCCGGCGATCATCTGCTCGAGCTCGATCGCGCTGGGGCCCAGCTTGGCGGCCTGCACCGCGGTGTCCTGGGCCAGGACCAGGGTGACCTCCTCGCGCTCCAGGCCACGGGCGGCGACCGCCTTCGACACCAGCTCGGCGTGGCGATCGACGGCGCGCGCGACCGCCGACGACACCGCCTCGGCGACCAGGTTCTCCAGCTCGGCCCGGTCGACGGCCGCGGCCGCGGCGGGTGGGGTCGCCGGCGTGGCTGGCGCCACGGCCGGTGCGGCTGCGGGCCGAGCCCGGGCCGCCGCGGCGGCCGGCGTCGCCGCACGCGCGGGACGGGCCAGCGCCAGGCGTTGCTCGACGTCGCGATAGCCCGGCATCAGGCGCGAGATGCTCTCCAGCATGGGCGCCGCCACGCTGGCGTGCTGGTAGCCCTGCAGCGCGACCGCCAGCCGGTAGTGCAGATCGAGCGCCTTCTGGTCGCGCTCCAGGGGCCGCAGCTTGGTGATGGCCTCGGCCATGGTGTCGAGCGCGTCGTCGCCCAGCTCGCGCACCTGGCCGAGGTGCGCCAGCGGATCCTCGGCGCCCTTTGACCAGGAGATCCAGGCGTCGAGTGCGCGCTCCTTGAGGCCGGCCTGGGCGTACAGCTCGGCGGCGCGCTTGTGATCGCCGCGCCCGCCCAGCAGCGCCGCCGCCGAGCCGAAGTCGCCCAGCAGGTTGACGTACAGGTTGACCGCCTGATCGACGAGGCCAGCGTCCTTGCACACCTCGGCGGCGCGCTTGACGTCGCCCAGCGCCAGCCAGGCCTCGGCGCACTGGTTGCCCAGCGCCTCGACCTTGGCCTTGCCGGCGGGATCGGTCGCGCCCCGCGCCAGCGCCGCGCGCAGCTCGTCCTCGAGCTTGCGCGCACGCTCCGCTGGCGTCACCAGCTTGGGCGGGTCGAGGTCGATGGCCTGGGGTCTGGCTGGGGCGCGTGCGGCGTCGTCGCCGGTGCCGGGGCCGGAGCCGGGGACGCTGGACAGCCCGCCCAGGTCGGCGCGCCGCTCGGGCATGAGCTCGTCGGCGCGGTGCGCCATGCCGGCCTGGCGGAACAGCGCGGCGGCGCGCTCCTTGTCGCCCGCCTTCTCGTACAGCTCGGCGGCCTCGCGCGGGCGACCCAGGCGCTGCGCCACCTGCGCCGCGCGCGCGGGCTGCTGGGCGCGCAGGTACATCTCCAGCGCGGTCTCGAGGTCGCCCTTCTTCAGCGCCTCGTGCGCGGCGGCGTCATAGTTGCCCGCCGCGGCCTTGCGCGCGACCGCGGCGTCCAGGCGCACGCCACCGCGCTCGTTGCGACCGCGCCCTTGCAGCATGCGCACGATGATCAGCACGAGGACCAGGCCTCCGCCGAGCGCCAGCAGCACGGTCGTCGACGGCACCTACGACACCACCGTCATCAGCGCGTCGGGCACCGACATCATGCGCCGCGCCATCAGGAGCTTGGCGGTCTGCGCGAACGACACCAGGGCGCGCGGCGACGCGAACGACACCAGCTCGGCGGGTGGCGCCCCCGCGGCCATGGCGCTGCGCAGCTCGTCGTCCAGCGCCAGCACCTCGGTGACCACCATGCGGCCGCGGAAGCCGGTCTGATCGCAGTCGTCACAGCCGACCCCGCGCGGCAGCCGGACCTGGCCACCCTTGGCGCACAGGCCACGCTCGGCCAGGGTCTCGGCCAGCGCGGGCGCGACCTCCTCCTCGCGCACGCAGGCCGGGCACAGCCGGCGCACCAGCTTCTGCACCACGATGGTGTGCAGCGCCTGCGCGGTCAGGGCGTGATCGAGGCCGAAATGGTGCAGCCGCTGCAGCACGCCGACGGCGCTGGAGGCGTGCAGCGAGGTCAGGAGCAGGTGGCCAGTCAGGGCCGCCTCCAGCGTGATGCCGGCGCTGGGGGCGTCGCGCAGCTCGCCGATCATGATGACGTCGGGATCCTGGCGCATCAGCGCGCGGATGGCGGCCGGGAAGTCGAAGCCGGCGCGGTGCGAGATCGAGACCTGGGTCACGCCGGCCATCAGGTACTCGACCGGGTCCTCGACGGTCAGGATGTTGTGATCGGGGCGCTGCAGCTTGCGCTGGTTGAGCAGCGAGTACAGCGTCGACGACTTGCCGCTGCCGCTGGGGCCGGCGATCACGATGGCGCCGTGCGGGGCCGCGATGGCGGCCTTGACCAGGTCGGCGCCGCGCGCCTCCAGGAAGATCTGCTCCAGCGGGCGCATGACGTCGGACGGATCGAGCACGCGCACGACGACCTTCTCGCCGCGCGCGATGGGCATCACCGAGACGCGGAAGTTGAGCTCGCGCCCGCGCCCGACCTGGGCCACCAGGCGGCCGTCCTGGGGCAGCTGCCGGTTGGTGATGTCGAGCTCGGCCAGGACCTTGAGGCGCGCGATCAGCGGGTGCGCGAACGACAGCGGCACCACGTCACGGCGATCGGTCAGGACACCCTGGATGCGGTAGCGCACGCGCATCACGGTGGCCTCGGGCTCGATGTGGATCTCCGACGCGCTGGCGTCGACGCCGTCGAGCAGGATGCGGTCGAGCAGGCTCACGACCTCGTCGCCGATGATGATCTGGGCCTTCTCGGCCTCCTTCTTCTGCTCGGCGAAGTAGCTCGGGCGCTGCTGCGGGGCGCGCGGGCCGCCCTGCTGCTTCTCGGCGCGCACGTCGAGCTTGAGGCGCACGATGGCCTGGTACAGGTCGTCCTGCGAGATGGCGACATACTCGGGGTCGACCGAGTGCAGGAGGCGCCGGACCTCCTGCTTGGCCGCCACCGAGAACGGGTTGACCATGCCGATGAGCAGCTTCTTGCCGCTGAGCTGCAGCGGCAGCAGGCGGTGCTCCTGGATCAGCCGCGCCGGCAGCATGTCGAGCACCTCGCGACGCAGCTCGTACTGGCCGACGTCGACGAAGCGGGCCTCGCCGGAGGCCAGGGCAGCGCCGGTGGGCGGCGCGACGGCCGCTGCCGTGGCTGCCGGCGCCGGCGCGGCCGCGGCGTCGAAGCCCCGCGCCACCGAGGCCGTGCGCATGCCGAGCACGGTCTGCTTGACGTAGGCCGACGACAGCTTGCGCGCCAGCGCGGCGGTCACCGAGGGCACCACGTTGAGCACCTGCTCGGCGTGCTCCTTGCGCAGGTGCAGGGTCTGACAGGCGTCTTCGGCGACCACGGCGAACGGGCTGTGGCCGCCCAGCAGCAGGCCGACCTCGCCGAACACGTCACCCGGCGCCAGCTCCTCGGTGGGCACATCGCTGCCCGAGGCGGCGTTGACGAAGCGCACCGTGGCCCGCCCCCGGTACAGGAAGCCCAGCCCCGCCGCGGTGCCCGGCTGGCTGATACGCGCCCCGGCGTCGGTCGAGCGCTGCTCCATGGCCGGCGCCAGCTTGGCCAGCACATCCGGCGCACAGCCCTTGAGGACCGGCGTCTGCTTGAGGAAGACCAGCACGATGTCCGGTGGTATGCGCACCCGCCCCCGAGCGCGAGAATATCACGGTAGCGCCTGCACTTCTGCGCTGAGCGGATGGCCAGTCGAAGCGGCGGGCCGGAACGCCTACAGCCCGCGCGACAGGTCGACGCTGGCGAGATCGGGGCGCCAGCCGCCGAGGGTTCGCTCGACCAGGGGCAGGCGGTCGTGGCCCCAGAACCAGTCAGTGGCCCCGCCCGGATGGGTGACGCGGAAAAAGGGGGCGCCGAAGATCTCGGCGGCGGCGGCCTCCTCGGTCAGCGCGACCAAGGCCTGCTTCACGGCGGGGGTCTGCGCCTGGTCGGCCAGCGCGGCGCCAGGCAAGCCTGCCGCATCGGCGACCCGCGCCAGCGCGGCCAGGTCGGCCAGATCGAGGTCGCCGCCGCTCCAGTAGGCGTCATAGATCGCCAGCGCCAGCCGCACCATGTCGGGCTGGCCACCGCGCGCCTCGGCCGCGACCAGCATGCGCAGCGCCTGCAGCGAGCTCTGCGGAAACGTCTTCGGCATCACCAGCGCGATGCCGAGGTGGCGCGCCGCGCGGGCGAAGTCGCGCTTCAGGTACTCCGACTTCACTGCGGGATAGCGCTGCAGCGGATCGGCCGGATAGCCCAGCTGCTTGAAGCGGGCGCCCAGAAACAGCGGCCGCCACCTCACGGGGGCGCCCGTCCGCGCCTGCAACCCGGCCAGCTGCGTCGCCGCCAGATACGCATACGGCGAACTCGGGTCGAACCAGAAGTCCAGCTCCGCCCGCGCTCCGCCGCCCGCCTCCTCCGTCCATCCCCCGTTGCCTGTCGCCTGTTGCCTGTCACCTGTCGCCTGTTGCTCTTTCCGATCCGCCCGCGCGAGCATCCCCTCCAGCACCGCCATCCGATCCTGCCCCCACACCAGCTCCCCGGTCTCTTCCACCACGAACGTCGGCACCCCGAACACCCCGCGCGCCACCGCCTCCGCGGTCGCCTCGTGCAGCGCCGCCTTCACGCCTGCATCCGCCAGCACCCCGCGCGTCCGCTCCTCCGGCCAGCCCACCTTGTCGCGCACCACCCGCGCCAGCACCGCCACATCCGCGACGTCCGCACCATCGACCCAGTACGCCTCGTACAGCGCCCGCGACACCGCCCGCCGTTCGTCCCCGCTCACCGACACCACAAGGCGCATCGCCTCCACCGAACGCCGCGGGTGCCCGGCCGGCACCCGCAGCGGCACCCCGTCCAGCGCCGCCCAGCGATGCAGATCCAGCGCGTTCATGCGCAGCTTCTCGGGCGGGCCAATCGCCGACGGATAGTCAGCCTGCCCGACCGCGCGGTACACGCCACCCAGCAGCACCGGTCGCCAGTCCACCGTGGCGCCCACCCGCTGCGCCAGCGCCTCGATGCGCCGCGACGCCAGGTACGCGAACGGGCACACCACGTCGTAGTAGAAGAGGATGCGCAGGCGAGACGAGGTTTACAGCTCGTAGCCGGGGATGTCGAGGCCGTCCAGGACCACGGCGGCGTAGATGCAGGGCGGGCCGGGCAGGGCGGTGATGGCGTGCTCGGTGCCGGCGCCCTTGCGCTCGGCGGTGCCGGTCACCAGCACGGTGCCGTCGCTGTCACGCAGCGAGCCCTGCAGCACCAGCACGCTCTCCTCGCCCTTGTGGATGTGGTGCGGGAAGGTCACCCCGGCGTTGAAGCGCACGAAGCCCGCGATGGCATTCGCGACCGGCGCATCCAGGTAGTACAGCTCGCAGCCGGGCACCGGGCCGGGCTTCCACGACGTCGGCTCGTCCATCGCCATCAGCAGCTGGCGCGCCTTGTCGACGCCAACCTTGAGCATCGCGGCGAACCGATCGACCGCCCACTCGAAGCGGTTGACCTTGCCCAGCGACTCCATCAGGCGCGCCTTCAGCGCCGCCGGCGGCTTGATCTCGGGCACGCTGGCGACCACGTGGCTCAGGGTGTCGAGCACCGCGGCCGGGTCGACGCCGCCCGCCTGCAGCTGCTGCTCCGCCGCGGCCGAGCCGCCGAGCAGGTCGAGGCCATGCTCACCGAGCAGCTTGTCTTCATCTTCATGATCGTCCCGAATACTCATGTCCTGACTCCACTCCACTCGGCACTGGCGATGGCGCGCATCGGCTCGACCGACTCCAGCAGCCGATGCTTGAGGGTGCTCGGCGCCGCCAGCTGGCACGCGACCTCGGCCTCCGCCAGCAGCGCGAAGGTGTCGGCGATGTCGGCCAGCTCGCGCACGCAGCGCGGGCAGCTGCCCAGGTGCCGCTCGACCTCGGCGCGCTCGGCCGACGAGCAGCCGCCGAGGGCATAGTCCGCCAGCAGCGTGTCCACGTGCAGCGGCAGCTTGATGACGTCGTTCACTGCCCACCCTCCTTGGTCCCCGCCCCGAGCTCCGCGCGCAGCTTCGACAGCGCCGCCGCCACGCGCGACTTCACCGTCCCGATGGGGGTGCCCAGCCGGGTCGCGATCTCCGACGACGACAGCCCCTCGAAGTAGGCCAGCTCGAGCACCGCGCGCTGCTCCAGCGGCAGCGCCAGCAGCACGCGGCGCACCCGCGTCCGATCCGGCGCCAGCGCGGGATCCTCCGGGCTGACCTCGCGCTCGGCCAGCTCGCCCGGGGCCTCCATCGAGATGGCCCGGTTGGCCGCCGACTTCTTGCGATCCAGGGCCCGGCTGCGCAGCCGCATCAGCAGCCAGGTGTGCACCGAACCACGCGACGCGTCATAGTGCCCGGCCTGCTTCCAGGCCTCCAGGAAGACGTCATGGACCAGATCTTCGGCTTCACGCGGGCTGCCCAGGATGCGCTGGGCGACGCCGAGGAGCAGCGCCGCATAGCGATCATACAGCTGGGCCAGCGCACCGCGGTCGCCCCCCGCGGCCGCGACGACGAGCTCGACGTCACGATCGCCTTCGACCATCTGTGCGGCCTGCATCCTCTCCACGACTCGCCTTTCCCCACGCCCCCGCGCGGGCTCCTCGACCACCGGCCCCATCATATACACCGCCAGGGCACGCGATCCACGCGTGAACGGTGTAGGCTCGATGTGTGAAGCCTGCTGACGGGCTCGACGCGACCATCGTCGAGAAGCGCCGGCCGCGCCCCGATGAGGACGCCGCGCACGCCGACGCCGACGCCGACGCCGCGGCTGCCAGCGCTCCCGCAGCCGAGCTCGATGCTGGAGAGGTCGACGACGAGCTGTCCGACGACGCCACGCCCGGCCCCGAGATCCACGCCGACGCCAGCTCCGGCCTCGCCGACGCCGCGCCCGCGGCGCCCGACCCCACCCACGTCAGCGGCCCCAGCGGCTCGCTGGCCACGGTCATCGATCGCGCCGCGCAGGGGCCGCGCTCGTCCGCCATCGGCGGCTCGACCCACGACAGCAACACGCTGACCCCCGAGGTCGCGCTGCGCCACGACGAGCTGGCGCGCACGCGCTTCTTCCTCAAGATCGCCGTCGCGCTGGCCAGCCTGACCACCGCGCTGCTGCCCTTCACGCCCGAGGGCGGCATCCCGCGCTTCGTCACCATGGGTGGCGGCGCCGCCATCGCGCTGATGTGCCTGGCCTACGCCATCCGCTTGCGCGACGACAGCCGCTTCACCACGCGCAGCCTGATGGTGGTCGCCTCGGGCGCCGTGCTGTGCGTGACCCCCATCGTGTGGGGGATCGGGGTCTACTCGCCGGCGCCCATCGTGTACACGCTGGGGGTCTACTTCTTCAGCCTGGGCGCCAGCACGCTGGGCACGCTGCTGATCTACCTGGCGGTCAGCCTGCTGCACCTGCTGCCGTCGGTGCTGTCGGCCACCAGCGTCGTCGCCGACCCAGGCGTCATCAACGCCGACGCCATCGACATGCGTACCCGCGTGGTCTACACCATCCTGGTCCAGGTCGTGCTGTTCATGACCTACTGCCTGGCGCGCGCCAGCCGGTCGGCCACCCGCAAGGCCATCGGTCGCCTGCATGACGCCATCGTCCAGGTCCAGAAGCGCGAGGCGCTGCTGGCGGAGGCGCACCAGGATCTCGATCGCGCGCTCAAGGCGGGCTACCAGGGCCGGCACACTGACCGCCGCCTCGGCCCCTGGGTGCTGGGCGAGGTCATCGGGCGTGGCGCCATGGGCGAGGTCTACCGGGGCACCCACACAGACACCCGCGGGCTCGCGGCGGTCAAGGTGCTGCACCCGGACGTCGCAGCGCAGCCAGCGCATGTGCGCCGGTTCCTCCGCGAGGCGGAGATCGTGTCCCAGGTGAAGAGTGCCCATGTGGTGAAGGTGCTCGACGTCGGTACGACCGACCCCAGCCGGGTGGATCGGGAGCTTCCGCCCTACCTCGCCATGGAGTTGCTGGACGGCCACGACCTGGCCTGGCACCTGCGCCGCAAGCGCCGGCTGTCGATGCGCCGGGTGCTCGAGCTGGTCGACCAGGTCGCCAATGCGCTGACCGCGGCGGTGGCGTGCGACGTGGTGCACCGGGATCTCAAGCCACAGAACCTGTTTCTGGCGCGAATTCACGGGGATGCGGGCGGCGAGCGGCTCTGGAAGGTGCTCGACTTCGGGGTCTCCAAGCTGTCGTCCGGGTCGGGCACGCTGACCCAGGGCGCCGTCGTCGGCACACCTGGCTACATGGCGCCCGAGCAGGCGCGCGGTCAGGAGGTCGGCCCCTCCGCCGACGTGTTCGCCCTGGCCGCCATCGCCTACCGCGGGCTGACCGGCAAGCCGCCCTTCAGCGGCCCCGACATGCCCAAGGTGCTGTTCGACGTGTGCTACCGGCAGCCGGTGCGACCCGGCTCGCTGACCGCGCTGCCCCTCGACATCGAGCGCGCGCTGGCCATCGGCCTGGCCAAGAGCGCCAGCGAGCGCTTCCAGACCGCACGCGAGCTATCCGCTGCGCTGGCCGCGGCGGCCCGCAGCCAGCTGCCCGACGAGCTGCGCACGCGGGCCGATGCGCTGCTGCGCGCGATGCCGTGGAACCAGCAGGCGCAGTGAGTAGATAGCCAGTTGTTTCACTGGTTTCCGCGGCGAGACGCGCGCGCCGAATCAGCGTATCTTTTGCCCCATGTCAGCCAGCCTGTCTCCCGTCATGAGCGCGACCGCCAAGAGCGCGGCCACCACCCCGACCGCCGACATTGACCGCGCCGTCGCCGCCGTGCGCGCCCGGGCCCAGGCCTTCGCGCGCCTGTCGCCGCGCGCCAAGGCCGACCTCCTGCGCGAGTGCATGCCGCGCATCCAGGAGGTCGCGCAGGGCTGGGTCGACGCCGGCTGCAAGGCCAAGGGGATCGACCCGACCTCGCACACCGCGGGCGAGGAGTGGTTCGGCGGGCCGGTCATCACCATGCGCAATACGCGCCTGCTGGTCGACTCGCTGGAGCAGATCGCGCGTTCGGGCAAGCCGGCCAGCGGCACCGGGGTCAAGGTCAACGCCCACGGCCGCGTCGAGGTCGGCGTCTATCCGGGCAACGCGCTCGAGGGCGTCGTGTTCCAGGGCTTCACGTCACACCTGCTGATGCAGGACGGGGTCACGCCGGCCAACCTGCGCTCGCGCCAGGCGGTGTTCTACGACAAGAAGGATCCCAGCGGCGGCGTCTGCGTCATCCTGGGCGCCGGCAACGTCGCGGCCATCCCGGCGACCGACATGCTCTACAAGATGTTCGTCGAGGGCTATGTCTGCGTGCTCAAGATCAACCCGGTCAACGAGTGGGTCGGGCCCTTCCTGGAGCGCGCCTTCGAGCCGCTGATCGCGCGCGACTACGTGCGCGTCACCTACGGCGGCGGCGACGTCGGCGCCTACCTGGTCGAGCACAAGGAGGTCGACGACATCCACATCACGGGGTCGGATCGCACCCACGACCTCATCGTGTGGGGCCCGCCGGGGCCGGAGCGCGACCGTCGCATGAAGGACAACGATCCCAAGCTCAAGAAGACCATCACGTCCGAGCTCGGCAATGTCAGCCCGGTCGCGGTGGTGCCGGCGCAGTACACCGACGACGAGCTGTGGTTCCAGGCCCGCAACATCGCCTCGATGGTGGCCAACAACGGGTCGTTCAACTGCAACGCCGCCAAGATGCTGATCCTGGCCAAGGGCTGGGGCCAGCGTGATCAGTTCCTGACCATGATCGGGCGCGCGCTGAGCGCGGCGCAGACGCGCAAGGCGTACTACCCGGGCGCCTTCGATCGCTATCGCGATCTGACCGCGGGCATGGCGCGGGTGGAGAAGTTCGGCGAGGCCTCGGACAGCAAGCTGCCCTGGACCATCATCCGCGACGTCGACGCCGCGGTGACCGACCACAAGCTGTTCCGCACCGAGCCGTTCTGCGGGATCCTGTCGCAGACCGAGATCGGGTCGACCGATCCGTCGGAGTTCATCCGCGCGCTGGTGCCGTTCGCCAACGATCAAGTGTGGGGAACGCTGAACGCGACCATCATCATCCATCCCCGCCTGGAGAAGGATCCAGTGGTCGGCAAGGAGCTGCAGATCGCGCTGCGTGATCTGAAGTACGGCACCGTGGCCATCAACCACTGGCCGGCGCTGGGCTACGGCATGGTGACCCCGGCGTGGGGTGGCCATCCCAGCGCGACACTGCAGAACATCCAGAGTGGTCTCGGCTGGGTGCACAACACCTACATGTTCGAGAGCATCGACAAGACGGTGGTGCGCGGCCCCCTGGTGGCCAAGCCCAAGCCGGCGTGGTTCTACGACAACAAGAAGAGCGCCATGGTGGCGTCGCGCATGGTGCCGTTCTTCGCCAACCCGAGCTGGTTCAAGCTCCCGGGCTTGGTATTCCAGGCCTTGCGCGGGTGAACAAGCCCGGCGTGCGCTGCGTCATAGGTGCATGCCGTCGTCTGCACATCCACCACCACCACCACCACCATCTCCACCGTCAGGCCGTCTGCTCGCCCCGGGCGCCGTCGTGGCCGCGCGCTATCGCATCGAGCGCTGCCTCGGCTCGGGTGGCATGGGCGTGGTGTACCGGGCGCGCCACCTGACGCTGGGGCGCATGGTCGCGCTGAAGGTGCTCGACCGCGGGCTCGAGGGGTCGCAGTGGCCGCAGCGCTTCGAGCGCGAGGCGCGGACGTCGGCGCTGCTGGATCACGCCGCGTGCGTGCGCGTGTTCGACTACGGGCGCACCGTGGACGGTGATCACTTCCTGGCCATGGAGCTGATCGAGGGCCCCACGCTGTCGGCGGTGCTGGCGCGGGTCAAGCGCTTCCCGGTGTCGCACGCCGTGCGCGTGGTGGCGGAGCTCCTGGGCGCGCTGGAGCACGCGCATGGCCTGGGGATCCTGCATCGCGACGTCAAGCCCGAGAACGTGATGTATGCCGATCCCGATCCGTGGTCGCGCGTGGTGCTGATCGACTTCGGGCTGTCGCGGCTGCAGCAGGATACCTCGATGACCGGCGGCGGCATGTGCGTCGGCTCGCCGTCGTACCTGGCGCCCGAGCGGCTGCTCGGCAAGAGCGGCGGCGAGCGCAGCGACCTGTACTCGCTGGGTGTCGTGCTGTACGAGCTGCTCACCGGCGTCAAGCCGTTCCGCGGCGCGAATCAGCAGGAGATCACGCGCGCGGCGGTGCGCACCGCCGCCATGCCGGTGCGCGTGCTGCGTCCCGAGGTGTCCGAGGGGCTGGAGCGCGTGGTCATGCGCGCGCTGAGCAAGGACCCCGACAAGCGCTTCGCCAGCGCGAGCGCGATGCTGGCCGCGCTGTGCGAGGCGCCGGCGCCCGCGCCGCAGGTGGCCCGGGCCTCGGTGGTGGTGAAGGCGTCGGCGCCGGCGCCGCGCGCGGTGTCGACCGTGGGCACCGGCCCGGCGCGGGTGCACCCCGCGGCCGCGGCGGCGAACGACAATGAGGGCGTCGGCGCCGGGACCGGCGCCACGGCTGGCGCCAGCGAGGCCGACGACGCGCCGACCCTGCAGCTGCCCAGCGCAGAGCTGCGGCCGAATCGCGTCAAGAAGATGCTGGCCTGGCTGCGCTACGGCGCGTGGCGCTGGCAGGACGCGTAGCGCAGTTAGAAGCCGACCTGCGAATTCGCCGCGCGACCTGCGAAGTCGCAGGCCTGGCGGCTCACTGCTGGCGAAGGCGATCTAGGACGATCTCGGCGGAGAGACCCTGGCCGTCTCTGAACTGTTGCTGGGAGCGATGCAGCGCCTCGTGGAGCCCGCTGCGGTCAGCTTCGCAGGGCTGGTTGCCGTCGCCGAGGCTCCGGACCAGCGCCTCGATCAGCGCGGCGCGCTCATCGGCCGGGAGCGCAAGCGCTTCCACCAAGACCTTCTCTGCGTTCGGGGACACAACCTCAGTTTACGAGGCCGCGCTGGCCTCTAGGTGAAGGAAGTCTGGCTCGCCGGGTCTGGTGTCTCAAGGTCGGAGCCGGGGCACGCGCGCGGGATGACACTTTTGCCGCAGCTGGGTCGGCGGCAGGTCCGTTGCGCTGCTGGGGTATAAGGCGGCGAGGTTGGGTGGGAGCGGGAGTGGGCGGGATCGCGATGTGTCGAGGTACCGGTGTCGGAGGACCACGAGGAGCGGAACCGGGAGGGACCCGGCGGTGACCATGGGGCCCGCGAGCGGGCGCCTGTGTCCGCAGCTGGTGTCGGCAAGCGGACGCTGGTCGGCGGGATCGAGCGACCGTCTAACGGCACGGCTCCTCAGCTCGAAGGTGGTTCGATCCGGCTGCCCGAGGGGCTGCGCGCTGGTGGCGGGGAGTCGTTGCCGGGGCCGATCCAGGCGCGGCTGGCGGGTGCTGCGGGCGCGAGCCTGGGCGGTGTGAGGATTCACCAGGGCGCCGAGTCCGACGCGGCCTCGGCGGCGCTGGGCGCGCGCGCGTTCGCGGTTGGTCAGGACATCCACTTCGGGGCGGGGGAGTACGATCCGTCCAGCCCGCAAGGGATGCATCTCCTCGCCCACGAGGTCGCGCACACGGTTCAGCAGGGCGGTGCGGGCCAACCTCAGTTGAAGGAGATCGCTGTCTCGCAGCCGGGCGATGCGCACGAGGTACAAGCGGACCAGTTCGCTGACGCCGTGGTGGCTGGCGCGAGCCCGCCGAGCATTCAGGCCGCCAGCCAGGGCCTGGCCATCGCCCGGTACGCGGAGTCCGCCCCGGCGCCAGCGGTCCCGACGACGTCGGGCACGACGATCGCAGTGGACCCCAGCTCAGGTGGCTACGCCGGCCCGGAGGAGGCAGTGCGGATCGGCGGGGTGGTGCGCTCGCGCGAGCAGAAGGCTGCAGAACTCAGCACGCCGAGGGTGACGGTCGCTCTGGGTGGACACCCGCCGGACTTCATGTCGAGATCGGGGCAAGAGTACGAGGGCACGGAGACAGGTGGACGAAACAGCTACGTGCAGCAGCGCTTTCATCTCCTCGACGCCCTGGTCTGGGACATGAACCTGGCGGAGACACCGGCGGAGGTCGCCAGCATCCGGTGGGCCTACGCCGAGAGGCCTTTCGGCAGGGCCACACCACCGCGGACCTATCGCGATGGTGACGGGCAGGAGCAGCCCTTCGACTTCAAGCTCCCCGACGGCGCCGCCGGCCACGTACTTCCGCTGGGGGTGGATCTGCGGGACCTGTCGGACAACGACGAGACGCTGGTCACAGCCACCTACGTCCTCGCGCTCGACAAGCGGAGGAGGCAGGTCCCCGATCTCGACGTGATGGTGCGACCGGAGCGGCGCGAGCCCGGCGGGGAGCCCGCCGGCCCGCAGGCCGACAAACGGCGAGGTCGCCGGCGCAAAGACCCGAGGATCGTCCTGCACCTGCCCTCGCAGAAGGCGCCGCACCTGGGGCGCTACCAGAACCTGGTTGCGAAGGGCGAGATCGTCAGCCCCAGGGGCTACGATCGTAAGTCCGACATCCGCCCCGACAGGAACTGGTTGGCGAATGTGGGTCCGGGAAAGCGGTTCCCGATTGATCCGACCCTGGCGGCCGAAGCGCAAGCGATGGGCAAGAGTCAAAAGCTGGTCAGCATCCCGGACTGGACGCGCACCGCGCTAGATGTCGCCATGCAGGTCGACCACATCGTCGAACTCCAGGTGGTCCGAGACCAAGATGCCTACGACGACTTCCGCAACTACGAACTCCTCGACGAGTCCTCGAACATGACCTCGGGTATCCAGCTGCGGCACAACGTTCGTCGAGAGAGAGAACGGCTTGCTCGGGAGGAGGGGGACCTGGACTACTTGAAGAAGGAGATCGTGTTCACCGAAGTGGTCCTTGATGGCGGTGCGGCCGGCGAGCGCTGGTCGCTGCAGGAGATCAAGCGCGCAGAGCACATCGTTGCGCTGGCCGGCCTGTTGGGTGTGCGGCCGTCGAGGAAGAGGCCGACGTGACCGTGGCAAGGAGTTGGAGGAGGATACACGACTGGCTAGACGCTCATGCGCCAGCGCTCGCCCGGACCTTGGCGCCGCCAGCCAGTGAACGCGAGATCCGCGAGGCAGAAAAGCAGGTGGGGAAGCCATTCCCGGCTGCCTTCCGCCACTCTCTCAAGATCCACAACGGCGAGGAATCCATGCTCGGGATCTTCGACGGCGCCCAGCTGCTTCCGCTAGGGAAGGTGTTGCGCTCGCTCCGGAGCTTCCGCGATCAGCCCGAAGAGCTCCGCGCTGAGCCCAGCCATCCAATTGGACCGGTCAAGCCCATGTGGATCAGTCCAAGCTGGGTCCCAATCACGAGCAGCGCCGACGGGAGATACGGGGTGCTGGACTTCGACCCCGCTCCTGGGGGGATGGTCGGCCAGGTTGTCCACATCGATGTCGATTCTCCTGACAGAGAGGTAGTGGCACCTGGATTCGATGTGTTTCTGGAGAACCTGGCCAGCGCTCTGGAGCGCGGCAGGGTGGTGGCCGACGTTGGCGCCAACGGCGACGTGCTGGGGCTCGTCGACCTGGAGGCGTTGAACGCGATCCGGAAGCGCGACGCGCGCAAGAAGGCGGCGCCAAAGCCGCGCAAGCGCTCAGCCTCAGCGGAGCCATCGCGTGCGCGCAAAAGCAAGCGATGAACCCATTGAACGGGGGGATTCAGCCCCAAGCCTGCCGGCTACTTCAGGGCTGGGAGAAGGTGCCGTTGAGGCTGGCCGAGGCGAGGTCGTGTGCCAGGACCTGGGTGCGGACGGCGGTCCGCGCAGTGTCCGGCGTGACGCCTGGCAGGGTGGCGACGTCGAGCGCGTAGACGGTGAAGCGGTAGTTGTGGATGCCCTGGCCTGCCGGCGTACAGGGGCCTCGGTAGCCGTAGGTGGGCGGGGACGCGTAGCTGGTGCATTGCTTGGCCCCCGGCGGCGAAGTCAGGTTGGCGCTGCGGGGAACCGCGCGGGGCAGCGACAGGGGCATCGTGTTCGCTGGGATGTCCCAGATGACCCAGTGGACGAAGTTGTTGAAGGTCACGTCGGTCAGGACCACGGCGTAGCTCAGGGTGCCGGCGGGGCCGGGCGTCCAGGCCAGCTCGGGCGACACGTCGATGCCGCCGACACAGGTGTACTCGTTTGCGAAGCGCATGCCCTCGGTC
Source organism: Polyangia bacterium (assembly GCA_044229835.1). Taxonomy (GTDB): domain Bacteria; phylum Myxococcota_A; class Polyangia; order Haliangiales; family JADYYK01; genus JADYYK01. The sequence continues at coordinate 22,125 of JBGASF010000064.1, read as the reverse complement.
AGGACTGTGCTCGTCAGGGTGAACGCCCCCATGCTGCCGTCGACGGCCGTTGCGCTATCGGGTGGCCCTGCGTCGATCGGCATCATGCTGGAGTCGAGCGCGGCGTCGGCCCCGGCGCTTCCGCCGTCATCGTCATCCCCATCAGAGCCTCCGCCGCAACCAACCAGGGCAAGTGCGAGCAGCGCGATCATCGTCTTGAGCATGATGGCCGCGGACCATAGCAGAGGGGCGGGCGACGCGGAAAGCACTAGAAAACGACGCCAGTCCGAAGGAAGGTGAACCTCATGAGGAGTCTCAGCGCGGTCGTGATGACCAGGAAGATTGCCTTGGCCGGACTGGGCCTCGTCCTGCTGGTTGGCGCTGCTCGCGCGGATCAGCCGGCGGCGGACCGAGAGAGTCGGCGCCGCAAGGAGTACGCCGTCGAGCTCGCCACCCAGGCCAAGAAGAAGTACGACCTGGCGGAGTGGACCGAGGCGCTCGCGCTCTACCAGAGCAGCTACGAGTCCTTCGAGGACCCGCCGATCCTCTTCAACATCTGCCAGGTGCGGCGAAAGCTGGGCGAGTTCGACAAGGCCATCGAGACCTGCAAGGCCTTCCTCCGCAACCTGCCGAACGCTCCGAACCGCGTCCAGGTCGAGCGCCTCATCGACACCATGGAGCGGCAGCTCGCCGCCCTCCAGAACACGACCTCGAAGTCGCCTCCCCAGGGGCCCATGACGTCGGGCCCGGAGACGCCGGATGGCTCTGGCCCCGACGCCGAACCTGCGGAGCCAGCCGAGCACGACGATTCTGAACCCGACGCGACCCCCGCGCCGGCGCCTCTACGGGAGCGACGGAGGTGGTACTCGGACACCTGGGGGCTCGTCATCACCGGCGCGGGTGTCGCGATCGCTGGCGTGGGCGTGGGGCTCCTGGTCAACGCCTCCGGACTCCGTGATGACGCCGACAGCACGCTCGATGCTCAGGATGTGCTCGACCTCCGGGCCAAGGCGGACTCGCGCGGGACGATCGGTGCGGCGCTCGCCATCGGCGGGGGTGTCGTCGTGATCGCCGGGATCGTCAAGCTCGTGTCGCCGAACTACAGGAGCGCGCCGGACTCCGGAGAAGCTCGGAATGGCCGGAGGCTGCGGGCCGTGGTCAGCCCCAGCTTCGTTGGCCTGGGAGGGACCTTCTGATGCGCGCATCTGCGATCGTCTGGATCCTCGTGCCACTGTTCGCGGGAGGCTGTGGCGGCGGCGACTACACGCGGACTTGCGCGGAGAACGCCGACTGTCTCCAGGGGGGCGTGAGCGGCCAGTGTCTGGCCTCGCCGACCTCGGCGTCGAGGTGGTGCGCCTTCCCCGACACTAGCTGCGCCGCCGGTCAACGATTCGGCCTCATCGCAGGTGACGGCCTCAAGAACGCGTGCGTCGGCGCTGACGACACCGACGGTGGGGTCCTCGCGGACGCGGGCACGGTAGACGGCAGCTTGGTGGTCGATGCGGGCGTCGACGCCGGCCCACCCCGGGTGCCAGTCACGAACGGCCAGGCGGCGGACCTCGTCCTGGGCCAGGCGAACTTCGTGGACGTCGACCAGAACGGCGGCGCGCCGGCTCCCAGCTTCCGGGTGCTCAACTTCCCGTCCGGCCTCTCGGCCTGGGGGAACAAGCTCCTGGTGCTGGACGGCCTCAACGCGCGGGTCCTTCAGTGGAGCAGCCCTCCCATCGCCGACATGGTGCCGGCGGACCTGGTGCTCGGCCAGATCTCTGCCACGGCGGTCCAGAGCGGGCCGACACAGATCCTGATGTCGACTTACCCGGTCACGGGGCCCGGTCCATCGGTCTTCAATGACGGCACCCGCGTCTATGCCGCCGACGCCTGGAATCACCGCGTTCTGGTCTGGAACCCGTCGCCGCCGGCGAGCGGAACTCCGGCCAGCGTGGTGCTCGGGCAGACCACCTTCACGACGTCGACGCAGGGTAACGGGGCCGGCAACCTCAGCGAGCCGCTCGGGGTCTGGAGCGACGGCACGAGGTTGCTCGTGGCCGACTCGCGCAACAACCGTGTCCTGATCTGGAACAGCGTCCCGACCTCGAATGGTCAGCCCGCCAACGTCGTGCTCGGACAGGCCTCCTTTGGAGTTGGCGCTGCCACCGATCCGCCCACTGCCTCATCGATGGGGGCCCCCTACGACGTCGACGTCGTGGACGGCCGCCTCTATGTCACGGACGCCAGAAACAACCGCATCATGGTCTGGAACAGCGTGCCCACGACCAACAACGCGCCGGCCGACTTCTTCATTGGCCAGAGCGGGCCGACGCAGAAGCTGCCCAACGCTGGTGGCGCTGGCACCAACGCGGCAGGGCTCTCGTTCCCGACTGCCCTCACGATCTCCGGCGGCAGCCTGTTCATCTCCGACAGCAGCAACCACCGCGTGGTGGTCTTCACGCCGGTGCCGACGAGCTCGGGCGCCTCGGCATCGGCCGTACTCGGGCAGGACGCGCTCAACGTCGGCACCTTCAGCACGACACCCTCGGCAACCCGGATGAACACGCCCGCGAGTGTCGCGGTTCTCGGCAACAAGCTGTTCGTCTCGGACACCATCTGGTGCCGGATCTTGCGCTTCGATCTCCGCCCCTGAGGCGACTTGTCGGACGGAGTTGGCCTGGAGAAGCCTCAGCCCGGGAGCTTCAGCTTCGCGAGCACGCGCGCGAAGGCAGCGAGCTCGGGCAGCGGGACGTTGCCGAAGCTAGCGACGGTGGCGCTGGTGCGAACCGTGACGTTCCGGAGCCTGGCGAGGCGGCCAAGCGCGCGCCGGAGGGCCAGTTCGGTGGGCGAGGCGCTGCGAGCGCTTCCCTGGCCCTTTCTGAGAGCACGCCGGGCGCGACGAAGCTCCAGGATGGTGGCCTTGCGCGCGGCCTTGCGGCCGCCGTTCAGCGGGATCTTGAGGCGATCCAGGTCGATGGCGCGGGGGGCCTCGTCCGCGCCGGCCTGCTCGCGCGCGAAGGCCGCGGCCTCCTCGAGGAAGTTGATGCCGTGACGGGCCTCGTCCGCGGGCGTGAAGCAGCGGGCCACCAGCACATTGCGGCTGACCGAGCGTAGCGTCTCCCCAGGCAGCTCGGCGGCGATGAAGGCTTCCTTGGTCCGGTAGCCGCCGGCCACATACAGGGGCGGGTCGCTGTCGAGGATGTCGCCGATCTCCTCGTAGAGTTCATCAAAGGAGGCCGACCCCTGGGCGCGCAGCTTCGCGATCTTGCGACGGACCTCGGTGAACTGCTTCTTCATTGCGGCGCTGGCGCGGAGCAACCTGGGTTCGAGCTTGCGAGATGTCGACTTCGCCATGCGCCGGATTCTCGATCAAGAGCGCGGGGGCTGACAAGTCGGGCGGCGATTTCGCAGGTCGGGCGGCGAAATCGCAGCCGCGCCCGCCGGGTCGGCCCGAAAGATGTACGATCGAGCCATGCGGGTGGTCCTCATCGCCTCGGCTGCGCTCGCGCTGGCGGGCTGCGGCGGGGGGCGCTCCGACGCTACCCCCGACGCGGGCCGGATCCCGCTCGAGCTCACGGTCTCTCTGTATCCCGGCGACTCGCACATCGTGGTTGGGACCAACCAGCCGGATCCCCGGCGGAGCTGCAGCAGCTCGTCGCCGTCGACCACGCATCCAGAATGCACCAACTTTGGTGATGTCATCAGCTGCAGGGAAGGCACTCCGCTGCCGGCCGACACCTGCTTCGTGCGCGCGTCGCTGCTCGCCGGGGGCCTGGTGACCGGGGTGACCGTGGTGCCCCTGGTGGGCAGCTTTGAGATGTCGCTGGCACAGGGCGCAGACACCCTGGTCCTGTCGGGTTGTGGCAAGGAGGCGCGCATCCCGCTGCCAGCGCCGCTGACCGCTGGACCGCAGATCGTCGGGCTCGGCGTCAGCTCCGACGCGCTGGTCATCGACTGGGTCAGTGATGAGCCGCCGTCGGCGGTGTCGGCCTCGCTTTCGGGGGGATTTGGAGGCACTTCGTGCCAGGTCCCCACCAGCAGCCCGGCCCATCTGCCGGCTTCAGCGGGCGGGCTTCGTGGGTCCAGGGCAGACCTCGGCGCCCGCATCTCGCGCGGCGAGCTGGCAACACAGTTCGGTCCAGTGCGCCTCGGGATTTCGACCTGGCACGGCTCGGCGCAGCTCAACGAGGCGTACCGCAATCAGGACCACTGGACGATCCTCCCGATCGCAGGCGTCGAGGTACGGATCGGGGGTGTCCCGCGCATGGTCAGGGCTGCTCAGCTCGACTTCGACATCGAGGCCGACGGTACGCGCATCGTCGGCTGGAACGCGGAGCTCCCCATGGATCGTCCGCCGCCCCCCATCGGCGGCGTGCGCTACCTGGTCACACCCACCGGCGCCAGCCTCGAGGTCGACCTGGAGACCGGGATCTACCGCGCCACGCTGGCGCCCGTCGTGCCCAGCGATCCGCTGGTCCTGGGCCGGCCCGTGAACGAGACCTTCGCGATGACCATCGGGCCGATCGAGGTCGTGAACGACAGCGGTGCCCGCATGCAGGTCGAGGTGGTGTTCTCGGCCGGGTTCGGCGCGGTCGTCCGTCCCCTCTGAGAGACACAGCGGAGTAGGATGGAGCCATGTGGCGCCTGCTCGCGACCGTGCTCGTGCTGGTCCTCGGCGCCGGGTGTGGCGGAGGCACCACCGGGGGCAGCGTGGACGCCGGGCCGGGGTGCAGCACGCGCAAGGACTGCGGTGGTGATCGCTACTGTGACGTGACCACGCACGTGTGTGTGCCGTTCGGGGTCGGGACCGGGACGACGTTCGACACCATGTGCACGCGCGACGTGGTGCCCGGGGTGTTCTTTCCCGAGGCGCAGTGCGAGTGGCTGGGGCCGCCGGTGGGCGATCCGTTCCCGATGCACAAGAACATCCTGGGCACACCGATGGTCGCGACCTTCGGCGGCGGCGGGCTGGAGTTCTCGCGGCCGTCGATCGTGTTCATCTCGTACAACTGTGACGATGGCGGCAACCAGTCGTGCATCGGCGAGACCGCCGGGTGCACCGGCGTCATCCGGGTCATCGACGGGCGCACGTGCACCCAGGAGGCCAACATCACCACGCCGGCGCCCATCCCGGCCACCGCGCTGGCGCTGGGCGATCTCGATGGCGACGGCTCGCCGGAGATCGTCGCGGCCAAGGTCGGCGGCGGGGTGGCGGCGTGGAAGTTCGTGTCGGCCGGCAACTTCCAGCAGGTGGTGTCGAGCGCGTCGACGTTCGGGGCCGGGACGTGCAACTGGACCGGGCCGTCGCTCCACGATCTCGATGACGACGGGCAGGCCGAGATCCTGCTGTATGGCGGCGTGTTCGACTCGGCGGGGACGTTCCTGTCGTCGGTCCCGACCGAGGGCCTGCTCGGCAAGGGCTACATCCCGGTGGTCGCGGACGTCGATCGTGACGGGCTGCCCGAGCTGGTCACCGGCGCGGGGACGTTCGCCTGGGATCGGGTGGGCAAGCGCTGGACGCCCGAGACGCCCTTCGCGGCCGGCGCGGGCAACGTCGCGGTGGCCGACCTCGGGACCTTCGGGGCCAGCGCGGCGATGGACGACCGCGCCACCCTGGACGGGCTGGCCGAGACGGTGGTGGTGCTGGACGGCCACGTGCGCGCGTACTCGACCGCGGGGCGCCTGCTGATGGACGTCGAGCTGCCGCCGGGCGCCGCGGTGGCCAGCAACATCGGCGGGCCGCCGACCATCGCCGACCTCGACGGCGACCGGCGCGCCGAGATCGCGGTCGCCGGCGGCCACTCCTACACCGCGTTCGATCTCGACTGCGCCGGCACCCCCGACCCGCAGTTCTGCCCGTCGATGCGCAGCGACCGCATCCTGTGGACCCAGCCATCGCAGGATCTGTCGTCCAACGTGACCGGGTCGTCGGTGTTCGACTTCGAGGGCGATGGCTCGAGCGAGGTCGTGTATGGCGATGAGTGCTTCACCCGCGTGTACGACGGCAAGAAGGGCGACGTCATGTACTCGCGCTACCGGACCTCGTGCACCTGGTTCGAGAACCCGGTCATCGCCGACGTCGATGGCGACTTCAACGCCGAGATCTTGATCACGTCGAACAGCAACTGTGACGTGGTGTGCCCGCCGATGGATCCCATCTTCGACGGGGTGCGCTGCCTGGATGACTCCGACTGTCCGCGCGCGACACGCTGTGGGCGCGACGCGGCCGCGGATCGGCTCGGGCGCTGCCGCTGCCAGCAGGCCGCCGACTGTGGCGGCGACGGCTTCACCTGCGCGGATCCGATCGCCGGCGCGTCAGCGGCGGGCAAGGTGTGTCGTGCCGCGCACCCGGGGGGCTCGACGGCGTTCGGGCTGCGCGTGGTGTCGGACCAGATCGATCGCTGGGTCAACACGCGGCGGATCTGGAACCAGCACGCCTATGCGGTCACCAACGTGGAGGACTCGGGGCGCATCCCGCGCACCTCGGCCTGGATGCGCAACTGGCAGGTCGCGGGGCTGAACAACTTCAGGCAGAACGCGCCGGGCAACGGCGCCGGCGCCGGCGTGGGCCTGACGCCGGATCTCACGGTGCGCGCGGCGTCGGCGCGCTGTGTGGCCGGGACGTCGGGCACCGCCGAGGTCAGCGCCGAGGTGTGCAACCGCGGCACCGAGCCGGTGGGCGATGGCCTGGCGGTGGCGTTCTACCGCGGCAAGTCGCAGGTGCTGGCGTGCACGGCGCTGACCCAGGCGGTGCTGCGGCCGGGGGCCTGCGAGATGGTGCACTGCGTGGCCACGGCGCCGATCGACGGCTACACCGCGGTGGCCGACGACGCCGGCATGGCGCGCGGGCAGAACAGCGAGTGTCGCGAGGACAACAACACCATGGACGTGCCCGGGCTCAGCTGCCCATGACCGCATGAAGGCGATCGTCCAGGACGCGTATGGTGGCCCCGAGGTGCTCCGGCTGGCGGACATCGACCCGCCCAGGATCGCCGCCGACGAGGTCCTGGTGCGCGTGCGCGCGGCCTCGGTGCACCCCGACGTCTGGCACGTCATGACCGGGCGGCCCTGGATCCTGCGCCTGATGGGCTCGGGGCTGCGCCGGCCCAAGCGGCGCGTGCCCGGCACCGATCTGGCCGGCGTGGTGGAGGCGGTCGGCACGGCGGTGACGACGCTGGGCGTGGGCGACGAGGTCTTCGGCGAGACCGTGACCGGCCTGCAGTGGATGAACGGCGGCGCGTTCGCCGAGCATGCGGCGGTGAAGGCGCTGTTTCTGGCGCGCAAGCCGGCCAGCGTCAGCTTCGAGCAGGCGGCCACCGTGCCCACGGCCGGGCTGATCGCCCTCAACAACCTGCGCGGCATGCCGACCGGGCCCGGGCGCCGGGTCCTCGTCAACGGGGCCGGCGGCGGGGTCGGCGCGCTGGCGCTGCAGATGGCCAAGGCCAGCGGCGCCACCGTGACCGGCGTCGAGACCACGGCCAGGCTGGAGCTGGTGCGCTCGCTGGGCGCGGACGCGGTGATCGACTACACGCGTGAGGACTTCACCAGGGGGCAGCAGCGCTACGACCTGATCTTCGACATCCCGGGGAACCACTCGTTCTCGCGCTGCCGGCGCGTGCTGACGCCCGAGGGCAAGTACGTCCTCATCGCGCACGACGGGTTTGGTGCCCGCGGCAGGCGGATCCTGGGCGGGCTGCCCAGCGGCCTCTGGTTGATGCTGCAGGCGCGGTTTCGCCGCAACCTGCCCAGGGCGAGCTTCGCCATGCCGCCCAAGGCCGAGTCGATGGCCACGCTGCAAAAGCTGCTCGAGGACGGCAAGCTGACGCCGGTCGTGGCCAAGGCGTTCCCGCTCGCCGAGGTGCGCGAGGCGATGCGCCACCTCATCGAGGGGCTGTGCGTCGGGCGCATCGTCGTCACCATGTGAGGTGCGCGCGCCCCGGCCGGCGGCTACTGCGTGTGTGACACCCAGCCGGTGTCGTCGAGCAGCTGCTGGCCGAGCCAGCCCATCAGGGAGAAGCCGTCGCCCGCGGTGAGGTTGCCGGGGTTGCCCAGCGTGGTGTGCGAGTTGCCTGGGAGCAGGAAGGCGCGGCGCTCGCCGAGCGGGGCGAACGCGGCGGCCAGCGCGCGCACCGCGGTCTCGAGGTTGGCGGGCGTCAGCATCAGGTAGCTGGCGATGGTCTGGTCGCGCACGCTGCTGATGAGGGCGGTGCGATCGGCCGGGTAGCGCGTCGCCAGCGCGGCGTGCAGCTGGGACATGTCGCTGCGGCAGGTCGCGCACAGGGCATCGAGCCAGCCCAGCCCCCAGTTCGCATACCAGGCGGTGCGCTGCGCGGCCGGGATGTTGTCGCCGGCCAGCAGCGGGCCGGAGTCGTCGATGACGTAGAAGCGGCCGGTGGGAAAGTACTGGCGGAACAGATCGTGCGAGTAGACGGCGCCGTAGCCGCCCGCCGAGCTGCCGGCCAGGGCGACCCGGGTGCCGGCGGGGAAGCTGGCGGCGATGCGCCGCAGATAGGCGCGCAGGTTGCTGCGCCCGCGGTGGTGGTAGAGGCGCGAATTGGCGCCCATGGTGTAGGTGGTGTCGCGTTCGCCGGTGTGCAGGTCGCCGGTGCAGTAGGGCACGAAGATGTGCGACCAGGCAGCGAACGGCGAGCCCGCCAGGTTGCGATCGAGGATGCTCTGCGCGAAACCGTTGGAGGCGATCTGGGTGAACTGGGTCGCGCCGAAGGGGCCGTGGGTGGCGCTGTTCAGGACGTAGCAGGTGTTGTAGTCGAAGCACTCGCCGCCGCCGTTCAGGTAGATGAGGACGCCGGGGGCGCTGGCGGCGAGGTTGACACCGATCCCCGTGGGGGTGCCGTCGTCACACGACGAGTCGGGGAAGGGGATGAAGGTCCAGGTCCGGTCGGGCGCGCTGAGCGGCGCGGCCAGGTCGGCGTCGGCGCGCGCGGCGCCGTCGGCCGTGCTGGTCGCGTCGCTGGCGGCAGCGTCGGTCGGGCCGGCGTCGGTGCCGTCGTCGTCGGAGCTGCCACCGCAACCGAGCAGGCAGCACAGCGGGATCAGCACAGCGAACCAGGAGCGCAGCATGCCGCGATGATAGCAGTCGCGCGTGAGCCACCGCGAGTGGCTGCTGCCTCGGCGTCAGCGCGGCAGGACGGCGTCGGCGCGCAGGGCACCACGCAGCACCACCAGGCCGAGCGCGCGCAACGGTGCGTCGGCGGCGCGCAGCATGCGCCGGCGACGTCTCCATGAGGTGTGGTGGCCGGGCGGCAGCTCGTCGGCGAGGGCCCGCCGGGCCAGCGCCGTGCGCGCGCCACCCTGGTGCAGGCTGCGCGCGGCGGCTCGCCACGCCGGGTCGGACAGCCCGGCGGAGGCCAGCACGTCGAGCAGGGTCGCGGTCGCCTTGCGGGCGCGCCAGGCCACGGCGCGCGCGATCACCTCCTCCGGCGCCGGCCGCAGCTGGCTCACGATGAGCAGCCCATCGACGAGCTCGCGCAGGCTGAGCGCGAAGCCGTCGCCCGCGGCGTGGACCGCCAGGTGCAGCAGCAGGTCGGCCGCGGCGGGCCGCAGCCGACCCGTCGGGCTGCGCTGTGCGCGCGCCAGCACACCGTCGTGGTCGACCGCGAACAGGGGCCACGGCGACAGGCCGCGATGCAGGTCGAGCGCCAGGCCGCCCAGGTGGACGTGGACCTCGTGGAACAGGGCGTCGGTCAGCCGGCGGCCAACGCTGCGCTGGGCGCGTCCACCGAGGTGGCGCAGGACCTCGAGCGCGACGCTGAAGTGGCGCGCCGGCACCAGCAGGTCGACGTCGCTCATCGGGCGCGCGCCGGGGCCGTACACGCTGCCGAGCAACGCGCTGCCCTTGAGCAGCAGCGGCGGTACCCCGGCCGCGTCGAGCGCCGCCAGCACCGGCGCCAGCGCGGCCTCTCGGGCCAGCTCGCGCGCGAGGCAGCGTCGATGCGCCGCCAGCAGCGCGGCGGCGCTGTCGCCCTGGTCGGGTCCTCGCGTCGCCAGGGTGCCCTGCGCCAGGCGCGCCCCCAGCAAGGGCGCCAGGCCCACCGCGCGTGCTGTCGCCACCAGCCCAGCTTCAAACAGCGGCGCGTCGGCCGCGGGCAGCACGGCGGCGGCCACCACCTGGCGCAGTGCTGCCCTCATCGGGCCGCTCCTGCTATCGTGGCCGGGTGACGGATCCCGGGTTGCTGCGTGAGGTGCTGGCGCGTGCCGGCACCACCGTGACGCGATGCGAGGGCGGCTCGATGTGGCCCACCATCGCGCCCGGGACGTGCCTGCAGGTGCGGCGGGCGCCGGTCAGGGTGGGCGAGGTCGCGCTGCTGGAGGAGTCCGGGCGGCTGGTGCTGCACCGGGTGCTGCTGCGGGTGCCCGGCTTCGTCGTGCATGCCGGTGACGCCTGGAGCTGGGGTGCCCGGCTGGTGCCCGCGGCCCAGGTGCTGGGTCGGGTGGATGACGTGCCCGCGCATCGACCATCGTGGCCGCGTGCGGGGCTCGGGCTGCTGGTCGCGCTGCTGCGTCGCGCGCGGCGCTGACACTAGACCTCGATCATCCCGAGCTCGTGCAGACGGGTGAGGAACTTCAGTACATCGGGCAGCACCTGGCTCTCGGGCTGGTGGAACAGCTCGGCGACCCGGTTGGCGATCTGCGCCGCCGTGCGCCGGCCATCGAGCAAGGACCACACCTGTCCACCCGTGGGGTTGAGCCCACGGACCATCCCGCCCTGGACATCCACCACGACCATCTCGCCCGCGACGTCCTTCCAGGCCGCCGCCCGCGTCGGGCGCGGCACCTGCTCGGCTGCGACTGCGATCATGGAGCCCATCGGTCCAGCAATCTTGCCACACCGAAGAGTCGCTCCAGTACAATAGAGCGAGATGTCGTCTGCATCGAACGCCCCGGGGGGGGCACCGCCGGGGGCGCCTCCGCCGCTGCCGCCCTACGAGCCGCCCGCGGTGGCGTGGGAAGAGCCATGGGAACCGGTCGCCATCGCGGCCAGCTGCGCGCGCCAGCAGGGCAGCCCGGGGTGTGGCGGGGGGCCGTTCGGCTCGTGATGGCGCGGGGGCCAGGCTCGGCGCGCGCGGAGGTCGTGGTGACCGGGTTCAGGATCGGCCTGCGCGGGTCGCCGATCGCGGTCGAGCGTGCGGTGCGACGCTTCGCGGGTGGCCCGGCTGAGCTCGCCGAGTCGCTGCCCGATGATCGGCGCGCCAGCGTCGCCATGGCCGGGATGCACGCGACGCTGGACTACCTGGAGCAGCGCGGCAGCATCGACCTCGAGCGTGGCGAGGTCACGGTGACCGACAGCCTGGTGGTCACCGACGCCCTGGTGCGCGCGGCGGTGGCGTGGCAGGCGTCGGCGGCAGATGCGCTGCTGCTGCATGCGGTGGCGCTGCCCAGGGCCGGTGCCGCGGTGGTCTGCTTCGGTGCCTCGGGGGTCGGCAAGTCAACCCTGGCGGCGGCCGCGGGGGATGCGCTGTGCGATGAGCTGGTGCTGCTGCGCCGGGGCGCGGGCGGCTGGCAGGTCGAGTCGACCCCGTGGTGGCGCGGCGTCCCGGGGCGGCTGCCGCTGGCGCGGCTGCTCTGGCTGGTGCGCGGCGAGGCGCCCTCGTGTCAGGCGGTCGCGGGTTCGGCGCTGCTGCGCGCGCTGTGTCGCGAGGCCGGCCGCTACTTCCCCGACGTCGCCTTCCAGCAGCGTCTGTTCGGGCTGTGCGCCGAGCTGGCCAGCCTGGGGGCGCTGCGGGTGGCGGCCGGCGAGGGCACCGTGGTGGCCGACGTCGAGGCGGCGCTGCGGTGAGCCAGCTCGACCGCATCGCGTCGCGCGCCCAGGCGCGCAACATCCCGCTCTCGGTGCTGCTCGAGATCACGGGCCGCTGTCATCTCGACTGCCAGCACTGCTACCTCGACATCCGCAAGCCTCCACCCGAGCTGACCACCGCGGAGCTGTGCGGCATCCTCGACCAGCTGTCGGCGGCCGGGACGCTGTTCCTCACGGTGTCGGGCGGCGAGGTCTTCCTGCGCAAGGATCTGTTCGAGCTCCTGGCCCACGCGCGCCGCCTGGGGCTGGTGGTGCGGCTGTCCACCACTGGCACCCGGCTCGGCCGCGCCGACGCCGAGCGGCTGGCGGCCCTGGGCCTGGCCACCGTCGAGCTGTCGCTGTACAGCCACCACGGCGCGGTACACGACTCGATCACCCGGCGGCGGCGCTCGCACCGCAAGACCCTGCGCGCTGCGCTGCTGCTCAGGCGGCTCGGGGTCAACGTCGTGCTCAAGGCGCCGCTGATCGATGACAGCGCGCGCGACTACCGCGGCGTGCTCGACCTGGCGCGGCGCATCGGCGCCTCGGGCAAGCTCGATCCCGGCATCATCACGCGGCGCGACGGTGATCGCGCGCCGGTCGCGCTGCGCCCATCGGCCGCGGCGCTGGCCGCCGTGCTGCGCGATCCCGAGATGTTCGGCGCCGACCGGCCGCTGCCGCCGCCGGCGGCCCCCGACGACGCGCCGTGCGCAATCGGTCGCCGCACCGCGCGCATCGGCCCCGACGGCAACGTGTACCCATGCTCGACCTATCCCGAGGCGGTCGGCAACCTGCGCCAGCGCTCGTTCGCCGAGATCTGGTGGGGCGACTCGGCGCTGCTCGCCGAGCTGCGCGCCCTGCGCTTCCGCGATCTCGAGCCGGCGTGCACCTCGTGCGCGTCCTCGGGCTACTGCAACCGCTGCCTGGCGCTGGGCCTGCTCGAGCATGGCAACGCCCGCGGTCCGGTCACCGAGTCGTGTCGCATCGCGCACGCCCACGAGCTGGCGGCGGGGCTCGATGTCCCGCCGCCGCCCGGGCTGCGCCTGGCGCGGCGCTCCCTGCCTGTGCTCGGCCAAAGCCAAGGAGGCCCCTCATGCGGACAGTGCTGACAGGGCTCGCGTCGGTGCTCGTGCTGCTGCTGGTCGGCGGCTGCGAGCAGCCGCCCTCGCGCGCGCGGACGCCCGCGCCGGCGCCCGTGGCCGCGCCCACGGGCCAGGTCGTCGCGGCGCCGGCCACGGCGGCGCTGGAGGCCACGCGCCTCGATGTCGCGGTCAACGACGCCGACTACGCCGCCGAGCGCTTCGGTCGCGTCTTCGCGCTCAGCCGCTTCGATGATCTGGTGGTGCGCGTGCGCTTCGCTGGCGCGCCACCGCTGGGTCGCGAGGTCGCGCTGGAGATCTACGCCCCCGGGGCCGGCCTGCTGTCGGTCTACCGGCGCGTGGTCGAGGGGCGCGACCTCCAGATCATCGTGCCGGTGTCGGGCACCGAGATCACCAAGCGACAGCTCACCGGCGACTATGCGCTGGCGCTGACCCTGGACGGCGTCGCCGCGCCACTGGCGACCACCACGCTGGAGCTTCTGCCATGAGACGCCTGCTCGCCTTGCTGGTGCTCGGGCTCGGGGGGCTGGCTGGCCCGGCGCACGCCGCGGTCACCGACTGCGCCAGCGCCCCGGTGGGCGCGACCTGGTGCAAGGAGACCGGCGCCACCGCGCTGTCGGCCCCGGTCGGGACCACCTCGCTGGGCTATCCGCGCACCTTCGTGGCCAACGGCGGCAGCCTCGAGATCCTCGACAGCGGCACCGGCGCGCTGGTGCACTCGGTGCTCGGCGTCGGCACGGTGTCCAACCGTCCCATGCCGGTGCGCTTCGCCAGCGGCGCGCGCGCCGTCTTCGTGGCCTCCAACACCGGCTACCTGTTCCGCATCGACCCCGAGACCGGCGCCTGCGTCTGGAAGACCTTCCTCGGGCGCACCGACGCCACCGACATCACGCCAGGCTGCACCGGCAGCGTGACTGCCGCCTGCCCAGGCGACATGGTCACGGCCACACCCGCGGTGCGCTTCGGAGCCACCGAGAACGCCTCCATGGTCTATGTCGGCACCCGCTACACCACGTCGGGTGGCGCCTGCGCGACGACCTCACGCAACCGCTTCTACGCGCTGAACGCGGCCACCGGCGATCCGGTCTGGGTCTTCAACTCCGCCACCGGCGCGGGCAGCCCGTATCGCAACGCCAACGGCAGCACGGCGGTCGACTTCATCGCCGAGGGCGCCTATCCCGACGTCTACGAGGACGGCTGTGGCAGCCCGGGCATCCGCGATCAGCTCTATGTCGGTGCCGACGATCAGGGCAGCCAGGACACCGGCTGGGCCATCAATGCGCTGACCGGTTCGGTGGTCGCGCTGGGCGCCATCGGGGGCATCCAGACCACGCCCATCCTGTCGTTCAACCCGCAGCGCTGCGAGCGGCTGTACGTGGCCACCAAGTCGAGCCCGCTCGGCCTGCCTGCGCTGGGCGCCATCGGGCTGACCCCGGCGGCCTGCGGCGGCGGCAACTCGCCCTGCATCCTGTGGGCGACCTTCACCTCGGGCCCGGTGTTCTTGACCCCGAGCGTGGTGCAGACCGGCGCCAACCGCGGTCGCATCCTGGTGACGTCGAACAACCGCGTGCAGCTCTTCGTCGACAACGGCAGCAGCGCCACCGCCAGCTGCAGCTATGGCGGCACCACCGGGCTGGAGGTCAGCTCGCAACCGCTGATCCTCAGCACCAACGGCTTCGCCTATGTCGGCCAGCGCGACGGCAGAGTGGCGCAGCTGGCGCTGTCGAACTGCGCGGCATCGGCCACCCTGCGGACGCTGCAGGCCGGCTCGGTGGTCGGTGACGCCAGCCTGGACGCCGACGCGCAGTTCCAGAATCCGTTCATCGTGGTCGGCAACGACGCTGGCCGACTGGGGCGCTTCAACGTGCCCTGGTGAGCCACCTCACTCGGTGAGCGTGAAGCTCGAGGACGCGACGGGCTGCCCGGACACGGTCTCGAAGTAGAGCCTGACCGTCCAGCCGCCAGACATGCCATGGCGCACCACGTTGGTGCCGTCCAGGGGCAAGAGCTCGGTGACGCGCCAGCCCAGCGCGGTGCGCTGCGCGGGCCGCACCTGCACCGGCGTCCACAGCCCGGGCACCTCCATGGTCTGCGCGCCGACCTGGTCCCCGACCGTGAAGGCGATGGGGTCCTGCTGGTACACCGCGCCGCCTGGCGCGACGTACTCCAGCCAGGCCAGGTAGTCGTTGTCGGCGAGGCCGTTGAAGTAGAGGTAGAGCACCAGATCGGAGGTGCCATACAGAGGGAACGACGACGCGCCGGTGACCGGCTCGAGGTCGCTCCACTGGCTCGACACCACGATGCTCGCCGGGGGCAGCACCACGGGCGGGGTCGGATCGGGTCGGGTCAGCGTCGTGTCGGTGGCGGTGGCGTCACCGACGAGGACCGTGGCTGGCGCCAGGGTGGCGAGCTCGACGGGCGCCACCGGGGTCATCGCGGGCGCCGGCGTCTGCGCCGCAGGCTCGTCCGCGTCCACGGGCGCACATGCAGGCAGGACAAGGGCAACCACGAGGGCAGTGATCAAGGGGCGCATGGCAGGGGAGATTGCGAACCGGATGCCAGCGCTAAGCCCTGGAGACCACTCGGACGAGGTGTGGTGGGCGCGGGGTGCTCTGGTGGCGCTACCAGGGTCCGGCTGCCTGGGCCGAGGCTGCGGGGCCAGGGTAAGCTCCGCCCGCGAGGCGGTGAGGAGGCACGCGATGAGCGAGTTCTCGGATAGCTATCACCTGCTCGGCGACGACGGAAAGCGCGTCAAGCAGCTGCTCCAGGCCGCCGCGCGGCATGGCGCGGTGTTGCCATCGCGGGGCCGGCGCTGGGCCGCGTTCCTGGTCGATGGTGTGGCGGATGCGGGCGGGGCGGTGGAGGCCGTGGTGCAGCACAACGGGGGCGTGCTGCTGCACCTCGCCTATGCAGACGATCATGGCCTGTGGCTGAGGCTGTTCGAGGGCGCGCGGGCGGTCGGCGACCTGGGGGTGACCCGGCGTGGCGGGGACGTCGGGGATGCGGGGCAGCTCTGTGAGGCGCTGGTGCGGCTCGGGGGCGCCTCCGCCGCCGAGGCTGCAGAGCTGCGCGGGCTGGTGTCGCGCCACGCCCGTGACGGCGCCGGGGACGAGCTGCCCGCGGTGTGCGACCTGGTGGTGGGGCTGCTCGGGCTGGCGGCGGCGCGTCAGGTCAGCTGCGCCGATCTGACGCGCGACAAGAAGGGGCTGGGGACGCGCTTCCCCGGGGTCGAGTTCGTGCTGGAGAAGCGGCGCGGCGCGGCGGACAAGGCGGCGCCGTGCGTGCCCAACCGGTGGTGCCCGGCGCCGGGGCTGCCCAGCTTCATGTATCTGCCCGTGCCCGAGGGTGAGGTCGATGCTGCGCTGCTGGCGCGCCATGTCGAGCACTGGGTGACGACCGGCGACTTCGACGAGGAGCGCCAGGCAGGGTTCTGGCTGCTGACCGCGTACCAGCGCGCGCTGCCGTCGCGGCATCGGCACCTGGGTGACAGGATCATGAACCTGGGGCTGGCGTTTCCGCGCGATGAGTACCGGGTCGAGCTGGAGCGCACGCTGCGCGGCATCCTGGCGGTGGCCAGCGCGGGGTTCGACTGGGCGCCGTATCTGGAGCGCAGGGCGGGCGAACAGCGGCTCTAGGCTTCGTCGCCCTCCACCACGACCTCGGCCGGAGTCAGGGCGTCGAGGGCCTCCAGGATGGCGCGCGCCAGGGGCAGGCGCTCGCGCGGCTCGTGGCCGAGGGCGCCTTGCAGGCCGGACAGTAGCTGGCGGGCGCGGTCGCCGAACTGTTCGTAGGCGGGGAAGCTGATCTGCCGGGCCTGGGCGCCGCCCTCGGGGCGTGGGGCGCAGTGCTCGGAGGTGTCGACGATGTAGGGCAGGCGGCAGATCAGGGGGCGCACCGGGTAGAAGGTGCAGGCGCCGTCCTCGTTGACCGGGCACATCAGGCGCAGCAAGGCGTGCTCCTTGCGCATGCGCAGGTAGGTCTCCTGGTTGCCGACCTCCAGGTGATCGAGGGCGCGGGTGGCGCTGGCGCCGGCGGTCTCGACCCAGGCGCGGGCGCGCGGCAGGAAGCGCGCGCGCAGGGCGTCCTGCGCCGGCTCGAGCAGCCAGCGCGCGATGGTGTGGGCCTCGCCGTGGGTGACCCCGACCAGCTCGTTGCAGCAGTCGGAGCAGCCCTTGAAGCAGGCGATGCTGTGGCCCATCTTCTCGGCCAGCACGGGCAGGTGACGCGCGGCCTGATCGTGCGCGGCATAGAGGTCCTCGAGGATGGGGATGACCTCGTCGGGCTGGGTCTTGCGCGGGTGGCGGCGCCGCTGCGCGTAGTCGGGGTCCGCGAGCAGGTCACGCACCATCTCGTCGAGGTCGTTGGCGGGTTCGGGCACGTCGGCGGCCATGTCTGACCTTACACTGGGCCGGGCGGACATGGTTTGATGGCGCGTGGCGTCCCGGCGCAGCGGTTTTCCTCGCGGTGAAAACGCGCTGGCGCGAGCCGTCCGAGCGCGGCGCGCGGCGGGCGGCGCCCTCATCGATCTGACCGAGTCGAACCCGACCCGTGTCGGGCTGGCCTACCCGGAGGCGGCGCTGGCGGCGGCGATGTGGGACGCGCGCTCGCTGGTGTATGCGCCCGAGCCGGCGGGGCTGCCGGCGGCGCGCGAGGCGGTGGCGGCCGACCTGGGCCGGCGCGGGCACAGCGTCGATCCCGCGCGGATCGTGCTGACCGCGTCGACCAGCGACGCCTACGGCATGCTGTTCAAGCTGCTGTGCGATCCCGGCGACAGCATCCTCACGCCGCGCCCGAGCTACCCGCTGTTCGACTATCTGGCCACGCTGGAGGCGGTCGCCGTCGAGCCCTACCCGCTGCTGTATGTGGACGGCTGGCAGGTCGACCTGGACGGGGTGCGCTCCGCCATCGGGCCGCGCACGCGCGCCATCGTGGTGGTCAGCCCCAACAACCCGACCGGGTCGCGCCTGGGCGAGGACGAGCGCCGGGCCCTGGTCGACCTGGCGCGCGCCCATGACCTGGCGCTGATCGCCGACGAGGTCTTCGCCGACTACGGCTTCCCGGGGGCGCGCCCGGGCCCCGACCTGCTGGCGGCGCACGACGACGTGCTGACCTTCAGCCTGGGTGGGCTGTCCAAGGGCGCCGGGCTGCCGCAGCTGAAGCTGGGCTGGATCGTGTGCGCCGGCCCGGCCGCCGCGCGCGCCGAGGCCCAGGCGCGCCTCGAGCTGATCGCCGACAGCTATCTCTCGGTGGCGACCCCGGTGCAGCACGCGGCGCCGGCGTTGCTGGCGCTGGCGCCGGCGCTGCGTGACGCCATCCGTGCGCGCATCCAGGGCAATCGGGCCTGGATGGCCGGGGCGTGCGCGGGGACGGCCTGCACGCTGCTGGCGGCCGACGGCGGCTGGTCGGCGGTGCTGAGGGTGCCTGCGGTGCCGAGCACGAGCACGAGCACGAGCAGCACCGAGGAAGCCCTGGTCCTGGACCTGCTGGCCGACGGCGTCCTGGTGCACCCGGGCTACTTCTTCGACTTCGCGTCGGAGGCCTTCCTGGTGGTCAGCCTGCTGCCCGCGCCGGGCGACTTCCAGGCCGGGATGGCGCGCGTCCTTGCACGCTGCGCGCGGCCAAGCTAAGACCCTGGGCCATGTCCGCAGAAGTCTCGATCAAGCTCCCCGATGGCACCCTCAAGCAGGTCGCGCATGGCACCCGCATCATCGACTTCGTGCGCACGCAGATCGGGGCCGGCCTGGCCAAGGCCGCCCTGGCCGCCAAGCTCGACGGCAAGGAGGTCGACCTGTCGCGTGAGCTGACCGCCGATTGCGCCATCGAGATCATCACGCTGAAGGCGCCCGAGGCGCTGGACTACATTCGCCACAGCGCGGCCCACGTGGTCGCCTCGGTGGTGCAGAAGCTGTTCCCGGGCACCCAGGTCACCATCGGCCCGGTCATCGAGGACGGCTTCTACTACGACTTCGCCGCCGAGAAGCCCTTCACGCCCGAGGATCTCGAGCGCATCGAGGCCGGCATCAACCAGGTCCTGGCCGCCGACGTGGCGTTCACCCGCAGCGAGATGAAGCCGGCCGACGCGGTCGCCTTCTTCCTCGCCAAGGGCGAGAAGTACAAGGCCGAGATCATCGAGGAGCTGGCCGCCAAGGGCGCGCAGACGGTGTCGCTGTACCAGCACGGCGACTGGATCGACCTGTGCCGCGGGCCGCACATCCCGTCGACCGGCAAGATCGGCGCGGTCAAGCTGACCGCGACCAGCGGCGCCTACTGGCGCGGCGACAGCCGCAACCAGATGCTGCAGCGCATTTACGGCACCGCGTGGCGCAACAAGGACGAGCTCGCGGCCTACCTGCACCGCCAGGAGGAGGCCAAGAAGCGCGACCACCGCCGCCTGGGCAAGGACCTCGAGCTGTTCACCTTCCACAAGTACGCCCCGGGCGCGGCCTTCTGGCTGCCCAAGGGCGCCATCCTCTACAACATCCTGTCGCAGTTCATGCGCGAGACGCTGCTCGGGCACGGCTATGACGAGGTCAAGACCCCGCTCATCTTCAACAAGGACCTGTGGCTGACCAGCGGCCACTGGGACAAGTACCGGGAGAACATGTTCCTGGTCGAGGAGAAGGAGGGCGAGCCGGCGGAGTTCTCGCTCAAGCCGATGAACTGCCCGTCGCACCACCTGCTGTTCGGGACCACGCGGCGCAGCTATCGCGAGCTGCCGCTGCGCTTCCACGACCAGGGCGTGTTGCACCGCAACGAGGAGCGCGGCGCGCTGGGCGGCCTGACCCGCGTGCGCCAGTTCCAGCAGGACGACGCCCACATCTACCTGGCCGAGTCGATGATCGGCGACGAGATCGCGCGCCTGCTGACGCTGATCGATCGCGTCTACAAGGTCTTCGACATGACCTTCACCGCGGGCTACTCGACGCGGCCGGAGAAGTTCCTGGGCAGCGCCGAGACCTGGGATCGCGCCGAGGCGGCGCTCAAGCAGGCGCTGGATGCCTCGGGGCTGCCGTACACGGTGAACCCGGGTGATGGCGCCTTCTACGGGCCCAAGATCGACCTCGCGGTGGCCGACTCGCTGGGGCGCAAGTTCCAGCTGGCGACCATCCAGCTCGACTACCTGGCGCCCGAGCGCTTCGACCTGACCTACATCGGCGAGGACGGCGCGCAGCACCGCCCGGTGGTCATCCATCGGGCGATCTTCGGGTCGTTCGAGCGCTTCATCGCGCTGCTGCTCGAGCACTATGCCGGCGCGCTGCCGACCTGGCTGGCGCCGGAGCAGGTGCGCGTGGTGACCGTGACCGAGAACCAGATCGCGTGGGCGCGCGAGGTCATGCTGGCGCTGCGCGCGCGCGGCGTGCGCGCCACGGTGGACGACTCCAAGGACAAGCTGGGCGCCAAGATCCGCCTGGCCCAGCTGGCCAAGGTGCCCTTCGCGCTGGTCGTCGGCGACAAGGAGGTCGAGGCCAAGGCGGTGGCGCCGCGCCGCTTCGGCGCCGAGGACCTCAAGCAGATGCCGCTGGAGCGCTTCTTCGAGATCATCGACGCCGAGGCGCGCTGGCCGCGCATCGAGACGTAGCCGACGCAAGGCGATGCAGTACGACTGCCAGACCTGCGGCGCGTGCTGCTACGGCCCGGACGACTACGTCACCGTGGTGTCGACCGACCGCCTGCGCATGCGGGTGCAGACGCAGGCGCGTTATGTGGAGCAGCGCGGCGACCGGGCGTGGCTGAAGATGCTGCACGGGCACTGCGCGGCGCTGCGCGCGAGGCAGGGGCATTACTCGTGCCGCATGTATGGTGAGCGGCCCAATGTGTGTCGGGTGGTGACCGAGGGTTCGCGCGAGTGTCTGGATGCCCGCAAGCGCCGCGGCGTCGTCGACTAGCTCTACTTCGGCTGTGTCGCCGGCACGTTCGCCTCGTCGATCGCCACCCGTGTGGCCGAATCCAGCCAGGCGAGCAGCGCGCGCGGCGCCACCGGTAGGTCGTCATTGAAGATCCGCACCGCGCCATCGGCCGCCCCTGACAGCACCCGGGTGCCATCGGCCGAGAACACCGCCGCCGTCACCGCGCTGGCGTTGCCCCTGAGCGCCCGGCTCTGGCCACCCACCAGATCCCACAGCCGCAGCGTGCCGTCCTCCGACGCGCTGAGCAGCCTCCTTCCGTCGGCCGCGAACACCACCCGCAGCACCGGCGCGCCATGGCTGCCCAGCACGCGCCCGCGCCCCGTGCGCAGATCCCACAGCCGCACCGTCTTGTCGTTGCCGCCGCTGGCGACCAGCTGGCTCTCGGGGGCGAACGCGATGTCGCGCACGGCGTCCTCGTGGCCGCGCAGCGCCGCGGTCCCGGTGTCGAGCAGATCCCACAGCACGATGGTGCCGCTCTCGCCGGCCGCGGCCAGCAGGCGGCCACCCGGGGAGATGGCGATGCGCGTCGCCGCGCGGTCCAGCTTCTGGGTGCGCACCTTGTCGGAGCTGGTCGACCACAGCTTGATCGACCCGCTGCCCGCCGCGGTGCGCGCCAGGCTGGCCAGCACCGACTGATCCGGTGAGAACACCACCTGCGTGATCTGGCCGTCCTGCTTGCCCAGCTCGCGCACGTCCCCGCTGGCCACCGTCCACGACCGGATGACCCCGTCGGCGCCGGCCGACACCAGCAGCGTGCCATCGGCCGAGAACGCCAGCGCCAGCACCGCGCCGACATGGCCGAGCAGCTTGCGCGCATCCCGGTTGGGCGACCACAGCCCGACCACGCCATCGTCGCCACCGGCCGCGACATGGCGGCCATCGGACGACATCGCCAGCGCGCGCAGCGGGCCGGCGTGCTCCAGCACCACGCGGCCCGAGCCGCTGGCCAGGTTCCACAGCCGCACCGTGCGATCGGTCGACGCCGACGCCAGCGTGCGCCCCTCGGGCGCCGCCACCAGCGCGGTCACCATGCCGGTGTGGCCGCGCAGCGCGCGCCCGCTGGGCTGCGCGGTGTCCCACACCCGCACGCTGCCGTCCTGATCGGCCGACGCCAGCCGGGTGCCGTCGCTGTTCCACGCCACGTGCAGCACCGGCCCCTCGTGGCCGCCCAGCACGCGCACCTCGTCGGTCTCGAGATCCCACAGCCGCACCGCGCGATCGCTGCTGGCCGACACCAGCCGGTGGTTGTCGGGCGCGAAGGCCAGCTCCTGGACCGCCTCGGCGTGGGCGCCCATGCGGCGTGGCGCGGCCGGGAACTTCCACGCCCACACCGTGCCGTCACGGCTGCCGATGG
>JBGASF010000063.1:0-42165 GCA_044229835.1 Polyangia bacterium | reverse complement strand
AGATCCCACTTGTTCAACACCACCACCTCAGCCCTCTCGCCTCCGTCTCCGCCATTCCCCGCTGCCTGTTGCCTGTCGCCTGTTTCCTGTCGCCTGTTCTCTCCGACTCCGACCGCGTCCACCACCACCACCCTCACATCCGCCTCCTCCGCCCTTACCCGCGCCAGCTCCAGCGCGCGCCCCTCCACGCCTCCGACCTCACGCTCCCCGGGCGTATCGATCAACGTCACCGCCGCCCCCGCCCAGCTCACGCGCGCCTCCACGAAGTCCCGTGTCGTCCCCGGCTCCGCGCTGACCACCGCGCGCTCGCGCCCGACCAGCGCGTTCAGCAAGCTCGACTTGCCCGCGTTCGGCGCCCCCACCAGCGCCACCTCCAGCCCGTCACGCAGCACGCGCCCGACCCGGAACGTCTCCGCCAGCGCCCGCGCCCCCGCCGCGACGAGCCCCGCCCGCCGCGCCAGCTCGCCACGCTCGATCAGCTCCAGCCCCTCGCCAGGAAAATCGATGGTCGCCTCGACCTCCGCCAGCAGCGCCACCAGCTCCGCGCGCAGCCCGCGCACCCGCTTCTCCAGCCCGCCCGCCAGCTGCGCCGCCGCCACCCGCACCGCGCGCTCACCCTCGGCCGCCACCAGATCCGCCACCGCCTCGGCCCGCGTCAGATCCATGCGCCCGGCCGCGAACGCCCGCCGCGTGAACTCGCCCGGCCCCGCCGCGCGCGCCCCCGCCGCCAGCACGCCCTCGAGCAGCCGCCCGAGGTGCACCGCGCCGCCGTGCGCGTGCAGCTCGGCGACGTCCTCGCCGGTGTACGATCGCGGCGCGCGCATCAGCACCACCAGCGCCTGATCCACCACCTCACCCGCCAGCACCACCCGCGCCAGCGTCAGGCGATGGCTCTCCACCACGGCCGGCAGCCCGGGCGCGACCCGGCGCAGCACCGCCTCCGCATCAGGTCCGCTGATGCGAATGATGCCGACGCCGCCCGCTCCCGCCGCCGTCGCGATCGCCGCGATGGTGTCCGCCATCGCGTCAGCCTACAGCCAGCACGCAGCGGTCCGCCAGCGACCGCCGCCGCGCCAGCCAGCGCGCCTAGCTCGCGCCGCCCGGGCCGGTCGGGACGATCATCAGGCGCCGGTTGACGCCCTCGCCCTCGCTGCGCGTGGTCACGCCGGGCGTGTCGGTCAGCGCGACGTGGATGACGCGGCGGTCGTGCGCGCTCATCGGCTCCAGCGCGATGACCCGGCCGGTCTTGATGGCCTCGTCCGACTTCTTGGCCGCCATCGCCAGCAGCTCGCCGTTGCGCTGCTCGCGGTAGCCCGCGACGTCGACCACGATGGGCCGCGTCGTCTCGGCGCCCTTGGTCACCATCTTGGCGACCAGCAGCTGCAGGGCATCCAGCGTCGCGCCCTTGCGCCCGATCAGCTGCCCGACATCCTCACCCTTGACCTCCAGGGTCAGGCGGTCCTCGCCCTCGTGCACCGTCACGTCGCCCTGGTAGCCCATCAGCTTCAGGATCTCGGTCAGGTACTCCTGCCCGCGCTCTGCCTCGGTCTTGTCAGCCACTGGAGTCTCCTACGCCTTCTTGGGCGACGGCGTCGCCGTCTTGTCGCCCCGGTTCATGTAGTACTGGTGCGCGCCCGTCAAGATGGTGTTCGTGAGCATGTACAGCGACAGGCCCGACGGGAAGAACAGCGCGAACACCGTGAACATGATGGGCATCATGTACATCATGATCTTGGCCTGCTGGTTATCGACCGGCTGCGGCGTGATGCGCTGCTGCAGGAAGGTCAGGCCGCCGAGCAAGAGCGGCGTGATGTAGTACGGGTCGGGCGAGGTCAGGTTGTTGAGCCAGCCCGCGAACGGCGCCTGGAACAGCTCGGCCGCGCCACCCAGGGCACCGTACAGCGCGATCCAGATTGGCGCCTGGATCAAGGTCGGCAAGCATCCACCCAGCGGGTTGATCTTGTGCGACTTGTACAGCTCCATCGTGGCGATCTGTTCCTTCTGCTTGTCGCCCTTGTACTTGGCCTTGATCTTGTCCATCTCGGGCTTGAGCTTCTGCATCGCCTTCATCGACCGCATCTGCTTGGTCATGAGCGGCAGTGTCAGCAGCTTGACCAGGATGGTCAGCAGGATGATGCACAGGCCCCAGTTGGGGACGAAGTTGTGGATCGAGCGCAGGATCCACAGCATCAGGCGCGAGATGGGCGACACCAGCGACCAGCCCAGGCTGACCGTCGACCCCAGCTTCGGGTTCTCACCCTCCTCGAAGCGCACCGACTCGAGCTGCGACAGGATCTTGGGGCCGAAGTAGGCCCCGACCGAGACCTCCTGGAACTCGCCCGGCTTGAGCTCGCCCGACTTGGCGAAGCGCAGCGCCGACTCGAACGCGCCCTTGCGCCCCGGCATGCCGTACGCCAGGCACTGGCGCGCCTCGGGCGAGCTGTCGCGGTGCGGCACCAGCAGGGCCACGAAGTACTTGGTGGTCACGCCGGCGAAGCGCACCTTGCCGGTCAGCACCGGGCTGCCCGTCGCGCCCAGCTTGTCGAGCTTCTTCGAGGTCAGGTACTTGCGCTTGCCGTTGAAGTGACACACCGACTCCTGCGCGGTGTCACCCTGCGGGCGCGAGAACATGCCGCCGCGGGTCTTCTTCTCGGGGTCCTGGTAGCCCGCGATGCGGACCTCCAGGGTCTCGATGATGACGCGCTTGGTGGCGTTGCGCATCTTGACCGCCATGTCGAGCACGTAGGTGTCGGGGTCCATCGTGTAGGTGCGCTCGATGGCCAGGCCCTCGCCCTTGGGCTCGTGCACGCAGGTGACCTTGTAGGGACCGTCGACCTTGCAGTCGTACAGCGGTACTTCGGGCAGGCGCGCGGTGCCCTCGGGCGTCGCGATGGTCATGGCGTAGCGGCCGGCCTGCCCGAGGTGGCGCACCATGTCGATCTGCACCTTCTTGCCGCCGACGTGCTCGTAGTACTGCGGGTGCTTGAGCTGCCAGCTCTTGATGGCGCCGCCGAAGCTGGTGAACTCGGCGCGCACCAGCGGCGTGTCGATGACCACCGTCTTCTCGTCCTTGGGGTCGAGCTTGGGCTGCACCGGCTTGTCGAGCACCACCGGCTTGGGCGTCGGCGCCACCACGACGGCCGGGGCCACCGCGCCATCGGCGAACACGGCGCCGTCGATGATGCCGCCGTCGGCGCCGGCGAAGTCGTCCTCGCCCACCACCGCGGGCGTCTCGCCGTCCCCCGCGCCACCGTCGACCACCTGCGCGACCGCCGGGCGCTCGTCCTTGTCCTTCTTCTTCTTGTTGAGCCCGAAGATGTAGGGCCAGACGACGATCAGCCCCATGCAGATCGCGACGGTCGCGATGACCCGGGCGCCGTTGCCTTGCATCATCAGACGGTCTCTTTCAGTGCGCTCTCGGGCGCAGGCGGGACGACGGGGTCGTACCCGCCAGGATGGAAGGGATGGCAGCGCAGGATGCGCCGCGCCGCGCGATAGCCACCGCGCGCCACGCCAAAGCGGTCGACCGCCTCACGCGCGTACTCGGAACAGGTGGGATAGAAGCGGCAGGTGGGCCGCCCTTTCAAGGGCGACAGGAGGATCTGGTAGAAGCGCAGCAGCAGCAGGACCAGGCGCTTCATGAGCGTTTCCTGAACGCGCCCAGGAGCTCGCGCTCGACATCGCTCAAGCTCAGCCCGACCGCTTCGGTCTTGGCCACGACGACCACACGCTTCCCGCTCGGGAAGCCTTGCTTGTGCAGCCTGTAGACCTCGCGCACGAGTCGCTTCACTCGGTTTCGCACCACGGCGCCGCCGACCTTCTTCGAGGCCGTGATGCCCAGCCGGGCTGGCTCCCCTGCGCGCCCCTCGGACACGAACAGCAAGAAGCTCTTCGTGTGCAGCTTGCGCCCCTTGCCCTGAACCTCCAGGTACTCGGAGCGACGGGTCAACCGTTCGCGCTTGGGAAAGTCGGCAGGCAGCGTGGGTGCTACTTCTTGGCGATGGTGACGGTGAGCCGCTTGCGCCCCTTGGCGCGGCGAGCCTTGATCACCTTGCGACCATTGCGGGTGCTCATCCGCTTGCGATAGCCATGCGTCCGCTTGCGACGCTTGTTGTGGGGCTGATACGTGCGCTTCACGACGGGCTCCTTGTGCGAACGGACTACCGGAAAAAGGTGGAGAGGGATTAGCAGCGGCGCCCGGGGGTGTCAAGAGATCCTGATGGATGCTGATCGCGCTGTGGGCAACCGCGCCGCAGCCCCGGTGAATGCGGATCGCGCAAAGCCGCTTCCCATGCGGGCCAGCGCACGCGCTGGTTCGATCCGCCACACGGGCAAGCTCAAATCATGACGCGTTGCGGATCGTTTCCCTAAAACCGATTCATTCAAACCACTTGCTGCGGTCGGCTCGCCGAGCCGTGGCCTCGCCTGGGCAAACCGTCCACAGCCCCGATCCTGCGAGCGCCGAAATTCCTACGAAATCTCCACACCCGGATCTTTCCCCTTGCGAGCCCGCTTCGCCGCTTGCTAGATGGACCTCGCCACGGTGACAGTTGGGCAACGCAGGGCGGCGTAGAGGGCCTCTTGAATCTTCCTGATAGCGGTTTCGACGTCTCGAGGTTCTCCGTTTCTCTGCTGTGGACAGCCCAGTCAAAAGTTGGTCGGACCCTGCTGTAAGGGGTTGGTAGTTCAGGTCTTCTAGGTACTCCACAACGTGTGGATTGCCTGTTGAGGGATGGGCCACGTTCGGGGGGATGTGGGATGCGGCCGCGTCGGTTCGTGGAGAGAGAGAAGCGATGAGCAGCCTGTGGGAGAGCGCACTCGAGCGTCTGGCCCCGAAGCTCAACTCGAGCACCTTCGAGACCTGGATTCGCCCGATCGAGTGCCGGGAGATCACGGGCGACCGCATCGTGCTGGGTGCGCCCGATCAGTTCTCGTGCGACTGGTTCCGCGAGCACTACCTGGGCCTGGTCCTGGGCGCGCTGCGCGAGGTCGACGAGCGCGACTACGAGGTCGTGTTCGAGATCGTGCCCCAGCGCGCGGGTGAGCCCGTGCCGCACCCCATCGCCACCGGCAGCGACATCTCGCTGCCGGTCGTCATTGCTGCCGCGGCGTCGTCGTC
Organism: Polyangia bacterium; assembly: GCA_044229835.1. Lineage (GTDB taxonomy): Bacteria > Myxococcota_A > Polyangia > Haliangiales > JADYYK01 > JADYYK01. Next base: position 37,046 of record JBGASF010000063.1, on the reverse strand, counting down.
CGGCGGCGGGTCGTCGCAGAGCCGCGCCATGGCGCACGGCACCGGTCCCCAGCTCGCGCTCGAGGCGGTCGCCGACGGCGTACCACCGCTCATCATGTCAGGCGACCCCGACGCCAGCCCGAGCTCCGGCCCGGTCACGCGCAGCGAGCTCAACCCGAAGTACACCTTCGACAGCTTCGTCGTCGGCCCGTCCAACCAGCTGGCCCACGCGGCGTCACGCGTGTGCGCCGACATGCCGGCCGGCAAGTACAACCCGCTCTTCATCTATGGCGGCGTGGGCCTGGGCAAGACCCACCTCCTGCACGCCATCGGCGCCGAGATCCATCGCAAGAACCCCACCTGGCGCATCTCGTACCTGTGGGGCGAGCGCTTCATGAACGAGTACATCCACTGCCTGCGCACCAACCGCATGGATGACTTCCGCGCCCGCTACCGCGAGCGCTGCGATGTCCTGCTGATGGACGACATCCAGTTCATCGCCGGCAAGGACCGCACCCAGGACGAGTTCTTTCACACTTTCAACGCGCTGTACGAGTCGCATCGTCAGATCGTCCTGACCTCGGACAAGTACCCGCACGAGATCCCCGACCTCGAGGAGCGGCTGCGTTCGCGCTTCCAGTGGGGCCTCATCGCGGACATCCAGCCACCCGAGCTGGAGACCCGCGTCGCCATCCTCAAGAAGAAGGCCGACGCCGAGAACCTGGTGCTGGCCGACGACGTGGCGCTGTTCTTGGCCACCACCATCAAGTCGCACGTGCGCGACCTGGAGTCGTCGCTGGTGCGGCTGGCGGCCGTGGCCTCGCTGTCGGGCACCGCCATCACGGTCGACTTCGCGCGCAAGGCCATCGAGGGCTCGCACGCGCGCGCCGGCGACAACCTGTCGATCGACGCCATCCAGAAGCACGTGGCGCAGTACTTCGAGGTCAAGGTGTCCGACCTCAAGGGTGAGAAGCGCCACCGCGCCATCGCCCGCCCGCGCCAGATCGCGATGTATCTGTGCCGCACCCTGCTGCCGCACTCGCAGGCCAGCTTCCCCGAGATTGGCCGGCGCTTCGGCGACAAGGACCACTCCACCGTCATCTCCGCCTGCCGCAAGATCGAGCAGCTGATGGAGACCGATCCCGAGACCAAGGGTCAGGTCACGACCCTGAAGTCCCAGCTCCTGCGCTGACGCTTGTTCGTGTCAGGGTCGCGTGGTAGCACTGGCGCGTCCTGAAACGGCTGTGGACAGTTTCGGGGATCGCAGGTGTGTGATGGTGTGACAGAGGTGGGTGCAGCCTGGAAGCTCGAACGGATCGCCATCCTTCCTGACCCAGCGCCCGACCTTGTACACACCCTCCGAGCGTGACAGTCCGAAGAGCTAGGGCGATCTTTCACAGACTCACAGGCCCTACTATCTACTTCTAGATCTGCTTATCAAAGATCCCCAAAAAAGAAGAAGAGCCCGGACAGGGCGGTGAGGACGGAGCAGGCGATGGAGTTCTCGATCCAGAAGGCAGACTTTCTTCGTGGCCTCCGGCTCGCGCAGGGGATCGCTGACCGCAAGTCGACGATGCCGATCCTCGCCAACGTCCTGCTCCGCACGGACGGCAAGCAGCGCCTGCTGGTGGCCGCGACCGACCTCAACGTCGCCGTCAGCGCCGAGCTGCCCGCCAAGATCGAGAAAGAGGGCGCCCTCACGGTGTCGGCCAAGATGCTGCACGACATCGTGGCGGACCTCCCGGGCGAGGACGTCAAGGTCAAGCGCAGCGAGAACCTGTGGGCCGAGATTCGCTGCGGCAGCTTCGAGTCCAAGCTGGTCGGCATGGCCGACCGCGACTTCCCCAAGCTGCCCGAGCCGGGCAAGATCAAGTACGCCAAGTTCGACGCGCCCACGCTGCGCGAGATGATCGACAAGACGCTGTTCTCGGTGTCGAACGACGAGACGCGCTTCCAGCTCTCGGGCGTCCTGTTCGAGTGCGACGGCAAGACGGCGCGCATGGTGTCGACCGACGGCCACCGGCTGTCGAAGATCGAGCGCGCGGTCAGCGAGGGCCCCAAGCTGGAGCGCGGGGTCATCATCCCCAAGAAGGGGCTCGGCGAGCTCAAGCGCGCCGTCGATGGTCTGGGCGGCGCGTGCGAGATCGCGGTCTCGGGCGGGGCGATCTACCTGAAGTCGGGCGACGTCGGGCTGTCGGTCAAGCTCATCGAGGCCGAGTTCCCGCCCTACGAGCAGGTCATCCCGGCGCCCAACCCGGTCGGCGCCCTGGTGCCGCGCGAGGCGCTGATGGCCGCGCTCAAGCGCACCTCGCACATGACCTCGGACAAGACCTCGGGCGTCAAGCTGCTGCTGGCCGACAACGTCCTCAAGATCATCAGCGACAACCCCGACCTCGGCGAGGCCCGGGAGGAGCTGAAGGTCGACTATGCCGGCGCGCCGCTGACCATCGGCTTCAACTCCAACTACTTCAAGGAGCTGCTCAGCCACATGAGCGGCGACCGCGTCCGGCTGGAGCTGTCGGGCGAGCTCGACCCCGGCGTGGTGCGCGGCGAGGCCTCGGCGGACTACCTCGGCGTCATCATGCCGATGCGCATCTGAGCTTCAGCGCTTGCTGCTGCGCGCGCTCGAGCTGACCGCGTTCAGGAACCTGGCCGACACCGTGCTGCAGCCGGGCCCGCAGCTCAACGTGCTGGCGGGCGACAACGCGCAGGGCAAGACCAACCTGCTCGAGGCCATCTACCTCCTGGGCACGCTGCGCTCGTTTCGCGCCAGCAAGCTCGGCGAGCTGATGCGCTGGGACGTCGAGGCCGCGGGCGGCAGCGCGCGTGTCGCGGGCCGGGTCGACACCCGTGGCATCGAGCGCAAGCACGAGGTCACCATCCAGGCCGGCAAGAAGGTCGCGCGCCTCGACGGCAAGGGCGTGCGCAGCCCGACCGACTACTTCAAGTGGCTGACCACGGTGCTGTTCACGCCCGACGACCTCGGCGTGCTGCGCGGGTCACCCGGGGGCCGGCGCCGGCTGCTCGATCGCGCGGTGTTCAACCGCACCCCGGCGTACCTCGGCGAGCACAACGACTACCAGCGCGCGCTCAAGAGTCGCAACGCCATCCTCAAGGATGGCGGGCCCGACGACATGCTGGAGATCTGGGATTTTCACCTGGCGCGCTACGGCGCCCGCGTGGTGGCGCGGCGGCTGGCGTACATCGGGGAGCTCGGGCCGCGGGTGGCGGCGGGCTACGAGGCCATCACGCACACCGGCCTCAGCGCGCGCCTCGAGTACCAGGGCCTCGAGGGGCTGCCGGCGGGCGCCAGCGAGGCCGACATTCACGCCGCGCTGGTGACGGCGATCGGGCGCTCGCGCGGGCGCGATCGGGCGCGCCAGTTCTCCTCGGTGGGGCCGCACGCAGACGACCTCGGGCTGTGGCTGGACGACCGTGACGTGCGCCTGTATGCCTCGCAGGGGCAGACCCGCGCGCTGGCGCTGGCGCTCAAGATCGCCGAGATCCGGCTGCTGCGCGACGTGCACGGCAGCGACCCGATCTTGCTGCTGGATGACGTGTCGTCCGAACTCGATCCGCAGCGCAACGCCCATCTATTCGATTTCCTGGACGAAGTTGCCTGTCAGTGCTTCCTGACCACGACTCACCCCGAGTATGTCCGTGCTCGCCTGAATCGTAAGGATTATCGAGTGGTTAACGGCGTAATCGAGGGGTGATTTTGCTTGCCACCTAGCAGATCGCTGTGGTACACCACCGCTTCACTTGGAAACGGTCGATATTTCTCATGAATAGCCCAGAATCGGCCGCGGCGGAGGGGGTGGCTCCCGAGGGTGCGGCCGCTGAAGAGTACGGTGCCGACAACATCACCGTCCTGAAGGGTCTGGAGGCGGTCCGGAAGCGTCCCGGGATGTACATCGGGGACACCGACGACGGCACCGGTCTGCACCACATGGTCTACGAGGTCGTCGACAACGCCGTCGACGAAGCGCTCGCGGGCCACTGCAATCGCATCAGCGTCACCATCCACTTCGACAACTCGGTCAGCGTCGAGGACAACGGCCGCGGCATCCCCACCGACATGCACCCGACCGAGGGCCGGCCCACGCCGGAGATCGTCCTCACGGTGCTGCACGCCGGCGGCAAGTTCGACAAGAACAGCTACAAGGTCTCGGGCGGTCTGCACGGTGTCGGCGTCTCCGTCGTCAACGCCCTGAGCGAGTGGCTGCGCCTCGAGATCAACCAGAAGGGCAAGAAGTTCCAGCAGGAGTTTCACCGCGGCGACATCGCGACCGAGCTGCGCGTGGTCGGCGCCACCGAGCTGCGCGGCACCAAGGTCAGCTTCAAGCCCGACCCCACCGTCTTCAAGCTGACCGAGTTCTCGTACAGCGTGCTGGCGCAGCGCCTGCGCGAGCTGTCGTACCTGAACAAGGGCCTCTACATCATCCTCTCGGATGAGCGCCACCAGCAGGTCGAGGAGTTCAAGTACGAGGGCGGCATCGCCTCGTTCGTGTCCGATCTCAACGGGACCGAGACGCCGGTCAACTCGCAGCCGATCCGCCTCGAGGGTTCGGGCACCGCCGAAGGGCTGGTCGCGCCCATCGAGGTCGAGTGCGCGGTGCAGTGGAACGAGAGCTATCACGAGAACGTCTACTGCTTCACGAACAACATCAAGAACAAGGACGGCGGCACGCACCTCAGCGGCTTCCGCTCCGCGCTCACGCGCACCATCAACAACTACGCGACCGCGACCAACCTGACCAAGGACGTCAAGGGTGGCCTCAGCGGCGACGACCTGCGTGAGGGCCTGACCGCGGTCATCAGCATCAAGCATCCTGATCCGAAGTTCTCCAACCAGCCCAAGGACCGCCTGGTCTCCAGCGAGGTCAAGGGCGTGGTCGAGACCGTGATCAACGAGCAGCTCGCGCGCTGGCTGGAAGAGCACCCGAAAGAGGCCAAGAACATCATCACCAAGGCCTCGCTGGCAGCCCGCGCCCGCGAAGCCGCGCGCAAGGCGCGCGAGATGGTGCAGCGCAAGGGCGCCCTCGACATGGCGTCGCTGCCCGGCAAGCTGGCCGACTGTCAGGAGCGCGACCCCGCCCTGAGCGAGCTCTTCATCGTCGAGGGTGACTCCGCCGGTGGCTCGGCCAAGCAGGGCCGCAACCGCAAGAACCAGGCGATCCTGCCGCTGCGCGGCAAGATCCTCAACGTCGAGAAGGCGCGCCTCGACAAGATGCTGGGCTCGGAGCTCATCGCCACGCTGATCACGGCGCTGGGCTGCGGCGTCGACAAGGACCGCGACGTCACCAAGCTGCGCTACCACCGCATCATCATCATGACCGACGCCGACGTCGACGGGTCGCACATCCGGACCCTGCTCCTGACGTTCTTCTACCGGCAGTACCCGGAGATCATCGAGCGCGGCTACCTCTACATCGCGCAGCCGCCGCTGTTCAAGATCAAGCGCGGCAAGCACGAGCAGTACCTCAAGAACGAGCAGTCGCTGGAGGACTTCCTCATCGAGGCGGCGCTGGGCGAGATCGAGGTCACCGGCGCCGGCGGCAAGAGCTTCACCGGCGACAAGCTCAAGCAGCTGGCGCGGCTGGCCTATCGCTACCGCAAGGTGCTGGTCGGGCGCATCGAGCGCATGGCTGACGCGCGCATCGTCGACGCCCTGGTCATGGGCGCCGGCGTCACCGTGCAGACGCTGGCCGACGAGGCCGCGCTGAAGGCCGCGGTGGTCAAGGCGCGCGAGTACCTGAGCCGGGTCCGGCCCGAGCTGGCCGAGGCGCTGTTCGACATCAAGCCCGACACTGCCCACGGCGGCTTCCAGCTGTCGTGCGCGGCGCGCATGGGCGGCGCGCGCAAGCAGACCGTGATCGACTTCGGCATGGCCAACTCGCCCGAGTGGCACGAGCTCCTGGCCGTGCGCAGCGAGTTGGCGTCGTTCACGGGACCCTGGAAGATCGTGCAGGGCCAGGACACGCGCGAGCTGCATCGTGTCGACGAGCTGGTCACGCGCATCGACGAGATTGGCCGCAAGGGGCTGACCATCGCCCGCTACAAGGGCCTGGGTGAGATGAACGCGGAGCAGCTCTGGGAGACCACGATGGATCCCAGCAAGCGGGTCCTGCTGCAGGTGCGCGTCGATGCGGTCGAGGAGGCCAGCCGCATCTTCAGCACCCTGATGGGTGACCTGGTCGAGCCGCGCCGCGACTTCATCGAGAAGAACGCGCTCAACGTACGCAACCTCGACGTCTAGCGACGCCGGGTGCACTGACGACGTCGGCCCAGGTCAGGCGTCGCGAGCAGGTGGCAAAATGGGGCAAATGATCGGTTCGCGCATCTTGGGTGTCGGCACGGCGATCCCCGACCGGGTGGTCACCAACAACGACCTCGCGGGCATGATGGAGACCTCCGACGAGTGGATCGTCGAGCGCACCGGCATCCGCGAGCGCCACTGGGTCGAGGATGGCAGCGGCGTCGGCGCCAGCGACCTCGGCGTGCAGGCGGCCTACAAGGCGCTCGACATGGCCGGCGTGAAGAAGGAGGAGATCGACCTCATCATCTTCGCCACTCTGTCGCCCGACCACGACTTCCCGGGCTGCGCGCCCATCGTGCAGACCAAGATGGGCCTTGCGCCCATCGCGTGTCTCGACATCCGGCAGCAGTGCACCGGCTTCGTCTATGGCCTGTCGGTCGCCGACGCCTTCATCAAGGCGGGGGCGTACAAGCGCATCCTGCTGATCGGTGGTGAGGTGCACTCGGCGGGGCTCGACCGCACCACCAAGGGGCGTGACGTCACGGTGCTGTTCGGCGACGCCGCCGGTGCGGTGGTGGTCGGCCCCAGCGACGACCCCGAGCGCCGCATCCTGTCGTACCACCTGCACGCGGACGGCGCCGGCGCACTGGACCTGTGCGTGGAGCGGCCGGGCTGCAACGCGACGCCGCGGTTTTCGCGCCAGGACTTCGAGGAGGGCAAGCACTTCCCGAAGATGAACGGCAAGAAGGTGTTCCGGAACGCGGTCACGCGCATGCCCGAGGTGGTGTTCGAGGCCCTGCTGTCGAACGGGCTCAACATCAGCGACGTCAAGCTGGTGCTGCCGCACCAGGCCAACCTGCGCATCAACGAGAAGGTGCAGCAGCTGCTCGGCCTGCCCGACGACAAGATCTTCAACAACATCCAGAAATACGGCAACACCACCGCGGCGACGATTCCGCTCCTGATGAGCGACGCGCTGGCGGCGGGCAGGATCCAGCCCAAGGATCTGCTGTGTCTGGTGGCGTTCGGCGCCGGCTACACCTGGGGTTCGCTGCTGCTGCGCTGGTAGCTGCCTCACAGCATGCGGGTGACCCGGGTGCGACCCGAGGTCGCGGGGTCTGCCACGTGGGTGGCGGCGCAGGTGGTCTCCTCGCTGTCGGACCAGTCGCTCGCGAGCGGCGGGGGCTGCTGCGGACCTGGCTGGGGCGGTGTGGTGCGCGGCTGCTCGCGCGCCCTGGCGGCGGGGACCCGGGAGGCCGCCATCTCGTGGGCGACGGCGGCGGCCAGGGTGTCGACCCGGCGGCGCCAGACCTCGTCGGTCGAGCGGGTGCGATGCTGGTCGGCCAGCGTGCGCAGGCAGGCCACAGCGCGCACCGGCTGGCGCAGGCGCAGGTAGACCTCGGCCAGGTTGGTCAGGATGTCGCGATGGTCGGGGGCGACGGCGCGACCCTGCTCGAGGGCGCTGCGCGCGCCGCCGAGGTCACCACGCTCGAGGCGCAGCACCCCGAGGGCGTTGAGCCCATAGACATCGCGCGGGGCCAGCAGGCACAGGCCGGCGAACAGCGTCTCGGCGTCCGCGAAGCGACTCTGCGCCACCAGCGCCAGCGCCAGCTGCTGGGCAGCGCGCAGCGTGGCGGCGGCGCCGGGACGCAGGTCGGCGAAGCTCTGGAGCCCGCTGCCCAGGGCCTCCAGCTCGAGGTTGGACAGCGGGCCGACCTCGGGGTCGGGGCTGGCGGCCTCGGCCAGCCGCGCCTCCAGGGCGCTCAGCGTGCTGGCGCTCGGTGCCAGGGTGCGCGCGCGGGCCAGCTCGTCACGGGCCTCGTCGCGGCGGCCGAGGCGGTGCAGGACCTCGGCGCGCAGGGCGGCGCCGCGCCACCACTGGGGGTCGGACGCGACCAGGCCGTCACAGATGACCAGCGCGCGCCCGAGCTGGCCCGAGCCGAGGTAGCGCTGAGCGATTCGCGCCGAGTGTTCCAGGACCCGCTGCTTGTCACGCGCCATGACATACACCTCCCTGGGCGGCTGCCCATGCGGGGAGGTCTTCGGCGGTTCAGCGCAGATGTTGCGTGGCGGGCGTTGCGGGTGCTGCGAGGCGGGCGAGTGCTAGGCAGCGAAGATCGAGTCGAGCTCCTTCTCGATCTTCTGCTCCTTGGTCTTCTTGGCGACCGCCAGCTCCTTGACCAGGAGCATGCGGGCGGTGTCGAGCATCTTGCGCTCGCCAAAGGAGAGGTCCTTGTCGCTCTTGAGCAGCGACAGGTCGCGCAGAACCTCGGCGATCTCGAACACGGAGCCGGTCTTGATCTTCTCCATGTACTCGCGATGCCGGCGGTTCCAGGTCTGACCCTCGACCGAGATCTCCTTTGAGCGAAGGATATCGTAGACTTCGCTCACTTCAGAGGAGTTGATCACGGCGCGCAGCCCGACCGTGTCGGCGTTGCGCGTCGGGACCATGATCTTCATCCCGGTATCGAGAATCTTGAGGATGTAGAAGGTGTGGCTGGCCCCGCTGATATTGCGGGTCTCGACACCGACGACCTCTGCGACACCATGCGCGGGATAGACCGCCTTGTCGCCAATCCGGAAGTTCACCATTCGTGACTACCTCCCTGTAGAAGGCACAAAAATCGAGCGACGAAGACGATAACACGCCGCGGCAATCACTTCAATCATTAACCCATGACGAAGTGCGCGTAGCTGCACGGAGAACGCGCCGCGGCGTGTCCACGGTCACGGCCTCCGCCCCGCGTCAAAACTGGCAAATTCGGTAATGGTTACAGGGGCCCTGGGCGAAGGTGCTCAGAGCAGATGCTCGATGATGGTGGCCACCGCGAAGCCGGTGCCCCCGGCGGACATGTGGCCCCACTCCTTGGTCGTGGCCGAGGGGCCGGCCAGGTCGACATGCACCCAGGGCACGTCGCCGACGAACTCCTTGAGGAACAGGCCGGCAGTCATGGCGCCGCCATAGCGCTCGCCGGTGTTCTTCATGTCGGCGACCTCGGACTTGAGCTGCTCCTTGAGGCGCTCGGGCAGCGGCAGCTGCCACATCTCTTCGCCGGCCACGCGCGCGGCCTTCAGCCAGCTGTCGGCCAGGGCCTGGTTGTTGGTCATGACGCCGGCGATGTGCGGGCCGAGCGCGACCACACACGCGCCAGTCAGTGTCGCGAAGTCGAACATCTCGTCTGGCTTCAGGCCAAGGGCGTACGTCAAGGCGTCACCCAGGGTGAGGCGACCCTCGGCGTCGGTGTTGTTGATCTCCACCGTCTTGCCGTTCATGGAGCGCAGCACGTCGCCGAGCTTGTAGGCGCCGCCGCCGATCATGTTCTCGGTGCAGGCGGCGATGGCGTGGACCTCGTAGGGCGACTCCAGGTCGGCCAGCGCAGCAATCGTGGACAGCACCGTCGCGGCGCCGGTCATGTCTGTCTTCATATCCTCCATGCCGGCCGACGGCTTGAGCGAGAGGCCGCCCGAGTCGAAGGTCACGCCCTTGCCGATCAGCGCGACGCGCTTGCCGTTCGGCTTCTTGGGCTTGTAGGTGACATGGATGAACTTGGGCTCCTGCGGCGAGCCCTGGGCCACGGCGATGAACATGCCCATGCCCAGCGCGGTGCACTCGGCGCGCCCCAGGACCTTGAGCTCGAGGCCGTGCTCGCGAGCCATTTCACCGGCAAATTCGGCCAGGCGGCTGGGCGTCGCGGCGGCCGCCGGCTCGTTGACCAGGTCGCGCGTGCGCGCGATGGCGGCGGCGGTGTGCTCGGCGCGGGTCAGCGCGGCGTTGCTGGCGCCGGGGGCGACGATGCTGGCCGACTCCAGCTTGTCGCGCTGGCGGCGGTCCTCGGCCAGGTACTTGTCGAAGCGGTAGCGCCCGAGCAGGATCCCTTCGGCGCTGAAGCGGGCTACGGCATCGGGGCTGGCGTCGGTGCCGGTCGGGGGCGCCACCGTGACCGAGCGCGCGGAGGTGGTGGCCGCGGTGCGGGCGGCGCGGGCGCCGACCAGACGCAGGTCGGGCGCGGTGAAATCCTTGCGCGCGCCGAGACCGACCAGGAGGATGCGCACGGCGGGGAGCTTGCCGTGCGTGTGCAGGGTGAAGCTGGCCAGCTTCTTGGCCTTGAACTGCTCCTCGTCGGCGGCACGCAGAAGGACTCCGCCCAGTGCGGCGTCGAGGTCAGTGACCCGGCGATCCTCGCGGTAGTCGTCGAAGACTCCCAGGGTCAGCAGGTCGGTGGCGATGGAGGTGAGGGCTTGCTCGCTCGAAGTGACAGCCAGTTTCATGGAGCGGGAAGGGTAGACAGCGGTATTTGCTTTGTAAAGCGTGTTCAGGTTCGGAACCGTCGCCAGCCTCGGCGGCGCAGGCTGGGTGGCGTTTGATCGCGATCATTTAGCAAATGATCGATCCATTGATGCAAAGTGATAGGTCTCTGGTGTTGACGCGGTAATGGCCCATACGCTAAGTTGGAGTCACCCGAGGGGTGGACCGCGATGGCCAAGCCGAAGAAGAAGCCGACCAAGAGCGCGAAGAAGCCGGCCAAGTCGAAGAAGCCCGCCAAGGCGAAGCCCAAGGCGAAGCCCAAGGCCAAGCCGGCCAAGCCAGCCAAGCCGGCCAAGAAGAAGCCGGCCGCGAAGAAGCCGGCGGCGGTGAAGAAGCCGGTCGCCGCCACCATCAAGGCGCCGCCTGCGGCGGTGGTCGAGACCGAGGTGGAGGACCAGGCGCCGGGTGCGCCGCCTGCGCTGCCGACGCCCAGCTTCTCTTTCACCATCTCGAACTGAGACGGCTACGGCTTGGCTGCGGGTCGCTGCGCCAGCAGGCGCGCGAGCCGCTCGGCGTCGATGCGGATGCGGATGGTCTTGGCGCTGGCCATGGTGACCAGGCCGGGGGCGTCGCGGCCGGCGCGACGCACGTGCTTGCGATAGGTGTAGCTGACGTCGACGCCTGACTCGGCGGCAGCGCGCGCCTGGCTGTAGTGCGCGGCCAGCGTGGCGGCGTCGAGCAGGGTGGCCTCGACGATGCCGCGACCGGCGCCGAGGCGCACGATGACGTGGGAGCCGGGGACCTCGCGGGCGTGCAGCCAGAGATCGTTGCCGCGGGCGTGGCGGAAGGTCAGCTCGTCGTTCTGGCGCGCGCCCTTGCCGACCAGGATGGTGTCGCCGGCGGCGGAGGTGAACTCGTGGTAGGGCAGCGCGGCGCGCTCGCGGACGTCGCGCTGTTCGCGGGCGCTGCGCGGGGGCGCGGCGGGCAGCGTGGTCTCGACGGTGCGGGCCAGCGCGCGCAGGGCCTCGAGGTCGTCGCACACCTCGGGGGCGGCCAGCTTGCCGGCGAGGTGCTCGAGGTGGGCGGCGCGGGCGTGGGCCTGGGCCAGGCGCTGGTCGATGGTGACCAGGCTGCCGGCCATCTTCTTGTGCTGCTGGTAGAAGCGGGCGGCGTTGTCGCGCGGGGCGCGCGCGGGGTCGAGCGGGATGTCGAGCGGCGCGCCGTCGGTGAAGTCGTCGGGCAGCGTGACCGAGCTGGCGCCGCGCGGGACCTCGTGCAGGTGCGCGAGCAGGAGGTCACCATACTTGCGGTACAGCTGGGCGGCCTCGGCGCGGGTGCGGTCGGCGTCGAGCCCGGCGATGAGGCGGCTGGTGCGCGTGCGCGCGCGGTCGACGGTGGTGGTGAGCGCACGCAGCAGGGTAGTGCGCTCGAGCTCTTCCTCCAGGGCGGAGTAGGCGGCGGCGATGCGCTGGGAGGTGCCCGGCGGTGGGCCGAAGCGATCGCGGCCGCGCCACGAGGCGGCGGGGGCGGCTGGGTCGGCGAGCAGCGGCTGGTAGGGCTGGCCGGCCAGCAGGGTGCGCTTGCCGGCGCTGGGGTGCAGCGCCGCGACCACGCTGTCGTCGGGCGCGACGAGGATCAGGTTGGGCAGCGTGCTGAGCTCGGCGATGAGGCGGATCGAGCCGAAATCGAGGGTGAGGACACGGTCGCCGGGGGTCGCGGTGGCGGCGACCAGGCGGCCGCTGCGCAGCTCCTTGCGCAGGGACAGCGCGAAGGGAGACGGCGGGGGTTCGACCGGCTTCTCGTGCGGGACCAGGTGGACGCGGGCGACGCGGGGACGCGCGCACAGGAGGAGGTCGTGATCACGGGTGGTGAGCAGAAAGGTCAGCTCGTCGCGCTGGCGGACCCGCGCCACCGAGGCGCCGAGGAGGCTGGACGAAAGCTCGGTCGCGACGTGCGCGAGCTCGACGTCCGACAGGCTCACTCGTCTTCGTCCTCGTCGTCTTCGTCGTCCTCGTCGTCTTCGTCGTCTTCGTCGTCTTCGTCGTCTTCGTCGTCTTCGTCCGCGTCGTCCGCGTCGTCCGCGTCGTCGTCCGCGTCGTCGTCGTCCGCGTCGTCGTCGTCGTCGTCGTCGTCCGCGTCGCCGGCGGCGGCCAGCAGCTCGTCTTTCAGGGCCAGGAAGCGCTCGGCGTCCTTGGTCGCCATCGGGGTCTCGAACAGGACGTAGGCCTCGCGGGCGCCGGCGCAGGCCAGCAGCACCTTCTCGAGCTGGCGCTCCGAGATGCGCGCGTTGCCGAGGCCGCGCACGCGCAGCACGACCACCTCGGCGCCGCTCGGCTCCAGCTCCTCGGCGGGGTCGCCCAGCGGATCCTCGGCCAGCACCACGCCGGCGTCATGGGCCAGCTTGAGCGCGGCCTTGCGCTCCCACAGGCCGCGCGGCTCCCACACCAGGGTGCGCCCGGCGCGCTCGACACCCTTGAAGAAGCGCAGCACCGCCTCGCGGTTGGCCGCGGTCGGGGTGAAGCTGGGCGGGGTCTCGACGATGATCAGCTGCGCCTCCAGCACCTCGGCCGCCTTCAGCGTCTCGGCCCAGCCGGCGCGCACCTCGGCGCTGTCCTGCAGGTGGCCCATCTTGATGGCGGCCTGCGGGGTCGGCTTCGGCACCAGGCGCGCGTGCGGGGGCGAACCCACCGGGTGGGTCACCGTCTGCAGCGCGCGCACCGCGAACACGCAGCCCTTGGGCGCCCCGACGCGCAGCTTCTTGAGGGTCGCCGCGCGCAGCGGGCCAAGGAACGTGTCCGCGATCTCGACGAAGGAGAACTTCGCGAAGTAACGCGCTTTCGGGATGTGGAAGCCAACGCAGCCGACGTGCAACATGAGGCGCTCGTGTACCACGAAACGCACGTTGACTTCGCCCTGCCTCGCGGGTATCCCCGAGGTCGGAGGGGCGCATGAAGTTCTTCATCGACACCGCGGACATCGCCGAGATCAAGGAAGTCAACGCGATGGGCCTGCTGGACGGGGTGACCACCAACCCGTCGCTGGTCGCCAAGACGGGACGCAAGTTCAAGGACGTCCTGCTCGAGATCTGCGACATCGTGAAGGGCCCGGTGTCGGCCGAGGTCACGTCGACCGACTACGCCGGCATGATGAAGGAGGCGCACGAGTTCGCCGCCCTGCGCAGCAACATCGTCATCAAGGTGCCGCTCATCCCCGAGGGGTTGAAGGTCGTCAAGACCCTGACCAGCGAGGGCATCAAGACCAACGTCACGCTGTGCTTCTCGCCGACGCAGGCGCTGCTGGCCGCCAAGGCGGGCGCGACCTACATCTCGCCGTTCGTCGGGCGCATCGACGACATCGCCGACGCCGGCATGGATCTGGTCGCCAAGATCTGCAAGATCTACCGCAACTATGGCTACACCACCGAGGTCCTGGTGGCCTCGGTGCGCGGCCCGATGCACGTGGTCGAGGCCGCCGAGCTGGGCGCCCATGTGGTGACCTGCCCGTTCGGCGTGCTCAAGCAGCTGACCCAGCACCCGCTGACCGACATCGGCCTGGCCAAGTTCCTGAAGGATTGGGAAAAGGTCCCCAAGTAGGGTAAGGATCGGTCACCCATGGCGCTCGGCATCGGCGAACAGAAGGGCTTTTACGACGACAAGCGGCAGTTCCAGGGCAAGGACCTGGGCGCCGCGGCTCCCAAGAGCGAGCCCAAGTATGACAGCGTCATCAAGCTGTCGTTCATCGTCGCCGGCCTGGTCGGCTTCCTGATCATCGTGGCGTTCTGGTCGCGCGTGCTGCGCAAGCCGCAGCACCACCTGCCCGACCCCGACAAGGTCAAGAAGCAGTACTCGGTGCCGCTGTACCAGGTCTCGGACCCCGAGGCCGACCGCAAGAAGCCCGAAGCGCCCAAGAAGAAGTAGAGGCACGCTGCTCGTCGCTGGCGTCACCAGGTGACGCGGAGCCCGGTGAGCTTGGTGTCGTCGCTGGCCTTGGTCAGCGTCGGCGTGCAGAAGCGCGGATCGATGCGCAGCAGCTGCAGCGCGATCAGCCATGCGCCGGCCTGCAAGGTACCGCCAGCGATCTGGAAGGTGTCGGGCTTGATGGTCGCGTCGATGACCCCGGCGGCGTCGAGGGCCCAGCCACCGAACACCGCGGTGCCGCCGACCGCAGGACCGATCAGCGCCACATAGAGGGGCCACTTCTGGCGCTGGGTGAGCCCCGCGAAGGTCGCGCCATAGAGCACCCCGCCGCCGATCGACACGTAGTACTTGTCCTTCCACGGCAGGTCGCCGGTCGCGGCCGCGATGGGTTGCACCGCATGCATCACGGTGATGCCCGCCATCAGCCCCTGGATCTGGCCCCAGCGCGTGTCGACCAGGGTCCTGCTGGCGTTCCTGCGCAGGCAGCCGCCAGCGAGGCACACGATCACGACCAGCGCGACGCGTGCTCGCATGGCCTAGCGGGCGCGCAGACCTTCGAAGGCGATGAACAGCATCTGATCGACGACCTGCTCGGGCGGTGGCAGCACGCCCGGGGTCTCCAGCATGGTCAAGAGCACGCGCTCGACCATGCCGATGTGCGCATACGCCGTCAGCATGGGGTCGACAGCGCGGAACATGCCCAGCGCGATGCCGAGCTTGATGTTGTCGGCCTCGACCTCGGCGATCTCGCGGTAAAAGCCCTGGATCATCTGCTCGAGCTCGCGGTCGAGCCCCATCGACTCGCGATAGGTCAGGCGCGCCAGGTCGCGGTTCTCGATGAAGACGCGCATCAGCTCGCGCGCGGCCTGCTGGGCGCGGGCCAGGAAGGCGGCGCCGTCGGCGACGTCCTGCGCCACCGAGCGACCGACGTCCTTCACCAGCTGCAGGAAGTGGCGCACGACCTCGTAGTAGATCGCCCGCTTCTCGTCGAAGTAGAGGTAGAAGGTGCCCTTGGCGACCCCGGCGGCCTTGGTGATGTCGTCGACCGTGGTCGCGTGATAGCCCTTCTTGGCGAACACGTCCTTGGCGGCGGCGATGAGCTGGGTGGTGCGCTCGTCGCGCGGCACCGGGCGGGCGCGCTTGGTCTTGGGGGGCACGCGGCGATGATTGCCCTGGGGCTGAGCCGCGGTCAAGAACGGCCTGCCGAAAAGCGCCGGTTTGACGCGGTTTTGTGCGGGTGTTAGGGTCCGACCCGATGCGCTCACGGCTGCTCATGGTGGGGTTCGCGGTGCTGTCGGCGCTGGCCCTGGTCGGCTGTGGCGACGACGACGACAGCGACCTGCCGCGCATCGACCAGCTGGCGCCCGCCAGCGGGGTGCCCGGCGAGTGTGTGCACGTGCTGGGCGTGCGCTTCGGCGCTGGTGGCGACGACGGCGGGCTGCGCGATGGCGGCAGCGGCGCCGTGGCCGACGCCGGGGTGCGCCTGGACGGTGGGCCGTCGCGCGATGCCAGCACGGCGCTGTGCTTCGCGGGCGAGCCGGCCCCGGTGGGTGGCACCGTCAGCTTCGGCGGGCGCGCCGCGCGGGTGCTGGGCTGGAGCAACACCCGCATCGTGGTCGTCATCCCGGGCGGCGCCCGCGGCGCGACCCAGGTCGTGGTCAACGCCGACGGCCGGTCGTCGAACGCGCGTCCGTTCCAGATCGAATAGCTTGTCGTCGCGGCTCCGCATCCGGCAGCACGTCAACCCGCTGCGCGCCGAGTACCAGAAGGTGCGCGCCACCGCGGTGGCGCTGCCGCCGGGCCGCCCGCTCGAGGTCGAGCTGGGCTGCGCCGACGCGCGCTTCACGCTGGAGCGCGCCAGCGCCGAGCCCGAGCGCACCTTCGTGGGGCTGGAGATCCGCGAGGAGATGGTCCACTTCGTCAACCGCAAGGCGCGCGCGGCGGGGCTCGCCAACGCGCTGCTGGTGTTCGCCAACATGAACTTCGACCTGCCCGCGCTGTTCGGGCAGCACCCGGTGGCGCGCTACCACCTGCTGTTCCCCGATCCCTGGTTCAAGAAGCGCCACCACAAGCGGCGCGTGGTCAACCCCGAGCTGATGGCCGACCTGCACAGCACGCTGGAGCCAGGTGGCGAGGTCTCGTTCGCCAGCGACGTCTGGGACGTCGCGCTGGATGCCATGGCGGTGTTCGAGGAGCGCGACGACCTGTTCACCAACATGCGCGGGCCGTGGAGCTTCTGGCCGGGCAGTCCGTTCGCGGCGCGCTCGCGGCGCGACCTGGCCTGTCAGCGCAAGGGCTGGCCGGTCTGGCGCATGCGCTATCTCAAGAAGTAGCTGCCGCGGCGGACTACTGTGCGGCGGCGCCGAGCACGAAGACCAGCTTGCGCGCGCCACCATCGATTGACAGGGCGTCAACCACATCCTGCGTGGTGACCCCGGCCTCGGCGCGCAGGTGCACCACCGCGGTGCTGCCGGCAGCCAGATCCTGCAGCGCCTTGCCCAGCGAGGCGGCGTCGAGCGGCCCCAGCATGGTGCCCGGCTTGTCGCTGACGAAGGCGGCCAGCGAAGCGGCGTGGCCCGGCATCAGGGTCAGCTTGAAGTCGCCCGCGCCGGGCGCGGTCAGGGCCTGACCGCGACAGCTGCCCACGATGGGCGCGCAGGCCAGCAGCGTGGTGTCGCTGCCCGGGCCGGCCACGCGCAGGTGCAGCTCGGGGCGCGCGGCGGTGGCGGCGCCCTGCGCGGCGACCTCCAGCATGGTGAACGAGGTGTCGGCGCTGGCCGCGATGACCACGCTGGTGCCGGGCGCGGCCTTGGCGACCGCCTCGGCGATGGCGTCGCCCCACACGAAGGCGCCCTCGCCCGCGGGCGGCGTGGTGAAGGCGCCGACGGCCTCGTCACCGACCTTGATGGCCAGCGGCTCGAGGTCGACCACCGGGGCGCCCATCGGCGCGGGCACGCCGGCCAGCGTGGTCTTGGCCAGCACCTTGGGGGCGTCGGGGACCACGGGCTCGTCGGGGCCGGCGCCGGCATCGGCGTCGGAGCCGCTGACCGGGCGGCGGTCACCGGGGCGCAGGTCGACCTCGGTCTGCTTGGGGGGCTTGTCCTTCTTGCAGCCAGCCAGCGCGCACAGCGCCAGCGCGATCGCGATGCTCGATGTCACCTTCACGGGGGCTCCTTATCGCATGGTGAGCTCGAGGGTCTCGAGCTCCTTGATCTGGTCGCGCAGCTCGGCGGCCTGCTCGAACTCCAGGTTGTCGGAGTGCTTGGCCATGCGCTTCTTCATGTCGGCGATCTTCTTGGGCAGGTCGGTCATGCTGTCGAGGTCCATCTTGGCCAGGCGCTCGGCGGCCTTGGCGGACGACGACGCGCCATAGTCGAGCGCGCCGTCGGCGGCGCCGCCGGTGCCGCCCATGTCGAGGATGGCGCGCTTGACGGTGGCGGGCGTGATCTTGTGCTTCTTGTTGTAGGCGGCCTGCAGGGTGCGGCGGCGGTTGGTCTCGTCGATGGCCTTCTTCATCGAGGCCGTGATGCGGTCGGCGTACATGAGGACGCGGCCGTTCAGGTTGCGCGCGGCGCGTCCGCAGGTCTGGATCAGCGACTGCTCGCTGCGCAGGAAGCCCTCCTTGTCGGCGTCCAGGATGGCGACCAGCGAGACCTCGGGCAGGTCGAGGCCCTCACGCAGGAGGTTGATGCCGACCAGGACGTCGAACTCGCCGCGGCGCAGATCGCGCAAGAGCTCGACGCGCTCCAGGGTGTCGACGTCGGAGTGCAGGTAGCGCACCTTGACGTCGAGATCGGCGTAGTACTCGGTCAGGTCCTCGGCCATGCGCTTGGTCAGCGTGGTGACCAGGACGCGCTCGCGCACGGCGACGCGCTTGCGCACCTCTTCCAGCAGGTCGTCGACCTGGTCCTTGATGGGGCGGACCTCGATCTCGGGATCGAGCAGGCCGGTGGGGCGGATGACCTGCTGCACCACCACGCCCTCGGCCTTGGCCAGCTCGTAGTCGCCCGGGGTGGCGCTGACATAGATGACCTGGCGCGCGCGCTCCTCCCACTCCTCGAACTTGAGCGGGCGGTTGTCGAGCGCGCTGGGCAGGCGGAAGCCGTAGTCGACCAGGACGTCCTTGCGCGAGCGATCACCGCGGTACATGGCCGCGATCTGCGGCACGGTCTGGTGGCTCTCGTCGACGAACAGGAGGTAGTCCTTGGGGAAGTAGTCGATCAGCGTCGGGGGCGGCTCGCCTGCTTTACGGCCTGTCAAGTGACGGGAGTAGTTCTCGATGCCGTTGCAGAAGCCCATCTGCTCCAGCATCTCGAGGTCGAACATGGTGCGCTGCTCGAGGCGCTGCTTCTCCAGCAGCTTCATCTGGTTGCCCAGCTCCTCGAGGCGCTCGCGCAGCTCGACCTTGATGCCGTCGATGGCGGCCAAGAGCTTCTCGGCCGGGGTGACGTAGTGCGAGCCGGGGAAGATGGTGACGCGGTCGACCTTCTCGCGGGTCTTGCCGCGCAGCGGGTCGACGCGCGAGATGGACTCGATCTCGTCGCCCCACCACTCGATGCGGATGGCGGTCTCGTCCTCGGACGGCGGGAAGATCTCCACGGTGTCGCCGCGCACGCGGAAGGTGCCGCGGTGGAAGTCGACGTCGTTGCGCTCGTACTGGATCTCGATCAGGCGCTTCAAGACGACGTCGCGCTTGAGCTCCTCACCGACCTCCAGCGTGAGCACCATGCCGTAGTAGGCCTCGGGCGAGCCGATGCCGTAGATGCACGACACCGAGGCGACGATGATGACGTCGCGACGCGACAGCAGCGAGTAGGTCGCGGCGTGGCGCAGCCGGTCGATCTCGTCGTTGATCAGCGCGTCTTTCTCGATATAGGTGTCCGAGGTCGGAACATAGGCCTCGGGCTGGTAGTAGTCATAGTAGGAGACGAAGTAGTGCACCGCGGCTTCGGGAAACAGCTCCTTGAACTCGCCATACAGCTGGGCGGCCAGGGTCTTGTTGGGCGCCATGATCAGCGTCGGGCGCTGGACGGCCTCGATCACCTTTGCCGCGGTGAAGGTCTTGCCGGAGCCGGTGATGCCGAGTAGGACTTGGTGGCGATCACCGCGCTCGAGACCCGCGATCAGCTCCTTGATGGCGGTGGGCTGGTCGCCCTTCGGCTTCATCTCGGAGACCAACTTGAACAAGCTCTTGGCCACGGCTGGGACAATATAGACGACCGACGATGAGCTTGCTCGACGATCTCCTGCGCATGGTGGGCACCAGCCGGACGCGCATCCGCTGGCGCTGGGACCGCTTCAAGGCGGGGCTGGGTAAGGGCGCGCGCAGCGCCGAGAACCGGTCACGTGCGCTGCGCTACGAGCACAAGATCTGCCCCAAGTGTCAGCACCCGGCGGGGCGCGACGAGGACAAGTGCAGCCGCTGCCAGACCGAGCTGGGCGGCGTGATGCGCAACCGCGCCGGGCGCGCGCTGGCCGGGGTGCTGCCCGAGGGCACGCCGCTGTACACGCTGCTGCTGGTGATGGTGTGCGGGGCGCTGTACTTCGTGACCGTGCGCATGGTCGAGGGCGGCCAGATCTTCAAGGGGCCCATGGGGCTGGCCGCGGCCAAGGCGGGCGCGCTGCTGCCCGAGCTGGCGCTGGAGCACGGGCAGTGGTGGCGCTTCATCACGTCGTGCTTCCTGCACGGCAGCCTGCTGCACCTGGCCTTCAACATGGTGGCGCTGGCGCAGCTGGGGGCCATGTTCGAGGAGCGCTGGGGGCGGCAGCGCTTCCTGGCGGTGTTCGTGCTCACCGGGATCGCGGGCATGCTGGTCAGCGCGTGGTGGCGGCAGCGCCAGGGCCACCCGGCGCTGGTGCTGGGGGCGTCGGGCGCGGTGTTCGGGGTCATGGGGGCGGGCATCACCTCGCTGGTGCGGCGCGGGTCGCGCGGCATGGCCCACATGAAGGAGCGCCTGGTGTCGTGGGCGGTGTTCGGCCTCATCATGTCGTTCCAGGGCAACATCGACATGATGGCGCACCTCGGCGGGCTGGTGTCGGGCCTGCTGCTGGGCCTCGTCATCGCGGACCACGATTCGCCGCGGCGCTGGATCAAGTGGCGCTGGCCGCTGGTGGTGCTGGAGCTGGCGCTGATCGGGCTGGTGGTGGCGGCGTTCGTGGTCAACCAGCGCTGGGTGTCGAAGTGGATGTGATGGCGTGGCACAAGTTCCGCGGCCTCTACGGCATGGTGGATCTGTCGCCGGGGGACGCCGAGCCGACCGCGCCGGGGCAGCCGGTGCTGCCCATGCTGGAGCGGGCGCGCACGCTGGCGCTGGCGCTGGTGCGCGGGGGCGCGCGCATCGTGCAGCTGCGCATGAAGGCGGCCAGCGCGGCCGACCTGATGGCGGCGGCGGCGGTGGTGGGGCCGATCGCGCGCGAGGCGGGGCGGCCGTTCGTGGTCAACGACCGCGTCGATGTCGCGCTGGCGTGCGGGGCGGACGCCGTGCACGTCGGGCAGGATGATCTGCCGCTGGCGGCGGTGCGTGGATTGATCGCGAAGAGTGGCAGCAAGATGCTTGTCGGGGTGTCAACACACGGGCTCGACCAGGTGCGCGCGGCGGTGGCCGGTGGGGCCGACTACCTGGGCTTTGGCCCGGTGTTCGCGACGCGCAGCAAGGACAACCCGGACCCGGTGGTGGGCGTCGAGCTGCTCCGGCAGGCCTGCGCGCTGGCGGCGCCGGTGCCGGTGGTGGCCATCGGGGGCATCGATCTCGAGGGGGTCGGGGCCTGTGCGGGGGCCGGGGCGACGTGTGTGGCGGTGATCAGGTTCGTGAATCGAGCGCCGGATGTGGAGGCCGCGGCGCGCGCGGTGTCGCACGCGTTCGCGGCTGGGTTTCTGGGCTAGCTGAGACGGAACCGGAGGCGGAACAGGGCTCCTCGAAGCGGCGCTTCGAGGGGCCTGAGGGGCTCAGTCGTCGTCGGCCGAGAGGTCGACCTCGTGGTCGTCGTCCGACAGGTCGTCCCGCTCGGGGCCGGCCTCGTCGTCCTCCTCGTCGTCCATCTTCTTGCGCGGCGGCAGCGTGGTCGCGGAGTTCTTCTTGCCGCTGCCCTTGGGGCGACCGCGCTTGGCGACCGGCTTGGGCGGGGCGTCGTCGTCGACCACCGGCTCGGCGTCGGCGTCGTCATCGTCGTCGGCGGCCGCGGCGGCCTTGCCCTTGGGCGGCGCGTCACCGTCCTCGTCCTCTTCCTCGTCGTCGTCGTCCTTGGGCTCCGCGGCGCGCGGCTTGGGCGCACCCTCGGGACGGCCCGGCATGCCCGGCTTGGGCGCGTTGGGATCGACCGCGGGCGCCACGAAGGTCTCCCACGACGCAGCGCGAGCCAGCGCCTCGCCCAGCGGGATACCCTTCTTGACCATGTCGTTGACCGCGGCCTTGGCCTCCGCGGTCAGCCGGCGCGCCGGCCCCACCCCGGGCGGATCCTCGCCAAACAGGCCCGGGCGCAGCGGCTTCTTGGCCGCGGCGGGCGCCGCGGTCGCCGACACCGGCGGACGCATCGGGACCTGGTCGTCCCGGTTGCGCACCGGAGCGGCCTCCTCGTCCCCATCATCGTCGCCATCGCCGTCATCATCGTCATGACGGGCGGCCGGCTTCTTGACCGGCTCGGGGGCCTTCTTGGGGCGACCGACCTTGCCTGGGGTCGGCGCAGCGTCGTCGTGAGCTGCCTTCGCCTTGGCGGGCTTTTCGGCCGCTTCGGCCTTGTCGGCCTCTTTCTTGGCCGGTTTTGCCGCCTTGCTGGGCGCCTTGTCCTTCTTGGGCGCCTTGGACTCACCGTCGCTGCGTGCCATGGGGGCAGCTTTATCTAACAAATCTCCCGGTCGCAAGGACTTCGCGGACGTCCCGGTTCTGCGTGCTAGATTGCGCGCGATGGCTGAGCGCAATGGATTTTCGATCGCGTCGGTGATCCTGAGCTACCTGCTGGTCGCCGGAGGGGTGGTCCTGGCCCTGGTCGGCGAGTTTGCCGGCAAGTTCGACCTGGGCCGCTACACCATCCACATCGTGATGGGCGCCGGCGCCGTGATCGGCGGCTTCCTGGCCGCCCGGGCCAGCCGGGGCAGCACCATCCTGGAGACCGCCATCGGCGGCGGGCTGGTCATCATCAGCCTGGCCGCGCTGCTGTACTCGACCTGGTTCGGCGGCATGATCTTCGCCCTCGGCCAGGTCAAGAAGGGCGCCCTGATCGCGGCCGGGCTGTGCGCCGTCGGCGGGGGCCTGGGCGCCTTCGTGGGCGAGCGCCTGGGCGAGTCGGGCAAGTCTTCGCTGCCGTTCCTGGTCTACTCCGCGGTGGCCGTGCTGGGCGGCTGCTTCCTGACCTACCTCACCGTCATGGCGCTGAGCGCGCGCAGCCTGGGCGGCCTGCTGTCGGCGCAGCGCAGCGTGGTCGGGGCCCAGCTGCTCATCGGGCTGGGCGCGGGCGCGCTGCTGACCGGCGCCACCTGCGGCGCGCTGGCGCGCACGCGGATCCTGCTGGCGTCGGCGGTGGGCGGGGCGGCGGGGGTGTTCGGCTTCTTCTTCCTGGTGGTGCGGCTGTTCGGCAACGAGATGACCGGCGACAACCTGCGCGGGTCGCTGGTGCTGGCAGCGGGCGGCGGCATCGTCGCTCTGGTGGGTTCACTGGCGGGGTGGAAGACCTTCGGTCAGCGCAACGCAGCCTAGCTTCAGCCTGGAGGAACCATGTCAGCCTCGAATCGTCGCAGTCGTGCCCTGGTCGCCGGCCCGTCGCGTGCCCCCGCGCGCGCCATGCTCAAGGGCATCGGCTTCACCGATGCCGACCTCGAGCGGCCGCTGATCGGCATCGCCAACACCTGGATCGAGACCATGCCGTGCAACTTCCACCTGCGCGACCTGGCCGTGCACGTGAAGGAGGGCGTGCGCGCGGCCGGTGGCACGCCGATGGAGTTCAACACCATCTCGATCTCCGACGGCGTCACCATGGGCACCCAGGGCATGAAGGCCTCGCTGGTCAGCCGCGAGGTCATCGCCGACTCGATCGAGCTGTGCACGCGCGGCTACCTGTTCGACGCCCTGGTGGTGCTGGTCGGCTGTGACAAGACCATGCCGGGCGCGGCCATGGCGCTGGCGCGGCTCGATATCCCGGGGGTCATCCTGTACGGCGGGTCGATCGACGCCGGCCACCTCGACGGCAAGGATCTGACGGTGCAGGACGTCTTCGAGGCCGTCGGCGCGCACCAGCAGGGCAAGATCGGGGCGGCCGAGCTGAAGGCCATCGAGGATCACGCCTGCCCGGGCGCCGGCGCCTGCGGCGCGCAGTACACCGCCAACACCATGGCGATGGCGCTGGAGTTTCTGGGGCTGTCGCCGATGGGCAGCGCCAGCGTGCCGGCGGTGTCACCGCGCAAGATCGACGTCGCCCGCGAGGCCGGCAAGCTGGTGATGGACGTGCTGGCGCGTGATCTTCGCCCCAGCGCGCTGCTCACGCGCAAGTGCATCGAGAACGCCATCACCGCGGTGGCCGCGACCGGCGGCTCGACCAACGCGGTGCTGCACCTGCTGGCGCTGGCCTGGGAGGCGCGCATCGAGCTCGACATCGACGACTTCGATCGCATCAGCGCGCGCACGCCGCTGATCGGCGATCTGCGCCCGGGTGGCCGCTTCGTCGCGGTCGACCTCGAGCGCGCCGGGGGCACCCAGCTGGTGGCCAAGCGGCTGTGCGACGCCGGGCTGTGTGACGGCAGCGCGCTGACCCTGACCGGCAAGACGCTGGGCGAGGAGGCCGCCAGCGCCCGCGAGACCCCGGGGCAGGAGGTCGTGCTGCCGGTCGACAAGCCGCTCAAGCCGACCGGCGGTCTGGTCATCCTCAAGGGCAACCTGGCGCCCGAGGGCTGCGTCATCAAGATGGCCGGCCACGAGCGCAGCTACCACAAGGGGCCGGCGCGGGTGTTCGACTGCGAGGAGGACGCCTTCGCGGCGGTCGACCGGCGCGAGATCAAGGCCGGCGACGTGGTCGTGATCCGCTACGAGGGGCCGCGTGGCGGACCCGGCATGCGCGAGATGCTGGGTGTCACCGCGGCGCTG
Organism: Polyangia bacterium; assembly: GCA_044229835.1. Lineage (GTDB taxonomy): Bacteria > Myxococcota_A > Polyangia > Haliangiales > JADYYK01 > JADYYK01. Next base: position 12,575 of record JBGASF010000063.1, on the reverse strand, counting down.
GTCGGCGCGGGCCTCGGCGAGCACGTCGCGCTGCTGACCGATGGGCGCTTCTCGGGTGCGACGCGCGGGCTGATGGCGGGCCACGTGGCGCCCGAGGCGCAGCTCGGCGGCACCATCGCGGCGGTGCGCGACGGCGACACCATCGTGTTCGACATCGACGCGCGCAAGCTGACGCTGGAGGTCAGCGAGGCCGAGATCGCGCAGCGCATGGCGAGCTGGAAGGCGCCCGCGCCGCGCTACACGCGCGGGGTGTTCGCCAAGTATGCCGCCATCGTGACCAGCGCCAGCAAGGGCGCCATCACCGGTTGAGCAGCGCCTGCAGGAACCCGGCGTACTCGTCGCGGCCGCGTACGCCGTTCAAGGTCTGGGCGTATTCGCCGCGACGGTACAGCAGCACGCAGGGCAGGTCGGCCACCGAGGTCGCCTTGAGCAGATCGGAGAAGTTCCAGTCGTCGCCGTCCAGCTTGGCGAAGCGGACGGCGGGCAGCGTGGCGGCCAGCGCAGCCAGGTCGGCCTCGATGCTGCGGTAGCGCGGGTCCCAGGTCGCGAACAGCAGCACGCCGGCCACGGCGGCCTCGCGGATGAAGGGCCAGTAGGTGTCCTTGTCGAGCTCGGGCAGCGTGGTGGTCATGACGGGCGGGTCATCCAGGCGTCAGACGTTGAACTTGAAGTTGACCACGTCGCCGTCGCGCATGACGTAGTCCTTGCCCTGCATGGCCAGCTTGCCGACGGCGCGGCAGGCGGCCTCTGACTTGAGGGCGATGAGGTCTTCCCACCAGATGACCTCGGCCTTGATGAAGCCGCGCTCGAAGTCGGTGTGGATGACGCCGGCGGCCTGCGGCGCCTTGAGGCCGCGCTTCAAGGTCCAGGCGCGGCACTCGTCCTCGCCTGCGGTCAGGAAGGTGATGAGGTCGAGGAGCTGGTAGCCGGCGCGGATGACGCCATGCAGGCCGGGCTCCTTCAGGCCCAGGCCGGCCAGGAACTCGGGGCGATCTTCGGGCGGCAGTGTCGCGATCTCGGCCTCGACGGCGGCGGACACCAGCACCACCGGGGCGTTCTCGGCGGCGGCGTGCTTGCGCACCGCGTCGACCAGCGGGTCGGTGCCGGGCGCCTTGCCGAGCTGCGCCTCGGAGACGTTGCAGATGTACATCACGCGCTTCGAGGTCAGAAGCTGCATGGCCTTGACCTTGACCAGGTCCTCGTCGCTGAAGCTGAGCGCGCGCACCGGGGTGCCGGCGTCGAGGGCGTCCTTCAGCTTCTGGTACAGCTCGGCGACGATGGCCTCGTCCTTGTTGGTCTTGCCCAGCTTCTTGGCGCGATCCAGGCGCTTCTCGACCGACTCCAGATCCTTGAGCGCCAGCTCGGTGTCGATGGTGGCGATGTCCGACAGCGGGTCGATCTTGTTCTCGACGTGGATGACGTTGTCGTCCTCGAAGCAGCGCACCACGTGGGCGATGGCGTCGGTCTCGCGGATGTTGGCCAGGAACTGGTTGCCCAGGCCCTCACCCTTGGAGGCGCCGCGCACCAGGCCGGCGATGTCGACGAAGTTGATGGTGGTCGCGACGGTGGATTTCGGCTTGTACAGCGCGACCAGGGCGTCGAGGCGCGGGTCGGGCACCGGCACCACCCCGACGTTGGGTTCGATGGTGCAGAACGGATAGTTGGCGACCGCGGCGCCGGCTGCTGACAGCGCGTTGAACAGCGTCGACTTCCCGACGTTGGGCAGACCAACGATACCGCACGAAAAACCCACGAGTGCCTCCTCGAAGCCTGGTGCCTATAGCACGGATCGGCAGCGCTTGACCAAGCCGGCCCCGCCCCCTATTTTGCGCCCCGTGAGCACCCCCGAGGCCGCCATCGACCCAGCGCCCGAGCCCGCGGCGTCGTCTGCACCCGCGCCCGCCTCCGAGGCCCCCGATGCGGCGCCTGCGCCCGCGCCTGCGCCGCCGCGTGGCAAGCCGTGGATCACGGCCAACCAGGTCACCTTCCTGCGCCTCATCCTGCTGCCGGTGGGCGCCGGCTGTCTGTACGGCCCCGCGGGTGCCAGGTACTTCGCCCTCATCTTCATGACCCTGGTCGGGTGCACCGACTTCGTCGACGGCTATCTGGCGCGCAAGTACGGCACCACCAAGCTGGGCAGCCTGATGGATCCCATCGCCGACAAGGTCTTCGTGGCGCTGGTCTTCATCCCGTTCGCCGACAAGCACTGGATGCCGACCTGGGTCATCGCCGGCGTCTTCGTGCGCGAGTTCCTGGTCACCGCGGCACGCACCAGCCATGAGCGGCGGGGGATCGTGCTGAAGTCGTCGTACCTCGGCAAGGTCAAGACCTGGTTCCAGATGGCCGGCGCCGGGATCGCCTTCCTGCTCATCGGCGTGCACGACCGCGGGCGCATGAACCTGCTGTTCGGCATCGGCGTCGGCATCTCGGCGGCGGGCACCGTGCTGGCTCTGGTGCTGCAGCGCTGGAACCAGGTCCGCGGCGGCACCATCTTCACCATCTCGTTCGCCATCTTCCTGGGCGTCAACGCGGCGGGTGGGCCGGACTTCATGCTGGCGTTCATGGGCTACACCATCCTCGGCATCACCTGGCTGTCGGGCTTCGACTACCTGGCCAGCGGCGTGCGCCGGCTGGGGCCAAAGCTCGACGGCGCCGACTACGTGCGCTTCGTGGCCGCGGTGGCCATCCCGATCCTGGCGCTGCTGTGCGTGGAGTACACCGACGCGCCGGTGTGGGCGATGATCGTCGTGGTCGCCTTCGAGCTGTCGCTGGGCGGCCTCGATCAGCTGCTGGCGCACTACAAGGCGCAGCCGTCGGGGCTGGCCTGGGGCGTGCGCAGCTTCGCCATCATCGCGCTGCTGGCGGCCATCCTGGTCGAGCAGCCGGGCGCCGCCAGCATGCGCTTCATCATTGCGGTGCTGATGACGACGCTCAGCGTGGTGACGACGTTCGCCATCTTCTGGCAGAGCCGCGCGCACTATGTCGACGAGCGCCCGGCCAAAGTCGCCGCCTGATGTCCGTCCCCGCCAAGCCGCCGATGCCGCTGACGCGGTTCCTGGACGCCGGCCGCGCCGGGGATCTGGCCAAGCTGCATGGCGTGATCGACTGGGGCCTGTCGACCGCGTGCGTGATCGTCGGCGCGCTGGCCGGCCTCAAGGACCGCGATCGCGAGCAGGTCGCGCGCGCCGGCCTGAGTGACATCGATCAGGCCTCGCGCAGCGTCGACCGCGCCCGCAAGATCATGCTGACCGAGCTGTGCAAGTTCATCACCCAGGTCACCGGCACGCGCAAGGCGACCGCCGAGGAGGCGGCCTGGGCGCTGCGCGAGGGTGTCGTGGTGGCGCCGCCGCCGAGCGGCCTCAGCCCGGCGACCGCGCAGCGGCTGGACACGCACCGGGCGCGCGCCGCCCGCGTCGCCGAGGTCTGGGTCGCCGAGCGCGGCGCCGAGGCGCCGATCTGGCTGGCGATCACGCCCGAGCGCGACCGCGTGGTGCTGGTCTCGAAGCTGTAGCCCCTGCGGGGCTACACGCTGTCGCATCAGGTGCCGACAGGCGCTTTGCGAGGGGGGGCTTCCCGGCCGAGCGACGCCATGGCTGAATCCGGGTAGCGGGGCCCGGCGGCGCAGCCGATCGGAAAGGCGGCTGCGAGCGCGGCCATGTCGGCATCGTCGAGGCGCACGCGCGTGGCCTTCAGGTTGCGGTCGACGTTCTCCGGGCGGCCCATCCCGACGAGAGGGATGAGGTCCTCGCCCTTGTGCAGAATCCAGGCGAGAGCGACCGAGGCCATGGAGACGCCCTTCCTGGCGGCCATGTCCTCGAGGGGCCCGAGGCGGGCGACGTTCGCCGTCAGATTCGCGCCTTGAAAACGGGGGACCTGGGCGCGCCAGTCGCCGGTGGGGAGGTCGCTCGGCGTGCGGATCTTGCCGGTCAACAAGCCGCGATGCAGCGGCGAGTAGGCGACGAACGTGATGCCCAGCGATCGGGTGAGCGGAAACAGGTCGCGCTCCGGGTCGCGCTGCAGGAGGGAGTATTCGGTCTGCAGCGCGGCGATCGGGTGGGTGGCGTGCGCGCGGCGAATGGTCTCGGGACCAGCCTCCGAGAGGCCGATGGCACGGACCTTCCCTGCCCGAACCATCTCGGCCATCGCGCCGACCGAGTCCTCGATCGGGACCTCGGCGTCGACGCGATGCAGGTAGTACAGGTCGACGTGATCGAGTCCCAGGTGCTTCAGGCTGCGGTCGATCGCCTCCTGCAGGTAGGCCGGACTGCCCATGCTCGCCTTGGTGGCGACGACGGCCCGATCCCGCCGGTCGCGGATCGCCCGGCCCACGAGCGCCTCGCTCTTGCCGCGGCCGTAGACCTCGGCGGTGTCGATCAGCGTGATGCCTTCGTCGATCGCGCGCTGGATGGCGTGCACGCCGGCGTCGTCGTCGCTGCTGCCGTACCAGCCTGCGAAGGCCATGGCGCCAAGCGCGATGCTTCCGACACGAACGTCCCCCTGCCCGAGCTTGCGAGTCTCGATCATGGTGCCTCCCGTGGTTCGACGCGAGTGTAGCCCACCGCCTATCGCTGCCCGTCAGGCCTTGAGGCGGTAGCCCGACTTCAGGAGCCAGCGCACCACCAGCAGGCACAGCAGCATGAAGGCGCAGGTCATGCTGATGCTGACGCGGACCGAGACGTCGGAGGTGCCGTAGAAGGCCCAGCGGAAGCCGTTGATGAGGTAGACCACCGGGTTGAACAGGGTCACCTTGCGCCAGAAGTCGGGCAGCATCTTGATCGAGTAGAAGCTGCCGCCCAGGAAGGTCAGCGGCGTGATCACCAGCATGGGCACCAGCTGCAGCTTCTGGAAGCTGTCGGCCCACAGGCCGATGATGAAGCCGAACAGGCTGAAGGTGACCGCGGTCAGGATGAGGAAGCCGACCATCCACACCGGGTGCGCGATCTCGTAGGGCACGAAGACGCGCGCCGTGATGAGGATGATGGTGCCGAGGATGATCGACTTGGAGGCGGCGGCGCCGACATAGCCGATGACGATCTCGACGTACGAGATGGGCGCCGACAGGACCTCGTAGATCGTGCCGGTGAATTTCGGCATGTAGATCCCGAACGAGGCGTTGGAGATGCTCTCGGTCAACAGCGACAGCATGGTCAGGCCGGGGATGATGAAGGCGGCGTAGGACACGCCCTCGACCTCGGTCATGCGCGAACCGATGGCGGAGCCGAACACGATGAAGTACAGCGAGGTCGAGATCACCGGCGCCGCGATGCTCTGCATCAGGGTGCGCCAGGTGCGGTGCATCTCGAACAGGTAGATCGCGCGGATGGCGTGACGGTTCACGCGGCACCTGCGCCGGCGTTGCCGTTGCCGCTGCCATTGCCGCTGCCGCTGCCGCTGCCGCTGACCAGGCTGACGAAGATCTCCTCCAGCGAGCTCTCCTGGGTCTGCAGGTCCTTGAAGTCGATGCCCTGCGCGGCCAGGTCGGTCAGCAGCGTGGAGATCTTCGACTGCTCGCGCTCGCTGGCGAAGGTGTAGGTCAGCTGGGTGCCGTCCTTGCCGAGCTCGAGCTGGTAGGGCGCCAGCGCGTCGGGCACCGCGGCCAGCGGCTTGTGCAGCATGAGGCGGAGCTGCTTCTTGCCCAGGCGGCCCATCAGCACGGCCTTGTCCTCGACCAGGATGAGCTCGCCCTTGTTGATGACGCCGATGCGATCGGCCATCTCCTCGGCCTCTTCGATGTAGTGCGTGGTCAGGATGACAGTGACGCCGGTGGCGCGCAGCTCGCGCACCATCTGCCACATCTCCTTGCGCAGCTCGACGTCGACGCCGGCGGTGGGCTCGTCGAGGAAGAGGATCTGCGGCTCGTGCGACAGCGCCTTGGCGATGAGGACGCGCCGCTTCATGCCGCCCGACAGGGTCTGGATCTTGTTGTTCCTCTTGTCCCACAGCGACAGCGCGCGCAGCACCTTCTCGATGTGCGCCGGATTGCGCGGCTTGCCGAACATGCCGCGGCTGAAGCTGACCGTCGACCACACGGTCTCGAACATGTCGGTCGACAGCTCCTGCGGGACCAGGCCGATCTTGGCGCGCGCGGCGCGGAACTCGCGCACGATGTCGTGGCCATCGGCGGTCACGGTGCCCGAGGTCGCGTTGACCAGGCCGCACACGATGCCGATGAGGGTGGTCTTGCCGGCGCCGTTGGGACCCAGCAGCGCGAAGATCTCGCCGCGCCGGATGTCGAGGTTGACGCCCTTCAGCGCCTGGAAGCCCGAGGCGTAGGTCTTGGTCAGGTTCTGGATGGAGATGATGTTGTCCATGCCGGAGGCGCGACTGTACGGGGGTTCAGTGGCCTCGGCAAGGGACGCGGCAGGGCGGGGCGAGGAAATCACTCGTACGTGATGCCACCCATGTCGACCGGGTTACTGGGCGAGATGGCCATGACGGCGTCGCTGTCGGTGATGGTCCAGCCGCCGCGGAAGTAGGCCAGGCCATAGCTGCCCAGCGGGACGCCGTCCATGCGCCAGGTGCCGTCGGCCTTGGTGCTGGCCTTCTTCGGGCTCTGGCCGTCGCAGGGGTTGCCGCGGAACGACATGCGCGGGCTCGAGCACAGGATGACCTTGATGCCCTTGGCCGGCTTGCCGCCCGCGGTGATGTGGCCGGTCACGGAGGTTGTCAGCTTGGCCTTGCTGGGCGGCGGCAGCTTGGCGGGGCCGTTGCCCAGGATCATGATGTCGAAGCTGCCGGCGCCGAGCTCGGCCAGCGACGACCTAGGCCACGAGGTGACGCCGCCGCCGTCGACCACGGCGAAGCCGCCGCCCAGGACCCAGACCCGGCCGCGCGCGTCGGCGACGATGCGATTGATGTACTCCAGGCCGAAGAAGGGGGCGCGCAGGCTGCGCACGCTGCGGTCGGGCTTGATCTCCTCGGCGGTGTCCTCGTCGGCCAGCCACAGCGTGCCGTCGCTGCTCAGCGCGACGGTGCGCGGGCTGCCGCGATAGCCCGCGTCGAACCCGGTGCGCGTGACCTCCTTGCTGGTGATCTTGTAGACGCCGCCCGAGGTCGCCAGCAGGACGGCGCCCGGCACCTTGCCGAGGGCGCCCAGGCTCTCGTTCTGTCGGGTGTCGGAGCACTCGCCGAAGCGCTGCCAGCCGGCGGCGCCGCGCACGAAGACGCCGACCGCGCTGACCACCCAGACCCGGCCGTCGTCATCGACCACCAGGTCGGCGAGGCTGGTGTCCTTGGAGCCGACGACCTCCTTGTCCTCCTTGCTCCAGGCGGCGCCGTCGTAGTGCTTGACCGCATCGGACTCGGCCACCCACAGGGTGTGGTCGGGCGCCACCGCGGCGGCGGAGACCAGCCCCATGTCGCGCTCGCTGGCGATCTCGTCGACCTTGCCGTCATGCAGGTGATCGACGCCGTCGCTGCCGACGATCCACAGGGCATCACCATCGGGGACCAGGATGCCGGGCTTGCTGGGGCGCGGTGGAGCGAAGCCGCTGTCGCCCAGCGCGACCAGCCCCAGGCCGCCGGCGGCGAACAGCGCCACGTCGGGGTGGGGAGCGGCGGCCGGGGCCGGCACGGGCGGGATCGACGACGGCGCCGGTGGTGGGGGCGCGGGCAGCGCGGGGTTCTGCGCACACACGCTGGTGGTGGCGTGGCCCTTGGTCACCAGCGGCCGCTTCTTGGGGCGATCACAGGCGGCGGCGGTGGCGAGGATGGCGGCGGCGAGGGCGAGCGAGCTGCGGTGTGACATGGCGGAGCGATACGCCATCCAGGGGGCAACGTTCCCGCCAGAGTGCCGACCTCGGGCGCCAGCTCAGGCGGGGGGAGCGCTGGCCGCGGCGGTGGGCGCAGGTGCGGGGCGGCCGAGTTCGTGGCGCAGGGCGGCCTCGAGGGTGGGGTGGTGGAACTCGAAGCCGGCGGCGAGCAGGCGCGCGGGCAGCACGCGGGCGCCGCCCAGCAGCAGCGCCTTGCCCATCTCGCCGAACATGGCCTTGACCATGAAGCCGGGCAGCGGCGCGATGGTCGGGCGGCGCAGCACGGCGCCCAGCACCTTGGTGAAGGCGTGGTTGGTCACCGGGTTGGGCGCGACCGCGTTGATGGGGCCGCTGAGCGAGCCGTCGAACAGCGCCTGGTGGTAGGCACCCACCAGGTCGTCGAGCGAGATCCAGCTCATGGCCTGCTTGCCGCTGCCGACCTTGCCGCCGAGGCCGAGCTTGAACGGGGTCAGCATCTTGCCGAGGGCGCCGCCGGCGGCGGTCAGCACGACGCCGACGCGCACGATGACGGTGCGGATGCCGGCCGCGGCGGCGGGCGCGGTCGCGGCCTCCCACTGCTTGCACACGTCGGCCAGGAAGTCGTCGCCGGCGGCGGTGCGCTCGTCGAGCTCCTCGGCGGCGTCGTGGTTGCCGTAGTAGCCGACGGCCGAGGTGCTGATGAAGACGCGCGGCGGGCGGCGCAGCCCGGCGATGGTGCTGGCGATGAGCTGGGTGCCCTTGACGCGGCTGTCCAGGATGGCGGCCTTCTGCGCGGCGTTCCAGCGGTGCGCGGCGATGTTCTCGCCGGCCAGGTGGATGACGGCGTCGACGCCCTCGAGGGCGGCGGCGTCGATGTCGCCGGTGGCGGGATCCCAGAAGATGCCCTGGTCGTCCGGTTTTTCCGGCTTCTTGCGGGTCAGGATCTTGACGGTGTGTCCACCTCCGGTGAGGAAGGGGACCAGGGCCGAGCCGACCAGGCCGGTCGCGCCGGTGATGGCGATGGTCAGCTTGCCGGCGGCCGCGAACTTGTGATGACGCGAGAGATCGATGGCTGTCATGGCATGCCTGAATGCGAACGCTCTCTCGAGCTTCGCGCGAATGGGTGAACCTGCCAGCGCCTGCCCCAGCGTTCCGAACGGCAGCGCATATTCGATGCGGTCTTCGAGGTAGGCGGCGGCCGGGCCGTCGGGTTCGACGCGATGGCGATGCACCCAGCGCCGGAACGGGCCCTCGACCTGCTCGTCCTGGAACTCGCGTCCGGCGACATAGCCGCTGTGGCGCGCGACCCAGCGCGTGCTGAAGGGGCCGACCCCGACGCGCGCCACCATCATGTCGCCGTCGCGGATGCCGGTGCCGCCGCTGACGACCTCGAAGCGCTCCCAGCGCGGGGTCAGGCGCTGCAGCGCGCCCGGTCGCTCGTGCCACGCGAACAGCTCCGCGGCGGGCACGGGAAGGCGCACTCTCTGGACCCACTGGTTCGTCATGACCCTTGTGATGCTCCTGGCTTCGGAGACGATTCGTTCAAATCGTTCACCATCCGGCGAGCGCGCGCAAGGGGAAGTTCGGGGCCGGCCGTTGACGGCTGACATGGCCGCGACTACCTTCAGCTCACGGTTTCAAGGAGAACCGGGGGCGACATGGTTTCGACGGGCTGAGCAGAGCAGGTGGTTGCGTGTCGTGGCGCCCGAGGCCACGTAAAAACGGGCAAGCAACAAACGCGAACGATAACGCGTACGCTCTCGCCGCTTAACACCGGATGAAGAGCCGGGTCCGCGACTCTCCGTCTGGGGGTCAAAGGAACCGTCATCAATCAGGCTAGCGACCAGGGAACGTCTATCGCCCTGGGAGCGAAATGCAGGATGGGCTAGGGTCTGAGAAGCCTGTTGGCGGGCGTCTCTAGACCCCAAATAAACCACCAACTACACACGTAGATCTGCCTACCGAGCCAGCTCGGACGCGGGTTCGATTCCCGCCGCCTCCACCAATCGGTCTCGTGACGTCGTCGCGGGGCCGATTGTCCGTTGCCGGCGCGACGTCTGGCGCTGCAGATCACTGGATTGACGCTGGCGGCGTGCCGCTACTCCATCGACTCGGCACACGTGACACACTCGCGGCATGACGCCGTATGAGTCCGTCGAGTCACTCGTCGCACGCATCGACGAACCGAATCGCAGCGCGTGTGCACGCATCGTCGCTGACAATCGCGAGCTGTTCGCCACCGTGCAGGGCTCGGCGCACAACCATCAGGCGTGGCGCGGCGGCTACCTCGATCATGTGTCCGAGATCATGAACATCGCGAACGTGCTCTACGATCGATTCGTCGCGCTGCGGCCGCTGCCGTTCTCGCGCTCGGACCTCCTCCTGGTCGTGTTCCTCCACGACATCGAGAAGCCTTGGAAGTACGAGCTCGGGGCTGACGGCCAGCTCCAGCACAAGGCGGAGATGCAGGGCAAGGCAGCCCATCAGAAGTTCCGCATGGAGCTGCTCGCGCGCTACGGCGTCACGCTCACGGCCGAGCATGAGAACGGGCTGCGCTACGCCGAGGGCGAGCTCGCCGACTACACCAACAAGCAGCGCCGCATGGGGCCGCTCGCCGCGATGGCTCACATGTGCGACGTCGCGAGTGCGCGCCTCTGGTTCGATCATCCCGCCGCCGTGGACGATCCGTGGACCGGTGCGCGCCGCGTGGCGACGTGATGGTGCGCGAGGGCTGACACCATGGGACTCCTGACCTTCAGCATGAACGTCACCCTGGATGGCTGTGTCGACCACCAGGAGGGCATCGCCGACGACGAGACCCACGCCTTCTTCACGCGCCTGCTGGACGAGAGCGGGGCGATGCTGTGGGGGCGCGTCACCTACGAGATGATGGAGGCCTACTGGCCGGGGGTCGCCCGCGGCGAGGTGGAGGTGGCGCCGGCGCTGCGCGCGTGGGCGGACACGCTGGAGGCCAAGCCGAAGTATGTGGTGTCGTCGACGCGCAAGGACTTCCCGTGGACGAACAGCCACCACGTCGCCGGCGACCTGCGTGCGGGCGTGCAGCAGCTGAAGGACGCGACCCCGGCCGGCGTGCTGCTCGGGAGCGGCAAGCTCGCGGCCGAGCTGGACCGGCTGGAGCTGATCGACGAGTACCAGCTCCTCGTGCACCCCAGGATCGCGGGCCACGGCCCGACCCTGTACCAGAGCGGGCTGCCCAGCACGCGGCGGCTCGAGCTGGTGTCGGCGCAGCCGCTGCGCTGCGGCGCGGTCGCCATGCACTACCGGCGCGCGCGCGGGTAGGCTGCGGCATGAGCGTCAGGCGGCTGGAGTCCTTGCCTCGGGTCGAGTGACCCGAGCGGAGCGTGCGCCGAAAGGCTCGAATCTAGCTGGCTCCTGCGTGGCACGGCCCGTGAATGACCTGACGGGATGAGGTGCGAACATCTTTGCCGGGCTGCAGGGCTTGTCGCGGCGCTCACAGCGCTGTCTTCGGGTGGTTGCAGCAACGACGATGGCGCGGCTGGCGGCGAGGCGGTCCTCGTGCACGACTTCCCGTCGCTCGCGGTGGCGCCGGGCGAGGAGCGCAACTTCGTGTGTCAGAGCTGGACGCTGCACAACGACGCGCCCATCTTCGTGAACACGGTGTCGTTCGTCGGGGGGCCAGGCTGGCACCACTCCAACTGGCTGTATGCGCCGGAGAAGGACTTCGCCGGGCCGGACGGCACCTGGAACTGTGTCGATCGCGGCTTCGAGCTGGTCGAGGCCGGGCTGTCGGGCGGCCTGATCTACACCCAGTCGCCCGAGGCCCAGGCCGAAGCGCAGCAGTTCCCGCCCGGGGTCGCCGTGGTGATCCCGCCGCACTCCAAGATCATCGCTGAGCTGCACCTGCTCAACGTGTCGGAGCGCGCCATGACCATGCACGCGCACCTCGAGCTGGAGACGCTGCCCGAGGCCGCGGTGGTGACGCGGCTGGCACCGCTGGCGCTGTCGTACTACCCGCTCGCGCTGCCGCCGTCGTCACGCAGCGCGTTCACCACCGAGTGCGACCTGGTGGAGGCGACCGGCAAGCCGCTCGACTTCCGCCTCTACTACCTGGCCCCGCACTACCACGCGCTGGGCACCGGCATGACCATCGAGAGCTACGGCGGCGCCGCCAGCCGCATGATCTACGAGGTCAACCGGCCCATCGGCGAGACGCTGGGCACCTCGCTGGCGCAGCCGTTCGACCTCACCGGTGCGCAGGGCATCCGCTTCGGCTGCCGCTACCAGAACTCGCTGTCGCGCGTCATCGGCTTCGGCAGCGGCCAGGCCGACGAGATGTGCGTGCTGTTCGCCTTCACCGACAGCCCGCGCCGGATGATCGGCGGCGTCCTGCGCGGCACCGAGAATCGCCCGGTCGAGAAAGCCGATACCACGACGCCGACCTTCACGAGCGCGTGCCGCGTCCTCTCGCTGCCGAACTGACCAGGTTGCCCGCTGGCTAGACGCGCACGCGGGTGGCCAGCTCGCGCAGGTAGGCCTGACGGAGCGTCAGGCTGCCGCGGACTGGACGTCGCGGTCGGTGACGACCTGCAGCACCACGCTGCCGCGCTTGCGGCCGGTGTCGACGTAGGCGTGGGCCTTGGCGGCGTCTTCGAGGAGGTAGCGTCGATCGATCACCGGGCGGAGGGCGCCGCGCGCGGCCAGCTGGGCGAGGAGCTCCATGTCGGCCGGGGTCACGCTGGCGACACCGGCGATGACCTTCTTGCCGCTGCCCCGGGGGGCGCGCTGGAGGCCCAGCATCTGGGCCAGCGAGCCCTGGATGGCGACCAGGCGGCCGTTCTGCTTGAGTGACTGCGCGCAGCGGGC
>JBGASF010000062.1:0-43124 GCA_044229835.1 Polyangia bacterium | reverse complement strand
GTTCTTCATTCGCTGCGCGTTGCCCAGGATCACTTTCAGGTGGTCTTCGAGCACTGCGTGAACAGGCTTCCAGTACACACCGGTGCTCTCCATCCCGACCGCTGTGCAGCCCTCCGCCGTCAGCCAGTCCCGCAGCGCCACCAGCTCGCGGGTCGTGGTTCCGAACGACTTCAGCTTCTTCTCGGGCTTGCGGGCATTCGCCGGCCCGACCAGCACACAGGCCACGATGCTCGACTGGTGGACGTCAAGCCCGCAGCAATTCTCGACCAGTGTCTCCATGCTCACGACCTCCAGGAAAGAAGAGGTCGCCGTTACGCCACAGGTCTACGAGGAACTGCCCTGCGTGCTCCCCGAAGATGCCGGGGGCAACGAAACGTGGTACCTGGAAATGGCGCGGGTCGGTCTGTCGCACGGGCTGCCAGGCTCCGAGGCAAATGTTCGACCTCTAACGGCGACCTCGTTGGAGGAGTACACCGACTCACCGGCCCGCGCCCTATTTTCGCCGAACCGGGGTCGACGCCCGGCGTCGGCCGAGTCTGTCGCCTGTTCCCTGTGGCCTGTTTGTCCGGGGTTGTCCGGGCAGTAGTGGACACCACGCGATATACATGGGAAAGTAATTCGATTTCTTCGTGCCCAGCAGGTGAGGGATGGGGGCGAAGCCGAACCCGAGGCCAGGAGCCGCGTGCCGTCTCTAGCGAAGGTCCGATCCTTCGGAGCCACTGATGTGGGAGTTGTGCGCGAGCACAACGAGGACTCCCACTACGTCGACCCCGACGGCGGCTTCTTCGTCCTGGCCGACGGCATGGGCGGCCACGCCGCCGGTGAGGTGGCCAGCTCGATGGCCGTCAACGAGGTCCGCCTGGCCCTCGACGCGGCGCGCGAGAAGGTCGCCCGCTTCGCCGAGCACGCCGATGACGACGGCCGCAAGCAGCTGGTCGAGCTGCTCGAGGAGGCCGTGCGCCGGGCCCACTCCGCGGTCTACGAGCGCGGCCTGCGCGAGACCGACAAGAAGGGCATGGGCACCACCCTCGACGTCGTCCTGGTCGCGGGCGCCGAGGCCTTCGTCGCCCACGTCGGCGACAGCCGCACCTACCTGTTCCGCCGCGGCCGTGTGGCGCGCCTGACCACCGACCACACCGTGGCCGAGGTCCTGGTCCTCGAGGGCAAGCTGTCCGCCGAGGAGGCCCGGGTCTCGCCGCTGCGCACCGTGCTGGTCAACGCCCTCGGCGTGTCGGCCGACGTCGGCGTCGAGCTGGCCCACCTGCGCCTGCGCGCGGGCGATCGCCTCCTCCTCTGCAGCGACGGCCTGCACGACTACTTCCCGGTCGATGGCGAGCTCGGCCGCATTGTCGACAAGATGGGCGAGCCCACCCAGCTGGTGCAGCTGGTCGAGATCGCGAAGGATCGCGGCGGCCACGACAACATCACCGGCGTCGTGGTCGAGGTCCAGGAGATCATCGGCGACGCCCCCGAGGCGCCGGTCCCGGCCAACGAGGTCGACAGCGGCCCCACCGAGCTGTTCGGCGAGTCCGAGTCGACCCAGCCCATCTCCATCGACGGCGTGGCCAACCTGCCGCCCATCGCGCCTGCCGACGAGACCCTGGCGCCCAACATCCGGCCGCCAGCGCCCATCGGTCAGGTCGTCAACATCGACCCCGACGCCATGGCCGATGGCCCGACCCAGCCCGGCGACCTGCCCAAGGAAGCGCCGGCCAAGCCCGAGGCCAAGCCCGACGCGCCGGGTGCAGCCAAGGCCGACCCTCCCAAGGCGTCCAACTCCTAGTGTGTGGCCGCCAAGGGCTTGAATGCCCTTGCGTCGCCCCCGTCACATTCAGTTAATCTCGCCTGCCAGGAGGCTCCATGGTCCGCCGCTTCGCGCTCCCCTTGATGGCGCTCGCAGCCATCGCCACGCCCCGCATCGCTCGTGCCGATCCCGAGTTCGTCATGAAGCTGGCCACCGTCGCCCCCGAGGGCACGCCGTGGTCGGAGGCCCTGGAGAAGTTCAAGGCCCAGGTCTTGTTAGCGTCGAAAGGCCGCCTCAAGGTCAAGGTCTTCTACGGCGCCACCCTGGGCGACGAGAACGAGACCGTTCTGTCGACCAAGCGCGGCCAGATCCAGGCCGTCGGCGCCTCCACCGGCGCGCTGGCCTCGGTGGTCACCGAGCTCAACATGGTCGAGCTGCCCTTCCTCTTCAAGAGCGAGGCCGAGGCCGACGTGGTGCTCGACACCATCCTGCAGAAGCCGATGGAGAAGTTCTTCCGCGCCAAGGGGCTGGTGCTGGGCTTCTGGTCGGAGAACGGCTACCGCTCGTTCGGCACCAAGGACGGCTTCGTGACCTCGCCGGCAAAGCTCAAGGGCAAGAAGATGCGCGCCCAGGAGAGCCCGGTGCACACCGCGATGTACAAGGCCTACGGCGCCTCGGCGCAGCCCATCCCGACCACCGAGGTCTTCCAGGCCACCAAGACCGGCGTGGTCGACGGCTGGGACCAGACCGCGCTCTACGCCGCCGCGGCGTCGTGGCACAAGACGGTCAAGTTCTACACCGTCTCGAACCACATCTATCAGCCCGCGGCCATCGTCTTCAACGCCGAGTGGTACGACAAGCTGCCCGCCGACATCCAGACCATCCTGGTCGACGCCCGCAAGGACTTCCAGAACCAGAGCCGCAAGGCGGTGCGCAAGCTCAACAAGGCCATCGTCAAGAACCTGGAGGGCGACGGCGTCAAGGTCTACACGCTGACCGCCGCCGAGCGCGCCACCTTCCTGCCCGGGGCCCAGAAGGTGCGCGCGGCCTGGAAGGCCAAGCAGAG
Source organism: Polyangia bacterium (assembly GCA_044229835.1). Lineage (GTDB taxonomy): Bacteria > Myxococcota_A > Polyangia > Haliangiales > JADYYK01 > JADYYK01. Next base: position 40,314 of record JBGASF010000062.1, on the reverse strand, counting down.
CAAGGAGGTGCAGGCGCTGCTGGGTGAGGTCGAGAAGAAGCTCGGGCTCAAGTAGGCATGAGCGTCGCGCCGCCGACCAAGCTCGTCGATCGTATCGACCTGGCGCTGTACAAGGCCGAGCGCGCGCTGTGCATCGCGGTGCTGGCGGCGATGGTGTCGCTGGTCGGCCTCGAGGTCATCCAGCGCATCTTCACGCGCCCGGGTGGCAACCCCTCCAAGATGGAGGAGCTGATGCTGCGCCTGATGCGCCACCCCAGCGGCAGCTGGGCGCGCGAGTGGGGTGCGGCGGTGCTGCTGGCCATCCTGGGCTATGGCGTGGTCTACGCGGCGCTGCGCCAGCGCACGCTGAAGGATGGCGAGTCGCAGCCGCCGCGTGGCGTGGCGGCGCTGATCGCGGGCGCGGTCACCGGCGTGGTGGGCGCCTTCCTGTACCTGCTGGCGGCCAAGGTGCCGAGCTTCTCGTGGCCGCACGGCCTGGCGCTGGCCCTGATGGTGTGGGTCGGCTTCCTGGGCGCCTCGCTGGCGACCTATGACCGGCGCCACCTGGCGCTGGAGATGGGCAGCAAGCTGTGGCCCAAGAAGTGGCTGCCCGCGATCGGCGGGCTGTCGCGCCTGGTGACCACGGCGTTCTGCCTCTTCTTCGCCTACCTGGCCTGGAAGTCGATGCTGGCGCACAAGGCCGACGACGATCGCTTCCTGTTCGGCGTGCAGCTGTTCGACATCCCCGAGGAGCCCTGGCGCATGCCCGAGTGGATCGCCTACGCGGCCATCCCGTATGCGTTCTTCGTGATGAGCCTGCGCTTCATCAAGCAGGCCGTGCTGGTCTTCGGCGGCGCCAACCTGGAGGCCGGCAGCGAGCTGCCGCAGGCGCTGATGGAAGAGGCCGGCATGACCAGCTCGTCGGGCGATCAGCCCGGCGAGCCGTCCGGCTCCGGCCCGGCCGACGAGAAGGCGGCCGACAAGTGATCCACGGCATCGAGCTCATCGTCGCCATCCTCGGCCTGGCCCTGCTGGGCGTGCCGCTGTTCGTCATCGTCGGCGCCGGCACCGTGCTGTCGTACAAGCTGTTCCTGCGCGGCGACGAGTCGAACCTCAACGCGCTGCTGCAGATCGTGCAGGACATGGAGGGGCTGGCCAAGAAGGACGCCTTCCTGGCGGTGCCCTTCTTCATCGCGGCCGGCGCCATCATGACCTCGGGGGGGATCGCCAAGCGCCTGGTCGGGGTGGCGCGCGCGCTGGTCGGCTGGCTGCCCGGCGGGCTGGGGATCGCGTCGGTGTTCGCGTGCATGTTCTTCGCGGCCATCTCGGGGTCGTCGCCGGTGACGCTGATCGCGGTCGGCTCGGTGATGTTCCCGGCCATGGTGGCCTCGAAGTACCCGGAGAACTTCTCCATCGGCCTGCTGACCACCGCGGGCAGCCTGGGCTGCCTGGTGCCGCCGTCGATCTCGCTGCTCATCTACTCGATCTCGGTCAGCGGCGTGAAGGGCGGCGTGGCGCCCGACACCATGTTCCTGGCCGGGCGGCTGCCGGCCCTGATGATGGCGCTGCTCCTGTGCGGGTACTCCTTCTTCGTCGGCCTCAAGCTGCCGAAGTCGTCGCGGCAGCCGTTCTCGCTGGAGGAGCTGTGGCGCTCGACCAAGGACGCGGCGTGGGCGCTGGTGCTGCCCATCCTGATCCTCGGGGGCATCGACTCCGGCCTGTTCACGCCCACCGAGGCCAGCGCGATGGCCTGCCTCTACAGCGGCTTCGTCACCGTGTTCATCTATCGCGAGCTCGACCTGCGCAAGCTGTTCGGCGTGCTGGCGGAGTCGGCGGTGCTGATGGGCAGCCTGATTCTCATCATCGTGCTGGCCTTCGGCCTGAACCGGCTGCTCACGCTGGCGGGCGCCAACGAGTGGCTGAAGACCACGCTGCTCGGGTGGGACCTGTCGCCCGCGATGTTCCTCATCGTGGTCAACTTCATCCTGATCCTGCTCGGCGCGCTGATGGATTCGATCTCGGCGACGCTGATCTTCGCGCCGCTCTTGGCGCCGATCGCGCTCGAGCATGGCATCGACCCCATCCACTTCGGCATCATCTTCGTGGTCAACATGGAGATCGGCTACCTGGCCCCGCCGGTCGCGACCAACCTGTTCGTGGCCAGCGCGGTGTTCAAGAAGCCGTTCGGTCAGGTCACCAAGGCGGTGCTGCCGACCCTGGGCCTGGCCATCCTCGGCCTCGGCCTGGTCATGTTCGTGCCCACGCTGTCCAAGGGTCTCGTCAACCGCAAGAACCACCAGCCCTTCGTCGAGTCCTTCCCGTGGAGCAAGCCGTCCAAGAAGAAGGCCGCGGTCGCCGCGGTCGACGGCGCAGGCGGGCCAGGCGTGGCCGCGGCAGGCGGCGGCCCCGCAGCTGGCGCAGGCGGTGACGACGAGGACGGCGCCGGCGCCCCCGCCGCCGGTGGCAACAGCCTGCTGGCCCGCGCGCTGGCGGATGCCGAGGACGACGAAGACGAAGCCGACGGCGACGCCGGGATGCCTGAGCCAGGGCCGCCCGACGGCGGCGTCGCGGCCACGCCGCCGGAGTAGCCGGACAAGCAGGCCACAGGTTACAGGTTACAGGTTACAGGCCACAGGCAATGAGCAATGCCGGAGGTCTGATCGCGTGCGCTGACGTCCGTGGCACCAGCCTGGCGCATCCGTGACAATCGGGCACGTCGGGTTCAGACCGGGCACATCGGTGACAAGGCAACCGGGCATGTCGGCGGCGCGCTCCGGCATTCCCTGTTGCCTGTGGCCTGTTTCCTGTGACCTGTGGCCTGTTTGTCCGGGGCCCCCTCAGCTGTCGGGGGCGGTCCCGCTGGCCCTTTGCTTGGCCCGGCGGCGGGCGTCTTCCAGCCAGATCGGCGTCGTCGGCCGGTCGGCCAGCCGCGCCGGGGGCAAGCGGTACACCATGCGCACGCGGTCGTGGCCGTCGAGGTCGACCGCCTCGGCCATGCGCGGGGACAGGTCGAGGATGGCCTGCCAGGGGCGGTCCTTGGCGCCGTAGGGGCCGCGGTCGCCGACGATGCAGATGGCGGTGCCGGGGCGCTCCAGGTTGGTGACCACGATGGGGGTGCCACAGGGCAGCCACAGGTGGGCGCACACCATGTCGTCGGGCGCCATGGGCCGGTGCAGGCAGGCCAGGTCGCCGCCCATCCAGGGGTCGCCGGGGTCGCCGAAGCGCGTGGCGATGCCCTCGTCGGCCTCGATGTTGAGGCTGAGGCGCATGACCAGCATGAGCAGGCTCTGCAGCTCGGCGAACGACATTCGCGAAGCAGCTTCACGTGGTTTCGGGCCTGATTGAAGCCCTTTTTTACAACTCGTTTGATCTCAAAGGGTTGCCAGCACGAGATCGGGCACTTTTTGGCCCTGCGCGACGCTGTCGTGCGCGGCGCGGCTGATGCGGGCCTCGGCGACCGCCACGGCGTCGGCCGAGGCGTCCCCGCACACGAAGCCGAAACCCAGCCGCTGCGCCACCACCGCGGTGGTCCCGCTGCCCACGAAGACGTCGCCGACACGGCCCCCGGGCGGACATGTGGCGCCGAGCAGGCGCGCCAGCAGCCGCTCGGGCTTCTGGCTGGGCCAGCCGGTGCGCTCGCGATCGCTGCGGTTCAGCGTCTCGATGTCGGTCCAGACGTCCTCGGGCACCTTGCCGGCGGCGACCGGGTAGCGGTACACGCGGCCGGTCTTGCGGTCGGTCTTCTCCTGGATCGGCGCGCCGCCCTCGTCGAGCTTGACCCGCATGTGCGAGCCGGGGCGCCGCGGCACCCGCACCGCGTCGGGGAAGAAGGCGTAGCGCGGGCCCTTGGCGAACCACAGGATGGTGTCGTGCTTGCGGCCGAACGCGCGCGGCCCCTTGCCGCCCACCGAGTAGGCCCAGATCAGCTCGTTGACCATGAGGCCCCGCGCGGGCAGGAAGATCCGCTCCAGCTCGACGCGGGCGTGGTGCACGGCGCGGTAGTCGAGGTGCAGCAGCAGCGACCCGGTGTCGGCCAGCGCGCGGTGCGCCAGGCGCAGCCGCTCGGCCAGCCAGGGCAGGAAGTCGCCCAGCGGCGCGCGGTCGTCATAGGCGCCGGCGCGACCGCGCTGGGTGCGCCCGGTGGCGAACGGCGGATCGATGTAGATCACGTCCAGCGACCCTGGCGCCTGCGCGGCCAGCACGTCGCGGGCGTCGCCGCGCACGAGCTGGTTGGGCGGCAGGCCCGGGCTGCCGAAGCTGACGCGCCGGGGCCGGGCCAGCTGCGTGGGCGCGGCCACGCTCAAGCAGCGCGCGAGGCCGGGGCAGGCAGCGGCGGCTCCCCGCGCATGGCCTTGATCCCGTAGGCCAGCAGCGTCATCGCCAGCAGCACCAGCAGCCCCGCCACCACGGCGTTGATCACCGAGATGGTGCTCTCGGTGTGCTCGAGCGCGGTCAGGATCTGCGACCCCAGCGCCCACAGCGTGATGACGAAGACGAACACCATCGGCAGCAGCGTGTACCAGTACTTCTTGCCCGACTTCTTCAGCCACACCGTGATGCCCAGCAGCGACAGCGCCGCCAGCAGCTGGTTCGAGGTCCCGAACAGGGTCCAGAACTTGAGGTACGACCCGGTGCCGGCGTTGAGCAGGAACAGCGCCGGCACGCCGCAGGTCAGCGCGGTCGCCACCAGGGCGCCGACCTTGCCGTTCCAGCCGAAGACCTCCTGCAGGATGTAGCGCCCGAGGCGCGTCGACACATCCAGGGTGTCGAACACGAAGGTCGAGAACGCCATGGCCCCGAAGGTCGTCGCCAGCAGCAGCTGATCCTTGCCCAGCACCACCGACACGAAGGCGCCCAGGCCGCTGCCATAGATCGCGCCCGGCCCCTTGCCCTTGGTGTCGACCGCGATCATCACGGTGGCCAGCGCGATCAGCGCCACGAAGGCCTCCAGCAGCATGGCGCCATAGCCGACCTGCTTGCAGTGCGTCTCGCGCTGGATCTGCTTGGACGTGGTGCCCGAGCACACCAGGCCGTGGAAGCCCGAGCAGGCCCCGCACGCGATGGTCACGAACAGGAACGGGAACATGTGCACCGGCCCGTTCTTGGTCATCGCCGTCAGCCCCTTGAAGGCCGGCTGGTGGATGTCGAAGCCGCCGAAGAACATGCCGATGATGCCGAAGGCCAGCGCCAGGTACAGCACGAAGCCGCCCAGGTAGCCGCGCGGCTGCAGCAGGGCCCACACCGGCGTCAGCGAGGCCACGAAGCAGTAGCCCAGGATGATGAGGCCCCAGGTGCGCACCGGCAGGATCAGCACGGTGGACAGCCGGGTGCCGGCGTACACGCACACCAGCGTCAGCGGCACGAAGATCAGCGTCTGCAGCAGCAGCTTGGGCTTGAGGAACCTCTCCACCAGCCCCATCACCACCGACAGCGACAGGTACAGCACCGAGGCGGCGGCCACCGCGCCGCCCGGGTTGAAGCGAAAGGTCAGCCCCTTCATGTCGGCGTCGCCCGACACGAAGGTCGCCGCGGTCACGTCGGTGAAGGCCACGATGACATAGACCAGCGCCAGCCAGATGAAGGCCATCAGCGCCAGCGAGGCGCGCGGCCCCAGGTTGGCCTTGACCACCTCGGCGATGGACTTGCCGTCGTGGCGCACCGAGGCGATCAGCGTGGAGAAGTCGTGGACCGCGCCGATGAAGACCACGCCGACGCTGATCCACAGGATGGCGGGCAGCCAGCCGAACATGGTGCAGGCCAGGATGGGCCCGGCGATGGGCCCGGCCGCCGCGATGGCCGAGAAGTGCTGTCCCAGCAGGTAGAACGGCCGGGTGGGCACGAAATCGACCCCGTCGTTGTGGCGCTCGCTGGGGGTCTGCGCCTTGGGATCCAGCGAATACTGCCGCGCCACGAAGCTGCCATAGAAGGTGTAGCCCAGCCCGAGGATGGCCATGACGGCGACGGCGAGCAGCGGCAGGCTCATGGTGCCGCCAGCTTTCGCCCGGGGCGCCCGGGCTGTCAAGGCTGCCGCCGGGGTTGCCAGCGCCGCCTGGGCACGGTATGCACGCCGGGATGCGCGTGCGGGTGCTGTTCCATGCCAACTGCTTCGACGGGGCCGCCTCGGCCGCGCTCTTCACGGCGTTCTATCGCGAGCGCATCGACGCCAGCGCAGAGTTTGCGTACACCGGCATGCACCACACCATGGGCGATCCCTTCCCACCCGGGTGCATGGACGGCGCCGAGAACGTCTGCGTCGACTTCCGCTACAACGCCTCGCCCAAGCTGACCTGGTGGTTCGACCACCACGTCAGCGCCTTCATGAGCCCGGCCGACGAGGCGACGTTTCACACCCGGCCCAAGGACCGCTTCTTCTTCGACCCGCAGTCGCGCTCGTGCACCAAGTTCCTGGTCGAGCGCGCGGCCACCGTGCACGGCTGGGACGCCTCGCGCTTCGAGGAGCTGGTGTACTGGGCCGACATCATCGACGGCGCGCAGTTCCCCAGCGCCCAGGCCGCGGTCGAGATGGCCGAGCCCGCGCTGCGCCTGATGACCTGGATCGAGAACAACAAGGATCCCGCGCTGGCCGAGCGCTACATCGCCGATCTGCTGCGCCTGCCGCTGGCCGAGATCGTGGCGCTGCCCTACATCGCCGAGCCGGTGGCGCGCCTGCTGGCCAGCAACCAGGGCGCGGTCGACATCTGGCGCAAGCGCGCCAAGGCCCAGGACGGCGTGGTCTTCGCCGACGTGTCCGAGGACGCCGTCGAGTCGGCCAACAAGTTCATCCCGTACTTCCTGCACCCCGAGTGTCGCTATGCGGTCTCGGTCAGCAAGACCGCGACCCGCTCCAAGGTGTCGATCGGATCGAACCCGTGGTCGGACATCCCGCGCTCGGTCAACATCGCGCAGATCTGCGAGCGCTACGGCGGCGGCGGCCACCCGGTGGTCGGCGCGGTCTCGCTGGGCGGCGGCGACATCGTGCGCGCGCGAGAGATCGCGGGCGAGGTCGTCGAGGAGCTGCGGCGCGCCGCGCTGGCCGAAGTGGCCGCGGCGCGCCCGCGCGGCGGATGAGCCAGCTCTACACCGTGGTCCTGCCCGAGGTGCCGGCGGCCGAGCGCATCGTCGCGGCGGCCAAGCGGGTCGGGATCGCGGTGGGTGACGGCAGCGCGACCGCGGGGCTGGCGCTGGTGCGCGATCCTGGCGGCGGGCCCTCGGTCGAGGTCAGCTATGGGCCGCTCGACGACGCCAGCGCGCGCCTGCACACCGGCGCGGCCTGGGGGCTTCGTGTGCGCGTCGGTGATCCGCACGGCACCTGGGGCGACTGGCAGCAGGCCAAGCTGGTGCTGATGTTCCTGGATGTGCTCGACGGGCGGCTGTCGGTGCCGGGCGAGGACGTGCGCACGGTGATGACCACGCTGCGCATGCGGGCGGCCCGGCCGCCGACCGGCATGGTCGATGTGCGCATGGGCGACTCGGGGTCGTTGCGCCAGCTCATGGTGGGCGAGTCGGGGCCGGCGGGGGCGGTGGCGCGGCTGCGCCGGCTCAAGGTGGTGGCGGCCTTCGTGGCGGCGGCGGCGCTGGTGGCGGTGGCGGGGCTGCTGCTGGTCAAGGGCGGCCGCGCCGCGGCGCGCGCGGCGGCGGTGTGCGCCGGCTTTGCCCTGGTGCTGGCGGGCCTGGGCCTGTACTGGGCCCGCAAGCGCGGCGCGACCAAGCCGCAGGAGTGACGTTTCGTCAGTTGTGCGCCGCGCGAATTCGGGTATTTTCCCCCGATGCCGACCAGCGCCCTGACCGAGGACAACTTCGAAGCCACCGTGAACAAGGATGGCATGGTGGTGATCGACTGGTGGGCGCCCTGGTGCGGCCCCTGTCGGACCTTCGCCCCGGTCTATGACCAGGCCTCGGAGAAGCACCCCGAGATCACCTTCACCAAGGTCAACACCGAGGAGCAGCCCGGCCTGGCCGGCGCCTTCGAGATCTCGGCCATCCCGACCCTGATGGTGTTCCGCGACGGCATCCTGCTGTTCCAGGAGGCCGGTGCGCTGCCCGCCAGCGCGCTCGAGCAGCTGCTGACCGAGGTTTCCAAGATCGACATGGCCGAGGTGCGCGCCGAGATCGAGCGCCAGGAGGCCGAGGGCGGCGGCGGCCACGAGCACGGGCCGGGCTGCAACCATGACCACAGCCATGATCACGGGCACGACCACGGCCATGACCATGACCACGACCATGCCGGTCACGACCACGGTAGCGAAGAGAAGAAGTAGCCGCCCGGCGGCGCGCGTGCGCCGCTAGAAGATGCAGCCCAGGCCGGTCGGGCCGGCGGGCTGCGCGGGATAGCGGTACAGCGTGGCGAAGCACATCTCCTCGTCCGAGCTGTTGCCCCAGCCGACGGTGTTGGCGGTCTGGTTGGTGTAGGTGCAGTCGACCTGCACCTTGTCGCCGTTCTGCAGCGCCACCTGCGGCGTCAGCATGTCGAGCTTCTGCGAGTCGAACGAGTAGTCCTTGTCGAACAGCACCGGCCCGGTGCCGCCCGCGGCCGGGATCACGGTGGCCTTCAGGTGGCTGCCATACTTGTGCATGTGCGGGCCGACCGCGAACAGCGTGACGGCCGCGCGCATGGTGCAGGTGCCGGTCTGCATGGTGGTGCCGGGCGCCACCGTGAGGCCGACCACCTTGCCCGCCAGCAGCGCCTCGGCCTCGGCCGTGATCTTGTCGGCCGTGGTGGTGCGCACCTCGACCCCCGAGGTCCCGGTCAGGCGCGCCCCGGTGACGTTGTACAGGTGCAGGTTCATGTTGATCTGCTGTCCGGCCAGCAGCTTGACCGCGATCCCCTCGGGGAAGATCAGGTCCTCGGTGCCGATCCCGGTGCCGAAGATCATGGTCGGGCCGTCCATGGTGCCGCCGCAGGGGCCGATGCCGTCGGGCTGCGAGCCGTCGGTGATGGTGAGGACGGTGTGGTGGGTGCCGTTGGGGATGATGGGATGGAACGCCGACACGAAGACGTCCTCGGCCAGCGTCTTGCGCACACAGATGTGCGACTCCTTGCCGACGTCGAGCGACCAGGCGCCCGAGATCAGGGGCCGCCAGGGCGCCACCATCGCGCCGTCGTTGCCGGTGCCCCCGCCGTCGCTGCCAGCCGGGCCATCCCCGGCGCCGCCCGAGCACGAGGTCAGTGCGGTCATCGTCGCGAGCACCACGGTGCCGAGCAGCTTGTGCATGCCCTGATGCTGGGGGAGCGCACGCCGCACGGCAAGCGACGATCGCGCGCGCAGGGTCTTTTCGTATGCCGGTGGAATACGCCGCGGCGGCTCAGGCCTCGGCGCCGCGCGGGGTCTCGAGCAGCTGGCGGCAGCGCTCGGGGGTCATCAGCGGCAACAGCAGCGGGTGCACGATGAGCTCGACCGGGGCGACCTGGGCGCGATCGACCGGCCACCAGCTGCCCAGCTTGGGCTCCAGCACGGCCCAGGCGGCCTGGGCGTCGCCGCGACGGGCCAGCGCCAGCGCGGTGTAGACCGCCTGCTCGAAGCCGAACCGGGGGTTCTTCGGGTCGTAGCGCGCGATGATGGCGTCGTCCACGTTGAAGGCCACCGCGAGGGCGAAGCAGTGCCGCGCCAGGTCGTCGGGCTTGCCCTTGAAGCGCTTGCCTGCGCTGGACTCGGCGACCGCCTGCTCGTAGCGGGCGCGGTTCTCGGGGTCGGCCTTGGTGCCGAGGGCGGGCGAGTCCTGCAGCAGGACGGCGTCGCGGCGGGCCTCCATGCCCTTGCGCACGGTGGCCGCGGCGGCCTTGATGATGTCGGGGGTGCCGAGCTCGCGCGCGGCGCGGCGCAGCAGGGCGCACATGTCGTCGAACACGTTGCCGGCGTAGACGGCGTCGGGCTTCGCGATCAGCGCGGCGGCGTGCGGCACCAGGTCGGCCCAGCGCCCCATGAAGCCGAGCAGCTCGGCGGCCGAGGCGGAGGCGGCCACGTCGCCGGCCTGGGCGAAGCCGAGCAGCGCCTCCAGCGCGGCGTCGGGCTGGCCCTGCAGCGCGGCGGCGACCGCCTGCTTGGCGGTCTTGAGCTTGCTGCCCGGGGCGATCGGCGGCTTCTTCTGGGGCGGAGGCGGCGCCCAGCGCTTGACGACCGTGGGCTGGCCCTTGGCCGCCGGCCAGATCTGCAGGCGGATCTTCTCTGGCCCCTTGGCCAGGCCGCTGTGGCTGGCGCGCACGCGGTAGCTCCCGGGCTTCAGCGTCAATCGCCTGGCGTCGGGCCAGTAGTCGGTGCAGCCCATGATGACCAGCTGGCCGGAGTCGACCGCGATGCTGGCCTCGGTGACATGGTCGAACTTGGCGGCGTCGTCCCTGGGCGCCGCTGGCAGCGGGACGGCGGTCACCAGCACCTGCTCGTCGCGCTCGGCGCCGATGCCGATGATGGTCTTCGCGCTGGCCACGCGATCGTCGGTGGCCTGCGCGGTCCAGGCCTCGGTGAGGTCACCCTTGCCGGCGCTGTCGGCGAGGTGGATCTGGCGAAAGTCGGCCAGCAGCCTGAGCTTCAGCGGGCCGGCCTTGGAGGGTGGGGCCTTGGCCTTTGCCTTGGCGGGCGACTTGCCGCTGGCGGCCGTCTTCTCCGGCGCCTTCGCCTTCGCCGTGGGCTTCGCCTTCGCCGTGGGCTTCACCTTTGCCTTCGCCTTCGTCCCTGCCTTCGCCTTCGTCCCTGGCTTCGCCTTCGCTGTCGGTCGCTTCATTGGGCCGCCGTGTTTGCGCTTTCCAGGACCACGCCTTCCAGCGGGATCCAGCCGGTGTCACCGTCGTCGAACACCACGAACGCCTTGCCGTCCGTGATCTCCTGGATGTTGCCCTTGTACCAGAGGTTGTTGGCCTGCCAGATCGCGACCACGCGGTCCCCGATGACGACCTTGGGGTTGGGCCGCAGCGACTTCTCGGCGACCTCCCAGGTGTCCTTGTCGAGCGCGGTCACCTTGGCCTTGCCGCCGCTCTTGGACACCACCTTGACCGGGAACCAGCCGCCGCGCGCCGAGTAGGCCAGCATGCCGACCCCGCCGCCCGCGGCGACCTTGCCCCCGCTGGCCGGCGCCACTGGGGTCTCGACCACGGTGTCGAACTGCGCCAGGTCGACGACCCAGAAGTGGGTGTGCTGGTCGTACTCGCCATAGAACTCGTCGATGGTGACCGCCAGCGCGCGCGAGTCGGGCCGGAAGCTGGTCCACACCGCGAGCTGGGTGGCGTTGGGCTCGCTGGCGGTGAAGCTGATGCGCGGGCTGTCGGGCGTCGGCTTCTTCTCGCCCTTGCGCAGCAGCACCACCTCGGTGCTGCAGTCGCTGTCGGGCTTGCACTTGACCTTGGGCTTGAAGACCACCGAGATGGCCTTGTTCTTGGCTGCCTTCTGCGCGCCGCCGGCCTTGGTCTTGACCGCACACGCCTTCTTGCGGGTGGCGCGCTCGCTGGCGTCGGGCACCCGATCGGCCTGCAGGTCGCACGGCTCGCACGCCAGCTCGCCGCCGAGCGCGACCGGCGCACAGCGCACCGCCTCGGAGGTCGGGTCATAGGTGAAGGCCGGGAACATCAGCGTCAGCTCGCCGCCCGCCGTCCAGCCCCCGACCGAGCCCATCCCGTTCGCGTGCGCCACTCCGCCCAGGGCCGCGCACAGACCCACCACCAGACAGCTCCGCATCTGTCCCCCCTTGGTCAGCGTTCGTCCTCGATGGTCGTCGAAGAGCGCCCACCCACGCAAGGGGGGCGCTGCTCAGTGCGGGTGCTTCTTGGGGGCCAGGCGCGCCTCGACCGCGGCCAGGCGCTCGCGCAGCTTCTTCATCTCGCGATCCAGCCGCTCGGTCTCGTCCTTGCAAAGCCGCAGCCCCTCCTCGCGGGAGCGGCCGTCGCGCAGATCGCGGATGACGTCGCGGCAGCGGCGCTTGACGCGGCCATCGAGGTCGCGGTCGGCGCAGCGCGCCAGCGCCGGGACGGCGCGGGCATCGCCCAGCGTGGCCAGGGCGCCGATGGTGGTCATCTGCACGCGGAAGTCGGGATCCTCGAGCAGCAGCTCCAGCACCTCGCGCGCGGCGCGGGTGTCCCCTTCGCGGCCCTCGGCGTGGCGCGCGAGGCCATCCACCGCCGCGCGACGGGCGAACGACGAGTGCAGGTGGCCATACCGGGTCCACTCGGTCAACACGCTGAGCGCGCGCGGATCACGCAGCTCGCTGAGGCCGCGCAGCGCGTGCTGGCGGATGACGTCCTGGAACGAGTCGCGCATCAGCGGCCCGTCGTGCGCGGTCAGCGCGTCCCACGCCGCCGCGGCCCGGGTGCGCGCCAGCGCGCTCGCCGCCTCGGCCTCGACGAAGTAGCTCTCGTCGCCGGTCTCCAGCAGGGTGACCAGGGAGGCCGCCACCACGTCGTCGAACTTGAACGCCCCCAGCGCGCGCACCACCGCGCGCCGCGCCTTGGGGTGGTCGGTGGCCAGGCCAGCCAGCAGCGCCGTGCGCGCCGCCTCGTTGCGGATCTGCGCCAGCGCCGCGGCCGCCGCCGCGCGCACCGCGTAGTGCTTGTCCTTGAGCACCGCGCGGCCCAGCGCCGCGATGGTGTCGGCGTCGGAGTGCTTGCCCAGCGCGCTGGCCGCGGCCGCCCGATCAATGGCCTCGACCACGTCGGGCGCCGCCGACAGCTGGTGCCGCCACATCGGCAGCGGCTTGTCGGTGTCGATCGACTTCAGCAGGTGATCACCGGGATCGAAGATGGCGATGTGCGGCCGGGCCTCGAGCGGGAAGAAGAAGGCCTCCTGCTCGTCGCGGACCTCGAGCGGGAAGCGGTGCGGCTTGCCGGCGACGACGAACAGCACCTCGGTGGGCAGCCGGAACAGCACCGGCCCGCTGACCACGTCGACCTTCTGGCCTTGCTTGACCGAGACGCGCGCGATCTTCTTGTCCTCGTCCCAGCCCAGCTCGACCTTGAGCTCGGGGTGGCCGGCGCGCATGACCCACTGGTCGAAGAACCAGTCCAGGTTGCGCCCGGTGGCGTCCTCGGTGGCGCGCGCCAGATCCCGCGTCTCCACCGAGCCCTGCTGGTGCTTCTGGACATAGTGGTGGATGGCGCGCTTGAACATGTCCTCGCCCAGCGTACGCCGCAGCATGTGCAGCACGCAGGCGCCCTTCTCGTACAGGTGGTGATCGAACAGGTCGATCGGCACCTCGAACATGTTGGTCGCGATGGGGCGGCGGTACTGGTCGCGGTCCTCGCGCAGGTACTGGTCCTGGAACTCGGCGCGCTCGAAGGCGGCCTCGTCGCGCCCCTTCCAGCGCTCGGCCCACAGGTACTCGGCGTAGGTCGCGAAGCCCTCGTTGAGCCAGCCCTGGCCCCAGTCGCGGCAGGTCAGGAGATCGCCGAACCACTGGTGCGCCAGCTCGTGCGCGACCAGCGAGTCGACGTCGTAGTCGATGGCGGCGCGCTCGTCGTACAGCACGTTGTCGGTCAGCGTGGTCGCGGTGGTGTTCTCCATGCCGCCGAAGATGAACTCGGAGGCGAACACCTGGGCGTACTTGCCGTAGGGGTAGGGCACCCCGGTGAACTCGCTGAACAGCGCCAGCATCTCGGGCGTGCGCGCCAGCGTGCGCAGGGTCTCCTCCTCGCGCCCGCGCGGGGCGTAGTAGAGGATCTCGGGGCCCGCGGGCGCGGCGGCGCTGACCTCGGCCTTGACGGCCTTGGTCTTGGCCGGCGCCTTGGCCTTGCCGGCCTTGCCGTCCTTGCCCTTGCCGGGCGCGGCGGCGTCGGCGCGCAGCTCGGTGTACTCGCCGGCGGCCAGCGTGATGAGGTAGCACGAGTGCGGCACGTCGAGCTTCCAGTGGAAGCGGGTGGTGCCCTTGCCGTCCTTGCGCGACACCAGGGTGCCGTTCGACAGTGCGAAGAAGCGCTCGGGTACGGTGGCGATGACCTCCGAGGTGGCCTTCTCGTGCGGCGAGTCGAAGCACGGGAACCAGTACCGGCTGTCCTCGTCCTGGCCCTGCGACCAGGCCTGCAGGCGGCGCTCGGGGTAGCCGGCGTCGGGGCCGATGAAGTACAGGCCACGCCGCGGCTGCGCGGCGTAGTCGACCACGATGGTGACGTCCTGCCCGGGCTGCCGGCGCGCGCGCGCGATCTTCTGCAGATCGATGCGCAGCTGCTTGCCGTCGTGATCGAAGCCGAGGTCGGTGCTGCCCTCGCGCACGCGCTTGATCTGCATCTCGACGGCGTCGAGCGCGATCCAGCGCACCTCGGGGCTGAGCGGCGACAGCGTGGTCGCGCAGCTGCCGGCGATGCGCCGCTTGTCGAAGTCGAGCTTGATGTCGATCAGGATGTGCTTGACGTCGACCAGGCGGTCGGGCGCATAGCGCGGGCGGGAGCCTGGGCGAGCGAAGGGCTTACGCATGGCGCCTTATAGCAGAAAATCGACGCAGATTCAGGGTGATGCGAGCCAGAACGGGGCCCCGGTCAGGCGCGTGCCGGGGCTATACGGCCGATCGCCGGCGCGCCCGACCGCGCTCGAGTGGACCACCAGCGCGCCGGTCAGATCGGGGTCGCGGGTCACGCTGGGGCCAGCCGCGACCGCGCCATAGCTGACCTGGGTCAGCGTCACGCCGGCGGCCGAGCGCAGGGTCAGGGTGTCGCCGCCGTTGTTGAGGCCGAGGGTGCCGCGCAGGTTGGCGCGCTCGAGCCGGGCGCCCGCGAAGGTGCCGGCGCACCACGGGTGCAGCGTGGCCATCGGCAGGGCGGCGCCGCCGCCGAAGATGACGATGCTCTCGCCGGGGCCGAGGATGGTGCCGGCCGCGAAGCGATGGCCGTTGGGGGTCGCGGCGGCGTCATTGAGCTGCACGTTGGACAGATCCAGCGGCTGCGGCGCCACGCTGACCAGCTCGACGAACTCGTCGTCGACCGAGTTCGCCACCCCATCGCAGTTGGCGTCGCCGTCGGGCAGCGTGGCGGCCGGCGCGGCCAGGAGCTCGTTGAGCTGCACCTGCTCGGCCACCGGCAGGCTGGCCAGGCTGACCACGGTGACGGCGGCGCTGACGCTGCTGGCGTTGAAGCTGGCGCCCACGGTGACCGCGGTCGCCGACGGCGCGCCCGCGCCGCGCACCTTGAAGGCCGCCACGGTGGCGCCCGGCGGGACCGTCAGCACCGCCGGCACCGCCAGCCGGGCGTCGCCCGAGGTCAGCGTCACCGTGGTCGCCGCGGCCGGCGGCGCTGGCGCGGGGCGATCCAGCCGCAGCGTCAGCACGCCCTCGGAGCCCTGCCCGCCGTTACCCATCACATACAGGTTGGCCGGCGACAGCGCCGCCAGGCGTGGGGTGGGGCCGTTGAGGACGGTCACCGTGGTGGTCTTGCGCATGCCGGCGGCGCTGCCGCACCCGGTGATGGCCGCGCCGATGTTGACCGCGCTGGCCGAGGTCAGCACGCCATTGACGACCACCGGCGCCGACAGCGCGCCCGCCGCCACGGTGACGCTGGCCTGGGCAGGTGCGGCGTTGGCGGGGCTCGAGCTGTCGAGCGCCAGCGCGACGCCGCCCGGCGGCGCCGGCCGGTCCAGCGCCGCGGTCAGCGTGACCGACTGGCCTTCGCCCACCGTGGTGTTCGTCGGCGCCAGCGCGTCCAGGCAGGCCGGCGCGCGCACATAACCGGTCAGATCGCTGTCGCTGCGCGGCAGCAGGCGCGGCGCCCCGAAATCGAAGTCGAGGATGCCGCCGATCGAGCCATAGCTGTCGCGCGCGAACGGGAAGGCCAGCGGCGCCGCGGCCGGGAACAGCCGGTTGGAGATGGTCAGCCCGCCGTCGACGGTGAAGGTCCCGAAACCGGGCTCGACCACGCCGACGCTGACCGCGCCGAGCTTGACCAGCACGCCCTCCAGCTCCTCGGCGCGCGCCCCGGTCAGGTTGATCTCGGTCGGCGTCACCAGCGCCGCCGCCGGCACCGGCGCGCTGCCCACCACGGCCAGGCTGGTCAGGCTCTCGACGCTGGTGCGCGAGCCCGTGTACCCGGCGCGCGACACCTCGCGCACGGTGCCCTGCAGGTCGACCAGGTCTCCCACCGCGGGCAGCGTCGCCCCCGCCGGCAGCGGCTCGGCGTTGACCATGACGCCGGCGTACCCGGGCGCGCCGGTCGGCTCCTGGACCACGAACAGGTTGGCGTCGGCGTCGCGCGCGGTGACCACCACGCCGTCGAGGCGCACCCGCGCACCCGCCGACACGTGCGTGATGCGCGAGAGGTCCTGGACGTCCTGGATCGGGATGTCGACCAGCGGCGCGGCGTCCACCGGCGGCGCGGCGTCGTCGACGACGACCTCGACATCGACCACGGTGACGTCCGGGGGCGCGGCGTCCCGCCCGGCATCGAGCGCAGCGTCGGGCGCCTCGCGCGCACCCGGCCCGCAGCCGCCCAGCACCAGCACGAGCCCCAGCCATGCCCGCACCCGCATCCGTATAGACTACCAAAATGGCCGCCCCGGTCACCGCCGCGTTTCCCGCCGCCCTGCGCGAGGCCCTCGAGCAGTACCTGCGCACCGTGCTGACCAGCGCCGCCCGCGCCCACGCCGGCGGTCCGGTCTCCTCCGCCGCAATCGCCGCGGGCGCCGGCTGCGCCCACGATCTGCGCCACAGCACCGAGTGGGCCTACCGCCGCCGCTTCGACCTCGCCACCCTGCAAGCCTTCGCCACCAGCGCCGGCGCCCGCTGCGACCACGAACTCTGGCGCCACCTCCGCGCCAGCTGACCCCATCGCCCTCCGCCATTCCCTGTTGCCTGTTGCCTGTCGCCTGTCGCCTGTCCCTCCGACTCCGTCCCTCAGTGCCCCCCGACGTCGAGGCCGCTGGCCGGGCCGCCGTCCGGCGCCGGCGCCCCCAGCGGCGCCAGCGTGTGGCGCACCTCCGGCATGCCGTCGTGCTTGAACTTGCAGTTGTAGTGGCCGGCGCCCTCGACCGCCTTGGCCATGGCGTCCACCGTGGCCGGCGCGGCATAGCTGACCACCGCCTCCTTGTTGTCGAAATCGACGATCACGGTCCGTACGCCCGGCACGGTCATCAGCGCGTCATGGACCCGCGCCGTGCAGCCGCTGCGTCAGGTCATGCCCAGCACCTCGAGGGTGACCTGGCGCAGCGCGCCCCCCGCGGGCGCCCCGCTGGCCCCCGGCGCACCCGCGCTGTCGGTGGTGGTCGCCCGGCGCGGCCCCAGCTTCCAGATCAGACCCGCGCCCACCAGCACTGACAGCACGATGACGCCGACGACGGTCTTCACGACTGGCGCACCTCGCGCGAGGTCGCGCCACCCGCGCGCCCGGGCAGCGGCGCCGAGCGCACCCGCCCCATCACCAGATCGCCGTGCGTGATGGCGCCGTGCGAGTAGGTCGGCGCCAGGCCGGGCGCCATCCAGTGCCGGGTCAGCTCCGACGACGGGAAGAACTGCGGCCACTCCGGCGCGGCCCTGCACGGATCGGCCAGGGTGCGCTCCAGCACCATCGAGTTGTACTGCGCCAGCGTGTTCTCGCGCGTGTTGGCGTTGAGGATGACCTCGACGTCCCAGGTGCGGGCGTGGCGCGCCACGCCCGCGATGCGTGACGCCCGCGGGTTCATGGCGTCGACCGCGACGCCGTTCTCGCTGATGACCCAGATGCCGTCGTCGGTGTTGAGCACGATGCTGTGGTTGCCGCGGGTGTGGCCCGGCGTGCGCACCAGCGCGACGCCCGGCCCCAGCAGCACGTCGTCGTCGAGCGCGATGATGCGCTCGGGCGCGATCCCGGCCACGCCATCGGCGACGTACCAGATGGCCTGCAGCGGCGCCGGGTCTGCCAGCGTCTCCAGCTCCTCGCGCTGCACCAGCAGGCGCGCGCGCGGGAAGCGCCCGCCCGGCCCGATCCAGCCGCGCAGGTCCTGCACGTGCAGGTGGTCGAAGGTGATGTAGTCGACCTCCTCGGGCGCGATGCCGGCGTTGGCCAGGTGGATCTCGGCCGCGCCCCAGCGCGCCGTCAGCAGGTTCTTGGTCAGGAAGTCGCCGGCCAGCGCGGCGGTGCGCGCGAAGAACGGCGTCTTCATGCCGCGCTCGTAGTCGGACGGGTTGACGAGCAGCGTGCGGGTGGCGCCGCCGGCCTCGAAGCGCACCACCTGCATGCGGTTGGTCATCATCACGTAGGGCGCCGGGCTCCAGGCCGCGCCGCCGAGGGCGAAGCTGGCCGGGTAGGGGAACGTGATGAGGTCGCAGGTGCGCACCGAGCTGGGCTTGCCCGAGGCGCGGATGTGCTCGCGCAGGCGCGGCGCCGCGCGCCGCAGCGCGGTCAGCTGGGCGCCCGGGACGGTCTCGCGGCGCACCTCGTCGAGGTGGCCGAGGCGCACGCAATGATCGGGCAGGTTCGACATGAGTGGCGCAAGTGTATCAGCCCGCTTCGCCGAGGTGCATGAAGGCGCGCTCGGCCGGCGTCGAGGTCCGCCCCAGCAGCGCGTTGCGGTGCGGGAAGCGGCCGAAGGCGCGGATGATCTCGCGCTGGCGCCGGGCCCGTCCGAGCATGAAGGCGTACAGCGTGCTGGCCGGGCAGCGCTCGCGCGCCAGCAGGGCCAGGTGCTCGAGGTAGCGCACCGCGGCGTCCTGCAGCGCGGGCCGCTCGGCGTGCATCAGCGGCAGCGCCAGCATCAGGCGCTCGGGCAGGTTGAAGGCGCGGTGGTGCTTGCTCCGCAGCGCGTGCAGGCAGTAGTTCCGCGCCAGCGTGTCGGTGGCGTACATCTCGGGGCTGTCGCGGTGGATGCGCCGCGCCAGCGGATCGCACAGGATGACGTGGGCCAGGGTCTGGTGCGGCCCGAGGTCGCGCCGGCCGGCAGCGGCGGCCAGGCGCAGATCGGCGGCGAAGCGGGTCCCGATGTCATGCTCGAGCGCGAGGTCGGTGCCGAACCAGCGCGCCGCCTCGGGGCCGTCGGGGTGCAGCTCGCTGCGGTCGTCACAGTCGCCCAGCCAGGCGTCGAGGATGGCCTGGGTGCGCACCTGCGGCCCCACCGCGATGCGCGCCAGGGTGACCTTGGGCGCGGCGGCGCTGGTCACCTGCGGCAGCTCGAAGCTGCCGTGCGCCGCCAGCAGCGCGCGCGCGGCGTCGAGATCGGGCGACGGCGTCAGCGGATCGAGCAGGTCGGCGGCGGCGGCGATGTCGGGCGTCAAGCGGGCCGGGCCCGGGGTGCCCAGCGCGGGCACGCCCTGCGGCTCGGTGCCGACGGCGTTCGGGGTCACCAGGGCCGGCACGCCCAGCGGCGCGCTGCCCGCGGCGGCCTCGGGATCGCGGCCGGTGGCGGCGCGGCGGGCCTCGGCCATGGCGCGGCGCAGGGCGGTGGGCGTCTTCATCGCGGCCCGCGCAGGTTGCGGTACCCGGATGGCGGGGTTGTTTCGCGCACGCGAAGCTGGCTCATACCAGGACAGAGCGCACCCCGGGCGGCTTCGGGTCAGATGTCGGTTTGGACTGGAACTCCGGTTCAGAAGCCGTGCGATGATGCGGACATGCGGCGACTCGGGGTGGCGCTGGCGCTGCTCGGCCTGTGCGGTGGCGTGGCGACGGCCGCGCGGGTACCACTGCGGGTCGTGGTGGTCGAGGCCGAGCCGCGCGACGCCGAGGTGGCGCGCCGCCTGCGCGGGCAGACCAGCGACCTCGACGTCGAGCTGGTCACCGTGCGGGCCCCGGCGCCCCAGGGTGACAGCAGCGAGGCCGCGCGGCTGGCCGAGGCCGAGGGCGCCCGCGTGGTGATCTGGTTCGAGCACGCCGCCGACGTCATCGTGGTGCACGTGGTCGACCCGCGCACGCGCAGCGAGCTCCTGCGCGACGTGACCTCGGCGGGCAGCGGCGCGGCGGCGGAGTCGGCGCGCGCCGAGGCGGCCGCGCTGGTGGCGCGCGGCGCGCTGCGGGCGCTGGCGCGGGGCGGCCGGATCGGGGTCGGCTCGCCGCCCGGCGCACGCGAACCCGAGGTGCCGCCCGACGCGCCGACCCCGGCGCCGCCCGAGCCGGGGCCCGACGGCCCCGACATCGAGGTCCACGGCGGCCGCCCCGCGCTGCGCGTCACCGTGGGCTGGCAGCTCGCCTTCGACGGCGAGACCCCGCGCGGCCAGCACGGCCTCGATGTCCGCCTCGGTCTCGGGCGCGGCGCCTGGCACATCGCGCTGGGCGCGCTGGCCGGCCTGCCGGTCGAGCTCGACGACGACGCCGTGGCCATCGAGGTCGCGCGCCACGGCCTGCTGGTCGCGGGTGGGGTCGAGCGCCGCGGCCGTCGCCTGCGCCTGGGTGCCGGCGCCGCGCTGGGGGTGATCGCCTTCTTCCGCAGCAGCGCCGCCCTGAGCCCCGAGGTCAGCGCGACCCCGTCACAGACCACGCCGGTGTTCTTCGTCAGCCCCGAGGCGACCGCGTCGCTGCGCCTGGGCGGTGGCCTGTGGTTGCAGCTCACCGGCGCCGCCGACGTCCTCTTGCCGCGGCCCGACTTCGGCTACCAGATCGCCGGCAGCTTCGCGTCCCGGCACCGCTTCTGGCCGGTCGAGCCCCGGGTCGGCCTGGCGTTGACGCTGAAGAACTGACGCGGACATGTGGGGGACTGTCCCCCCCGGTGTCGTGACCCGATCGGGTGAGGTCCGCCCTCTATATACTCGTGTGGATGGCCGCTCGCGTACCCGTGCCCCCCGGTGCCAGCGCACCGGACCCGCGCGTACGCGCCGCGGCAGGCGGGGACCGCGCCGCGGCCGAGGCGCTGCTGGGCGAGCTCCTGCCGCGGGCGCGCAACCTCATCCGCTATCTGGTGCGCGGTGACGGCGAGGTCGACGACATCGCGCAGGAGTCGCTGATCGCGATCCTGCGCGGCCTGCCCAGCTACCGCGGCGAGGGCGCGTTCACCGCGTGGGCCGATCGGGTCACGGTGCGCGTCACCTTCGCGCACCTCGGTCGCGTGCGCGCCGACCGCGCGCGCAACGCCGGAGAGGGCGCTCACCTGCACCTGGTGCCCGATCCCGACGGCACCCCCGACGACTATGCGGTGCGGCGCGAGACCGCGCGCCTGCTCGACCGCCTGCCCGCCGACCAGCGCCACGCGCTGGTGCTGCACCACGTGCTGGGCATGAGCGTGCCCGAGATCGCCGCCGAGCTCGCGCTGCCCTTCGACACCGTGAAGAGCCGCCTGCGCATCGGCATGGACAAGCTGCGCGCGCTGCACGAATCGCTGCGCACGCAGCAGGGAGAGGGTGAGGCATGACCGAGCCCGAGCGCTTCGAGCTGCTGCCGCCGCTGGACGACCGCCCGGGGCCGGCGCGCAAGCTGGCTGACGCCCGCGCCGCCGAGCTGGTGCGCGGCGCCCTCGACGCCGTGCTGCTGGACGCCGCTGCGGACGCGCGCGACGACGCCACCGCGGTCGATCTGGTGGCGCAGGCCAGCGCGATGAACGCGGCGCCCGTGCTGGCGGGGCGCCCGGTGGCGATGGCGCGCCGACCCAGCCGCGGCCGCTTCGTGCTGGTGGCCTGTCTGGGAATCTTGATCGCGGGCATCGCCAGCGCGGCGATCTATCGCGTGGTGCAGCGGCTGCGCGCGCCGGAGGCGAGCACGAGTCCGAGCACGAGCACGAGCACGGGCACGAGTCCGAGCACGAGCACGAGCACGAGCACGAGCACGAGTCCGAGCACGAGCACGAGCACGAGCACGAGCACGAGCACGAGCACGAGCACGAGCACGAGTCCGAGTCCGAGCACGGGCACGGGCACGGTGGCTGCCGCCAGCCCCGAGCCGGTCGCCAGCGCCGCGCCTCTCGATGTCACCGACACCGATGACATCGCCATCGACGAACCCGCGGCCAGCCCCGGCGTCCCCGCGCCCTCGCCGCGCCCGCGCACCTCGACCGCGCCCTCCGCACGCCCGGCTCCCGCCGCCGTGGCCGCCGCCGAGGATGCTCTGCGCGCCGCCAATGCCCGCCGCAGCGCGCGCGCGTGGGCCGACGCCGATCGCCTGTACCGCTCCATCGTCACCGACCACCCGGGCACCGACGCCGCCTATGTCGCCACCGTGGCCGCCGCCGCGCTGCGCCTCGATCACCTGTCCGACGCCCGCGGCGCCCTGCGCCTGTACCGCGCCGCCCTGCGCTCGCGCCCGCGCGGCGCGCTGTCCGAGGAGGCCCTGCTCGGCGTCGCCGACGCCCAGCATCGCCTCGCCGACGGCGCCGAGGCCGACACGCTCGCCAGCTTCCTCGAGCGCTTCCCCGACTCGCCCGAGGCCTCGCGCGCCCGCGCCCGCCTGGCCAAGCTCCGCCCCTGAGCCATGCGCCCCGCTCGCGCCACCGCCACCGCCACCGCCACCGCCACCGCCGTCGCCACCGGCATCGTCCACCTCGCGCTCGGCCTCGCCACCCTCGCGAGCCTCGCCGGCTGCACCACCGAGGACATCGTCGCCATCCGGCGCTGCACCGGCGCCGCCTGCGCCGCCCCCGATGACCGCCCCGGCTACTGCCAGCAGAGCGGCCCCTCCATCCTGCTGCCCACCCTCGGCGGCTCCGCCACCTGCGCCGGCGCGCTGGCCACGCGCACCTTCCAGTTCGCGCTGTGCACTTGCACCGACTACGCCAGCAACGTCGGCCTCAGCACCGACTCGTTCGACAGCGCCACCGGCCCCTACCGCGCCCCCGGCGGTGTCGCCGCCGCCGTCGGCGTCAACGGCAAGCTGGAGTCCACCGGCAGCGCCACCATCCGCGGCTCGCTGTGGGTCGCCGGCGCCGACCTGCGTTTCGGCCCCAGCCTCGACGTCAGCGGCGACCTGTCCGCCGCTGGCCGCCTGGGCTCCGCAATCACCAGCGTGCGCGTCGGCGGCGCCGCCCGCGTCGGCAGCGACATCGAGGTCGCCTCGCTCACCGTCGCCGGCACCCTGTCGCTGCCGGCCGCCGCCACCCTGACCGCACCGACCCAGTCCGTGGGCGCCCTGCGTCGCGAGGCCGTCACCGTGGCGCCACCCTGTCCCTGCGGCGCCGCCTCCGAGATCGACATCGCCGCCCTGGTCGAGGCCCACCGCAGCGCCAACCACAACGCCGACATCGGTCTCGGCGCCGACTCCCTGGTCGGCTTCACCCAGGACCAGACCCGCGAGCTGCCCTGCGGCCGCTACTTCCTGTCACGCATCGACGGCCGCGCCGGCCTGACCCTGGTCATCACCGGCCGCGTCGCCCTGTTCATCGCCGGCGACATCACCCTGACCGGCGCGCTGCGCGTCGATGTGCGCCCCGGCGGTCAGCTCGATCTCTTCGTCGGCACCCACATCGACGTCGGCAGCGATCTCAGCTTCGGCTCGCCGGCCGCGCCCGCCGACGCCCGCCTCTATGTCGGCGGTGGCGGCGCCATCAACCTGGCCGGCAACTCGGTCATCGCCGGCAACCTGTACGCCCCCCGCGCCGATCTGGTCATCTCGGGCGGCGCCGAGGTCTTCGGCGCCCTGCTGGTGCAGCGCGTGGTGCACTCCGCGCCGCTCAGCCTGCACCACGACGTCGCGGTGCGCCGCGCCGGCGACAGCTGCCCCGTCCTGTAGCCAGCGCCTCCGCGCGGCGGGCGAGCCTCACGCCCCGCCGCCGCTAACCACCTTGAAACTTTGTCATCCTGCCCTGCGCCATCAGGGCGCCGTCGGCCTCACGGCGGACCTCGACCTCTACGAACGCCAGCGTCTTTCCGATTTTCAGCACCGACGCCTCGGCCACCACCGCGGCGCCCACGGCGGCGCCCACCAGGTACGACACGTTGAGGTCGGTGGTGACGCCAGACCTGCCCTGGCGGTCGGCGCTCATGATGGCGTAGGTCCCCGCCACGTCGACCAAGGTCGCGATGGCGCCGCCATGCATGTGGCCGTTGGGGTTGGCGAGCGGCTCGCCGACCACCACCCGCATGCGCGCCTTGCCCTCGGCCGCGCTGACCAGCTCGAAGCCACACAGCTTGTCGAACGATCCCCTGCTCATGCTGGGAACCTTACCCCAGACCTCGGGCCGCGGACCGGCCTACGCCGCCGAGGCCAGCTCGATGCGGTTCTTGCCCGCGCGCTTGGCCGCATACAGCGCGGCGTCCGCGCGGGCCATCAGCTCGTCGCCCGCGAAGCCGATCCCGCGCGGCGCCCCGCTCAGGGTGGCGACACCGAAGCTGGCGCTCATGCGCGCGCCGCTGGGCAGCGCCAGGCCGCCGATGCCGGTGCGGATGCGCTCGGCCACGCGCGCCGCGGCCGCCGCCGTGGTCGCCGGCATGACCACCGCGAACTCGTCGCCGCCCAGGCGCGCCGCCACATCGACGCCGCGGATCGACTGCCGGATCACGCTGGCCACGCTGCGCAGCGCGACGTCACCCGCGGCATGGCCATGCTGATCATTGAGCAGCTTCATGCCGTCGAGATCGATCATGACCACCGACAGCGAGCCCCCGAAGCGGCCCGCATACTCGATCAGATAGTCGATGTGGCCCTGGAAGCCGCGCCGGTTGCCCAGGCCCGTGAGCTCGTCGCGATGCGCCAGCTCGCGCAGGCGCTGGTTCTCGCGCGTCAGCTCGGCCACCTTGGCCTCGAGCTCGCGCATCACGCGGGTGTCGGCCTGCACGTTGAGCATGCGCACGCGCGCCGCCGCGTGCAGGCGGGCCATCAGCTGCTCGGGTGCGCGGGCATAGCTGCAGGCGTCATCGGCGCCGGCCTGCAGCGCCGACACGATGGCGGCGCTGTCGCTACACAGCGCGATCACGCTGGCGGGGCCGACGCCACCGCCGTCACCCTCGAGCAGCCGCCGCAGCGTCACACCAGCATCGCCCTCGGGCAGCGCGACGATGACGACCTCGACCGGGTGCTCGGCCAGCGAGCGCTGCGCCGACTCGATCGACCACACCCGGCGCATGCGCACCAGCTCCTCCGCGGGGAGGACCAGCTCGGCCGCGGCCTCGCCGCGGAGCTCGAGCCAAAGGGTGCTGGGGAGAGTCACGGCCACTGATAGAGCAAGACGCAGGCCGCCGCACTAAGGTCTGGTCCGACCACCAAAAACGCGAGGTTGTACGCCCGCGCAGTGCGCCACGCTGGCGCGATCGGCCAATCCGTTGGCCAGCTGACACGACATGCGTGTCGGGCCTGTTGTCCCCAGGACACGGCGTGCGTCAGCGTGGATCTCCCACCTGGGCGCTACTTGGGCTTGGGCTTGGGGAAGTCCGGGACCTCGACCACCACGTCACCCTCGCCGCTCAGCACGGCCTGACAGGACAGCCGCACCTTGGTGATGAAGTAGACGTTGCCGATGTGCTTCTTGTCGAGCGCACCCACCGGTGACAGCAGCTCGCCGCCGCTGACGATCTTGACCCGGCACAGCCCGCAGGTGCCCTTGCCCACGCACGCGGTCGAGATGGGCACCCGCTCGCGCTGCGCCAGATCGAACAGGTTGTCGCCCGCCTTGGCCTCGACGGTCTTGTCCAGCGGCTGGTAGGTCACGCGAATCACTCGGCGGGCTCCGGATGGTGCGACAGACCGACCCGGGTACCGTCGGGGTCGCGCACGTACAGGGTGTATCGCGAGCGCTTCTCGATGGCCACTCCCGCGGCGCCGAGGCGCGCCTCCCAGGCGGCGCGGTCGCCATGCGCGATGCGCAGCGCGACCAGGTGTGCGCCCGGCGAAGGGTGCGCGAACGGGGGCGCCACCGCCCCGCGCGCCGGCACACGCTCCAGCGCCAGGAAGGCGGCGCCGCCGACGTCGACCCAGATCGACCGTGGCTGCCCGGCGTCGTCGAGCCAGCGCTGCAGCACCGCGCAGCCCAGCAGCTCGCACCAGAAGGCCTCGGCGCGCGCCAGATCGGCGACCTGGATGGCGACATGGTGGACGCCCGCCAGCTTCATGCCTGCCCCCAGCGTGGCCTTGACACCGGCGCGCCCTCGACCACCCAGCGCCACGGCCGCGCCGCCCAGGCCCCGGCATAGTCCACGTTGACCCGCGGCGTCGCGCGCAGCACCGGCGCGGGATCGCCGCGGTCCTCGACCTGCAGCGCACCCGGGCGGGTGACGTCGAGGCCGTTGTGTCGCTTGTCGATGGCCATGGCGCGGCACAGCTTGCCGGGGCCGTCGGTGCGCGCGTCGCCCAGCCCGGCGACTGGCTCCAGCGCGCGGATCAGCACCGCGGCCGGGAAGCCGTCGCTCATGGTGACCAGGTTGAGACAGAAGAACATGCCGTAGATCTGGTAGACGTAGGCCACGCCGGGCGGGCCGAACATGATGGCCGCGCGCGGCGTCGGGCCGCGGCGCGCGTGCGAGGCCTGGTCATCCTGGCCGTGATAGGCCTCGACCTCGATGATGCGACCGACGCGGCCGTCGTGCGTGACGTACTTGCCGCACAGCTCCTGCGCCACAGTGAGGGTGTCGCGCGCATAGAAGCTGCGAGGCAGGCGGCGAGCGCGCGACATGGCGCGGGAGAATAGCGGGGCTAGCGTCGCGTCGCCAGCAGGGGCCGCAGGTGGATGGGCGGGCCGCCGGGGGCGGGCAGGATCCACGGCTTGGCACCCAGGCCGTCCTCGAGGCGCGCCAGGTCGGCGGCGGGGTCGATGAAGGTGGCCGCGGGGCGCCCGTTGAGCGACACCCGGGCGTCGGCATGCACCGCGACACCAGGGTGGCCGTCGGCGGCGAAGTCGCGCGCGATGCGGTGCCCGAGCTGCAGGATGAGGTCGGGCTGCACCGCCATCTCGCGCTCCTGCAGCCGGGTCAGGTAGCGGCTGGGCGGGATGTGCCACTCGCGCGGCGGGCGGCTGTGCGGGTCGATGACGATGAAGGTGACGCTGCCGTTCTTCTCGCGGGTCATCACGCGCCACGACAGCCGCATGCCCTGCTCGTGCCAGGACACGTTGCCGCCGTAGAGGTGGGCGCGCAGGGGCAGGGCGATCTGGACCAGGCAGTACACGGCGGCCACGGCGAGGGCGGGGCGGTACAGCCAGGACGGCGGAGGAGGAGCGCTCGCGGGCATGTGCGCCGGCCCGGGACGACCGCGGCGCAGCCGGGCCAGCAGGGTGCGCGGCCACGACGGCGAGAAGAAGACCAGCGCCGCCGTGGTCATGATGACGGGGAACATGCCGATGGGGAACAGCAGCGAGGTCAGCGCATGGAACAGGAGCACGACGAGATAGGCGACGGCGCGGGTGCGGCGCAGCGACAGGAAGAGGACGATGGTGGTGTCGAACAGGAAGCCCGCCCACGCGGCCACGAAGGCGACCCAGGGCTGGTCGAGCCAGGGCCCGATGATCGGGACGCTGGTGCGTGACGACAGCCAGATCCCCAGCGGCTGCGCGTGCAGCAGCCAGTCGGGGTTCAGCTTGGCCAGGCCGGCGCAGACGTACACGGTGGCGACCTGGAAGCGCAGCAGATAGGTGCACCACGCCGGCACGGTGGCGCTGGCGATGGCGGGCTTGCGCCAGGCGTCGAGCGACCAGGTGCGGTGCGCCGGGATGACCACCAGCAGCGCGCCGAGCAGCGTGACCAGGTAGTAGTGGTTGAGGTAGTTCGACACGTCCATCAGCTGCAGCCAGGCGAAGGTCAGCACCAGCAGCGCCATCGCGACGCGGTAGAACAGGCCCAGCGCGACCGCCAGCCCGAGCCCGCCGAGCAGCACGAACAGGGCGTGGATCCAGCCCGCCGGCAGCGCCGGCACCCAGCCGAGCGCCCAGTACTTGAAGTGAAAGCGCGGCTCGACGTACAGCCGATCGACCCAGCCGTAGGCCAGAAAGCGCGCCGCCGACACCGTCACCATGAGGCCGAACGCGATGCGCAGCAGCGCCAGCGCGGCGGCGTCGTGCGGGGCCAGCAGGCGCCTGTGCAGGCGCTCGCCCAGGGGCGCGCGCGCGTCAGTCATTGTCGCCCTCGACCGAGGCCGGCAGCTCGAGATCGAGCACGCTGACGAGGTCGGTCTTCATGACGTCGCTGAGCGCCTTGAAGGCGTCGTAGACCGCGCGCACCGAGGGGGGATCGGCGGCCAGCGCGGCGGCGAGGTCGGGTTCGTCGATGGCCGCGAGCGCGGCCTCGACGGCCAGCGCGCGGGTGCGCAAGCTGGCGGCCACGGTGCCGCCGCCCACCGCGACCAGCAGGTCGTCGAGGCCGAGGCCGCCGTAGCCCGTCCCGCAGCCCTCGACGATGCGGCGAAAGCCACGCAGGTTGGCTCCGAGGTGCGCCTTGTTCAGCGCCGCGTACGGCGACTCCAGCAGGGCAGGGCAGGGCGCCACGTCACAGTCACGCAGGCCGATCGCGGGGGCCAGCTTGAGGTCCTTGCTGATGGCCTCGACATAGAACAGCGCGTCGCTGACGCCGTTGAGGGCCGCTTGCGTGGTCGGGTAGGTCGGGTTGCCGGGACCGGCGCTGGCCAGCGTGCGCACGAAGTCGCCCTGGCCCGGTGACCACGCCGCCACCAGGGTGGTCGCGCGCGCGCGCAGGTCGGCCGCAGCGGCCAGGGCGTAGGCGCGGCGACGCGCGGCGCGCTCGCCGGCGTCGAGGGCGGCCCAGCTGCCGCTCGACACGATGGGCGAGGTCGGCCCGCACGCGGTGTCGGCGCCGTCGTGAAACAGCAGCACCTCGAGCGCCGCCAGCCCGCGCCGGTTGACCACCGCGCTGGTGAAGCCGGGCTGCGCGTAGGCCTGCGACACCAGCGTCTCCTCCACGGCGCAGCGGCTGACCAGCGGCCAGGAGTAGATCTGGTCACGCAGCTCCTGGCCACCGGCCACCGCGAGCGGCGCGGCGGGGCCCACCTGCAGGACCTCGCTCTCCTGCCACGACGCGAAGGCGGCGCGGAAGGCGGCGCGCGCGCGGTCACGGTTGTCATCGCCAGGGCTGGCCACCAGCGCCGCCAGCGTGGTCTCCAGGGTGCCGACCTGGGCGTGGAAGTCGCGGGCGCGGTCGAGGATGCAGGCGCCGAACCCGGCCAGCAGGTCGCCGCGAGAGAACCCGGGCGTTTCGCCGCCGTCGCCACCAGCGTCATCGGGTGGTAACGCAACGGATGCGTCACCTGGCCGTCGTAGCGCCTCTTTATCTTGACAGGATGTACATGCAATCAAAACAGCCGAGACAATGGCCAATCGTGTCGCGCACTTCATCGACGCCTCTTGACAGTCGGACTCGCCAGACGTTAAGAGCATAGGGATTTTGAAATCAGTTTTCAATTTCAAAATACGCCAGCCCCTTCAACCTCCCGAGGTCCCATGAAGACCCAGCTGTTTCGCCTCCACCCCGCACGGCTCGCCGCCCTGACCCTGACCCTGGCGCTCGCGCTGCCTGGCTGCGGCGATGACGACGTCGACCCGACCCCTGACGCACGGGTGCCCGACTCCAGCACCGCCAGCCCCGACTCCAGCCTGGCCACGCCCGACGCCAGCGTGCTGACCCCGGACGCCACCGTGGTGACGCCCGACGCCGCAGCGCCGCTGCTCGACACCGACCTGGTCGCGGTCCGCTTCGACGCCAATGGCAGCCTCGACACCACGTTCGGCAGCGCCGGCGTGGCCCGCCACAGCCTGTCGACCGTGATCACCGGCGGCGCGCGCGACGCCCTGTGGGGCCTGGCGCGCGACAGCAGCAACCGGCTGCTGCTGTTCGGCTCCCGGCGCGGTGCCGACACCCGGCTCGACGCCGACCGCGCCGTGGTGCGCCTGACCGCCAGCGGCGGCCTCGACACCAGCTTCGCGACCGGGGGCGTGCACACGCTGAACATCGCCAACCTGGGCGACAACGCGCGCAACGGCTTCGTGCAGGCCGACGGCAAGATCGTCACCTCGGGCTACACCGCGCAGCCCAGCGGGGTCGGCACCCAGTCGATCAACAAGGTGGTGCTGCTGCGCCTCAATGACGACGGCACGCCCGACACCACGTTCGGCGCCGGCGGCATCGTCAACTCGATGCCGCTCGTGCCCGCCGATCCCATCAACACGCCGTGGGGCGTCGCCGAGGCCTATGTCGCCGCGCGCCAGACCGGCCGCTATGTCACCGCCGGCTACGGGCGCAGCGCCAGCACCGGCACCGTCAACATGGTCTCGTTCGGCTACACCCCGGCGGGCCGCCTCGACACCAGCTGGGGTATCCAGGGCGTCATCGAGCTCGACGTCGCCGGGGGCGATGACCGCGCACGCAACGCCATCGTCCTGCCCGACGATCGCGTCCTCATCCTGGGCAGCGTGGTGCCGAGCACCGGCAACGTCGACGCCGCCGCGTACCTGTACACCGCCAGCGGTCAGCTCGACACCAGCTTCAACGGCACCGGCTACAAGACCTACGGCTTCGGCCGTCCCGACGAGGCCTGGTTCGGCGCCGCGCTGTCGCCCGACGGCCTGCGCGTGGCCGCGGTCGGCTACCGCGCGGGCATGGAAGGCGGCGCCGCCGCCGACGACGACGCGACCCTGCTGATCTGGCCCGTCGGCACGGGTACCGAGTTCGCGCAGGCGGTGCCGCTGTCCGACACCGCCAACGATCGCTTCTGGGGCGTGACCTTCGACGCCGCCGGCAAGATCTACGCGGCCGGCTACCTGGAAGAGGGCACCGATCGCCGCATGGTCGTGGTCCGCTTCAACCCCGACGGCACCCGCGACACCAGCTTCGGGACCGGCGGCCTGGCTACCCACAACGTGATCGCCCGCGGCACCCTGGAAGAGGCCCGCGGCGTCGCCATCCAGTCCGACGGCAAGGTCGTCATCGCTGGCGTCGCCGAAACCCCGTGATCAAGCGCTCCACACTCCTGTGCGTCGCGCTGCTCGCCACCCCCGCGCGCGCACAGGATCTCCCACCCGCACCCGCCCCCGCCCGTGCCCGTGCCCGTGCCCGTGCCCGATCCGGTCCCGTCTCCGTCTCCGCCCTCCTACGAGACCGTCGTCGTCGGCACCCGCGCCGCGCGCACCGGCGGCGCCGTCCGCATCCTCACCGCCCGCGACCTCGAGCGCATGAACCGCGACGACCCCCACGCCGTCCTGCAGGCGGTCCCCGGCGTCTATGTCCGCGGCGAGGACGGCGTCGGCCTGCGCCCCAACATCGGCATGCGCGGCACCAGCCCCGACCGCAGCAAGAAGGTCACCCTGATGGAGGACGGCGTCCTCATCTCGCCCGCCGCCTACTCGGCCTCCGCGGCCTATTACTTCCCGCTCATCACCCGCATGGTCGCGGTCCGCGTCCTCAAGGGGCCGGCCGCCATCCTGTACGGCCCGCACACGGTCGGCGGCGCCATCGATCTCATCACGCGCAGCCCGCCCCGCCACGGCCAGTCGACCGGCCTCGACCTCGGCGCCGGCGACTTCGGCTATCGCAAGCTGCACGGCCATTTCGGCGCGCGCAGCGGCCGCACCGGCTACCTCGTCGAGGGCGCGCAGCTCGCCAGCACCGGCTGGCGCGTGCTCGACGGCGGCGGGGACACCGGCTTCACCCGCAACGAATGGATGACCAAGGTCGAACACGAGCTGGCCCGCGACCCCGCGCACCCCGACCTCGGCCACCGCCTCGCCCTCAAGCTGGGCTACTCCGACGAGGCCTCCGACGAGACCTACCTCGGCCTGACCGACGCCGACGCACGCGCCACGCCGTCACGCCGCTACCTGGCCTCGCGCTTCGATCACATGCAGTGGCACCGCACTGCGCTGGTGGCGACCCACCGCCTGGCCACCACCTCGGGCCGCATCGAGCTCACCACCAGCCTGTATCGCACCGACTTCGATCGGCGCTGGCGCAAGGTCAACGGCTTCCGCGGCGCCGACCTCCGCGACATCCTCACGCACCCCGACTCGGCGCGCGGCCAGATCTTCGTCGCCAACCTGACCGGCCAGGCCGACGCCGCCAGCGCTGGCGAGACCATCCTCATCGGCCCCAACCAGCGCCGCTTCGTGTCGCAGGGCCTGCAGTCGATCCTGCGCCTCACCGGCTGCACCGGCGCGCTCGCGCACGCGCTGGAGGTCGGGACGCGGATCCACCAGGACCAGGTCCGGCGCACCCACACCCAGGATGGCTTCCGCATGACCGGCGGCGTCCTCGCGCCCGACGGCCGCGCCACCGAGACCACCGCGGACAACCTGGCCAGCACCACCGCGCTGGCGCTGCACGCCATCGACGCCGTGCGCTGGCGCGAGCTCACCATCACCCCGGGCGCGCGTCTCGAGCTCCTGCGCGCCAGCTACAGCGGCCGGCTCGAGCGCGCCCACGCGGCCGCCCAGCGCGCCGTGGTCATCCCCGGCCTCGGCGTGTACTGGCAGGCGCGGCCCTGGCTCGGGCTGCTCGGCGGGGTGCACCGCGGCTTCTCGCCCGGCGCGCCGGGGCCGACCATCGCGCCGCCCGAGCGCAGCCTGGCCTGGGAGGCCGGCACCCGCCTGACCGGTCGTCGCAGCGAGCTCGAGCTGGTCGGGTTCTGGAACGAGTACCAGAACCTGACCTCGGTGTGCTCGCTGTCGGCGGGCTGCACGCAGGACCAGCTCGACGCCCAGCTCGACGCCGGCGGCGCGCGGATCTACGGCCTCGAGCTGCGCGGCGAGCAGCGGGTGCGCCTGCGCCGCGGCGTCAGCGTCCCGCTCGAGGTGACCTACACGCTGACGCGCACCGAGCTTCTGGAGTACTTCACCTCCGACGAGTGGGGCGAGGTCAGCCCCGGCGACGAGCTGCCCTACGTCCCGCGCCACCAGCTGCGCGCCAGCGCCGGCCTCGACACCCGCGCGGTCACGCTGGCCGCACAGGCCACCTTCGTCGATCGCATGCGCGAGCTGCCCGGGCAGGGGCCGGCTCGGCCTGACGGTGAACCCTTCACCGATCGCCAGCTGACCGTCGACGCCAGCGCCAGGTGGCGCCCGCGCCCCGGCCTCGAGCTGGCCCTGCACGTGCGCAACCTGCTCGACGCCCGCGACATCATGGCGCGCCGGCCCTACGGCGCGCGGGTCAGCCCGCCGCGCTGGGTCCAGCTCGGCCTCACCCTGGGCTGGTGACCGGCAGCACTGGCGGCACCGGCACCGGCGCCGCCGCCGGGTCGTCCTCGAGCAGCAGCCGCCCGGTCTCCAGCTTCTCCAGCAGCGGGCCGCAGCGCCCATCGGCGCGCAGCCCGTCGAGCAGCCCGCGCGCCGCGCGCTGGTACCCGGCGCGATCGAGCTGCCCCATCAGCAGCCGGAAGCGCAGGAACAGGAAGGCGGTCTGGGCCACGTCCGACAGGCAGTAGCTCTGCACCGCCTCGCGCTGGCCGGCGTTCCACAGCCCCTCGACCTGCGAGCCGTCGACCCCGACCTTGCCGGGCAGCCCGATCAGCCGCGCCGAGGCGTCCAGCGACAGCCCGCGCGCCGCGCCATGCTCGGTCAGGAAGTCGGCCAGGTCGAGGTGGCCCTCGTCGCTGTAGCGGTAGCGATAGTCGCGGCCCTGGTAGTACCAGCGCAGCGGCACGCCATGGCGCAGGCAACGCAGCATGATGACGGGCAGATCGAAGCCGCGACCGTTGAAGGTCACCACGTGCGGGCGGTGCTCGTCGACGAAGCGCGAGAAGTCCGCCAGCATGCGGGCCTCGTCGTCTGCCTGGGCCTCGCCGATGACCCCGAGGCGCTTCCACTCGTAGTCTTCACCGAGCCAGAGACAGCCGATCACGACCGGGCGGTGCACATACAGGGGTGGGAAGGGCCGCTCGACCCCCGGGGCCACGTCGGGCGCCTTGTACAGGCTGGTGTCGGGGATGGTCTCGATGTCCATCACGAGGTAGCTCGTTGCCATGGTCTGCCCCGCTCTGGCCCTGAACGATTCGGTCGAAATGGCCGAAAATCGACCCGGGGTGGAACCAACGTCACGCACCCGAGCCTTGTAAGGTCCGCGCGAATCAAGTCATAATCCCCGAACCTTCGTCAAGGGATGGTAGCGATGGCCAGGTTTTCAGCCGTACCCCGCAGCGTCCTCGCCGTCGTGACCGCCCTCGGGCTGGCAGCCCTCACACCTCGCGCCGACGCCTGCAAGGTCGTCGAGGTGGAGCTGACCCCGACACCCAGCCTGCAGATGGTGGTCTGGCTGGAAGACGCCGCCGGCAACTTCGTGGACACCCTGTTCATCACCCAGGCCACTGGCACCTACGGCCTGGGCAACCGGCCCGGCATCTTCAACTACAACTCGGGCGACTGGTGGCCCTACGGGCGCCGCGAGGCGGTGTTCCCGATCTGGGCCCACAAGCGCAACCACCAGTACCCGATGCTGGTGTTCCAGGATCGCCAGGACGACAACCTGTCGCACTCGCTGTCGCAGTCCTCGCAGGAGCAGCGCTACTGCCGCCCCACGCTGGAGAGCGAGATCCACGCCAACATGGACATGATGACGTGCCCGACGCTGCGCACGTACACCGACAAGGGCATGTTCGATCCGACCGGCAAGAAGTCCCTGTATCCGCCGCGCAATGACCTGGTGGATCCGCGCACGCCCGCCGAGGGCGGCGTCGATCATGCCGACGCCAAGATGTTCGGCACCCTGAATGACCTCGACACCGTGTCCAAGCCCACGCCGCCCAGCGGCCTGAGCTACCGCATCCTGTGGAACATCCCCGAGGGCATGGCCCCGGGCGCCTACAAGGTCCGCGTCGAGGTCTCCAAGGAGCGCGACCGCAACGCCGGCCACACCTATCCGTCCCCGGTGCTGCAGTCGTGGGGCGAGTATGGCGTGCCCAGCCTGGGCCAGCCGTCGGTGCTGTGGGAGGTGCCCATCATGATCGACGCCACCGCGCGCAAGGCGCTGGCGCTCGACTATGCCGGCTACGGTGACCCGATGGGCGCCGATGGCCTGGTGTCGCCGCCCGACGCGACCATCGCCACCAACGAGGGCTCGGGCGCGGGCCGCCTGGCGGTCGCCTCCGACGCGGGCACCATGTACCGCGTCAAGGTCACCACGCAGCCCACCGGCGACACCATCGCGCCGGGCACGCCGTCGATGCTGCAGGCCACCGAGGTCAAGGCCGACAGCGCCAAGCTGGAGTTCCTGGCGCCGGGCGGGGACGGCGACACCGGGATGATCGCGGGCTACGAGGTGCGCATGCGCGCCGGCGAGCCCATCGTGACCGAGGCCGACTTCACCGCCGCCAGCCTGGTCCAGGTGTCGACCGACGCCACCGCGCCGGGCGCCAAGAAGATCATCACCCTGACGGGCCTGCTGCCGCGCACCAACTACTTCATCGCGGTGCGCGCCAGCGACGGCTGCCTCAACGTGGGCCCGATGGCGGTGGTCAAGATCACCACGCCCGAGGCCATCGTGGACCCGACCGATCCGGGCGGCGGCTGCTTCATCGCCACCGCGGCGTTCGGCAGCCTGCTGGCGCCCAAGGTCACCATGCTGCGCGCGTTCCGCGATCGCGTGCTGCGCCGCTCGGTGTTCGGGCAGACCTTCATCCAGCTCTACTACTCGGTCAGCCCGCCGTTCGCCGACACCATCCGGCCCTATCCGACCCTGCGCGCCATGGCGCGTGGCGGCCTCGGGCCTGTGATCGAAATTGCCGAAGGGATGCTGCGCAGCGAGTAAGATTCGCGCGTGCGTGTGCTCCTGGTCCTGATGGCAGTGCTGGTGGCGGTGGCCGCGGGGTGCAGCCGCGTGCAGCCGTGGCAACGCGAGACGCTGTCGAAGCCGGCGATGACTCCGGGGCGGGGGCGCGCCGAGGGCCGCTTCAACCAGCACGCGCGCGGTGCGCGTGAGGGTTCCGAGGGCGGCTATGGCGAGGCCGGCGGCGGCTGCGGATGCAACTGAGGACGACGCTGGCCGGGCTGGCCGGGCTGGCCGGGCTGCTGGCCGGCGGCGCCGGGGTCGCGCGCGCCGACGACACCATCGAGCTGCGCGGCCAGTACTACAAGGAGCGCACCACCACGGTGATCCAGCCGACGCTGGACGTCGAGCTGGACCTGGGCGCGCGCGCCACCATCGGCGGCCACCTGGTGCTCGACAGCATCAGCGCGGCGTCGGTGGCGGCGGGGCAGCAGGCCCGCTTCACCGAGCGCCGCTACGAGGGCGGGCTGCGCGGGCTGTACCGCATCGGCGAGCAGTTCACGGTGTCGCTGGGCGGCCGCGTCTCCAGCGAGCCCGACTATGTGTCACGCAACGTGAACGCCGCGCTGGCGGTCGAGCTGTGGGACAAGAACGCGACCTTCGCGGTGTCCTCGGCGCTGTCGTTCGACGACATCAGCGACGCCGCGGTGCCCGGGTCGCAGCTGCGCGAGTCGCTGCGCACGCACTATTTCGGGCTGTCGTGGACGCAGCTGCTGGGCCCGCGCGCGCTGGCCCAGGTCGGCTACGACCTGTTCGTGGCCGATGGCTACCAGGCCAACCCGTACCGGCAGGTGGTGGCGGGCGGCGTGCCGCTGGCGGAGACGGTGCCCGAGCTGCGCCTGCGCAACGCCGCGTACCTGTCGGCGCGCATGTTCGAGCCGCGCAGCGAGGTGGTGGCGCAGCTCGGCTATCGCTACTACTTCGACGACTGGGGCGTCAGCGGCCACACCCCCGAGGTCAGCCTGACGCGCGACTTCGGGCGCGACCTCGAGCTGCGCCTGCGCTATCGCTTCTACACCCAGCGCGCGGCCGACTTCTATCGCGAGATCTATGATCGCCAGGAGCGCTTCCTGACCGACGACGCCAAGCTGGCGCCGTTCGAGGGCCACACCGTGGGGGCGCGCGCGACGCTGCGCCTGGGCTTCCTCGGCGGGGCCCTGGCGCGCTTCCGCGAGGGCGAGCTGTCGGCGCTGTACGAGCGCGTCGGGCAGAACAACCGCTTCGGCACCGCGCACGTGGTCGCCGTCGGCTTGCTGCTGCCGTACTGAGCATCGTGATGAGCACGAGCAGGACATGACCGCCCGCGAACCGATCCTGGTCACCGGCGCGACGGGGTTCATCGGACGGCGCGTGGTGGCGCGCCTGGTGGCCGAGGGCGTGCGGGTGCGCGCGCTGGTGTTGCCCGCCGAGGTGGCGACGGCCGGTGCGGGCTTCGCGGGCGACGTCGAGGTCAGCGCCGGCGACATCGGCGACGCCGCCGCGGTGGCCGCCGCGACGCGCGGGGTCTCGGGCATCATCCATCTGGCCGCGGTGGTCGGCGACTGGGGGCCCTCGGCGCTGTTCGAGCGCGTCACCGTGCAGGGCACGCGCAACGTCATCGACGGCGCGGTGGCCGCCGGGGTGCGCCTGGTGCTGGCCTCCAGCATCGTCTTCTATGGCGACGCGCTGGGCCGCGACGTGTGCGACGAGGCGCACCCGGTGGGCCGGCCGCTCGGCCACTACAGCCGCACCAAGCAGCAGCAGGAGCAGCTGGCGCGCGAGGCCGAGGCCCGGCGGGGCCTCGAGCTGGTGGTGGTGCGCCCGGGCAACGTGTATGGCGTGGGCAGCAAGCTGTGGGTCGACGAGGTGGTGGCGCAGCTGCGCCGCGGCATGCCGGTGCTGATCGACGGCGGCCACCAGCACGCCGGGCTGGCCCACGTCGACGCGGTCGTGGACGTGCTGGTGCGCGCGCTCGAGACGCCGGCTGCGCGCGGGCGGGTCTACAACGCAAACGACGGCGGCGACGTCACCTGGGCGCGCTACTTCGGCGATCTGGCGCGCCTCATCGGGGCGGGCACGCCGCGCTCGCTGCCGCGCTGGCTGGTGGACGGGCTGGCCCGCGCTGGCGAGGCGGTGTGGACGCGCCTGGGTCGCGCGTCGCGACCACCCATCACGCGCGAGGCCGTCAACCTGGTGGGTTCGCACCACCGCACGCCGATCGAGCGCGCCCGGCGCGAGCTCGGCTTCGTACCGCCGGTGGCCTACGACGACGCCATCCGGGCCATCGGACGCAGCTTGAATCGCTAGGGAGACGCGGGAGCGGGGACAGGAGGGCGCCGCGGAGGTGCGCGTGGCGTGGTGCGGCGCGGGGTGGGCTACGGGCCGACGGGGCGGAACGCGAAGGCGTAGTTGATGGTGATGACGATCGGCTTGGCGTGGGGCGGGAACTTCCAGTGCGCCGCCGCCTGCTCCAGGCACGGGGTCATCTCGGCGGGCAGCGTGGTGGCCCGGGTGGTGACCTGGCTGCCGGCGCCGGTGGGCTCGGGCACCAGGGTGAACTGCCAGCGGCCGGCCGCGGCGGTGCCCATGTCGAGCTGGCGCTCGTAGCAGTGGCGCGCGCCGTTCATGTTGAGGCGCACGATCCGCCGCACCAGATCCTTGTTGCTCTCCAGCGCGGGCGGCGGCTCGGTCGAGGCGCGCTGCTCCTTCAGATCGCGCGCGGCGCCGGCGACGTCGAACTCGGCGGGCAGCGGCTTGTAGGCCAGCAGCGCGGTGTACACGCGGGCGGCGGCCTCGGCGGCCGCGGTCTCGCGGGTCTTGCCCCACTCGGCGTGCATGGTGGTGCCGACCAGCCAGCCGATCTGCGCCGCGCGGGTCTGGTCGTCCACCACCGGGTAGCTCGCCGCGGTGCTCAGCAGCTTCTCCATCAGCCCCGCCAGGTCGCCCAGGCGGCGCTCGGCCATGGCCTCCTGGGCCAGCACCTCGTAGGCCTTGACCACCTGGGCCGGGGTCGCCGCCGGATCCGCCAGCAGCACGGTCAGCACCTGCGCCGCGCCACCGAGGTCACCCTTGTCGGCCAGGTACTGCCCGACCTCGAGCAGGTTCTGCGCCTGCGCCGCGGCGTCACCCCCGAGGCCGCGCACCTCGTCCGAGAGGGCGCTCTCGCCGGGGCCGCGCCAGGCCAGGGTGTTGAGCAGGTCGTGCCGGATCGCGGTCGCCAGCGGCTCGGCGGGATTCAGCTTCAGCGCGGCCTTGAACGACACCACGGCGTCGCCCAGCTTGCCGGCGCGGCGCCCGGCCCAGGCCGCGAAGTAGGTCGCCGCCAGGCCGTCCTGGGCCAGCTCCGTGCCGTCCACGGCGCCCGGATTGACCGCGAACTGCGCCCAGGCGCGCTGCTCGGCGTAGCGCGCGCGCAGCTTCGACTTGGGGAACTGGTCGAGCACGTTGCTGAAGGTCTTGGCCGCGGCCTCGAACTGGCCGGCGCCGTACTGCATGGTCGCCAGCATGACCCAGGTGGTCTCGCCGGCGCCCTTCTCGGCCACCGCGGCGTCGAGCATGGTGACGGCCTCGGCGCGCAGCTCGGCGGCCTCGGGCGCGGGCCCGCTGGCCAGCTTGGCCAGCACCGCCAGCGCGAAGAACTCGGCCTCGTTGATGCGGGCCTTGCCCTTGGCCTTGGCGAAGGCGGCGCGGCGCGCGTCGATGCTCAGCGCCTCCTTGGTCTTGGGCAGCGGCTTGGCCGGCGTCAGCACGAAGGCCGGGGCCAGCCCCTCGGGGCGGAAGACGTCGCCGTCGATGACGTCGTCCTCGAAGTCGAGCACGACCTCGCGCTTGGGCGTCTTGACCACGAACTCCTCGCCCTCCATCTCGACTTCACGCGGCTTGGGCGTGGTGGTGCCATGCTTGCCCGACGGGCCGCAGCCCAGCCCGATCGCGCCCGTCAGCAGCAGCGCCCCCACGGTCAGCTTCATCGCCATCAGATTCCCCCTTCAGTCCACACGAACGCCCTGGCTCTTCAGGCGCGCGCGCATCGCGCGATCCCGTTCGCCCAGCTCTTGAATCGACAGGTGCAGCTGGTCGGCCACCTTCTTCTGGGTGGTCAGCCGGCTCTTGACGCCCTTGAAGCGGCTCAGATCGATGGGCTCGCCGAAGGTCAACGTGATGGCGATGCCGCTGCGATCGAGGTTCGAGCTGATCTGCTTGACGATGTCGTTGATGAGCCCGTTGATGAAGACCGGGATGACCATCAGGTCGGGCGGCCCCTCCAGGACCAGGCGGCCGACGCCGGGCTGCGCGGGCAAGAGCTGGTACGGATCCGGCCCCTTGCCGCGGGTGCCCTCGGGATGGAAGCCGATGGTGGTCTCGGGGTTGTCGAGCAGGCGCACCAGGAGCTCCATGCTGGCGCGGTTGAGCTCGGCGCGCTCGGGCTCGCGGAAGAAGGGCGGGTACATGGCCAGGCCCGACATGATGGCGTTGACGGCCAGGCCGGCCGGCGAGTCGTAGAAGAAGTTGGCGCGCACCGGCGAGTAGATCTGCTTGAAGACCTTGGTCTCGCGCAGCAGGATGCAGGCGATCACGTACTGGTCGAAGAACGAGCGGTGGTTGGCGACCAGCAGCGTCGGGCCCGGCGGCTTGAGCGCGCGCATGCGGTCGAGGCCCTCGATGTGCAGCAGGTTCTTGATCGAGGGGTAGACCCAGCGGGTGCCAAACTGCAGCTGGAACTCGCGTGCGGCGCGCTTGCCGAAGGGCGACAGGTTGACGCGCTCGACCACCGACAGCACCCAGCGCTCCATGCGCTTGAGCTGCGGGTAGTCACGCAGGGCGGTGAGCTTGCCTGGTTCGGATGCGGCCATCGGGCGGCGACTATAGCGATTGCGCGCGGAAACCTGCAAC
>JBGASF010000061.1:0-43214 GCA_044229835.1 Polyangia bacterium | reverse complement strand
GCACGCCATTGATGAGGATGGCGCCCTGCTGCGGCGTGTGCAGCCCGAGCAGGAGCTTGATCAGCGTCGACTTGCCGGCGCCCGACGGCCCGACCACACCGATCGACTCGCCGTGGCGGATCTCCAGCGTCAGGCCGTCGAACACCGGCGCCTCGGCCTTGTAGGCGAAGTGCACGTCCTCGAGGCGCACGGTCTCGATCTGCTCCACGGTGCGGGTGCCCACGATGTAGGCGCCGCGGCGGTGCTTCTGCTCGGCCTCGCCGAGCTCCTCCAGGAAGACCGCCTTGCCGACCACGTGGTGGTAGACCGACTGCAGGCCCTGGGTGTACGCGGTCATGCGCAGCATGATCAGCACGATGATCCCGAGCACCTCCACCTTGCCGAGGCCGCTCATCGCCACCGTGGCCATGGCGCCGAACGCCAGGAGCATGACGAAGTTCTGATACAGGGGCGACAGCAGCTTCTGGGTCAGCATCGCCAGCCGCGACTTGAGGCGCGTCTGCTCGACCACATGCGCGACCTTGCGCTTGACCTCGTCGCCGACGTGAAAGACCTCCACCTCGCGAGCGACCGTGACCGCCTGCGCGACCTCGCGGGCGTAGTCGCTGTTCGAGCTGACGTCTGCCCGCGAGGCACGCTTTGCCCACTTCGTGAGCGGACGCAGGATGAAGAACAGCGCCAGCGCGACTGCGAAGATGGCGAGCGCGAACATCCACGAAAGCATGACCGCCGACGCCAGCAGGACGACCACGTTGCCGAGTGCAGCGACGCCGCCACTCAGGCTGAGCAGCAGGTTCACGGCGTGGTCCACGTGCCGGGTCAGCATGTTCTGTAGATCGGCGGCCCGGGTATCGGCCTTGGACTCCCATGACGACTCGATGAACAGAGCGAACAGCCGATTGCGCTGCTCGGCCAGATAGTTGGCCGCCAGGCGGGCATCGATCCAGGCGCCCCAGACCTGGATCAGCACACGCAGCACGACGGCGCCGAGACCGACCAGCACCAGCGTCGACAGCGAGATCACGATCGGCCGGTCGAACCAGGCCATGGTGCCCACGTACTCGTGCTTGCCCTCGGCCGTGAGCTTGCCGAGCAAGACCAGCAAGGTGATGGCCATGACCTCGAGGATGCCGCCGATCAACGCGATGACGCCCAGCACCATGACGCCGCGCATCTGCTTGCGGTAGGTCACCCAGAGACGGGCCATCAGGCCGGGCTTGGGTGCGCTCATGGCGTGCTCACACGACGCGCCACCACCCACAGGTGCGACGACAGCTTGTGCTCGGCCAGGAAGTCCTGGAACGCGGCGCCCGCGCTGTCCCAGTCGTCGACCAGGATCTGGCGCAGAAACGGCTGATTCGACACGTCGAACTGGCCGCTCAGGATCTTCTTGCGCACCAGCTCGGCGTCGAGCTTGCCGGGGGTCGCGACCTCGACGACCTCGAAGCCGGCGCGCCCCAGCAGCAGGGCCAGCGACGCGGGGTGAAAGTAGTTGATGTGGTTCGGCCCCAGCACGTTGTCCGACAGCTTGCCGAGCACCGCGAGGTCGAAGCCGCGGATGTTGGGCGTCGTGATGATGAGGAGGCCGCCGACCGGCAGCGCGCTGGCGCAGCCGACCAGGAAGTCGCGCGGTGAGAACAGGTGCTCGACCAGCTCGAAGTTGGTGATCACGCTGACGCCCTCGAGCTGGGCCTCCTCGATGACCTGCTCGACGACCTCCAGCCCTTTGCCGCGGCAGGTCGCCGCCAGGGTGGGCGACGGCTCGACCGCGACCACGCGACGGAAGGCGCCGGTGCGCACGACCTCCTCGCAGAAGGTGCCGAAGCCGGCGCCGACGTCGACCAGGGTGGCGGTGGAGGCGTCGGTGGCGGCGCCGTGGCGACGCGCCAGCTCGACCACGCGCGCGGCCCGCGGCGCGAAGATGTGCGCGCGCCGCGCCTCCTCGGAGGCCGGGAAGATGACGTCGTTGTAGTAGTTGATGTTCTTCGAGCGCGCGTAGTACTCGCCCAGCAGCTCGGCGGTCGGGCGCGGGCTGATGTACAGCGTCTGGCAGCCCTGGCAGCGGTTGAAGCGGAAGCCCTGGCGCTCGAACTCGAAGCTGCGCGCGGCCTGCTCGCAGGCCGGGCAGGCGACCTCGACGAACTCGGCGGCGCGGGCGCGGATCCAGGCCACGTCCTCCTCGTGCATGGCCAGGCTCTCGTCCATCATCTTGTCGCTGCGGATGCTGGCTTCCTTCATGACGGCCATCTCAGACCAGCCCCA
The DNA here is from genome assembly GCA_044229835.1 of Polyangia bacterium. Classification (GTDB taxonomy): domain Bacteria; phylum Myxococcota_A; class Polyangia; order Haliangiales; family JADYYK01; genus JADYYK01. The sequence continues at coordinate 40,952 of JBGASF010000061.1, read as the reverse complement.
GCACGGGCCGCGCGCGCTGCCCCGCCGCGCCGAGCTGCCGGGCCACAGCGTCCGCGTAGTTCGTGGTGTGCTCCTCGAGCGTCATCTGCTTGAACTCCAGCATCCCGGTCGCGTAGATCGCGCGCACCAGGTAGCGCTCGCGCATCAGGCGCACGTAGCGGCCCAGGTGATCGACGTTGGCGCCCAGCTCGCCGGCCGCGATGCGCGTCACCGCGCGGCGGATCGCGGCGGCGCTGTCCACATGGATGATGCCGGGCGCGTGCAGGTACCAGGGCCAGCCGAACACCAGCGCGGGCTTGCCCAGCTGGATGGCCTCCCAGGCGCTGGTGCCCGAGATGGTGGCCACCGTCAGCGCGCGCCGGATCAGCTCGTGCGAGTCGGTCTCCAGCGGCACCAGGGTGACGTTGCCGAGCTCGGCCAGGCGCCGGTAGAAGTGCTGGTTGCGCCCCTTGGCGAACAGGTGCTTGCGGTTGAACTGGTTGGCGTGCTCCTTGACGTACAGGTGCACCCCGGGCGGCAGCGCCTCGCTGAGCGTGCGGATGGTCAGCATGGTGTCGGAGAATGGCCCGCCATAGGGCAGCGTGCTCTCCTCCGGCTCCATCGCCAGCGGTGCGTACACGAAGGGCTTGCCGAGGTCGGGCGTGGCGACCAGGGAGTCGTACAGCTTCAGCGCGCGGCGGCACTCGATGCGCCCCCGCGTCCACAGCCAGCGCAGCTCGACGTGGCGCGGCGTGGGGTCGTAGAGCAGCTCGGGATCGGGCGCGATGCGCGACAGCATGTGGCGGCCGACCATGCCGCGCGCGATCTGCGGCCACGACAGCTTGCCGCGGATGGTGCGCAGGTTCATGGCCTGGCGGTGCAGCTGGTCGTTGGTGGGCGAGGCGAACTGCGACGGATCGGGCGGCGCCGGCGGGGCGGCCTCGATCTCCTCGGGGGTGGGGCCGGCGATGTCGAAGATGTCGCCGCCGATCATCAGGTGGCCCTCGACGTGGGTGTGGCGGAACATCACGGTGGCGAGGCCGTCGGCCTTGGCCAGCTGGTACAGCACGTGATCGAAGCCGAACATCGGCGGTCCGGCCGACATCACGATGCCGTCGGGGCGGAGCTCGTCGAGCATGGCGCGCCAGAAGCCGATGAGGTGCAGGTAGGTCTGGTTCAGCTCGGCCACCGAGTAGCCGCGCTGGTTCATGCGGTCGAGCATCTGCAGCGAGCGCGCCGCGGTCGGGGCCAGGGCGTCGATGTCGGCCACCCGCGCCGCCTTGGGTGAGATGCGCCCGGTGAACGACGGCGGCAGCAGCATCGAGCGCGCCTCGGTCGAGTGCAGCGCGGGCACCCCCGGCAGCGCGGCGGCCCAGGCCTCGGGCGCGCCCTCGCCACGGGTGGTCAGCGCCACGATGTCGACGCCCCGCTCGCGCAGCGCGGCGGCGACGGGGACCATGAACTTCTCTGCGTGAACGAAGAATATCCGTTTGGACATGACGAGTTGGGCGGGCCGCGGGTCAGTTCGTTGCGGGCGGTGCCGGATCCGTTCGATAACACGGCCCGGGGGCGTGAGGCGACAGAAGGTGCACGAGATTTCAGCTACTTGGGATGGGTGGCGGCCCACTCGGAGCGCAGCTGGCCGTACCAGACGTGATCCTCCCAGCCGGTGCGGCCGAGCAGCTGTTCGCGCAGCTGGCCCTCGAGGCGATAGCCGGCCCGCTCCAGGGCGCGCGCGCTGCCGAGGTTGCTGGCATACAGGCCGGCCTGGACCCGGTGCAGGCCCAGGCGCTGGAAGCCGATGGTGGTGGCGACGCGGATGGCGTCGGTGGCCAGGCCGCGGCCCCAGCGCGTGCGCTCGCCGATGAAGTAGCTGACGTCGGCGTACTGGTGCTGCGGGTGGATGGGGCCGATCTTGATGTTGCCGACGTGCAGGTCGTCGGCGCGGTCGCAGATGGCCAAGAGGTAGCTGGCGGGGTCGGCCACCATGGCGGTGACGAAGGCGACCACGGCGCCGAGCGGCTGTGGGCGGTAGCGCGTCTCCAGGTACTGGTTGACCTCGGGGTCGGCCAACCAGGCGACGTAGCGCTCGGTGCAGTCGTCGAGCGTCACCAGGCGCAGCGTGCAGCGCTCGCCGGAGAAGCGTTCTTCAGGGGAGATCAGGCGACCTTGTGTTGACATGGTGTAAAGCTATACGACCTTGAAGGGGATGCCGTAGTTGCTCAGGTGGGCCTTGGCGCGGATGGGGTTGTTGTCGCCGAAGTTGAACAGGCTGCCGCAGGCCAGGGCCTCGACCGGGGCGCCCTGGAAGGCCTCGCGCAGGTGCTCGTAGGTGCCCGAGCCGCCGCAGCCGATGACCGGGATGCGCACCTGGGTGGCCACCCGCGCGAGCAGCGGGACGTCATAGCCGGTCTTGGTGCCGTCGCGATCGATGGACTGGATGAAGATCTCGCCAGCGCCAGCGGCGGCGACGCGCTGCACGTGGTCGTCCAGCGCCACCCGCTGCTCCTGGCGGCCGCAGCCCGACCACAAGCTCCAGCGAGGCTCCGCCCCCTGGGCGGAGCCGAAGCTGTCCGGCTCCGTTCCGCGAGGCGCCGCATCAGACTCGGGCTCTCGTCGCACGTCGATGCCGACGATGACGGCCTGCTCGCCGAACTCGCGCGCGATGGCCGTGATGAGGCCGGGATCCTGGTAGCACGCCGAGTTGACCACCACCTTGTCGGCGCCGCCCTTGATCAGCGCGCGGGCGTCGTCCAGCGACGTGATGCCCCCACCCATCGCCAGCGGCATGAACGACACCTCGGAGACCCGCTCCAGCAGCTCCAGCAACGGGCGGATGCCGCGACCCGTGCGCGAGATGTTCAGGAACACCAGCTCGTCGGCCTGCTGGTCGTTGTAGACCTTGGACGACTTCACCGGATCGCCGACGTCGCGCCAGCTGTCGAAGCCGACCGTCTTGACCAGGCGGCCGTCGAGCAAGAGCTGCACCGGGATGATGCGCTTCTTCAGCATGTGCCGTCCCAGTCGCAGAACGACTCCAGCAGGGCGAGGCCGTTCTTCTGGCTCTTTTCGGGGTGAAACTGCACCCCGACCACGCTGCCGCGCGCGACCACCGAGGTGAACGCGCTGCCATGCTCGGTCTCGCCGAGGACGACGTCGTCATCCGCGGCAGCGGCGCGGAACGCGAACGAGTGCACGAAGTAGAAGTCGCGCCGTGGCAGCACCGCCGCGAACACCGGGTGCGCGCGGCGCAGCGCCACCGTGTTCCAGCCCACGTGCGGCACGCGCAGGTCACCGCCCGGCTCCAGCTTGGTGACACGCCCCGGGACGACCCCCAGCCCCGGCGACCCGCCGCCCTCGTCGCCGTCGTCGGCCAAGAGCTGCATGCCCAGGCAGATCCCCAGCAGCGGCCGCCCGTCACCCGCGAACCCGCGCAGCGCCTCGCGCAGCCCGCTGGCGACCAGCCGCTCCGACGCCGTCCTGAACTGGCCCACGCCGGGCAGGATGCAGTGCGACACCGCGGCCAGCCCCACCGGCTCGCGCACCATGACGAAGTCCTGGCCCAGGCTCCACACCGCCTTGGCGACGGAGCGCAGGTTGCCCATGTCGATGTCGATGATGCCAATCACGATGGTTCAGCGGGTCGGCCGACCCGCCTTCTCGCGGTACCAGCTGTCGAAGTCGGCCGTCTTCGCGGCCGGCTTGATGGCCTCGAAGTCAGGCTCGTGCGGCGCCACCACGGTCTTCATCACGATGGCGTTGAACTCCGGCTCGCTGAGGCCGAGGTAGTCGAGGAACAGATCCAGCGACGGCGGCCGGCGCCCCTCGTTGTCCTGCACCAGGCGATCGGCGGCCGACTTTTCCAGCTCGCCCTTGCGCAGATCCAGCGCGGTCATCTGGGTCACGCGGGCATAGCCGCGCTTCAAGAACTTGATGTAGTCGCGCACGCCCTGCATGTAGCACTCGATCTTCTCGTACTCGTACATGCCGGCGGGCATGCCCTCGACCTGGTCGCCCTTCCAGCCGAGCTCCGCCGCGATCAGCGCCGACTGCCGCTTGGCGTCCCACGGGATGTACGAACCCAGGCACACGCTGCGGTACTTGAGCTTCTTGAGCTCGCGGATGGGCGGATACGTGTACGGCTTGAGATCGCGCGGATCCAGGGCGAAGTTGCCGCTGATCATGCCGGCCATGTCCTCGGCGGTGATGCCCAGGTTGACGTAGCGGTTGAAGCGGACCTCGTCGACCTCCTCGATCTGATCGTCGCGGTAGTCGTAGTAGGCGGTGTACTCGCTGGACGGCTCGCCCCACAGCACCAGCGGGACCTGGGTCTGCAGCGCGACCTGCATCGGGTAGGCGAAGATGCCGGTGTGGCAGTGCCAGCAGAAGTCGCCCTTGCGGATCAGCGCCTCCAGCATGACGCGCTTGACCACGCGCCAGTTGGGCGTGAACGACAGCACATCGACGCCGAGCTGCTTGAAGGTGCGCTGGTTGTTCTCGAGCAGGTTCTGGCGCATGAAGCCGTGGTTGAACTGCACCACCAGCGGCTTCACCTTGTACTCCTTCATCAGGTAGTAGAGGGTGAAGGTGCTGTCTTTTCCGCCTGAAAACGGCACCACGCAGTCGTAGTCGTGCTTGCCGCGGTAGCTCTCGATGAGGCCATCGAGGTCGCGCTTGCGCGCCGACCAGTCGATCTTCTCGTCGCGGAACTCCTTCTGGCGGCACACGTTGCACACCATCTGGGCGTCGAACTCGATGGTCTCGTAGGTCTCGGGGATGTTGCAGCGCGAGCAGCGGCGCAGCTCGTTCTTGCAGCCGGCCAGGCAGAAGCCGCAGCCCGGGGTGGCGGCAGCGCTCGCGTTGACGACGTTCAGCTCGTTACCCGTCTTGCTCATGGGTGCTCCTCACTTCTTCCTGATCAGATCCCACGCCAGCGGCGTGCCGCGGGCGATGTCACGGGTGGCGGTGGCGCCCAGCACCTCCTCGAGGTGGCGCGTGTGCAGGCCGTGGCCGGGGCGGATCGAGCGCACCGAGCGCGCCGTGAAGGGCTCGCCGGCGCGCACGTCCTCGACCACGAACAGCGAGCGCCGGAACGGCAGGCTACCGGCCTCGCGCGCGCTGGGGCCGTAGACCGGCTCGCCCAGCGCGGCCTCGGCGGTGCGCACCGCGTCGACCAGGGCGCGGAACTCGGCCGGCTCCAGCGAGAACGCGGTGTCGGGCCCGGGCTCGCGGCGCGACATGCAGAAGTGCTTCTCGATCAGGCTGGCGCCCACGGCGACCCCGGCGGTGGCCACCGCGGTGCCCAGGGTGTGATCCGACAGCCCGGTGACGACGCCGAAGCGGGCGCGCAGATCGGCGATGCGCGACAGGTGGATGGCCTCGGGCGGCGACGGATAGGCGCTGGAGCAGGCCAGCAGCGCCAGCTCGGTGGCGCCGGCGGCGCGGGCGGTCTGGACCGCCTCATCGATCTCCTCCAGCGTGGCCATGCCGGTCGACATGATGACCGGCTTGCCGGTGGCCGCCACCCGGCGGATCAGCGGCAGATCGACCAGCTCGAACGAGGCGATCTTGTAGGCCGGCACCTGCATGGTCTCCAGGAAGTCGACCGCGCTGTCGTCGAACGGCGACGAGAAGCAGTGCATGCCGAGCTCCTCGGCCAGCGCCTTCAACTTCGGCTGCCAGTCCCAGGGCGTGTAGGCCTCCTTGTACAGGGCGTGCAGGTTCTTGCCGTCCCACAGCGTGCCCGAGCCGATGCGGAACGCGGGCAGATCGCTGTCGATGGTGATGGTGTCGGCGGTGTAGGTCTGCAGCTTGACGGCGTCGGCGCCGGCGGCCTTGGCGGCGTGCACCAGCTCGGTGGCGCGCTCGAAGCTCTGGTGGTGGTTGCCCGACAGCTCGGCGATGAGGTAGCAGGGCTGGCCAGGGCCGATCTCGCGGCCCGCGATGGTGATGCTGCTGCTCATGCTGCCCCCTTCATGGCGTCGAGCACGCGAGCGCCGCCGTTGCCGTCGACCAGGGCGCGGCCGAGGGCGGACATCTGGTTGCGCCGCTCGAGATCGCCGGCGAGCGTGCGCACGGTGTCGGCGACCTGGGCGAAGTCGAGGCTGGCGTGCCAGCCCAGGGCGACCGCGACGCCGGCGCTGCCCAGCGCCTCGGCGATGGGGCGCTGGTTGTCGGCCAGGGTCACCACCAGGCTGGGCAGGCCCATGAAGGCGAGCTCCCAGCTGGTCGAGCCGCCGGCGGCCAGCGCGAGATCGGCCTGCGCCATCAGCTCGGGCATGCTGGGCGGATCGGTGACCAGGCGGAACTTGGCGCGCTCGACCGCGGCCAGCAGCAGCGGATCGAAGCGCGCCGCCGAACCGATGACCACGGTGACGTCGAGGCCGGTGCGGCCCGCGATGGCGTCGACCAGGCGGCGCGTGGTGCCGGTGGGGTCGGAGCCGCCCATGGTGATGAGCAGGCGGCGCGCGGCGGCGGGGTGCGTGCGCTTCCAGGTGCGCAGCGGCCAGAACTCGCGGCGCAGCTGCGCGAAGTTCGGCCCCGCCAGCACGCGCTCGGGCACCACGGTGGGGTACATGCTGGGCTTGGCGTGGATGTTCTGGTTGAGCACCAGGGCACAGGCGGCGTGATCGGTGTGCACGTCGTCGTCCCAGGCCAGCACGCGGTGGCCCAGCGCCCGCTCGTAGCTGCCGTCGAAGCCGTAGCCGTCCACGATGATCCAGCGGGCGCCAGCCTCGTCGGCCAGCGCGCTGGTCGCGATTGCGTCCAGCTTGGGGTCGATCATGCGCGCGAAGATGCCCTCGCGGGCCAGGCGCGCGCTCAGCGCCTCGGGCATCGCGGTGGCGGCCCAGCACACCCCGCCGCCACGCGCCATCCAGGCCTGCGCCAGCGCCAGGCAGCGCATGACGTGGCCGGTCCCGATGTCACGGGATGCGTCGGCGCGGATGACGAGGGTGTCGGACATCAGGCCAGCCGGCGGAACCCAGTGTGCTGCAGCGGGCCACGCAGCGCAGCCACAATCGCGTCGGGCGCGCCACCGTCGAGGGCCGCGCGCAGCCCGGCGAAGGCGTCGTCGGCCGCGGCCAGGTAGGCCTCCACGTGCGCGGGCTGGTGCGCATAGGTGACATAGAAGGCCTTGGAGGCCAGAAAGCCGTGATCCAGCATCTTCTGGGTGTACAGCGTCGACAGCGCCTGCGCGTGGGGCGCGGCGGCGTCCACGAAGGCGAACGACGACAGCGGGGGCAGCCCCTTGACCTGGATGGACACGCCGTTCTTTTCGGCCACGCGGGCCCAGCCGGCGCGCATCAGGTTGCCGATGGCGATGTTGTGGCGCGGCACGTCGAGCCGCTTCAGCTTGGCGATGGTGGCCAGCGCCGCGGTGGGGCCGACGCGCTCGGTCCAGTGCGTGCTGGAGATGAAGCTCTTCTGGGCGGCCTCCATCACGGCACGGGTGCCGATGACGGCGGCCATCGGGTAGCCATTGGCCAGCGCCTTGGCGAACACCGCGATGTCGGGGGTGACCCCATAGTTCAGGTGGGCGCCGCCGACGTTGATGCGGAAGCCGGCGGTGATCTCGTCGAAGATCAGCGGCACACCGAGGCGGGTGGCCACCGCGCGCACGTGCTCGAGGTAGCCCGGGGCAGGGTCGGAGTAGCGCACCGGCTCGAGCACGATGGCGCCGATGCGCGGGCCGTGCTCGGCCACGATGGCGTCGAGCGCGGCGGTGTCGTTGTAGGCCCAGGGCAGCGCGGTGCCGGCCAGGCCGCGCGGCACACCGGCGGGGTCGAGGCCGGGCAAGAGGTGACCGTCGAGGCCCTTGTCGCTGGCCAGGTTGGCGGCCAGGTACCAGTCGTGCCAGCCGTGATAGCCCGAGAAGGCGACGATGTCCTTGCCGCTGGCGGCGCGCGCGATGCGCACCGCGATGGCCATCGCCTCGCCGCCCGAGCGGCCGTAGCGCACCATGTCGGCCCACGGGTGCAGGTCGCACAGCACGTCGGCCAGCTCGACCTCCTCGGGGCAGTTCAGCGTCGCGGCGGTGCCATTGTCGATGGCGCCCTTCACGGCGGCGTCGACGTCGGGATCGGCGAAGCCGAGCGGGCAGGCGCCGATGGCCGAAAGTGTCAGATCGGTGTATTTGCGCCCGTCGAGATCCCAGACCTCGCAGCCCTTGGCGCGCGTGTAGTAGGCCGGCCACTGGTCGGGCAGGAACATCTCGGGGCGCTTGGACAGGAGCTGGGTGCCGCCCGGGATGCGGCGCTTGGCGCGCTGGTACAGCTCTTCGGTCTTCGATGGGGGCTTGGACATCAGGCATCCTCGCTGAGCAGCTGGGTGATGCGGCCGCGCACGTCGTCGATCTCGGAGTCGGTCAGCGGGCGGCGGGCGGCGGTCAGGATCAGGTTGGGCTTGTGCAGCAGCAGCTGATAGATCATGCGCGCGCCGAAGGGCGGCGCCGAGTCGTTGGCCAGGGCGTCGTAGATCGCCGCGATGACCTGGTAGTCCTCGCGGTGATCCAGCGTCCAGCGCAGGTCGGCGAGGTCGACCGACTGCACCATGGAGCGCTTGCGGCAGTGGCGGCGGATCCAGGGCGTGACGTGCTCGCGCTCGAAGCGGCTCTTGGCGCTGCGCTGGGCCTGGTCGAGCGCGGCGAACGAGGCCACCTCGACGTCGAGGCCGTCGGGGTAGGTGCGCTCGTCGACGTTGGAGACGTAGGCGACGTGCTGCTTGTCGACATGGTAGAGGCCGATGCACTCGTCGATCACGGCGGGATCGTGCAGCGGGCAGTCGCCGGTCACGCGGACCACGACGTCGGCCTGGGCCGCGCGCGCGGCGCTGTGGTAGCGCAGGAGGACGTCGTCGAGCGAGCCGCGCTGGCAGCGGATGCCCTTCAGCACCTTGCCGGGCAGGCGTGACGACGACATGCGCGCCTGCACGATGATGACGACGCGCGCGCTCATGAGGCGGCGCCGGGGGCCGGGGAGGGAGCGCCGGCCGCCTCGGCGGGCCAGCGCGAGGGATCGACGACGTCGGCCGGGACGACGGCGAAGCGGGTGCGCAGCGCGGCGGCCAGGGCGGCGCCGCCAGGCAGCGGGCGCGCGAAGTCGGCCACGTTGGCCTCCAGCTGGGCCACGGTGTCGACACCGATGACCACGCTGGAGATGCCGCCATCGGTGGCAACGTCGGCCATGAAGGGCAGCGCGGCGGCCAGCGGGGTGGTGCCGGCGCCGGCGGTGACCTCGATGAGCTGGCGCAGCCAGGGCCGGGCGTGGGCGACGCGCGGCGGCAGCTCGTCGGGGGTCAGGGCGTAGAGGCCCTGCAGGAAGGCGCTGCGCGCGAAGGTCACGATGCCGGCGGCGCGCAGCCGCGGCAGCAGGGGCAGCATGCGCAGATCGAGCATGCTCATGGGCAGCTGCACCGCGCCGAGCTCCGGATAGCCGAGCAGGCGCACCACGTCGTCGGGCCCGTAGACCGAGACGCCGGCGCGCGCGATCCGCCCGGCGGTCAATTGACTTGACAGTGCGTCAAGCAAACGACCGCCATATGTGACCAGATCCGACGCATCGTGTAGCAGGTATGCGTCGAGCCGCCCGAGCTTGGCCAGCGACGCCTCGACCGCGCTGGTGACCGCGCGACCGACGTCCGCGGGCGCGACCCCGGCGCGCGTCAGCGAGGGCAGCTTGCTGGTCACGAAGACCTCGCGGCCACGGACCACCTCGCCCAGGCGCTGCTCGGCGTCGCCGTAGGCCGGCGCGGTGTCGAACGAGGTCACGCCCAGCTCGAGCGCGCGCTCGAGGATGGCGCGCGCCGCGGCCGCCGAGGGCTGCCCGGCGCGGTTGGCCACGCCATAGGCGAGACCGAGCTGCACCGTGCCCAGGGTCAGGCGGCTGGGCAGCAGCCTGGCCTGCACCGCGGGCGGCGTGGACATGGGGCTCATGGGCGCGCGGGCCTCATGCGGCGTAGGCCCGGGTCACCTTGTCGATGGCGGTCACCACGTCGCCGACATCGGCGTCGCTCATGCCCGGGAACACCGGCAGGGTCAGCATGCTCTGATAGGCGGCCTCGGCGACCGGGCACATGCCGGGGCCGGTGCCGAAGCGCTTGCGGTAGTAGGGGTGCAGGTGCACCGGGATGTAGTGCACGTTGACGCCGATGCCCTCGGCGCGCAGCGCCTTGTACAGCTGGGCGCGGTCGACCCGCAGCCGGTCCAGGGCGAAGCGCACCACGTAGATGTGGTAGGCGTGCGTGACGCCGGGGCGCACCGCCAGCGGGGTCAGGTAGCCGTGGCCCTTGAAGGCCTCGTCGTAGCGCGCGGCGATCTCGCGCCGCCGCGCCACGAAGCCGCCGAGCTTGCGCAGCTGGCCGAGGCCGAGGGCGCACTGCACGTCGCTGAGGCGGTAGTTGTAGCCGAGCTCGACCATGTCGTAGGCGAAGGCGCCGGCCTGCTCGCGCTGGCGGTGGTCAGTGGTGATGCCGTGGTTGCGGAACACGCGCATGCGCGCGGCCATGGCGGCGTCATCGGTCGTGATCATGCCGCCCTCGGCGGTGGTGATGACCTTGACCGGGTGAAAGCTGAAGGTGCTGAGGTCGGCCAGGCTGCCGACCGGGCGCCCACCGGCGCTCCCGCCCAGGGCATGACAGGCGTCGTCGATGATGCGCAGGCCGCGCGGGGCGGTGATCGCGCGCAGGGCGTCGTAGTCGCAGGGCTGGCCGGCGTAGTCGACCGCGACCACGGCGCGGGTGCGCGGCGACAGGCGCTCGGCGACCGAGGCTGGGTCGATCAGCAGGGTGTCGGGCGACACGTCGACGAAGACCGGGGTGGCGCCCTGGTAGACCGCGGCGTTGGCCGACGCGGCGAAGGTCAGCGCGGGCACCAGGACGTCGTCGCCGGGGCCGACCCCGAGGGCGAACATGGCGGCGTGCAGCGCGGCGGTGCCATTGGAGACCGCGACCGCCTCGGCGCTGCCGGTGGCGGTGGCGAAGGCCTTCTCCAGCTCGGCGACGCGCGGGCCGGTGGTCAGGTAGTCGCCGCGCAGGACCTCCATCACGGCGCGGGCATCGGCGTCGTCGACCATGGGGCGGCCGTAGGGCAGCAGCGCCTTGCGCACCGGGGTGCCGCCGTCGATCGCCAGCACCTGCGGGTTCGCCGGGGCGGACATCACACGGCCTTCTGGAAGGGCTTCAACATCTCGCGCAGATCGTCGGCCCCGAGCCACTGCGTGTTGGTGTCGGACGAGTAGCGGAAGTCGAGGGCGACCGGCTTGCCGGTGCGCTCGAACCCGGGCGGCGCCGAGCCGGGCACGAAGGGCAAAAAGGGCAGGATGACGAAGCTGTCGTCGTACTCGACCGTGTGCGGGGTGTCGTCCTCGGAGATCATGGCCTCGTGCAGCTTCTCGCCGGGACGGATGCCGATGATCTCGTGCTCGCAGTCGGGGCCGATGGCGCGCGCCAGATCGAGCAGCTTCATGCTGGGGATCTTGGGCACGAACAGCTCGCCGCCGCGCATGCGCGTGAGGCAGGTCAGCACGAAGTCGACCGCCTGCGGCAGCGTGATCCAGAAGCGCGTCATGTCGACGTGGGTGATGGGCAGCTTGCCGGTGGCGCGCAGCTTGATGAACATCGGGATGACGCTGCCCCGGCTGCCCACGACGTTGCCGTAGCGCACCACGGCGAACTTGGTGGGCCGCACGCCGACGTAGGCGTGCGCGCTGGTGAACAGCTTGTCGGAGCACAGCTTGGTGGCGCCGTACAGGTTGACCGGGTTGCACGCCTTGTCGGTCGACAGCGCGATGACGCGCTCGACGCCCTGCTCGATGGCGGTGTCGATGATGTTCTGCGCGCCGAGGACGTTGGTCTTCACGGCCTCGAAGGGGTTGTACTCGCAGGCCGGGACCTGCTTGAGGGCGGCGCCGTGGATGACGACGTCGACGTCGTGGAAGGCCTGGCGCAGGCGGTCGCGGTCGCGCACGTCACCGATGAAGAAGCGGATGGCCTCGTGCTGGAAGCGCTTCTCCTGCTGCATCTCGAACTGCTTGAGCTCGTCACGGCTGAACACGATGACGCGGCGCGGGTTGTGCTTGGTCAGCACGGTCTCGATGAACTGCTTGCCGAACGAGCCGGTGCCGCCGGTGACCAGGATGGACTTGCCTTGGAAAGACATCAGTTACGACCTTTCAGCATGCGGTGGAGCTCCGCGCCGGAGCAGGCGGGCGGGACGAAGTAGCGGTGAATGACCTGCGCCGCGACGTCGGCGGGGCCGTTGTCGCGATCACCGACCAGGACCAGGGTGCGCTCGGGGCACAGCGCGCGGAAGCGATTGGCCAGCTCGGGGGCGCGCATGCGATCGAAGGGCAGCACCCACCACGGGGTGTCGACCGCGAAGTCGTCGCGCAGGGCGGCGGCGCAGGCCTCGAACTGCGCCGCCAGGGCGTCGAGGGCGCGCGCCTCGCCGACCGGGTGGTGCGCGGCGGTGTGGTTGGCCAGCGTCCAGCCGGCCTCGACGAGGGCGGCGATGTCGTCGTGGTGCAGGAAGGCGTGCAGCGCGGCGTCGCGCTCGCTGGCGGGCAGCGTGGCCCACAGCTGGTCGAGCGCGGCCAGCACCGGCGGGCCGAAGGCGTCCATCACGAGATCGCGCAGCGGGGCGGTGGCGGCGCCGGGGATGCCGGCGGCGGCCAGGGCGGCGCGCACCTCGGCGGCGCGCCCCAGGGTGGCCAGGGTGGCCAGCTGGAAGCGCCAGAACGGGGCCTCGCGACGCCAGAACTGGCTGCACAGCGCGACCGTGCCGGCGACGCCGTGGTCGGCCAGGATGGGCGCGGCATAGCGCGCCACGCCGGCCAGGCCGTCGTCGAACCAGAAGCTGACCACGCGGTCGGCCGGGTCGGCGGTGATGCGGCGCGCGGCCTCGGCGGGGCTGACGATGTCACCGAGCTCGCGCGCGGCGGCCACGTGGGCCCGGAAGACGTCGGGCGGACAGGTGCCGCCCAGGCCGCGCACGGCGCGCGGCTCCTCCCAGTTGACGTCGTGATAGAGCAGGATCTGCCACGCCATCAGTAGTGCCTCGCGCGCGACAGCTCGGCGGCCAGCCAGCCATCGTTGAAGTCGCGCTCGACGCGGGCGGCGGCGTCGGGCGGCGGCTCGTACAGCGTGTGCGGGCGCGTGCCCAGCAGGCGGTCGCTGACGGCGTGGCGCACCAGGGCCTCGCGCGCGGCCTCGATGAGCAGCTCGCCGGCCAGCGCGGCGGCGCGCAGGCTGCACACCTCGGGCGAGTCGTTGGCGGCCAGCACGGGCCAGCCTTCACGGACGACGCGACCGGCGTCGCGCACGTCGGCGACCAGCCAGTCGAGGCGGCGGTGATACAGCGCGGTCAGCACGTTGGCGGCGGGCGCGCTGGTCAGCACACGGGCGCCCGGCACGGCCGGGGTGGCGTCGAGCGCGATGACGACCAGCGCGTCGTCGGGCGGCTCGCCGACGATGGGGCGCGGGAACTCGGCCTTCGGGGTCAAGGCCTGGATCTCGGCGAAGAACAGGCGGGCGCGGGCGTCGGCCAGGCGCTGCTTGCGGGCGCGCGCGCCGAGCTCGCCCTCGACCTTGCGGACGACCTCCCTGCCCGCCCTGGGCAGGCGCTCGACCACGCCGCGCAGGCCGCCGACGCGCCAGGCGGCCTGCAGGCGCTCGACCGGGGAGGCTCGACGCGCGCCTCCCGACTCGGGCTCCGTGCTCGTGCTCGTGCTCGTGCTCGTGCCCGTGCTCGTGCTCGTGCTCGTGCTCGTGCCCGTGCTCGTGCTCGTGCTCGTGCCCGTGCTCGTGCTCGCGTCGGCGTCCCGGCTCGGCGGCGTCATCCACCAGCCGACCACGCGCTCGCCCAGCTCGGCCTGCGCGGCCAGCGCGAAGCGCACATGCTCGGGCGCCTCGCCTCCGGTCACCACCGCGATCACTGCAGGCCTCCGGGTCGCATCGCCATCACACGTCGAACAAGGTGGCGCGCACCTTGGACAGCACCGGCACCGAGGGCACCAGCGCGGCCAGCTTGAAGACCCGATCCAGCACCTTCATCTTCTGCTGGAACCGCGGCAGATCCAGGCGCTCCCAGTCGGTCGCCACGCCCTCCGCGGCGGGTCCGACCTTGCGCGCCATCATGCCCAGGTTGGAGCGCCCCTCCGAGACCCAGACCGGGCGCAGGCCGCCGAGCACCGTGAGGTAGTTGCGCAGCGTGTGCGCGGTGAAGTTGTACAGGTGCGGCAGCTGCAGGAAGTTCGCGAACGGCCCGCCCGGCCAGGCCAGGTTGGGCACCTCGAGGTACAGCAGGCCCCCCACCGGCAGCAGGCGGTTGACGCGCCGGATGAAGTCGGCCGGCGACAGCGCGTGCTCGAAGACGTGGAACGACACCACGACGTCGAACGGGCCGGCGTCCGCGGGCAGCTCCTCGATGAACTTGTTCTCGACCGCGAAGCCCTGCTTCTTGCAGTGCTCGAACTGCTCGCGGCCGGGCTCGATGCCGCGCACGTCCCAGCGCGTGCGCGCGCGCGCGCCGGCCTGGAAGCCGCCCACGCCGGTGCCGATCTCCAGCACCTTCAGCGGCTTGTCGGTCCCGACCACGCCGATGAGCTCGGCCACGCGCGGCGCCGCCAGCTTGGCCGAGTGCGCGACATAGTCCGAGCCGTCGCCGGTCGTGTTGTCGTGAAACTTCATGTACAGCTGCTGGTAGAACAGCGCGTTGGCCTCGCGCGTGGGGCGCGGGTTGGTCTGGCACAGGCCGCAGCGCGCGCAGAACACGCTGTCGAGATCGACGCCGTGGCGCATGTGGGCCTGGAACGGCACCATCTCGGCGCCGCCGCAGAAGTCGCACGGCACCCGCTCCAGCGCGAGGTCGTGGCCGGCAAAGCGCAGGCTGCCCGAGGGCTGTGTCATGCCCGCACCCGGTTCTTCACGCGCGCGGCCACGTACGGCGGCCAGTACAGCACCTCGTGCCACAGCAGCGCGCCCAGCACGCGGGCCTGCTCGGACGCCACGGTGGGCTGCGCCGGCAGCGCCGGACGCGCCAGCACGCGCAGATCGGCGTCCGCGGTCGCGCGCTCGACGGCAAAGCCAGCGCGCGCCAGCACCGCCTCGAGGTGGCCCAGGCTCAGGCAGCCCCAGCGCTGCGAGCCCAGCCAGGTGCGCAGCCGCTTCTTCGGGTGCGGGGCCAGCAGGTTCGAGCACGACAGGTACAGCGCGCCACCCGGGCGCAGCGCGGCGCGCGCCAGCGCCAGCGCGGCCACGAAGTCGGGCAGCCGCTGCAGCACGTAGGGCATCAGCACGACGTCGTGCAGCTCGGCGCGGGCCGGACGCTGCACCCAGGCGTCGCCGACACGCTCGCTGGCCGGCGCCTCGAGGCCGTCCTTGCACAGCGCGTGCAGCTCGACGCCGCGCACGCGCACGCCCGCGGGCAACAGCGGGCGCAGCGGCGCCAGCACCGTGGTGTCCGCCGTCGCCAGCTCGAGCAGCAGCGCGCCCTCGCCCCAGAGGCCGCGCGTCCACTCGGCGATGGCCGCGGCGCGTGCCTTCATGGTCGTCCCCGAGGCGGCCAGATCGATGACCTCGGTGTAGTGCCGCGCGCCCGCCTCGCCGCGCAGGAGCTCTGCGGCCTCGGCCAGGCTGGGCCGGTCGGGCCGGTACATGCAGCCGCACCCGCGACACAGCACGAGGTGGCTCTCGTGCCGGACCGGCAGCGCTCGAATGGCCGCGCTGGCGCAGATGGGGCAAGGGGACATTTCAGGCCGTTTCGCCGTGGGTTGGTTGTGTCCGGTCCCGAGACCGTTCAGCCGCGGGTCCGCGATGATAGGGGTGTGGTCAGAGGTGTGCAAGCGCGTCACCGTTCGCCCAGGAGCTTGCTGTGCAGGTGTGGGTCGTCGGGCGACAGCTCCAGCGCGTGGCTGGTCTCGAAGGGCATGGTCGGGTGCGGTGCGGTCACCAGGGTGAAGGCCGCGGTCGGGCAGCCATAGACCACCTTGCCGGCGGGCAGGCCGGCGTCGGCGAGCTGCTTCTCGGTGACGGTGGCCAGCTCCTGGGGGCGGATCGACAGGTAGATCAGGGTGTGGCCGGCCTTGGCCAGCTGCTGCACCGCCTCGACGGCGCCGGGGTTGGGGCGCACATCCTCGAAGCGCGGCGCGAAGTGCAGCGAGCCGCGCTCGAACAAGAGGCCATCGATCAGCGCGAAGTAGGCCTTGCGTGCCAGCAGGGCGCGGCGCCACTCGACGATGGTGCCCCAGTCCTGGTAGCCGCTGATGCGACGGGCGCGGAACGGGATGCCGTCGAGCAGCATGGCGCCGATGACGTCGGAGATGTAGATCTCGCGCGACCACTCGGCGTTGCTGGCGGTCAGGCGCTTGAAGTACTCCATGAACTGCTCGGGCGACAGGAAGGCATAGCCGCCCACGCTGAACAGGTCGGAGATGACCACCTTCTCGCGGATGTTGGTGACCACGTCCTTGTGGTCGACCTGCAGGTAGCTCTTGTTGCGCGGGTTGATGCTGTCGAAGTTGTTGAGCGAATCGACGCACACGTAGTTGGTGTCGTGCTCCAGCGGATCCAGCGCGAAGACGTTGTCGGAGTCCTTGACCAGGAAGGGCTCGCGCAGGGACAGCACCTCGATGGTGCGCGCCACCGTCTCGGCCTGGCTGCGCGTGGGCTGATCCAGGATGGCGACCTGCAGGGGCGCGCCGAAGGCGGCGGCCAGGCCAGCGGTGACCTGGTAGCGCTCCTCGTGCTCGCGCAGGATGGTGACGATGAGGTCCTCGCGGCGCGCCGCCAGCGCCGACACCGCCAGCGCGATCATGGGGCGGCCGTCGTGCGCGGGCAGCATCCACTTGGGCGGCTGGTTGGGGTAGCGGGACGAACGGCCGCAGCACGGGACGATGACCTTCATGGTGTGGTCCTCAGCAGGCTCGTGAAGTGATCGATACGCGCGGCCACGAAGGCGCGCTCGGCGTCGTCGCGGGCGTAGGGCAGGATGCGCACGAAGGTGGCGGCCAGGAGCAGCGCGTGCACCTCGGGGTAGCCGGGATCGAGGCGCGTCGCGGTGGCGCACAGGCGGCGGCTCAGGTGATCGAGGACCGAGGCGGCGATGCGCGGCTGCGTCAGCAGGTACCAGCCGCCGGCCAGATCCTGGTGCAGCTTGGCGACGTCCTGCCAGTAGTGCTCGTAGGGGGCGTCGAGCAGATCGAGCACGGTGAGCTGGCCGCCCTCGCCGACCACGATGTTCTCCAGGGTGAGATCGCCGTGACACAGCGTGGGCGCGCGCGGGCCCAGGCGGCGCACGCGGTCGAGGGCCAGGAACAGCTGGGCCAGCACGTCGGGCGCCATGCGCGCGCCGGCCGGGTGGGCCGCGACCTGGCACAGCTTCGCGTAGACGGCCTCGAACAGGCCGGGCGCGGGGGCCGTCGCCAGCGGCGGCGCGGCGGCGGCGGCCTCGAGATAGGCGCACAGCCGGTCGCCGAAGCTGCGCACCTCGGCCAGGGTGGCGCGGCGCAGCCAGCTGGCGGCGTCGAGGCCGCGCACCAGCTCCATGTCGAAGAAGAAGCGGCCGTCGTGGTCGCCCTCGCCCAGGATGCGCGGTGTGGTCAGGCCGGCGGCCTGGAAGCGGGCCTGGCGCGCGGCCTGGCCGCGCAGGCGCGCGCTGGCGGCGGCGTCGCGCGCGGCCTTGCGCACGAACCAGTGCCGGCCGTCGCGCGTCATCAGGTACACGCCGGCGCCCGACAGTCCGCTGAGCAGGCGCGCCTCGAGGGCGTCGGCCAGCACGGGATCGTGGTCGCGCGGCGTCATGCGGCGGGCACCGGGGGCGGGCCGTGGCCGCGCTCGGGGGCGGCGGCGCGGCGCACGTCGAAGACGCGCATGCCGGCGGCGCGCGCGGCGGCGACGCCGTCGTTGGTGTCCTCGAAGACCAGGCAGTCGGCGGGCGCCACGCCCAGCTTGCTGGCCGCGAGCAGGAAGGGATCCGGCGCCGGCTTGCCGTGCGGGGTCTCGTCGCCGGTGATGACGACGTCGAACAGCGCGCTCCAGTGCAGGCGGGCCAGGATGGCCTCGACGCCGGCGCGCGCACCCGACGACGCCAGCGCGACCGGGACGCGGCCGGCCAGCAGGTGCAGCACGTCGGCCGCGGGCAACACCACGATGTCGGTGCTGGCGATGAGCTCGGCGACGTGGGCCTTCTTGCGCGCGTGCAGCTGCGCCACCGGCGCCGGCGGGGTCAGCGCGCCGCACGCGAGCAGGAACTTCGGGATGGCCTCGGCCGCGACGCCGCCAATATGGGCGTAAAAAGCGCCCTCCGCGAGCGTCAGCCCGTGCTCGGCGAAGGTGCGCCGGTAGGCCTCGTAGTGCAGCGGCATGGTGTCCACCAGCGTGCCGTCGAGGTCGAAGATGGCGGCGGCCAGCGTCACTTCGCGGTGTTCCCCCGTGCCACCGCGTCGAGGTCGACGTCCTCCCAGTTGAAGACGTCGCGCCCGCCCACCTTGGACGCGAAGCGCCCCGCGTAGTAGTCGCGGTTGAGCAGCTCGGCGTGCGACAGCGCGCGCTCCGACTGGCCCAGGGCGACCTCCCAGGTCGGGTACTCGGCGGCGAGGCGCGCCATGCGCTCGGGGCGCGGCAGGTCGGCGAAGGCGCGCAGCTCGCGCAGCTGGGCGGGGGTGATCGACACCGGGCCGTCGCGGGTCTCGGTCGGGCCCAGCACGGTGTAGTGGCGCTCGATGCAGCGCGCGCCCAGGCCGAGGGCGATCTTCGAGGCCCACAGGCCGTCCTTGGCCGGCGCGGTGTGGTCCGACAGGCCGACGCGCGGGGTGAAGCGGCGCAGCCAGGCCATGCGGCGCAGGTGCAGCTCGTGCATCGGGGTCGGGTAGATGGTGACCGCGTGCAGGAAGGTGAACTTGCTGCCGGCGCCGATCAGGATGTCGGCGGCGCGCTCGATCTCGCTGTCGAAGCTGGCGCCGGTGGAGACCACCAGGGTCGAGAAGGCGGCGGTCAGCTCGCGCAGCAGCGGCGCCGAGGCGCAGTCGTAGCTGGCGACCTTGACCGCCTCGTAGCCCATGCCGGCGATCTCGCGCAGGCCGCTGCGGGTGAACACCGTGGTCATCGAGGCCACCCCGGCGCGCGCACACTCGTCCACGAACCAGGCCTCGTCGTCGAGCGACAGGTCGAGCTTGGCCAGGCGGTCGACCTCGGCCTGGTAGGGGCGCTGGATCACGCGCACGGTGCCGTCGTCGGCCTTGCTTCCTTTTTCGAAGCGCTCGCGGAAGGCGACCTCGCGCGAGCGGATGGCCTGGATCTTGACGTAGTCGGCGCCGGCGGCGGCGGCCTCGTGGATCATGCGCTTCAGGGTCTCGCGGCTGCCGTTGTGGTTCTGGCAGCACTCGGCGATCAGGGTGGCCTTGCTCACGTCGTCTCCGTCTCGAGGGTGGTGCGCAGGCGCTCGATCAGGAAGCGCCGGGTGCGGGTGATGGACTCGCGGCCATAGCCGCCGATGTGGGGCGTGATGAGCAGGCGATCGGGGTGCCGGCTGGCGAAGTCGACCAGCGCGTGGTGCTCGCGCGCGGCGACGTGGCCGTCCCAGCTGCCGTCGCCGGCCAGCACGTCGAGCGCGGCGCCGCCGAGGTGGCCCTCGTGCAAGAGCGGCAGCAGCGCGGCCTCATCGATGAGCTCTCCGCGCGCGGTGTTGATGAGCAGGGCGCCCGGGCGCAGCAGGGCCAGGCGGGCCGCCGACAGCCAGCCGCGGGTGTCCGCGTTCAGCGGCAGGTGCAGCGAGACCACGTCGGCGCCGAGGGCGTCCTCGGCGCTGGCGGCGGCGGTGCCGGCGGGGGCGCGGGCGATGGCGGTCGCGTCGGTGTCATGCGCCAGCACGCGCATGCCGAAGGCCAGGCCATAGCCGGCGACCATGCGGCCGAGGCGCCCGCAGCCGATGATGCCCAGCGACTTGCCGTGAAGCTCGAAGCCCAGGAAGGGCTCGCGGCGCCAGCGCCCGGCGGCGACGTCGGCGCACGCGCTGGGCAGGCGGCGCGCCAGCGCCAGCAGCAGCGCGAAGCTGTGCTCGGCGGTGGCGCGGATCGACTCCAGGAAGGCGGTCTCGCCGCGCAGCGACACCAGGCGGGCGCCGCGCGCGCCCAGCGCCTCGGTGGCGATGTGATCGACGCCGGTGGTCGGGGTCGCGACCACGCGCAGCGACGGCGCCGCCGCCAGCGCCGCGGCATCGACCGCCAGCCCCAGGCGCGTGACCAGCACGTCCCACGGCGCGCGCGCCAGCGCCCGCACGAACTCGGCCTGATCCGCGCAGTCCTCCCACGCGACCTCGCCCAGCACCTCCAGCGCGGCGCGGGCGTCATCGTCGTAGCGCAGCGGCTCGACGCACAGGATCTTCACGTCACCAGCCCCTCGGCCAGCAGCCACTCGGCCTGGCGGAACTCCAGCTCGTTGTCGATGTTGACCGAGCGCGAGGCCGGCATGATCCAGGCCCTGCAGTCGCGGCCCTTGAACGAGCCGGCCCCAGTCATGACGATGTCGCGCCGGGTCAGATAGATGGCGCCGTTGCGCAGGTACATCGGGCGCAGCTCCTGGCGCGGCTGGTTCTCGTAGGCCTCGCAGAAGGGCGGGTCGATCAGGCGGTCGCCGTCGAGGAACTTCATGCGCGCCGGGTGGTGGCCGCCGGTGTCGACCACGCTGATGACGCTGTCGGCACCAGTCCTGTCCAGCAGCGCCAGCGCGCCGTCGATGTCGTCGGTGCGCCGGAACGGCGTGGTCGGCTGCAGCATCATGACGGCGTCGAAGCGCTCGCCCGCCGCCTCCAGCGTGGCCAGCGCGTGCTGGATGACCGGGATGGCGCGCGCGCTGTCGCTGGCCAGCTCGGCGGGGCGCATGAAGGGCACATCGGCGCCGAGGCTGCGGGCGACCGCCGCGATCTCCTCATCATCAGTAGACAGCACGGTCCGGGCCAGGCGGGAGGCCAGCGCCGCCGCGATGGTGTGGCCGATCAGCGGGCGGTCACCCAGCTTGCGGATGTTCTTGCGCGGCACGCCCTTGGACCCGCCACGCGCGGGGATGACGCCGAGGACCCTCATGGCGTCCCCCCGCCGCCGCCCCGGAGCGAGCTGCGCACGAAGCCGAGCCCCATGTACACGCTGGGACACGCGCCCAGCACGTCATCGGGCGACCACAGGTGCCAGCCGTCATAGATGATGGGCGGCGCCGCCAGGCTGCGCACCAGCTGGTAGATGTCGACCTTGCCGTAGGAGCGGTGGTTGTTGAGCAGCAGCACCGCGTCGACCCCGGCCGCGCCCGCGGGCAACGTCACCGGCTCGAGGCCGGCGGCCGCGATCTCCGCCGCCGGCGCCACCGGGTCGTGGCCCAGCAGCGCGCCGACCCGCCCGCGCAAGAGCGCCGCGATCTCGAGCGCCGACGAGTTGCGCAGGTCGCCGGTCTCGGGGTTGCCCTTGAAGGCCAGCCCGCACAGCAGCACGCGCGCACGCGCCGGATCCTTGCCCACCGCGGCGAGCTGCTGCAGCACCGCCTCGGCGACGAACTCGTGCATCGACTCGTTGACGCTGCGCCCGAGCTGGAACAGCGTCTGCGGGATGCCCGCGCGCGCCGCCACCGCGGCCAGGATGTAGGGATCCTTGGTCAGGCACGCGCCGCCGACGCCGGGGCTGGGCAGCGGGATCTGATCGCGCGGATAGCCGCGGTTGGCGGCGCGGATGAGGTCGACCAGGTCGAGGTTGAAGCGCGCCCCGATCTGCGCCATCTGGTTGGCGAACGCGAACACCAGGTCGCGAAAGCCGTTGTTGAGCAGCTTGACGGTCTCGGCCGCCTCCAGCGACTCGACGCGCACGATGGTCGGGGTCAGCTCGCGGAACAGCGCCGCGGTGGCCTCGACGCTGTCGTCGTTGATGCCGCCGATGACCTGCGGCAGCGTGCGCAGCTCCTGCAGCGCCTGGCCCTCGGCGGTGCGCTCGGGCGCGAAGGCCAGGTGGAAGTCGACCCCGGCCACCAGCCCCGAGGCGCGCTCCAGGCGCGGCAGCACGACCTCGCGCGTGGTGCCCACCGGCACCGTCGAGCGCAACACCACCAGCCCGCCGCGCTCGAGGCGCGCGCCAATCATGTCGATGGCGGCCTCGAGGTGGCCGAGCTGCGGGGTCGGCATCGAGTCGGGCGCGCCCGCGACCGCCGCCACCGGGGTGCCGACCGCGACCACGAAGACGTCACCACCCGCGGGCAGCTGGGTGGACGCCGCGAAGTTGGCGCGCAGCTGCTCGCGCAGGAGCTCGGCCAGGCCCTGCTCGTGCACCGGGGTGTCGCCCGCGGCGATGGCGGCGACGCGCGCGGCGTCGACGTCGACCCCGGTGACCTGGAAGCCCTCGCGCGCCAGCTCCAGGCCCAGGGTCAGGCCGACATAGCCGAGGCCGACCACCACGATGTGGCGGTGCGTGGCCACGCGCTGCTCCCACAGCTGGTGATAGTCGAGCACGCGCACTGGGCGCGACTCGCGGTCGACCATCAGGATCTTGCCGAGGAAGCGGCGATCGCGGCGGCCCCGGCGCTCCAGCTCGGCGGGCAGCGCGGCCAGGATCTGGCGGTACGACAGTCCGTCCTGGAAGGTGATGGGCTCGCGCGTCATGGCCTCGCCGGCCGGCGTCGCCAGCGAGCCGGTGCGCAGCAGGGCGCGGCGCAGGTCGCCGTCGGTGACCACGCCGAGCAGGCGGCGCTCGGCGTCGACCACCAGCACGATCCCCGAGGGCAGGCCGTGCTCGATCGCGGTGGACTGCCGCTGCAGCGCCTCCGACAGCGGAGTGTCGGCGTGGACGAAGAGCAGCTCGATGCCGGGATTCTTGGTCACGAGGACGTCCTCTCCATCAGGTGCGCCGGCGCGGTCGCGTGCGCGCCCCGCGTCGCGTGCGTCGCCAGCCACGCCGCCGCGGCGTCGAGCCCGTCGCGTGCGCGCGCCAGCAGTCGCCCGCGCATCGCGCCGACCTCCGGCTCGGCCAGCAGCGCGGCCAGCGCCGCCGCTGCGTTCGCCGGGTCGGGCTCGGCGCCGAGATCGCGCCCGAGGCCCAGGGCGGCGCAGGCGCGGGCGTTCCACGCCAGCTCGACGTTGTCCGCCTCGTAGACCCACAGCATCGGTGTCCCCACCGTCACGCACTCGGTCAGCGTGCCCACCCCGGGCCGGCACACCACCGCGGCGCAGGCGGCAAAATCGGCCAGTTCGTGGCCGAACTCGCGCGCGCCGACCAGGTTCCAGCGCCCGTCGGCCCGCAGCGCCGCCTCGATCCTGGCCAGCACGTCGTCGGCCGCCCCGGTCGCGCCACCCAGCACCGCGACCCGGCCATGCTGCGGCGCCACCTCGGCCAGCGCGCCCGCGGCGTCCTCGTCGCACATCCAGCCCAGCTCGATCGCGCGGGTGTGCTCGCGCACGCCGGGCATCACCACGTCGGCGACGCACAGCATCGGCGGGCGCAGCCGCTCCAGCAGCGCGCGCTCGTGCTGCACGAAGGCGCGCGCGCCGTCGTCGCTGGCCGCGACCTCGGCCAGCACGTCCGACCACAGGTGCGACCCCATCAGCACCGCATCCGGGCGCAGCGCCAGCACGCCACCCAGGTTGTCACTCACGACCAGGTCGGCGCTCGCGACCTCGGGCAGCGCCGCCAGCCGGTCCAGCCAGCCCAGCAGTCGACCGTCCGCGAAGCCACGCGCGCGCCCGGCCCACTCGACGCCGGGCACCATCACGCCGGTGATGGCCCGCCCGCGCGCGCGCACCCGGGTCGCCGCCGCGAAGCTGCCGCGCTCCAGCTGCCAGCGCTCGCACACCAGGTCGATGCGCGCGTCGGGCAGCCGGGCCGCCAGCCGATCGAGCACATGGACGGCGCGCCGGTAGTGGCCGAGGCCGTTGGGCGCGATGATGGCGAGGATGTGCATCTGGCGTCAGGCGTGTGATGGGGGTGGCCGCGAGGGCGTTCAAAAAAAGTGCAAATTCCCCGGGGATTTCCTGCATTTCCCCGGAAGGCGGGCGGACAATAGCAGCGCCCCCAGGCCCGCGCAATGGCCGGGCCTTTTCGGGGGCTGAAGCTGATTTCGGCCTACATTCCGGGGATATCGAAGGGGTACCAGCGGCCGTCCAGACGGATCAGCGCGACCTTGAAGTGGTGCTTGGCGCCGTCCATGTCCCAGGTCGAGTCGGCGTCGGCCAGCTCGAACTCCTTCAAGACCTTGCAGTCGCCCTCGAACGGCCCTGGCGCGACCTTGCGCTGGTTACTCAGCTCGACGCTCACGAAGATGGAGAAGGTCCCCTTGGCCGCCTTGCCATCGGGCGAGTCGACCAGCTGCCGCGCCAGCCCGTTCATGCCGTTGCGCAGCGAGTCCGCACATGACAGGTACGGCCCGAGGTCCATCTCGTGCGGGAACTGGACCATGACCATGCCGGTGTCGCCGCCCTCGATGGCGCGCACCAGCCTGGTCACCGCACGCTCGGGCGTGCCCAGCACCTCGCGACTCGCCTTCGACTTCGGCGTCTTGCACCCCGACAGGCCGAGGCCCAGCACCGTCATCGCCACCACGGCCGAGAGTTTCATGCCCGCCATCCTACGCGAAGCGTGGTGTATGGTGCGCAGCCATGAGCGCCGTCCCCGCCGCCAGGCCGAGCGTGGCGCCGCGGGGCCCCGAGCCCACGCGGGCCTACGACCTGCCCCGCGCGGCCCGCCTGGCGCTGGCGGCGACGCCGTGGGTGCTGTGCGCGGCGGCGGCCATCCTGGTCGGCGCGCTGTACGCCTGGAAGCTGGCGGCGAACCACGTCCGCATGGGCTTCCCGCTCGACGACGCCTACATCTACATGACGTACGCCAAGCAGATCGCGCGCGGGCGGCCGTTCACCTACTTCGACGGCGGCGGCTACTCGGCGGGCGCCACCAGCATGCTGTGGCCGCTGCTGGAGTCGCCGCTGTGGGCCATCGGCTTTCGCGGCCATGCCTTCACATATGCGGTCTTCGGGCTGTGCGTGGCGCTGCTCGGGGTCACGCTGGCGCTCGCGCTGGCCATCGGGCGGCGGACTCTCGGCCTGGTGGGTGGCGTGATCGCCGCGCTGCTGATCGCGACCTCGGGGCCGACCACCTTCGGCTACCTGGCCGGCATGGAGGTGCCGCTGGCCGGGGTGCTCTTGCTGCTGGCGGCGCTGCTCCTGATGGGCGATGCCGACGAGCGCGCCGGGCGGCCGTCGCGGCGCCTGCTCTGGGTGCTGGCGCTGGGGGCGATCGGGCGCCCCGAGGCGGGCCTGCTGGTGGCCGCGGTGGTCGGGCTGCGTGCGCTCGGCGCGGCGTGGCGGCGGCGCTTCGCGCTGGCGGGGCGCTGGCTGCTGCCGCTCTTGCTGCCGCTGGCCATCGCGCTGTGCAACCGCGCCCTGGCCGGACACGCCGCGCCCAATACCGCGGTGTCGAAGTCGCAGCTGTATCAACCGGGGTTTTCCTGGGCCGGTTGGCTTGACACCTTGTACACACAAGGGCGCGACCTCCTGCGCGTGTGCTTCTGGCGCGACACCGGGCCGTTCCGCCATGGTCGCATCCTGGCCGCGCTGTGGCTGGTCGGCGCCGCGCGCCTGATCGTCTGGGGCATCCGCAAGCAGCGTCTGACCGGGGTGCTGATGCTGGTGGCCACGCCGCCCGCGATCTTCCTGGCCGTGCTGGCCGCCTCGGGCGACTACGCGTTCCACAACTACCGCTACGTCTCGGGCGCCTTCCCTGCCCTGTTCGTGGTCGCCGGCATGGCGCTGGCGCCGCCGAGCGCCGCGCTGGCCGCGCGCCTGCGCCTGCCGCGCCCGGTGCTGGGCGCCGTGGGGGGGATCGTCCTGGCCCTGGCCGCGCTGGGCGCCTGGGCGCAGCGCGGTCGCCTGCGCATGGATGTCCGCCTGTTCGCGCAGAGCACCAGCGACGTCAACGCCCACACCGTGCGCATCGGGCAGTGGATGGCGACCCACCTGCCGCGCAATGCGCGCGTCGCGCTGCACGACGTCGGCGGCCCCGGCTACTACGGCGAGCGCCGCCTGCTCGACATCATCGGCCTCATCACCAACCACTGGGCCGAGATCTGCGCCAGCGGCCCCGGCGCCCGCTTCGAGGCCCTGGAGCGCATCCCGGTGGCGCAGCGCCCGACCCACTTCATCTATTACCCCGGCTGGCTGCTGGTCGGTGCGCGCGACCTCTATGGCCGCGTGCTGCTGGAGACCTCGCTGCCGCGCATCATCGATCCCGGCCAGCCGCAGCCGCCGCGCCTCATTGGCGGCGCCAACATGACGGTGTTCGAGGCGCGCTGGGACGTCGCCGGCAGCGGCGAGGGGCTGCTCGATCCGCCCGCCGGCTGGGTCATCACTGACGCCGTCGACCAGGCCGACCAGGTCAGCGAGCGCGCGCACGACTACCAGGGCAGCCTCGGCCCACGCAAGTTCCGCAGCCCGACCGCGACCTGGACGGTGTTCCACTCCGCCGACGTCACCACCGCCGCCGGCACCCGCCGCGTCGCCGACGGCGGCCGCACCCAGCGTGGCGCGCGCGAGTCCTTCACCCTGCGCGTCGCCCCCGGCCGCGCCGCCCGCCTGGTCGTGCGCGTCGGCGGCTGGGACGGCATGGCCTACTCCAAGCTGAAGAAGGCGCCGGTGACCATCGTCGTCCGCACCCACGGTGGCCGCGAGCTCGGCCGCCTGGTGACGCCGCCGCTCGACGGCAGCTTCGCCGACCTGTCGCTCGACCTGCCCGCCGACCTGGCCGGCCGCGTGCGCTTCGACCTCAGCGCCACGGGCCCGTATCGCAGCTACCACGCGTTCGTCATCCAGCCGCACTGACCGCGTTGACGAGTCGGCGCTGGGCCTCGATACTCGGCGCATGCGTCAACGTAGCCTCGTCTTCCTGACTGTGATCGGCGTCGCACTCGGTAGCCTGAGCGTCGCCACGCCCGCCCTGGCTGCTCCCGCCGCGCCGTCCGACACCGAGCGCGCCAAGCAGTACTACATCTCGGGCAGCAAGCACTTCGACCTGGCCGAATACGACCAGGCGCTGGCCGACTTCAAGGAGGGCTACCGGCTCAAGGACGATCCGGTCTTCCTGTACAACATCGCGCAGTGCTTCCGGCTGCTCAACAAGCCGAGCGACGCCATCCAGTTCTACAAGAGCTACCTGCGCCGCCAGCCCGACGCGCCCAACGCCGACCAGGTCGAGGACAAGATCAAGTCGCTGCAGGCCATCGTCGACGCCCAGGAGAAGTCGCGGCAGTCGCCGCCGCAGGACACCCTGAAGCCCGAGGGCACGCACATCCCCGACCCCGCCAACGTCGGCGACCCGGACGACGACGACGATGACGACGGCACGCCCCCGGCGGCGGCGCCGGCCACCGACAGCGGCGGCGGGAGCAAGCCGATCTACAAGAAGTGGTGGTTCTGGACCGGCGTCGGCGTCGTCGTCATCGGCGGCGTGGCGCTGATCGCGGTCGCCGCCAGCGGGGACGAGACCTCCGGTACGACCTTCCCGATGGTGACCTTCTGATGCGCGCCAGGGCCATTTTTGCGGCGTTTCTGGCGGCGGCGCTGGCCGGCTGCGGCAGCACCTCGGTGCCGCACCCGTGCGCCGACGTGACCGGCGCCTGTGTCGAGCTGGAGGTCCGTTCGGACTCGCCGCTGCAGGTCGACACCATCCGCTTCACCGCCAGCGGCACGGTCACCGGTATGCGTGACTCGGTCGGCGGCAAGATGACCGGGCTGCCGGTGTTCATCGCGGTGGCGCTGCCGGGCATGCCGGCGGGCACGCTGATGCTGCACGCCGACGGGCTGCTCGGCGGGGGCATCGTCGGCTCGGGCGACACGTCGATCACGCTGGCCGGCACCGCCAACGAGCACGTCAAGGCCACCATCACGCTGGGCGGCATCAACACCGGCGACGGCGGCCCCGGCGACGGCGGTGACATCGATGGCAACGTCAACGTCGGCACCTGCAGCGACGGCATGCAGAACGGCAACGAGACCGACAAGGACTGCGGCGGCCGCTGCGGCGCCACCTGCGCGGTCGGCAAGATGTGCGGCGCCGGCGGCGACTGCACCACCACCATCTGCAACGGCGTCACCCACCTGTGCGGCGCCAACAGCTGCGACGACGGCGTGATGAACAACAACGAGACCGACGTCGATTGCGGCGGCACCATGTGCAACCCGTGCGGCGGGGCCAAGAAGTGCGTGGCGCCGACCGACTGTCTGTCGAACGTGTGCGGGCAGATGTACTGCCAGCTCCTGAGCGGGCTGGGCGGGACCACCGGCATCAACTATCCGCGCTGGGTCGACGGCCCCGCGGTGCCGCCCACGCTGGCGCCGCCGATCACGCTGGCCGGGCGCGGTCACGGCTCGGCGATCTCGACCGCGGACGCCATCTGGCTGATCGCGGGCAACACCTACTCCAGCGGCACCGGGCAGACGCGCCCGACCGGCACCGTGCAGGTGCTGCCCTTCACCGCGACCGGGCCGGCCACGGCGTGGGTCGCGGGCGATCCGGCCGGTGGCGGCGAGCAGTCGATCTCGGTGATCTACATGGGCAAGGTCTGGCAGTTCGGCGGCTTCGGCGCGCTGAACCCCAACAACACGGTGAACTCGCATCCGCTGACGCCGTTCATGGGCAGCACCTGGACGCAGGAGACCTCGATGCCGATGGCGCGCGGCTACTCGCCCGCGGTCGGCCCCGACAACCGGGTCTGGCTGTTCGGCGACATCGCGCAGATCCAGTCGTTCGCACCGCCGGGCGACTGGAAGATGGAGGGCCAGATGCCGGTGCGCCAGGGCGTGTCGGCGTCGGTCATGGGGCAGACCATCTATGTGATGGCGGGCGGCGGCGGCACCACCACCGACGCCTTCAACACCACCACCAAGACCTTCACCGCCAAGCGCGCCGGCATCACCGGTCGCACCTGGGCGGTCGCGGTGCCGGCGCCCGACGGCCGGATCTACCTCATCGGCGGTGACAACGCCGCCACCGCCCGCGTCGTCGAGGCCTACACGCCCGAGAACGACACCTGGACCGCGGTGGCCACGCTGCAGGGTGATCATGGCGTCACCGCCGCCACCATCGGCCCCGACGGCCGCCTGTGGGTCATCTCGGGCGCCGACTACGGCGGCACCAACGTCTACTCACCCCGGGTCGAGATCTACGGCCCGACGGTGACCATGACGCCGCCGATGGGGCCGCGCGGCACCATGGTCACGGTCAACGGCGGCAACTTCGCCAGCAGCACCGCCACCCGCGTGTACTGGGGCAACCCCAAGGCGGGCGGCGTGCTGGTTGGCCAGGGCTCGACCTCGGGCGCCGGCAATCTGCCCGGCATCAACGTCACCATCCCCGCCACCGGCGCCGGCCCGCTGTACGTCATCGATCAGAAGTCCGAGTACCCGGCCCTGGGCCGCTTCACCATCCAGTAGGTCGTCCTCGTCGCTTCGTCACATCTCGGGCGCGCCCTGACCTGCATCGAGGGCTGGCCGCAGTGGTCGCCGGCCGCCGTGTCTCCGCGGGCGCCGCCAGCCCAGATCAGTGCTGAAGCCCGCGCGACCGAGGTCGGACGGTGCCTCGGGCGACGGGCTGCGCGGCGCCGGGCCCCTTTCGGGGGGCCCTTTCGGCGCCGCTCCGCCGGCGCGGCCGCGCTCCGGGTCGTCGTGGCGGCACCGGTGTCAGGCCGGGTGTTGTTCGACCGTGGTCGTGATGGCGCTACCGTAGGGTGTGCCGTCGCGGTGGCGATACAGAAAGCCTCGCCCACGTGGGTCACGCAGGATCAGCAGGTGGCCGTCATGGACCGCCTGGTGGTGTGCGCTGCACAAGACGACGAGATTGCCGAGCACATGGTCGCCGCCGCGTGACCTGAACTGCCAGTGGTGGACGTCGAGCCACACCGAGGCGCGACAGCCGGGCACCTCGCAGCAGCCATGGGCGCGGCGCATCGCGGCTACCCGACGAGCAGCCGGGATCTGGCGCGACACCGGCGCGTCCGGCCGGTGTAGCCCGATGACCGACGCATCACACAGCGCGACCTCGAGCAGCCTGGGATCGATGTCGAACACCTTGCCGCCGCCGTCCTGGGTCAAGCGCTCGCAGCGCGCGCAGACGTTGATGGCGATCTGGTAGCTCGGTGTACCCGGCTTGCGGTCGCCACCCGCGGCGGCTGCCAGGCGCAGCAACTGGCTCATGAAGGCGTCGTCATCGAGCGCAGTGCCAGCGTCCTTGTGCATCGCCTTGCGGACCTCGCGCAGCAGCGCCTGGGTCGCGGGCGTCAGCTCGAAGTGGACCAGGCGCCTTTGCTCGGCCGGATCCGGCTCGTCACCCGGCATGGCTCCCGGCTCCAGCCCGGCGACCTGGCTCTCGACCTCGCGGACGGTCATGTCGCCCACGTGGGCGAGCCAGGCCGCCTCGGTCTCGGCGACGATCACGCGCGACAGCTCGCGCACGGCCGAGTAGCTGATGCCTCCGGCCGCCAGCTTCGCACGCGTCAGCGGCAGGCGCGCCAGCGCCTCGACCACGCGCACACGTTCGTACGCCATCCGCGCCGACAGCGCGAGCCGCGCCTCGGCATAGGCGTGGAACGACCCGAACCCCAGTGCCTCGTGCACGCCGAGCCGCCTGGCCTCCAGCAGGGCAGAGATCTCCTCGGCCTCCTATTTTTTTGCGCTTGGGCTCCGATGCAACCTCTCATGAGGGGTGTCCACTCACTGCAGCAGCTGGTCGAGCGCCGGGTCGTGCTCGGCGTGGAAGCCGCCCGAGGCGTC
Organism: Polyangia bacterium; assembly: GCA_044229835.1. Classification (GTDB taxonomy): domain Bacteria; phylum Myxococcota_A; class Polyangia; order Haliangiales; family JADYYK01; genus JADYYK01. The sequence continues at coordinate 10,201 of JBGASF010000061.1, read as the reverse complement.
GGCCTCGTCGAGCAGCGTGGTCAGACGGACCTCGCCGCGCAGGGTGCCGGGCGCGGTGAGCGGGCGCTGGTGGCGGCGCAGGCCGTCGAGCAGCGCATCGAGGTCGGACAGCTGCACGTCGACCACGGCGGCGAAGCCGCGGCTCGGGCCGGTGCCCGCGACGGCGAGCTGCTTGCCGACGCCGATGGGGAGATCCTCGATGACGACGCGCAGGCCGGTGCTGGAGTCGCGCAGCACCAGGCGCACGCGCGCGGTGACGCCGCCGGCGGCGGCCTGCTCGGTGATGCCGAAGGAGGCCTCGTCGAGGTGCACCTGCTGGCCCGAGATGCGCCCCGAAACCGAAGTTTCGTTGCAGCCGGCGAGGGCGATGAGCGAGATCACAGCCGAAATCAAGGCAAGTTTGCGCATGGTCGTGGGTAGTGCAGCGCATGTGCCAGCGCGGCGAGGCGGAATCCGGCGGCTTGCGGGGGCGTTGCGCGTTGCTGCGACGCCACACGCCCGTGACGCGTTCACAGTGCGCATGCGCACGCGCAGGGGATGAACCGCTATCATCTGGCGATGGCGCGGACGGTGGGGTGGACGGTGCTGTGCGCCATGCTGGCCGTGGCCGGCGGGTGTCGCCGCGACAGCCGCGGTGCGCGAGCCGGCGGCGGCGCAGCCAGCAACCCCGCTGCTGCGACGCGCGATGCTGGGGCGCGCGCGGTCGACCTCGCCCAGGCCTCGCTGGATGCCGCGCTCGCCCCCGACGCGCGCGATCCCTTCGCGGCCATCACGGTGTCCGTGGAGGAGCTGCGCGCCGCCGGGGTCGACGTCAACCTGTGGGTCGATCCCGACGCCGAGCCACTGCTGGGGCACTGGCCTGACGGCGGTGCGGTCAGCGCGCCCAGACTGGGCTCCGGCGGGCAGCCGTCGCACACCCAGGTGCAGCAGCTCGCGCTGCGCCTCAGCGGGGACGATCTCTCGGAGCTGCAGCGCAAGGTGCTGGTGCGCATCGTCACCACGCGGCTCGACGACTGCTACGAGAAGGCGCTGGCGGCGACGCCCGCGCTGGCCGGGACGCTGGAGGTCGACCTGCGCTTTGCGGCGCCGTCCTCGGTCACGGGCCTGAAGCTCGGCGGCGACCTCGCCACGGCGCTGGACGGCTGTGCGCAGCGGGCGCTCGCCGGCTCGGTCGTCCCGGTCGGGCAGGGCAAGCGCGGGCGACTGCGCATGGCGCTGCAGCTCGCACCGGCGCCGGCCCCGACGTCGGCCACACCAGCGCCCTGACTGCTCACGTCACGGCGTGGGCGCGCTCCAGCACATCGGGTCGGGCAGCTTGCCGCTGGCGTCGACCTCGAGCTCCAGCAGGGTGGCGCCGTCGACCTGGACCTGCCACTTGCCCGGGGTCAGCTTGGGCAGCACGCAGCGACCAGGCTCCCACGGGTAGCAGTCCAGGCAGTGGCCGAGGCGCGAGGTGTCCTTGCGCAGGTGGAGGTCGAGCTTGCCTGGCCCGGCGATGGTGGGGTTGCACAGGAAGGCGTCGCCGCAGCCGCAGTCGTTCTCGACCTTCAGCATCGAGCCGAACAGGCAGGCGCGATCGGCCCACAGGGTCGCTTGCGGCGGCATCGGCTGCAGGCGGCCGGTCATCGCCGGCGCGGCGTCGGGGCCCAGGCTGGCCACCGCGGCGTCGATCACCCCCGGGGGCGCAACCGCGCCGCGCGCCGGCGCCACCTTGGGCTGCGCCTCCTGCCGCGGCGAGCGCGTACACGCTGCCAGCACCAGCCCACCCAGCACCGCCACCGCCACCGCGAATCTCCAGCGCGTCATGTCGAAGATCATAACCGCTGTGGGCGACGGGGTATTCTCGCGCGCGATGAGACCCGTCCTGCTGCTGGCCGCCGCGCTGTCGTTCGCCCTCGCTCCGGGCTGCATCTGCAAGGTGGAGCCGACGCAGCGCGACGCCGGCCCCGGCAGCGACGGCAGCTTGCTCGACGCCGCCATCGTGATCGACGCCACGCTGGTCGACGCCGCGCCCGACAGCGCCCTCGCCGACGCCGCCATCCCCGACGCCGCAACCGACGCCATGCCCGACGCCATGGTGTGCATGCGCAGCGGCGACACCGCGAGTCACCTCGAGCCGACGCCACCCACGCTGTGGCCCGCGCTGACCTCCGACAGCGGCGGCGCCGCCGCGGCCTACTCCAGCGGTGGCAACACCGTGCTGGTCCGCGTCGGCCCCACCGGCGTGCGCCGCACCGCCGACGTCACGCTGGCCCTGCCCGAGGTGGTGTCGCTGGCCTTCGATGGCACCGACTATGTGGTGGTCGGCCGCACCGGGCAGACCATCCAGCTGCGCCGGGTGACCAGCGCCGGCGTGGTCGGCAGCCCGACCACCATCGGCACCGGGCAGGCCGTGCTCGGCGCGCTCGCCGTGCACGCGAGCGGCGACGTCGCGCTGCTGTGGCGCGGGCAGCTCGACGGCGCGCTGCGCGTCACCGTGGTGCCGGTCAGCGGCGCCCCGGTCGAGACCGTGCTGCATACGCCGCCCACCATCACCAACTCGCAGCCGGTCGGCGGCATCATCGCCACCACCAGCGCGACCGCGAAGTTCCTGGTCGCCTACCAGGTCGTCGCCAGCAGCCTGTCGACCACCGTCGCCGTGCGCCCCATCGCTCCCGACGGCACCCAGCAGATCGTGTCCACGGGCGCCGCCACCGTGCGCGAGCGTGTCGGGCTGGCCCCGGGCGCGACCGCCGACACCGCCATCGTGACCTGGCGCGACCAGAACAACAGCGATCCCTGGGTCGCCATGGTCGACGCCACCGGCGCGACCACGCTGACGCCACGCATCGTGTTCACCCGCGCCACCGGCGACTTCGTGACCCGCGTCGCCAGCCGCGCCATCCCGGGCGGCGGCTTCGACGTCCTGGTCGACAACGCCCACGGCCTGACCGACCGCGCCGTGGAGCGCTACAGCTTCGACGCCGCCGGCGCCCCGACCACGAACGCCCGCCTGGCCACGGTGTGCACCGGCACCAACGAGGAGAACCTGCCCTTCACGCGCACCGGCAGCACCCGCTTCGCGACCTGGGACAACGGCAGCGGGTCGGTGCTGGTCACGTTCTGATCAAGGCGGCGGCAGCGACACCTCGGCGCGCGCCGCCGCACACGCCTCCGCCATCGCGGCGTCATCGCGCCCGCTGAGAAACGCCACCAGGCAGGTCGGCGCGGCTGCCGTGCGCGTGGCCCACAGCTCGCCGCCCAGGTGCTTCTGCCCGCCGGCCGCGACCGCCAGCGGCTTGCGCACCAGCAGGTGCTCCTCGGCGGCGGCGCCGGGGTCGACCGCCTCGATGGCGCGCAGGTTGTCGCCCAGCTCCTCCGCCGTCAGCGGCTGGCCGCGCAGCTCGTCGCGCAGGCGCAGCCCGGTCTCGGCGTAGATCCGGAGCGGTCGCCGCGAGTCGCCGTGACAGTCCAGGGTGCCGCAGCGGGCCTCGATCACGGCGTGGACCTCGCGCGCATAGACCGCCGGATCGCGCGTGCCCAGCGGCACGGTGCCGCCGACGTCCTGACAGCCGGCCGCCAGCGCGGCGCCGGCCAGCGCGACCAGCGCGACCAGTCCGACCCGGCCACGCCGCTGCCGCGCGCGCCTCATGGTCCCTCCAGCACCACGTGGCCGGCCGAGGTCGCCGACAGCGCCGCGGTGTGGCACACGGCGCAGTTCGGCTCGCGCTGGATGTGGCTGCGCATCTTGCGCTCGAGGCCGTCCTTGCGCACCACCACGGCGACCGGGTAGACGAGGTCGAAGGGCACCCGGACCTGGCCCCTGCCGCGCTGCTGCAGGCTGCTGCCGCGCGACAGCATGAAGTTGCCGGTCGCGTTGGTCAGCACCGAGACCTGGTGGCCGGCGGCGTCCTCCAGCGCGACCTCGGCGCCGCCGACGCCCACGGTGTCGCCCGGGCGCGCGAACACGGTGCCCGCCATGATGAAGACGCGCTCACCCGGGTTGTAGCTGGCGCTGTGGCAGAACAGGCAGGGTTGACCACAGCGATGCTCGGGGCCGCCCTCGTCGTCGTCCTCCTCCTGGCCGCCGCGCCGGCCGCCCCCGCAGGTCTCGGGCCCCAGCGCGCGCGCGGCCTGCTCCTCGCGCGTCTCGCCCAGGCAGCCCGCGACCAGCAGCGCCGCCAGCGCCAGGGTGGCCACGCGCGCCAGCGTGCGCCGGCTCATGGCGTCCACCTGAGGCCCGCCTGCACCACGACCGCATAGCGCGAGTCCAGGAACAGATAGTCGCGATACCAGGTGTTCATGAACGAGCCCTCCGCATAGGCCTCGAAGCGCTTGCCCGCGTACGCCAGCCCGAGACCGCCCTCGAGGGTGCTGAAGCTCGACAGCTCGCGATCCATGCTGCGATAGCGCGGCAGCTCGCCGGGGCTGACCACATAGGTGCGCTGCCAGAAGCCGACGGCACGCTGGTGATAGGCGCGCCCGCGCAGGCTGAGCTCCAGGTTGCCGCCCAGGCCGAACTCCAGCGCCGGCTCGGCGGTGCCCGCCAGCATTCCCCAGGAGTCGACATACAGCTGACCGTCGAGGCGCAGCGACGCCGACAGCGCCGCCACCCAGCGCAGGTAGCGCAGCGCGAAGGCGTGGCCGGCGCGCAGGTCGGGCACCTCCTCGGCGGGGCGCTCGGGCAGGCTGTAGCGCGCGAAGCTGCCCAGGCCGAGCTGCTCGCCGCGCGCGGCCGCCAGGTCGACGCCGGCCTGGTCGAACAGCGGCACGAAGCGATACGGCTTCTCGAGATAGCCGTCCTCGAGCGTCAGGGTGTACATCACGCGCGCCAGCGAGCGCGGCCCCAGCACCTGGGTCAGCCCCAGGCTGGCGTTGTGCGTGCGCAGCCCGTGCGCGTTGTCGCGCGCGTCGCCGGCGCGCCCGACCTGATCCAGCGTCAGCCCGTAGCTGGCCTGCACCGTGGTGTCGGGCGACAGCGTCTCGCGCCAGCCCAGGGTGACGCCGTGCGACCAGTAGTCGTTCTCGCGCGAGTAGCGATAGCCCAGCGACGGCAGGTGGCGCCCGAAGGCCTTGCTGACGTCGGCGTCGATCTCCTGGCGCACCTCGGTGAAGCGCTTGCTGGCGTGCGACACCACGTCGACCGAGGCCGCGCTGACCATGTCGACCACGACGCGCGCAGAGGCCTCGCCGCCAGCCTCGTCGAGGTCGTGGTGCAGCGCCAGCTGCGGGCTGGCGACCATCACGCTGTCGGAGTCCGAGTACAGCAGGGTGTCCTGGGTCAGGCGCAGCCCCTCGGCGCGCGCCGACCCGGCCAGCGCCAGCGCCAGCGCCAGCGCCAGCGCGAGCGCCGCGGCCGTGCAGGCGCTCAGTTGCAGCCGCATCCACCGCCGCCGCTGCCCAGCCCGCCGACCGCGCCCTCGCGGGTCCCGGTCATGTGGTCGCGCAGCGCCCGGCGATCGCCATCGCCATCGGGGCGCATGCTGCGCCGGGCCAGATCCTCGCGCTGCCAGGGCTGGGTGGTGCGACAGCCGACCAGCGCCAGCGACGTCAGCGTGAGCCCGACCCGGAGCCAGCGGATGACCATCCCCCCGTCTTCAGCAAGCGTCGTGCCCGGCGAACCCCGCGATTGCGCGGGGCCGCGCGGGTGGCCGTGCAAACCTCGTACAGCGGCGGGTGTACGGGCGCGACACAGCGCGGCGCGGCAACCGTCGAGACGCCGGGATTTCGCGGCCATCGCGCTGGCCCGCGCCTTGCTGAAGCAGCTCGGCATGGAAGCCTCGGACAGCAAGCGCAAGTGGTCCAAGAAGAGCGGTCGCAAGGTGCCCCTGGCGGCGCTGCTCGCGGTCATCATCGGCGGCGCCAGCGGCTACATGGTCGTGCGCATCCGCAGCGGCGCCGAGCCCGCGGTGGCACCCGCCCCGGCGCGCATGCCGACCAGCGCCCGCGCCAGCCACGGCAGCACCAGCACGGCCGATCGTGACTCCGCTATCCTGGTGCGATGAATGACGCCGAGCTCTCCGCCCACCTCGCCCGGGTGACCCAGGACGGCTACACCATCCTCGAGAACGTCATCGAACCCGAGCTGATCGACGCCCTGGCGGCCGATCTGCTGCGGCTCGAGCGCGAGCTCGGCACGGTGCCGGCGCAGAACATCTTCGAGGGCACACGCACCACCCGGATCTACAACCTGCTGGCGCGCGGCCCGCTGTACCAGCGCATCCCGGTGCACGCGGCGGTGCTGCCGCTGATCGAGAAGATCCTCGACCGCGGCTGCCTGGTGTCGTCGCTGTCTTCAATCGCCATTGGTCCCGGCGAGACCCCACAGCCGCTGCACGCCGACGACCAGGTCATCCCGCTGCCGCGCCCGCACGTGCCCATCATCGCCAACAGCATGTGGGCCATCAGCGACTTCACCGAGGCCAACGGCGCGACGCGGATCCTGCCCGGCAGCCACCGGCGCGATCACACCCCGCTGCTGGGCACCGACTATCCGACCATCCCGGCCGTGATGAAGCGCGGCAGCGTGATGGTCTATGACGGCGCCATGTGGCACGGCGGCGGCGCCAACGTCACCGATCACCGCCGCCGCGGGCTGGCGATGAACTACTGCGCCGGCTACATCCGCCAGCAGGAGAACCAGCAGCTCGGCATCCCGCTGGAGATCGCGCGCAGCTTCGAGCCGCGGCTGCGCAAGCTGGCCGGTTTCGGGCTGTACCGGCGGCTGATTGGCCACATCGACAAGTGCAGCCCGGAGGATCTGCTGGACGGCGGCCCGCCGCGGCCCATCGTGGGCTTCGTCGGCTGAGGCGGGCGGCGCGGGCGGCGCGGCGCGGCGCGAGCGGCGGCTACGGCTTGCCGGCCGAGGCGGGCGCGGCTTCGTCCTCCTCGCGCAGGCGGATGGGGCCGAAACCGGCCGGATTCTTCGCGGTCGGCGCCATGGCGGCATAGAACGCGCGGATCTTGTCCATGTCGGCGCGCACGTCGCCGGTCATCATGATGGGCGGCCCCAGCCCGCCGACCTTGCGCCCGTAGTCGAGGTAGCCGGTGACCACCGGGACCTTGGCGCCCAGCGCGATGTGATAGAAGCCCGACTTCCAGTACTCGCTGTGGCCGCGCGTGCCCTCGGGCGGGATGGCCAGCACCAGCTCGTCGCGGCGCGCGAACTCCTCGATCATCTGGCCCACGATGTTGCGCGAGCGCTTGCGATCGATGGCCACCGCGCCCACGTTGCGCAGCAGCGGCGCCATCGGGCCGCGGAACCAGGTGTCCTTGATCATCCAGGACAGCGGCAGGCCCTGGCTCTGCGCCAGCAGCACCAGCAGCAGGCCGTCCCAGTTGCTGGTGTGTGGCACCGCCAGGCAGACGTACTTCTTGGGCGCGGGCAGCTCGCCGTCCCAGTGCCAGCCAGCGAGGCGAAGAGCGTTCTCGGCGAAGCGGCGAGTATCCACGCGCCCATCCTACCCCGCGCGGGTCAGTTCGGCGGCCCCTTGACGACCGGCAGCACGAAGGCGGGGCCGGGGTCGAGCCAGCCCACCGGGCGCCCGGTCAGCGTGGTGCACGGCTTGCCCAGCTTGCACACGGCGTCCTCGGTCAGCACCCACTGCTGCTCGCGATCGAGCAGGTAGTCGCCGCAGCTGCCCGAGCCGTCGGCGGGGACCTTGGCGGCGTCGAGCCACTTCTCGCCCGAGGGCGGCTGCGACCAGCGCCTGGTGGCGGGATCGTGCAGCAGGCAGGACTGGTAGCAGAAGTCGCCGCAGCTGTGCGAGCTGTACACCAGCTGCCACTTGCCGTAGCCGGCCTGCAGGCCGCACATGTCGGGGTCCTCCTCGCAGCCGGCGTTCATCGCGGCGGGCACCGGCACGGACGGCGCGGCGTGGCTGGCCATGATCAGCTTGGCGCGCGGCGCGCGGCCGACCAGGGCGGCGAGCTGCTTGCCGGCCAGCAGCTTGGCCTTCTTGGCCTGCTTGACGCGGGCCTTCATCGGCTTCTGCTGCTCGGGGCCGTACCACCAGTCCCAGTCCATGCCCTGCACGATCCCGCTCGACAGCTTGGCCTTCTTGCCCAGGGTGAGGACCAGCTCGACGTGCGAGCTGAGGTCGTCGGGGCGCGCGTCGCCGGGCTGCGCGATGCGGTACTCGACGTCGGCGGGGACGCCGCGCACGACGACGATGGGCTCGGCGACGCGCGCGCGCAGATCGAGCATGCGCAGCTCGGCGCCGCTGCGATACCAGACCAGGTCGAGCGCGGGATCGAAGCGCACCTCGGTCGCCGGGCCGGGGGCCAGCGGCTCGTCGAGCTTGCCGTCGGCGCTGCGCGCGCTGAGGCCGGCGTCGCTGGCGAAGATGAAGACGGGCGAGCCCGCGGCGCGGCTGCGCAGGATCTCGATCATGGTCGGCTTGGCCGCGACCCCCGGCGGCGCCGGTGCGGGTGCGGGGGCCGCCGCGGGTGCCGGTGCCGGTGGCGGCGCCGAGGGGGCGGGCGCGGGGGCAGCGAGGGCCTGGCCGTGCACCAGGGCGAGGAGCGCGAGCGTCGATAGTGTCTTCATGGACCTCTCAGGGACAAACGGGGGGCGGGACACGGCCATTCCGGGCCTCAAGGGCCGACCTTGACGTCGAGGGTGTAGCACCCTGCGCTGGTCGCGGCGGTGGCGTCGACGACGACGTGGTAGGTGCCGGCGCTGGCGGGGACGACGCTGACCATCTCGGAGCCGGTGCCGATGCTGTTGGCGCCCTTGACGCAGGTCGCGCTGCTGTTGCAGGCCGACAGGATGTAGAGCGCGCCGTCCCAGCCCTCGGTGGTCAGCGTGGCGGTGATGCGCTGGCCCGCGGTGATTGACACGGTGTACACAGCATCGGGGCCGGATTCAAAGGCGCCGGAGCAGGTCGCCGGGATGGTCGGGGCGAGGTCGCTGGCGTACCCGGTGGTGTCGCCGTACACGGTGACGCCGGTCGCCGAGCTGGCGCCGGGCAGCGCGATGGCCTGGCTGCAGCGGTCGCTGGGCGCGGCCAGGGCGGCGCGCTGGCACACCGTGAGGGCGGCGTCGGGGCCGGTGGCGGCGTCGCTGCCGGGCGCGGCGTCGCTGCCGGGCGCGGCGTCGGCGGGGCCGGCGTCGCTGGCGCCGCTGGGCTGGCACACGGCGGCGACACACTGGAAGCCGGCCGGGCACTCGCCGGTGGGGCACTTGAAGCGGGTGCCGGCATAGCTGCCCTCGAACGCGCAGCTGGTGGTCAGCGCGAGCAGCACCAGCAGCAGTTGACGCGCAATCGAAGGCATTCCTACACTCCGCGGCGCCACGATACCGCATGTCCATGTCAACGACGACCCGGCAGACGATGGGACGCTACGAGCTCCTCGCCAAGCTGGCCACCGGGGGCATGGGCGAGATCTACCTGGCCCGGCTGCAGGGGCGTGCGGGCTTCGAGAAGCTGGTGGTGGTCAAGCGGCTGCTGGCGGCGCTGGCGCCGACCGGGCAGTACGTCGCCATGTTCTTCGACGAGGCGCGGCTGGCGGCGCGCCTCGCGCACCCCAACGTGTGCGAGGTCTACGACCTCGGCGAGGACGCGGGCTCGTACTACATCGTGATGCAGTACCTGGAGGGGGTGCCGCTGTCGCGCGCGATGGTGCCGCCACCGGGTCAGGGGACTGACGCGTGGCAGCACCTGCGCTTCGTGGTCGGCGCGCTGGCGCAGGCCTGCGAGGGGCTGCACCACGCGCACGAGCTGGCGGGGCCGGATGGCCGGTCGCTGGGGGTGGTGCACCGCGACGTGTCGCCGTCGAACCTGTTCGTGACCTCGGTGGGGGTCGTGAAGGTGCTCGATTTCGGCATCGCCAAGGCGCACTCGGCGACCAGCGTGACCGAGCCGGGGCTGCTCAAGGGCAAGTTCGCGTACATGTCGCCCGAGCAGATCGCGGACGGCGTGGTGGATCGACGCGCCGACGTGTTCTGCATGGGGATCGTGGCCTGGGAGGCGGTGACCGGGCAGCGCCTGTTCAAGCGCGACTCACCGGTGCTGGCGGCCAAGGCGATCCTCGAGGAGCCGGCGCCGGATGCGCGCGAGCGCGCCGGCGGGGATGCCGGGGTGGTGCCGGTGCGGCTGGCGCGCGTGCTGGCGCGAGCGCTGGAGCGCGAGCCCGAGAAGCGGTTCGCGACGGCGCGCGAGCTGGGGGCGGCGCTGCGCGAGGCCATGAGTGACGGCGGGGCTGGCGGGGCTGGCGGGGC